>NZ_PEJT01000006.1:0-343699 GCF_002750935.1 Stenotrophomonas sp. LMG 10879
CGACGTTAAGGTGCGGGATGGGGATCGCTCGGCTCGTCTGTCGGCTGCTACCCGCAGATATCATGTTGACGGTCCCTCCACCCTGGCTCCTACATACCTCGTAGGAGACGGGAGGAACATACAAGCCCATGCTCGGCTCCGCACCAGAAGCAGCCGAGCATGGGCTCGGCTCTACAGCGTGCAGCGCACCCTCGGGCATGTGGGTGCCGCCGTCAGTGCACCGGTACCAGCGTCATCGTGTGCTGTGCCTTGCCGGGCAGGAACGGGGTGGGGCGACCATGCACCCAATCCTCATGCCCCGCGCCCCAGTACGGCGACAACGGATGGCCGCTCTGCCCACCCGGCATGTGCACGATGCCGTCGGCTTCGTGGCCGGGCGAGACCACCATCCGCTGCGAGGCACCGAAGGACGGCGTCTGTACACGCGGCATGTCACGGTCGCCGGGCAGCGGATCGGCCGGCATGCACAACCAGCGACTGGCGAAGGCGGGCAGGGCGCGCGCGACCGGATGGCAGATCGCTGCGGTATTGCGCTCGCCCCAGCTGCGGTGCGCCAGCGGTCCCTGCGTGGACAGCTCCGCTTCGGTGCGACGTGCAGCATCGGCCAGCAGCGCATCCCAGCTGGTGTACGCCGGCGGCAGCAGGTTGGCGGGTCGCTGTTCCAGCATCGGCCAGGCCACGCCTTCCAGCTGCGCCAGGCGTGGTGCCAGGAAATCCTCGCCCAGCTGCGCCCGGGCCGGCGCCAGCAGCGCATCGGTCAGCGTGTCGAGCACCTGTGTACGGAACTCGCGCACCGCCCGGTAGCTGGTCGAATTGATCGCGGCGCGTCCTTCCCAATGCGCGCTCGCAGCACCCAATCGCTTCAGTGCCGGATCGTCGCTGTGCTCGATCACCTCCTGCAGCAGCACCCACCAGCGCTGCAGGAACACCGCGCGCTCGTCCAGCTGGATCGCCAGCAGGTCGTGTTCGTCGAAGCGTTCCTGGGTGGCCAGCAGATCACGGATCTGCCGTCCGCGTGCGCCGAGGTCGTAGCCGCCATTGCCAACGGTGGCCAGGGTTGCCTCGTCCACCACGCGGCTGTTGGCGGTCCACAGCCGATGGCTGGGCGGATCGATCAGGCTCGGCGCCGCGTCGCTGCGGATCGGCCAGGGCGCGCAGCGCTGGTTGGCCTGATTGTCATTGAAACCCAGTGGCGCGCAGTGCGGGCCACGGTCGGGCCGTGCGCCGATGAGGCGCCACGCGATGCGTCCGCTGCGGTCGCCGATCACCAGGTTCTGCGCGGGAATGCCGGCATGGTCGGCAATCTGCAGGGCCTGGTCGAGATCGGCGGCGCGTGCCATGTCGGCGAAGTCCATGCGCACCGCGCCCGGCAACTGCGCGACCCAGCGCAGGGCGTCGCCGCTGCCATCGGCGTGGGTGTGCAGGATTGGCCCCCACGCGGTTTCGCGTACCGGAAAACGCACGTCGGCGCCGCCAGCCACCACGATCCGTTCCTCATGCACGGTCACCGCGGCGTCGGCGGGTTCGCTGCGGAAGTCGGCGGTGTCGATGTAGCTGTTGGTGAAGCCCCACGCGACATGGCCATTGCTGCCGACAATCACCGCCGGCACGCCCGGCAGCGAGAAGCCGCTGACGTCGACCTGGCCGCCTGCGGCCTGCGGATCGGGGTAGCGCAGGCGCACACGGAACCACAGGCTGGGCGCGCGCAGGCCCAGATGCATGTCGTCGGCGACGATCGCACGGCCATCGGCGGTCAGCGCACCGGCAACGGCGAAATTGTTGCTGCCGACCGCGTCGGCATCTTCGGCAGCTGCGCCGCTCGAAGCCTTCAGTGTGTGCAGGTCCAGCTGGCTGGCGTCGGGCAGGGTGGCATTGCCGCGCGGAGCGCCGGCCAGCGGCGCGTCCCACTCGCTGCCGTCGTGCGCCAGCAGGGCGTACAGCGCCGGCGGCGCCACCGCGCGGATGCGCTGCAGGGCCAGTTCGGACGGGTTGCTGGGGTCCTGCAGGTCGGCGTACATGGCCAGGCCCGCCAGCACGCTGTCGCTGGCCTGCCACGGTTGCGGCGCCTGCCGCAGCAGCAGGTAGGCCCACGGCCGTACCGCCAGGCTGTCCAGGCCCTGGTTGACCCCGTCCACATAGGCGCGCACGGCTGCGGGGTCGCTGCCCAGCGCATCCTGCAGATGGGCCTCGGTGCGCGCGCGCAGGCGGTGCACCCGCATGCGCTTGTCGGCCTCGATCGCCTTCGCCCCGAACAGCGCGGACAGTTCACCGGCGGCACTGCGCCGCATCAGGTCCATTTCGAAATAACGTTCCTGCGCGTGAATACGGCCGAGCGCCCGCAGCGCATCGGCCTTGTTGCCGGCGTTGATGGTGACCACCCCCAGCGCATCGCGCTCCACGGTGACCTTGCCGGCCAGCCCGGGCGAAGGGCGCTCGCCGTCCAGCTCGGCCAGGCTGCCGCGCAGCAGCAACCACAGGACCGGTACCGCGAGCAGCACGATCGCGACCAGCGCACCCAAAATCCACCGCCACGTACGACGCATTGCAGGTCCTTCCCGAGCATGTCGACCGATTGTAGCCGCAGGCGCAACTGCGACTGATTCCGATTAGATCACCGTATTTCCAGATGGGGCACCATGGGCGCCATCGATTCACAGGAGCTCCCCCCATGAAAGGCAACCCGGACGTCATCGCCTGCCTGAAGGAACTGCTGCGCGGCGAACTCGCCGCCCGCGACCAGTACTTCATCCACTCCCGCCGCTACGAGGACCAGGGCCTGTTCGCGCTGTACGAACGCCTGAACCACGAGATGGAAGAGGAGACCCAGCATGCCGATGCGCTGCTGCGCCGGATCCTGTTCCTGGGCGGCGACCCGGACATGCGCCCGCACGCCACCGAGCCGGGCAAGACCGTGGAGGAGATGCTGCGCAAGGACCTGGACACCGAATACGCCGTTCGCAACAACCTCGCCGCCGGCATGAAGCTGTGCGAGGAGAAGGGTGACTACGTGAGCCGCGACATGCTGCTGGCGCAGTTGAAGGACACCGAGGAAGACCACGCCTGGTGGCTGGAGCAGCAGTTGGGTCTGATCAAGCGCATCGGCCTGGAGCTGTACCAGCTGAGCAAGATCGACGGCAGCGGCGCCCCGGCGCACTGACCGACGCCGCTTTCGGTAGAGCCAAGCCATGCTTGGCTGCTTTCCGCAGAATCACAACGTCCCGTCGCCTGCCAGCACCGGAGCACCGCCAGCCAGCCTTCGCCAGCCAGCTGCTCCACCGCCCGCCAGCCGACAAACAAAGAAGCCGGGGAATGCCCCGGCTTTTTTGTGTCTGACGTCCGGGGTCGGATCCGTTTTCGAAGAAAACGGCTCTGACCCCATCGGGTGAGGCGTGCCAACCAAGGTTGGCATCTACCAGAGGCGTTGCATGGGTCGGAGCCCTTTCCGCTGGAAAGGGATCCGACCCCGCGCCTCATTCGACCGACAGCCCTTCCACCTTCTGCCAGCCGCGCGGCAGCAGGTGGCCACGGGTGGCGCGGGCGCCCAGATAGGCCTCGAGCTCGCTGAACTTCAGGCCCATGGTGCGCTGGCCGCTGCGGACCTGCAGGGTCTGCCCGGGGCTGATCGCCACGATTGCCACCACGCGCTCGGTGGCGAGCTTGGCCTTGGGGATCTCGATGATCTTGTTGCCCTTGCCCTTGTCCAGTTCCGGCAGGTCGTTGGCGGCGATCGCCAGCAGGTTGCCCGAACTGGTCACCGCGACGATGCGGTCGGTGGCCACGTTGGCCACCACCGACGGCGTAAGCACCGACGAGCCCGCCGACAGATTCAGCATCGCCTTGCCGGCCTTGTTGCGGCCGATCAGGTTCTCGAAGCGGGTGACGAAACCATAGCCGTGGGTCGAGGCCAGCACGAAGCGGGTATCCGGCTCGGCGCTGGCCAGGGTCACGAAGCTGGTGCCCGCGGCCGGTGAGAAGCGGCCGGTCAGCGGTTCACCGTTGCCGCGTGCCGAGGGCAGGGTATGCACCGGCGTGGAGTAGGCGCGGCCTTCGCTGTCCAGGAACGCGACCTGCTGGGTGCTGCGTGCACGCACTGCGCCCTGCAGGGCATCACCATCGCGATAGGACAGGGTCGAGGCGTCGATGTCGTGGCCCTTGGCCGCGCGGATCCAGCCCTTCTCGGACATCACCACCGTCATCGGCTCGCTCGGCACCAGCTCGGTCTCGTCGATGGCCTGCGCGGCCTGGCGCTGCACCAGCGGCGAACGGCGCGCGTCACCGAACTTCTTGGCATCGGCCTGCAGCTCGTCGCGGATCAGCTTCTTCAGCTTGGTCTTGCTGTCGAGGATGGCGATGATCTTGTCGCGCTCCTTGGCCAGCTCGTCCTGCTCGCCACGGATCTTCATCTCCTCCAGGCGGGCCAGCTGCTTCAGCTTGGTTTCCAGAATGTACTCGGCCTGGTCTTCGGACAGGCCGAAGCGCGCGATCAACGCCGCCTTCGGTTCGTCCTCGGTACGGATGATGTGGATCACCTCGTCCAGGTTGAGGAACGCCACCAGCAGGCCTTCCAACAGGTGCAGGCGACGCTCGACCTTCTGCAGGCGGTGCTGCAGGCGGCGGGTGACGGTGCTGCTGCGGAACGCCAGCCATTCGCTGAGCAGCGTCTTCAGGTTCTTCACCTGCGGACGGCCGTCCAGCCCGATCACGTTGAGGTTGACGCGGTAGCTGCGCTCCATGTCCGTGGTCGCGAACAGGTGGCCCATCAGCTGCTCGGCGTCGACGCGGTTCGAGCGCGGCACCAGCACCACGCGCACCGGGTTGGCGTGGTCGGACTCATCGCGGATGTCTTCCAGCCACGGCAGCTTCTTGGCGCGCATCTGCGCGGCGATCTGCTCGATCACCTTCGACGGCGACACCTGGAACGGCAGCGCGGTGACCACCACGTTGTGCGCTTCCTTGATGTAGGTCGCACGCGCACGCACGCTGCCGTTGCCGGTCTCGTACATGTTCCGCAGGTCGTTGGCCGGGGTGATGATCTCGGCGTTGGACGGGTAGTCCGGGCCCTTCACGTGCTCGCACAGGTCGCGCACGCTGGCGTCCGGATCGTCCAGCAGGTGCAGCAGCGCGCTGACGATCTCATTGAGGTTGTGCGGCGGCACATCGGTGGCCATGCCCACGGCGATGCCGGTGGTGCCGTTCAGCAGCAGATGCGGCAGGCGTGCCGGCATCCAGGTCGGCTCCTGCAGGGTGCCGTCGAAGTTCGGCGCCCAGTCGGTGGTGCCCTGGCCCAGTTCGCCCAGCAGTACTTCGGCGATCGGGGTCAGCTTGGATTCGGTGTAACGCATCGCCGCGAACGACTTCGGGTCATCGCTGGAACCGAAGTTGCCCTGGCCTTCGATCAGCGGGTAACGGTACGAGAACGGCTGCGCCATCAGCACCAGCGCTTCGTAGCACGCGCTGTCGCCATGCGGGTGGTACTTACCAATGACGTCACCGACGGTACGCGCGGACTTCTTCGGCTTGGACGCGGCATTCAGGCCCAGCTCGCTCATCGCGTAGATGATGCGGCGCTGCACGGGCTTCAGGCCGTCGCCAAGGAACGGCAGGGCGCGATCCAGGACCACGTACATCGAGTAGTCGAGGTAGGCGCGTTCGGCGTACTCGCGCAGCGGCAGTTGTTCGAAACCGTGGAACACGGGGCGGGCAAGATCGGTCATGCGGCGTTGTTACCTATGTCGGGAGGCGGTGACGGCGGTCGCCGCTCTCAATCCAGTGATTATCCGGATGCGGCGGGGGATGCCAAGCCGCGTGCAGGATCCAGGCCCGGTTCCAGGCCGTGGCCGGCCCGTGCCAGGTAGCGTCCGGGCGGTAGCCCGAAGTGTCGCCGGAACACGGTGACGAAGGCGCTGGCGCTGCTGAAGCCCAGTGCGTGGGCGATGTCGGCCACGCTGCGGCCCTCGCTGAGCTGGCGAAGCGCCTCGGCCAGCCGCGCCTGCTGGCGCCACTGGGCGAAGCTGAGGGTGGTCTCGTCGCGGAAATGGCGGGTCAGGCTGCGCGGCGACAGGCCGGCCCAATGCGCCCACTGCGCCAGGCCGCGCTCGTCGGCCGGGTCGGCCAGCAGCTGCGAGGCGATCTTCAGCAGGCGCCGGTCGCGTGGCATCGGCAGATGCATGCGCTGGCGCGGCGCGGCGCGGATCTCGTCCAGCAGCACGTTGATGATGTGCTGCCGTTCGGTGGTGCTCTCGTAGTCCTGCGGCCAGTCGCAGATGCGTTCGGCCACCGCCTGCGCCAGGCGGGAGATGCCCAGCACGCACGGATCGGCCGGCAGTTCGGCGCACAGCGGTGCGGCCAGCACCATGCCCCAGCCGCGCAGGGGGCCATCGATGTGGACCGTATGTGGTTCGGCCGGTGGCATCCAGCCCGCCGAGCCGGGCGCCAGCGACCAGGTGCCATGCGAGGTGCGGGTGGTCAGCAGGCCACGTTCAACGCAGATCAGCTGCGCGCGGACGTGGTGATGCCAGTCCACTTCGCGGGCCAGGCCCTGCGGGCTGTCGAAGCGGAAGGCGATGACCGGCGGGCCGTCATTGCGCTCGAACCAGTCCAGCGCTTCTTCACGCAGCAGGGTGGCCGGTCCAGGTTCGCCCGCCTTCACGTGGGCTGGCGGTGGCTTGAATGTGACATTCATTGGCTGGATTGTACTACCGGGCCAGTTGGGAGCGCCATTAAGGTGACGCCTTCACCTGATCCAGCCCATTGCTGCAACACAGCATTCGATGCCAGATCGAATATTTCCATTGAGAAATATTTTTTTTGGAAGAGAATGCTCCCCCATGATCTGTCCTGCAACCACTCCCCCCAGCTTCGGCCTGCTGCTGCGCCAGGTGCGCGACGGCCTGGTCCGCCAGCTCGACGCGTCCATGGCCGAAGAAGACCTCGGCATCGGCTTCACCCACTACATCGGGCTGAAGGTGCTCTCGAACATGGCGCCGTGCACGGCCAACGAACTGGCCCAGGCCATCGACCAGGTGCCCAGCGCGGTCACCCGCCTGCTGGACAAGCTGGAAGCGCTCGGTTGCGTGCGCCGCGAGCCGCATGCCCAGGACCGGCGTGCGCTGCAGATCGTATTGACCGATGAAGGCCGCGCGCTGTGGGCGCGGTTGAAGCTGCGCGGCGACGCGGTGATGGATTACGCCCTGCGCGATCTGTCCGCCGACGAACGCACGCAGCTGCTGTCCCTCCTGACCCGAATCCGCGATTCCCTGACGACCCCATGAACCCGATCCCGCATCCCACTCTCCGCCGGTCCGGGCGCGCGCTGTTGGTTTCAGCGCTGGCCCTGGCCCTGGCCGCCTGCGCCAGCAGCCGTGGCCTCACCCCGCAGGGCCACGTGCTTGACGTGGACAGCCTGCACAGCGAACGCACCCTGGCCGACAGCGACCTGAGCGCCGCCGGTTTTCCCGCCCAGGACTGGTGGAAGGCACTGGGCGATGCGCAGCTGGATGCGCTGATCGCCGAAGGCCTGGCCGGCCATCCGAGCCTGGACGCCGCCGACGCCCGCCTGCGCCAGGCACAGTCGCAGGTCGGCACCGCGCGCGCCGATCGCCTGCCCAGCCTGTCCGTGTCCGGTGGCTACACCGGCCTGCGCCTGCCCGAATCGATGGCCGGCGATGAGATCGGTGGTCATTACGCCGGCAGCAGCCAGGTCGCCTTCGATTTCAGCTACGGCATCGACCTCTGGGGTGGCAAGCGCGCCGCCTGGGAGGCCGCCGTGGACGGCGCCCACGCCGCTACCGTCGAGGCCCAGGCCGCACGCCTGAACCTGTCCACCGGCATCGCCCAGGCCTATACCGACCTGGCCTACGCCTGGCAGCTCAACGATGTTGCCGAAGAAGAACTGGCGCGCTCGCAGAAGTCGCTGGAGTTGACCCGCCAGCGTCGCAGCGCCGGCATCGACAGCGACCTGCAGGTGCGCCAGGCCGAAGCCCGCGTGCCAGCCGCACAGCAGCAGTTGCTGGCGGCACAGCAGCGCATCGACGCGGGCCGCACCGCGTTGGCCGCGCTGGTCGGCAAGGGCCCGGACCGGGGCCTGTCGATCGAACGCCCGCGGGCGATGAACCCCCTGGCCCTGCAGCTGCCGGGCGTAGTGCCCAGTGAGCTGCTCGGCCGTCGCCCCGACATCGTCGCCGCGCGCTGGCGGGTGGAAGCGGCCGACAAGCAGATCAAAGTGGCCAAGACCAGGTTCTACCCGAGCCTCAACCTGACCGCGCTGGCCGGCGTGGTCGCACCGAATGTCGGCGACCTGCTGCAGAGCAGCTCCAGCTTCGCCTATATCGGCCCGGCGCTGAGCATGCCGATCTTCGAAGGCGGCAAGCTGCGCGCCAACCTGGCCAACACCGATGCGCAGTACGACCTGGCCGTAGCGAACTACAACCAGGCGGTGCTCGATGCACTGCGCGACGTCGCCGACCAGGTCAACGCGGTGCGCTCGCTGGCGCAGCAGGCGCAGTCGCAGCAGCAGGCGGTGGATACCGCACGCGCCGCGTTCGACCTGGCCCAGCAGCGCTATCGCGCCGGCATCGGCAGCTACCTGGACGTGCTGACCGCGCAGTCCACCCTGCTGCAGTCGCAGCAGCAGCTGGCCGGCCTGCAGTCGCAGCAGCTGCAGACCTCGGTGCGCCTGAGCAAGGCGCTCGGCGGTGGTTTCCAGCCCAGTGACGCCGACGCCGCACCGCTTGCTTCCCATTCCGATTCCTCGCATTCCTGAAGACGCCTGCCATGAGCCAGACCCAAGACACTGCGGCCCCCGCCGCCCCCAACCGTCGCGGCAAGCTGCTGCGCGGCCTGTTCGTGATCGTCGTGCTGCTGCTGGCGGCACTGGCGCTGTGGTACTTCATGTTCGGCCGTTGGTTCGAAGAGACCGACGACGCCTACGTGCAGGGCAACCAGGTGCAGATCACCCCGCTGGTGGCCGGTACCGTGGTCGCCATCAACGCCGATGACGGCATGCGCGTGGAGCGCGGCCAGCTGCTGGTGCAGCTGGACCCGGCCGACACGTCGGTGGCCCTGCAGCAGGCCGAAGCCAACCTGGCCAAGACCGTGCGCCAGACCCGCGGCCTGTACCGCAGCGTCGAAGGTGCGCAGGCAGATCTGAACGCACGCCAGGTGACCCTGAAGCGCGTGCGCGACGACTTCGCACGCCGCAAGGGCCTGGCCGCCACCGGCGCCATTTCCAACGAAGAACTGGCCCACGCCCGTGATGAGCTGGCGGCTGCCGAAGCGGCCGTGGCCGGTTCGCGCGAGACCGTCGAGCGCAACCGTGCACTGGTCGATGACACCGTGATCGCCACCCAGCCGGATGTGCAGGCGGCCGCCGCGCAGCTGCGCCAGGCCTTCCTCAACAATGCGCGCTCGGGCATCGTCGCGCCGGTCACCGGCTATGTCGCCCGTCGTTCGGTGCAGGTTGGCCAGCGCGTGCAGCCGGGCAATGCCCTGATGGCGGTGGTACCGACCGAGCAGATGTGGGTCGAGGCCAACTTCAAGGAAACCCAGCTGCGCCACATGCGCCTGGGCCAGGAAGTGGAGCTGAAGTCTGACCTGTACGCCGGTGACGTGAAGTACAAGGGCCGCATCGACAGCCTCGGCCTGGGCACCGGTTCGGCGTTCTCGCTGCTGCCGGCGCAGAACGCCAGCGGCAACTGGATCAAGATCGTGCAGCGCGTGCCGGTACGCATCGCCATCGATGCCAAGCAGCTGGCCGAACACCCGCTGCGCATCGGTCTGTCGATGAAGGCCGAAGTGAGCCTGCGCGACCAGAAGGGCGAAGTGCTGCCGAGCGCGGCCGCCAAGGGCACGGTGTTCGACACCGACGTGTACGCCAAGCAGCTGCACGATGCCGATGAGGTGATCCACACGATCATCCAGGGCAACCTGCCGCAGCAGGGCAAGGCGAGCTGAGGCCGGCCATGTCCGCACAAGCTCCAGCTGCGCCCGGCTCTCCGGGCGCACCGGCGGCGCCGGGTGCGGCCGCCGGCTTCCTGCCCCCCAGTGTGGCCCTGTGCACCGTGGGCCTGGCGATGGCCTCGTTCATGCAGGTGCTCGACACCACCATCGCCAACGTCTCGTTGCCGACCATCGCCGGTAATCTTGGCGCCAGTTCGCAGCAGGCAACGTGGGTGATCACCTCGTTCGCGGTGAGCACCGCGATCGCACTGCCGTTGACCGGCTGGCTCAGTCGTCGCTTCGGTGAGCGCAAGCTGTTCGTGTGGGCCACGCTGGCCTTCGTGATCACCTCGCTGCTGTGTGGCCTGGCCCAGAGCATGGGCATGCTGGTGCTGTCGCGCGCGCTGCAGGGCTTCGTCGCCGGCCCGATGTACCCGATCACCCAGTCGCTGCTGGTCTCGATCTATCCCAGAGAAAAGCGCGGACAGGCGCTCGCGCTGCTGGCGATGATCACCGTGGTGGCGCCGATCTGCGGGCCGATCCTCGGTGGCTGGATCACCGACAACTACAGTTGGGAATGGATCTTCCTGATCAACGTGCCGCTGGGTATCTTCGCTGCGCTGGTGGTGGGTAACCAGTTGAAGGGGCGCCCGGAACACGTCGAAAAGCCGAAGATGGACTACGTTGGCCTGGTCACCCTGGTGATCGGCGTAGGTGCATTGCAGCTGGTGCTCGACCTCGGCAACGACGAGGACTGGTTCTCGTCGATGAAGATCGTGGTGCTGGCCTGCGTGGCGGTGGTGGCGCTGACCGTGTTCCTGATCTGGGAACTGACCGACAAGGACCCGATCGTCGACCTGAAGCTGTTCCGGCACCGCAACTTCCGCGCCGGTACGCTGGCGATGGTGGTGGCCTACGCCGCGTTCTTCAGCGTGGCCCTGCTGATTCCGCAGTGGCTGCAGCGCGACATGGGCTACACCGCGATCTGGGCAGGCCTGGCGACGGCGCCGATCGGCATCCTGCCGGTGATCATGACCCCGTTCGTGGGCAAGTACGCATCGCGCTTCGACATGCGCATGCTGGCCACGATCGCGTTCGTGGTGCTGTCGATGACCAGCTTCCTGCGGTCGGGGTTCAACCTGCAGGTGGACTTCCAGCACGTGGCCGGCGTGCAGCTGATCATGGGCATTGGTGTCGCGCTGTTCTTCATGCCGGTGCTGCAGATCCTGCTGTCGGACCTGGATGGTCGCGAGATCGCGGCCGGCTCGGGCCTGGCCACGTTCCTGCGTACGCTGGGTGGCAGCTTCGCCGCGTCGCTCACCACCTGGCTGTGGGCGCGTCGCACGCAGGTGCATCACGCAGACCTGACCGAACACATCTCGGTGTATCAGCCGGGCATGCAGGACCAGGTCGCGGCGATGGGGCAGGGCGATCTGCAACATGGTGCGGCGGTGTTGAACAACATGATCAACCATCAGGCATCGCAGATGGGCTTCAACGACATCTTCTTCCTGCTGGGCTGGATCTTCCTGGCGATCATCACCTTCCTGTGGCTGGCCAAGCCGCCGTTCGGTGCAGGCGCGGGTGCCGCCGCCGGTGGCGGGCACTGATCGATCGTTGTTGTTGAAACGCAGAAACCCCGCCGGAAGGCGGGGTTTTTTTTGCAGTAGATCCACGCCATGCGTGGATGAACCGCCGCGATAACGATCGCGTTTCAAATTCCGGACATGAAAAAACCCGCTTGCGCGGGTTTGATCATTGTCTGAGTCATGGTGCCCAGGAGAGGACTCGAACCTCCACGAAGTTGCCCCCGCTAGCACCTGAAGCTAGTGCGTCTACCAATTCCGCCACCTGGGCGACTCAGGAGGAGAATTTTGCAGGAAGCTTGGATATGTGTCAACACCATTTCACACATTTTTTTCTGCACCGGCTTCCGCGTCCACATCCAGATGCAGCAGCAGGCTGCGCATCGGCGGCGAGAGTGTTTTCCAGTCGGCAAACGCGGCGCACAGCCGGCGCTGTGCCCATGCGTTGCCGAGTGCAACGGCGACGATGCCGGTGGCCCGTCGGTGCTGACGTGCGATCGTGCGAGGCGCGATGCCCACGCCGATGCCATGGCCCACCATCGTGCACAGGCCTTCGAAGGTCTTCATGCGGATGCGTACGTCGAGCGTGCGTCCGGCCTCTGCCGCCAGTTCTTCGATATAGGTCTGCAGTGCATTGCCGTCGGCCAGCGCGACGAAGGTCTCGCCCAGCACATCGCTGAAATCGAGCGAGCGCCGCGCGGCGAAGCGATGCCCGGCCGGCAGCAGCATCATCAGCGGGTCTTCCGCAACCACATGACGGCGCAGCCCATCGGCGGGGACGGCGTCGCTGATGATGCCGGCCTCTGCCTGTCCGGCACGGATCGCACGCACGACTTCAGTGCTGGTGCGTTCGTGCAGTTCGACGCGCAGGCGAGGGCGTTCGGCGAGCCATGGCGCCAGTCGCGCGGGCAGATAGTTGGTCAATGCCGCAGTGTTGGCATACAGGTGCAGGGTGCCGCGCGCGCCGTGGGCGAAGGCCTGCAGTTCGCCGCGCAGCTGTGCCTGCTGCTGCAGGATCAGGCGCGCGTGATGGGCCAGTGCAGCGCCGGCTTCGGTGAGGCTGACGCCGCGCGGGTGGCGGGTCAGCAGCGCGGTGCCGGCGTCGGTTTCAATGGCGCGCAGGCGTTCGCTGGCCGATCCCAGTGCCAGATTCGCCTCCACGGCGCCGGCGGTGATGCTGCCGGCGTCGGCTACTGCCAGGAACAGGCGCAGATCGGCAATGTCCAAGCGCATGTCGTGACCTCGCAACGTGGCCGCTGCCTTCGGAGCAGCCGAAGGGTGGGGCGGGAATGCCGCATTGTGCGCTGAAGTGCCGGCGGCTCCAATGAAGGCATGAACGAAACGATCTACTTCTATGTGTTGCTGGTGGTGGTGTTCCTGTTGGCCGGGGTGGTCAAGGGGGTGACCGGCATGGGCCTGCCGACCGTGGCGATGGGGCTGCTGGGTGGCGCGTTGTCGCCGGTTGCGGCGGCCTCGATGCTGTTCATTCCGACCTTCGTCACCAATGCCTGGCAGCTGCTGTCCGGGCCATCAGTGGGGCAGATCGTGCGGCGGCTGTGGCCGATGATGCTGGCGGTGGTGATCGCCACGCTCGGTGCCGCCGCGCTGCTGGTGCGGGTGGATCGTGATGTGTCACGGGCCGCGTTGGGCGTGGCGCTGGTGGTCTACGCCGGGTACGCGTTGCTGGCGCCGGTGTTGCGGGTGCCGGCCCGGCGCGAGCGCTGGCTCGGACCGCTGGTGGGCGCGATGTCCGGCGTGGTGACCGGTGCAACCGGCGTGTTCGTGATGCCGGCGGTGCCTTACCTGCAGTCGCTGGGGTTGCAGCGCGACGAGCTGGTGCAGGCGCTGGGCCTGGCATTCACGGTGTCCACGATCTCGCTGACCACGGGGCTTGTGCTGCATGGTGCGTTCGGTGTGCAGCAGCTCGGTCTCAGTGCGTTGGCGGTGGTGCCGTCGCTGGCCGGCATGTGGCTGGGGCAGGTGATCCGCCAGCGCATCAGTGCGCGGGTATTCCGTGCCTGCTTCCTCGGCTTCCTGTTGTTGCTGGGCCTGGAGCTGGTGCTGCGTTCGTGGTGGTGATGCTGGCTGGACGCCAGACAAGAAAAAACCCGCTTTCGCGGGTGTTTTTCATTCTCGACATGGTGCCCAGGAGAGGACTCGAACCTCCACGAAGTTGCCCCCGCTAGCACCTGAAGCTAGTGCGTCTACCAATTCCGCCACCTGGGCGTCGAGGGGGAGAATTATGCGGTGCCGTGACGGAAGTGTCAACACCCCTGCGGATCCGGGGTCGGATCCTGTTTCGCATGCGAAACGGGCTCCGACCCCATGGGTCTCGCGCTGGGGTCAGAGCCCTTTCCTGTGGAAGGGGATCCGACCCTACTGCCGGCCGTCCACGGATTACAGGCAAAAAAAATCCCCGCCGAAGCGAGGAGTTTTTTCGTTGGTGCCCAGAAGAGGACTCGAACCTCCACGGTTTTACCCGCTAGTACCTGAAACTAGTGCGTCTACCAATTCCGCCATCTGGGCGTTCCAGAGGCGCAATTGTGAAGATGAACCGGGGGGCTGTCAACGATTTCCTGAAAATTCTTAATGGGGAGCCTTCAACCGGTCTGCTGACCCGTTCTGCACGCCCGCAACGGCTACCATGGAGGGCGATGACTACCAAAAAACCAAGCAAGGGCGGGAGCAAGTCCCGCAGTGAAGCCCCCAACAAGGGCACCAAGCAGGGCACTGCCCGCAACAACAAGCCGGGCAAGCCGTTGCCGGGCTGGCTCCCCGCACTGGCCGAAGGCGGTGCACCGCCTCCAGGGCGTGGCCGCCGCAACGCAGAGGCACCTGGCCCCGCGCCGGGCCGCAAGCTGCCGCCGACGGGCAAGGTGATCGACGATCCCTATGCGTCCCGCGAAGCGGAAAAGTACGAACAACCCATCGCCAGCCGCGAGGCCATCCTGGCCCTGCTGGAACGTTGCGAAGGGCCGCAGACGGCTGAAGAACTCGGCGCGCGCCTTGGTCTGACCGCACCGGACCGTGCCGAAGCGCTGTCGCGCCGGCTCGGCGCCATGGTCCGCGATGGCCAGCTGGTGCAGAACCGCCGCGGTGGCTTCGCACCCATCCAGACGTTGAACCTGGTCACCGGCGTGGTGATTGCCAATCCGGAAGGGTTCGGCTTCCTGCGCCCGGTCGAGGGCGGTGACGATCTGTTCCTGCCGCCGTATGAAATGCGCAAGGTGATGCACGGCGACAAGGTGTTGGCGCGGGTCACCGGCATCGATCATCGCGGCCGTCGCGAAGGCAGCATCGCCCGCGTGCTTGAGCGCGGCATGACGCGCCTGATCGGCCGCTTCAGCGTCGAGATGGGCATCAACTACGTGGTGCCCGATGACAAGCGCATCCAGCGCAACGTGCAGGTGCCGCCGGACCAGACCGGCGGCGCGCGCGATGGCCAGCTGGTCGTCTGCGAACTGACCCAGGCACCGGACAGCCGCCGCCCACCGATCGGCCGCATCATCGCCGTGCTTGGTGACAAGCTGACCGCCTCGCTGGTGGTGGAGACCGCGATTCACGGCCACGAACTGCCGTTCGAGTTCCCGCAGGAGGTGCTGGACGAAGCCGCCTCGGTGCCGCTGGTGGTCGAACCAGCGATGATCGGCGACCGCGTCGACCTGCGCAGCACGCCGCTGGTCACCATTGATGGCGAGGATGCCAAGGACTTCGACGACGCGGTGTACTGCGAGCCGAACGCCGACGGTTTCCGCCTGGTGGTGGCCATTGCCGATGTCTCCAACTACGTTCGTCCCGGTACGCCGCTGGACGATGAAGCGCAGAAGCGCGCCACCTCGGTGTACTTCCCGGGCTTCGTGGTGCCGATGCTGCCGGAAACGCTGTCCAACGGCATCTGTTCGTTGATGCCGAAGGTCGACCGCATGTGCTTTGTCTGCGACATGCAGATCGACCGCGAAGGCGTCGTCACCCACTCGCGCTTCTACGAAGCGGTGATGAATTCGCACGCGCGCCTGACCTACACCCAGGTGTGGCAGGCGGTGGGCGAGGATGATGCCGGCGCCAAGGCGTTCATCGGTGACCTGCTGCCGCAGGTGCAGCGCCTGCACCAGCTGTACAAGGTGCTGTCGAAGGCGCGCAGCAAGCGTGGCGCGATCGAGTTTGAAAGTAGCGAAGTCCGCTTCGTGCTCGACAACCGCGGCGAAGTCACCCAGGCCGGCATGCTGGTGCGCAACGATGCGCACAAGCTGATCGAGGAATGCATGATCGCGGCCAACGTGGAGGCGGCCAAGTACCTGCTGTCGCGCCATGTGCCGGCGCCTTACCGCGTGCATGAGAAGCCGCCGGAGACCAAGTACGCCGATCTGCTGGAATTCCTCAAGGAGTTCAAGCTGAGTCTGCCGCCGTGGTCGAAGGTGCGCCCGGGTGATTACACCAAGCTGCTGAAGAAGATCCGCGACCGTCCCGATGCCACGCTGCTGGAATCGGTGCTGCTGCGCAGCCAGAGCCTGGCCGTGTACAGCCCCGACAACAACGGCCACTTCGGCCTGGCGCTGGAGGCGTACGCGCACTTCACCTCGCCGATCCGTCGTTACCCGGATCTGCTGGTGCACCGTGCGATCAAGCATGCGCTGTCGGGCAAGCCGCTGGACAAGTTCACCTACAACGCCCGCGAGATGGCCGCACTGGCTCTGCAGTGCTCCGAGCGTGAGCGTCGTGCCGATGAGGCCGAGCGTGAAGTCGATGAGCGTTACCGCGCGGCGTGGATGGAGAAGCACGTCGGTGGCCAGTTCGATGGCGTGATCAGCGGTGTGACCAGCTTCGGCCTGTTCGTGGAACTGGCCGACTCGAAGGTACAGGGCCTGGTGCACGTGACCCAGCTGCCGCAGGACTATTACAAGTTCGACGCGACCCGCAAGACGTTGACCGGTGAGCGCCGTGGCAGCAGTTACCGCCTGGGCGACCAGGTGCGCATCCTGGTGCTGAAGGCCAGCATGGAAGAGCGCAAGATCGACTTCCGTCTGGTCGAGCACAAGGGCGAGGAAGAGGCGGCAAGCCCGGCTCCGCTGCCCGAGCGCGGCAAGCCGGCCAAGCGCACGAAAAAGAAGTACTGATCTGTAGAGCCGAGCCATGCTCGGCTGCGCACACGGTGTGCCGACCAACGGTCGGCACCCACCTCACCCGGTAGGTGCCAACCGTTGGTTGGCACGACGTTTCGGAGGAACGCAGCAATGCAGGGCCAACCCGAATACAGCGGCGGCTGCCAGTGCGGTGCGATCCGCTTCCAGGTGCGTGGCGAGCTGACCGACAGATCGATCTGCCACTGCCGGATGTGCCAGAAGGCCTTCGGCGCCTACTACGCGCCGCTGGTCTCGGTGCGCGGCGTGCAGTTCAGCTGGACCCGCGGCCAACCGCGCTATTTCCAGTCCTCCAACGTCGTGCGGCGCGGGTTCTGCGCCGACTGCGGCACGCCGTTGACCTATGAAGCCCCTGATGGCGTGGCGGTGGCCGCCGGTGCCTTCGACCAGCCTGAGCGCCTGCCGCCGACCCTCCAGTATGGCGTCGAGCGCAAGCTGCCCTTCGTCGACGGGCTGGGCAGGCTGCCGGCACGCCGCACCGAAGAGGATGTCGCCGCGCTGGAGTTCCTGGCCACGATCGTGTCCCACCAGCACCCCGACCACGACACCCCGCACTGGCCACCGCGCAGCCGTTCGGCCGAAGGGTGAACGGCGGGTAGCGCCGGGCCATGCCCGGCGAGCGCGAAGCGCGGCCGCCCCTGATGCTCTACCATAGCCACCCCCTTTCCGGTCCTGCCCGCATGAGCAAGAACAGCCAGTGGATCGTCGGCGTCAACGCCGTCGCCTCCTCCATCGAGAACGACGCCGAGAACGTCCGCGAAGTGCTGGTCGAGGCCGGTGCGAAAAACCCGCGCCTGACCGAGATCGAGGAAAACGCCCGCCGCAAGGGCATCGACGTGCGCAAGGTCAACAGCCAGGCGCTGGACGGCGTGGGCGGTTCGGTGCGCCACCAGGGCGTGGCCGCGCGTTATGCCGCCGCCCGCACCTACAACGAGAACGAGCTGGAAGGCCTGGTCACTGCTGCGGAAGGCAAGGCCCTGCTGCTGGTGCTGGACGAGGTGCAGGACCCGCACAACCTCGGTGCCTGCCTGCGCTCGGCCGCTGCGGCCGGTGCCACCGCCGTGATCATCCCCAAGGACAAGTCGGCCACGGTCAATGCCACCGTGCGCAAGACCTCGGCCGGTGCTGCCGACCGCATCCCGGTGGTGGCGGTGACCAACCTGTCGCGCTGCCTGAAGGACCTGCAGAAGCAGGGCGTGTGGATCTACGGCCTGGCCGGTGAGGCCACCGCGTCGCTGTATCAGCTGGACCTGAAGGGCAACATCGCCCTGGTGCTGGGCGGCGAAGCCGATGGCCTGCGCCGCCTGACCCGCGAGAACTGCGACGGTCTGGTCAAGATTCCGATGCCGGGCGAGATCGAGAGCCTGAACGTTTCGGTCGCCGCCGGCGTCAGCCTGTTCGAGGTCGTGCGCCAGCGCGGTTGATCAGACAACCGTCCCTGTGGAGCCGAGCCCACGCTCGGCTGCCGCGCACCGCGCGGCATCGGCATCGGGACGAAAAGCAGCCGAGCGTGGGCTCGGCTCTACAGAAGACGTCACCCCGCGCTACCGCCCAGCGCCTTGAACAGCGTCACGTCGTTGTTCAACTGGCTCTGCCGCACCCGCGCCAGTGACAGTTCTGCATCGCGCCGGGTCTGCTGCGCTTCCAGCCAGGTGCGCAGATCGGTGGCGCCCACGCGATAACGCACTTCCTGCGCGCGCTCCACTTCCACCGCTTCGTCGTAGGACGCCTGTGAGGCGGTCACCTGGCGCAGCAGCTGCTCACGTGCGGACAAGGCGTTGTCCACCTCCGACAGCGCGGTGTACAGCGTCTTGCGGAAGGTGCTGGCGGCGATCTGGTAGTTGGTACCGGCCACGTCCGTATCCAGCTGCGCGCGCTGCAGGTTGAGGAAGGGCAGCGACAGGCCAGCTCCCAGCGTCGCCACCGGATTGCGCAGTACATCGCCCAGCGAGGTCGCGCTGGAACCGAGGCTGCCGGTCAGGCTAAATGCCGGGTAGTACTGGGTGGCGGTCACCCGGATCGTCTTCAGGCTGTTGCGCAGCCGCAGCTCGGCCGCGCGCAGGTCGGGCCGGCGGCCGAGCAGGTCGGCCGGCAGGCCTTCGGCAATGGTCGGGCTCTGCGCCTCCAGCAGGTTCTGCGGTTCGTCCTGCTGCGGCCACGGCGTGCCATCCAGCAGCACGGTCAGTGCATTGCGCACTTCCACCCGCTGTTGTTCCAGCGCGCTCTGCGCCGAACGCTGCGACTGCAGGTTCTGCAGTGCCTGGCGTACTTCCAGCCGCGAAACCGCACCGGCATCGAAGCGTGCCTGCACCAGTTCATGCGTGCGTTGCAGCCGCTCGAGGTTGGCCTGGCCGGTGGCGATGGACTGGTTGAGATAGGCCAGTGCCCAGTACTGGTTGATGACATCGCCGATCACCAGCAGGGCGGTGTTCTGCCGGTCTTCTTCGCTGGCGTCGGCTTCCCAGCGGGCGATGTCGCGCTGGGTGCGCAGGCGGCCCCACAGGTCCACCTCCCACCCCAGCGACACACCGGTGGAATAGCTGCGGCGCCAGTCGTCGGCCTGGTCGGTGGCGCGGCTGCCACTGCCGCTGACGCCGGACGACGAAGGCTGCGGCCACAGCGCGTTGCTGGCCAGCCCGGCCTGCAGGCGTGCACGCTGCACGGCCAGGCCGGCGGCACCGAGGTCGCTGTTGGCAGTCAGCGCCTGCGCCACCAGGCGGTCCAGGCGCGCATCGCCGAAGCCGGTCCACCAGCGGTCCTGGCGGATGTCGCGCGCCGGGGTGTCCAGGCCGCTGCGCGGGTCGTCGGCCGGCGCGTTGAGGGTCGCATCGCCACGACCATAGGTGGCGGCAACGCTGGGGTCCTCAACCGGATAGCGGCCTACCGAAGCGCAGGCCGAGAGTGCAAGCAGCACGGCGCCGGCAAGCAGCAGGCGCGAGGGAGCAGGGAACGGCAGTCGGGTCATCATCTTCATTCGCGGGCCAGGGCCTCCACCGGGTCGAGCTGGGCGGCACTGCGTGCCGGCAGGAAGCCGAACGCCACGCCGATCAGGGTTGAACAGGCGAAGGCGGCAATGATGGAAGCGGTGGAGAACAGCACCTGGAAATCGCTTGCGAAACGGCCGATCAACACGCCCATCAGCAGGGCCAGGCCGATGCCGAGCACGCCGCCGAGCAGGCACACCAGCACCGCTTCGATCAGGAACTGCTGGCGGATGTCGCTCTGCCGCGCACCCACCGCCATGCGCACGCCGATCTCGCGGGTACGCTCGGTCACCGAGACCAGCATGATGTTCATCACGCCGATGCCACCGACCAGCAACGCGATGGCGGCAATGGCGCCGATCAGCAGGGTCATCGTGCGCGTGGTCTGTTCGATGGTGTCGCGGATCTCGGCGCTGTTGCTGAGGAAGAAGTCCTCGGTGCCGTGGCGCATGGTCAGCAGCCGGGTGATCGCTTCCTGCGCCGCATCCATCGGTGTTTCATCGTTCACCCGCACGGTGATGCTGGAAACATGGCTCTGACCGAGCATGCGCGACATCACCGTGGTGTAGGGCACGAACACGCTCAGGCTGGTGCTGCCGCCGAAACCGAAGCTCTGCTTCTTGGCCACCCCGACCACGCGCACCGGCACGTTGCCCAGCAGGATCACCTGGCCGATCGGGTCGCTGTCGGGGAAGAACTGGGTCCTGGTGTTCTCATCGATCACCGCTACCTGGCCGAGTCCCTTCACCGCATCGGTGTCGAAGAAGCTGCCGCTGAGCAGGCTCACGCCCTTCACCCGGAAGTACTGCTCGCCGACGCCGCTGATCTGCGCGGTGGCCGACTGGTTGCGGTAGCGCGCGGTGACCGAGCTGGACACGCTGGGGGTGGCGCTGTCGACGTAGCTTTGCCGCGACAGGGCATCGGCATCGCTGGCCTTGAGGGTCTGCACCCGCGCCGACCGCATGTCGCCGAATCCGCGACCGGGGTAGACGTCGATGGTGTTGGTACCCAGTGCGCTGATGTTCTGCAGGATCTGCTGCTGCGAGCCATTGCCCAGCGCCACCACCGATACCACCGAAGCGATGCCGATGATGATGCCGAGCATGGTCAGGAAGGTACGCAGGCGGTGGGCGTTCATCGCCAGCAGGGCCATCCGGAACGCTTCGGTGAAGCGGTCGCGGGCAGCCAGCCAGCTGCTGCCATGGGCGACGCCCGCGCTCGGTTCGCGTTGCGCTCGGTAGCTGGGCGCGGCCGGATTGGCGCGGTCGGCAATGATCTCGCCGTCGCGGATCTCGATGATGCGTTGTGCGTGCTCGGCGACGCTCATGTCGTGGGTGACGATGATGATGGTATGGCCTTCGGCATGCAGCTCACCAAGGATGGCCATCACCTCTTCGCCGGATTTCGTATCCAGGGCGCCGGTCGGTTCGTCGGCCAGGATCACCTCGCCACCGTTCATCAACGCACGCGCGATCGACACGCGCTGCTGCTGGCCACCGGACAGCTGCCCGGGCTTGTGGTGCATGCGGTCGGCCAGGCCGAGGCGCTGCAGCAGCTGCTCGGCACGCGCGGTGCGCACCGGGCCGGGGCTGCCGGCATACACCGCTGGCACGGCCACATTGCCACGCGCGTCGAGATCGCCCAGCAGGTGGTAGCGCTGGAAGATGAAACCGAAGTGCTCGCGGCGCAGCTCGGCCAGCTCGTCGGGCGCCATTTTCCCGGTCTCGCGGCCCGCTACCTGGTAGCTGCCACGGGTCGGGCGGTCCAGGCAGCCGAGGATGTTCATCAGCGTGGACTTGCCCGAGCCGGACTGGCCGACGATGGCCACCATCTCACCAGCATGGATGTCCAGGTTGACGTCGCGCAGCACGGCGATGACGTCCTCGCCGGCCGGGAATTCGCGTCGCAGGTCGCGCAGGCGCAGCAGCGGCGCCGTCGTGCTCATCGGCGCCCCATGCCCGGGCCGCCGACCCGCATCTGCATGCCGCCGCGGTTGCCGCCACCCGCGGCTGCCGCAGCGCCGCCTTCGCCGACCACCACCCGCTCGCCTTCCTGCAGGCCGGACAGGATCTCGACGTTGGCGCCGTTGTTGATGCCGACCTTGACCTTGCGCGGCTGCGGCTGGCCCTTGTCATCGACCACCCGCACGATGCGCTCGCCGTCGCGCGACTTCGGGCCGAGTGCAACAGCCGGCACCATCAGCACGCCCTTGGCCTGCTTCAGCAGCACCGAGACCTGTGCGGTCATGTCGATGCGCAGGGTGCCATCGGGGTTTTCCACGTCGAACAACGCGTTGTAGTAGACCGCGCTGCTGGAGCTGGAACTGGACGAGCTGCTGGAACTGGACGAGCTCTCGTTGGCGATCGACGCCGGCGCCGGATTGATCTGCCGCAGCGTGGCGTGGTACTTGCGGTCCGGGTCGCCCAGCGTGGTGAAGTACACCGGCATGCCGGCCTTGATCTTGACCACGTCGGCCTCGGAGACCTCGGCGTTGACGGTCACCACGTCCAGCCGCGCCAGCATCACGATGGTCGGTGCGGTCTGGTTGGCGTTCACCGTACGGCCTTCCTCGGCCACCACCGCCACCACGGTGCCGTCCATCGGCGCGACGATGCGGGTGTAGGCCAGGTTGGCACGGGCGGTGCCCAGTTCGGTTTCGCGGCCCTTGATCTGCGCTTCGTAGGACTGCAGCTGCGCACGCGCGGTCTTCAGCTGGGCCTCGGCCGCATCGTATTCCTGGCGCGAGGTGGCTTCGGCCGCCAGCATCTGCTGCTGGCGTGCGAACTCCAGTTCGGCCTGCCGCAGGGTGGCCTGCTGCACCGCGCGCTGCGCGGTCACCTGGTCCAGCGAGGCCTGGGCATTGAGTACCTGGTTCTGCTGGGTGGTGGCGTCGATTTCGGCGATCAGGTCGCCTTCCTTCACCGTATCGCCCAGCTGCACCTTCAGCGACTTGATCTGGCCGGAGGCCTGCGCACCGACGCTGACCAGCTTGTAGGCGTCGATCACGCCGGTCGCTTCCACCGTCTGCTCGATGTCGCCGCGGCTGACCGGGGTGGTTGCCAGGGCCGGTGCGGCCGGCTTGCGCAGCAGCCACCAGGCGGACACGGCGGCGATCAGGACAAGCAGGGCGATCAACATCAGGCGACCCTTGCGGGTCGCGGGCAACAGGCGGGAGATCACGTGGCGGCTTCACTCTGGGGGCCGCAGTGGCGGCGTTGGTGGGCATTGTGAAGATCGAGCGACGCTGTGCTCAATCCTCGGGGTGTGTCTCTATGTAACACTGTCTGCGAGACGGCGTATCAGCAGGTATCCCGCACTGCGGGGGATACAGTGGTACGCATTGGCCTGGATGCGGTTCAGCTGCCGACACGGGATGATTCGCGACATGGAGACTGAAAACCCGATGCACCGTTTGCTGATCGTCGATGACGACAACGATATCCGCACGCTGCTGGCCGAGCAGCTCGGCCGCGCTGGCTACCAGGTCAGCACCGCCGCCGATGGCACCAGCATGCGCCAGCTGCTGGAACGCGAGCACGTGGACCTGATCGTGCTCGACCTCAACCTGCCACGCGAAGATGGCCTGACCCTGTGCCGCGACCTTCGCGCGCGCTCGAACACGCCGGTGATCATGCTCACCGCGCGCGCCGAGCCGATCGACCGCGTGCTCGGCCTGGAAATGGGCGCCGATGACTACCTGGCCAAGCCGTTCGAACCGCGCGAACTGCTGGCGCGCATCCGCAACGTGCTGCGCCGTACCGAAGCGCTGCCGGCCAACCTGGAACCGCTGGCGGTGCGCCGTGCGCGTTTCTCGCGCTGGATCTTCGACCTGGAGCATCGCCACCTGGTCGATCCGGACGGGCGCGTGGTGGTGCTGTCCGGCGCCGAGTTCCGCCTGCTGCGGGTGTTCATCGCCCATGCCAACAAGGTGCTCTCGCGCGAGCAGCTGGTGGCCCTCAGCAGTGGCCGCAACTATGAAGCGCAGGACCGCGCCATCGACCTGCAGGTCAGCCGGCTGCGCAACAAGCTGGCCGATGACGGTGGCCCCGATGGCCTGATCAAGACCGTTCGCAACGAAGGCTACGTGCTGGCCTCGGCCGTCAACCTGGAATAAGCCGCGATGAAGCGCCTGCGCCACTTCCTGTCCTCGATGGTCGGACGGCTGTTCGTGATCCTGCTGCTGGGCATGAGCGTGGCCGCGATCGGCGCGACCATGCTGGCCAGTTCCAAGCGGCAGCAGGAGTTCGAGCGGCAGAACCTGAACCGCATCGCCGATCGCCTGCAGGGCTACATCAACCTGCTCGACGGCAACCCGGAGCTGCGCGAGCGGCTGCTGGAGATCGGTGGCCCCAGCGTGCGCGCACTGCAGCCCGGCGCGCGCATCGGGCGCGCCGACAAGGCGCTGATGGAAGTGCTGGAGGACCGCCCCGGCCCGGTGTCGCGCGCACATGTGCACTTCGCCTCGTTCCGTTCGTGCATTCCCAAGCTGCAGGACCTGCTGCCGCCGCCGCCGCCGGGCCACCACAAGCCGCCGCGCGAACGCGATCCCACCTTCATCCCGCCCAAGTGCCGGGCGGTGGACGTGGTGCTCAACGACGGCACGTTGCTGAAGCTCGCCCTGGATTCGCCAGCGATCGCGCACAACGGCATCCTCGCCGTGGACCCGCTGTTCCTGACCCTGCTGGTGCTGGCCATTGCCGTGCTGGCGTATGTGGTCGCACGCATGGCCAGTGCGCCGCTGCAGGAGCTGGCGGCCGCTGCCGAGGACCTGGGCGATGACCTGCAGCGAGCGCCATTGCCGCTGCGTGGGCCACGCGAAGTGCAGCGCGCCGCCGAGGCCTTCAATGCCATGCAGCATCGGCTGCAGCGCCACTTGGCCGAACGCACGCAGATGCTGGCCGCGATCACCCACGACCTGCAGACGCCGCTGACCCGGCTGCGCCTGCGTTTGGAAAACGTGACCGACGAGACCCTGCGCGAGCGCCTGATCGGCGACCTGGCCGCGATGCAGGCGCTGGTACGCGAGGGTCTGGAACTGGCCCGAAGTGCGGAGAGTGCCGAACAGCGCGCCGCGCTGGACCTGGATTCGTTGCTGGAGAGCATCGTCGAGGACACTGCCGAGGACGGCGCCGACGTCGTCTTCGAAGGCCGCAGCGGCGCAGTGCTGATGCTGCGCCCGTTGGCGATGCATCGCCTGTTCTCCAACCTGGTGGACAACGCGGTGATGTACGCACAGCGCGCCCGGGTGCGTGTCGAGCGCGGCGAGGGCACGATCACGGTGGTCATCGCCGATGATGGTCCCGGGCTGGCGGATGACCAGCTGGAAGCCGTGTTCGACCCGTTCGTGCGGGTGGAGACCTCACGTTCGCGCGAGACCGGCGGTGCCGGCCTGGGCCTGACCATCGCCCGCGCGCTGGCCGAAAAGGACGGTGGCCGGTTGTGGCTGCGCAACCGCCCCGAAGGCGGGCTGGAAGCAGTGGTGCAGTGGTCGACCAGCGCCGAGGCCCGGTAGCAGCGACGATCCCCGACCCGGTTGCGCCGGGCTGCCCCGGCCGCGGTGACGCCAATGGTGGGGTTTGCCCTATCATCTGCGTACTTCCCCATTCTTCGTCCGATGAGCCTGCCTGTTCCTGCCGGCATGCCGCCCTGCGCGGTGCGGCTGTCCCCGTTCGCGTCTGCTGCCGCCACCGGCATCCGCAGCTGGCCGCCGCCGCTGCGCTGATGGGCGGGCAGGGGGCGGGCAGGCGCCGGGCGGGGCGCCACGCGGAGAGGATCGGTCGCCTGCTGCGACTGGGCATGCTGTGGCTGCTGCTGGCGATGGCCGCGCCGCTGGCTGCGCAGAGTGGCGCACCGCCGCTGCGCGACTACGCCATCGACGTGTGGACCTCGCGCAATGGTCTTCCGCACAACTCGCTGCGCGACATCGCGCAGACCCCGGAAGGCCACCTGTGGTTCGCCACGTGGGAAGGCCTGGTGCGCTACAACGGCCTGGATTTCACCGTGTTCGACCGCAGCACCCGGCCGGGGCTGCGCGACAACGGCATCGGCGCGCTGCTGGTCGACACGCAGGGTGGTCTGTGGATCAGCGACTCGCGGGGTAATGTCAGCCACCGCGGCAGCGATGGCCAGTGGCGGGTCTGGGAGCATCAACCGGATACGCCGCAGGTACTGATCCAGTCCATGCAGATGGACAGCCAGGGACGCCTGTGGCTGCTGTATGAAGGCAAGGGCATCGCCTATCTGACCCCGGACAAGGGCATCGTCTACCAGCGTCCACCGCCGGACCTGCCGCTGGCGATGAGCTTCACCAAGATGGCGGTCGACGCGCAGGACCGGGTCTGGATCGGCACCCTCGACGGCCTGGTGCTGCGTGACAACGACGGCGTGCTGCAGCGCGCGCCGGCGGCCTGGGGCGTGGACAAGGGGCTGTCGTGGCCCTACCGCGCACCCGATGGTGCGCTCTGGATCGTCGCGGGTGAGCGCCTGTACCGGGTGGAGGATGATCGCCTGGTGCTGGTGCACCGGCTGCCCGGCCAGCTGCACTTGACCGCGATGCTGCAGGACCGCCATGGCGACCTGTGGCTGGGTACCGAGAACCAGGGCCTGCTGCGCATTTCGGCGCATGGCCTGGAGCGCCTGCCAGCCGGTCTGAACCTGCCCGGCGGGCGTGTGGTCAGCCTGCGCGAGGATGCCGAGGGCAGCATCTGGGTGGGTGCCAACGGCGGCCTGTATCGCCTGCGCGAAACCCTGTTCAGCAGCTACACCGAACGCGACGGCCTCAGCGGCGACTACGTCCGCACGGTGCTCGAAGACCGTGATCGCCGCCTGTGGGTGGGCAGTGCCAGCGGCCTGGACCTGCAGACCGCCGACGGTCGATTCCGCGCGATGCCGCTGCACAACCGCGGTGGCAAGGCGCCCTCGGTACTGAGCCTGGCCCAGGATGCCGGCGGCGATCTGTGGGTGGGTACCTTCGGCGACGGCATCTACCGCTTGCACGCCGATGGACGCCTTCGCCACAACTACGCGGCGGCCGATGGCCTGCCCGGCGGCAACATCCGTGCGATCAGCATCGCGCCTGACGGCGTGGTCTGGGCGGGGACGCAGAAGGGCGTGGTCCGTATCGAGGGTGACAAGGTCACCGTGCCCACGATTGCGGGCATGCCGGCAGGCCTGACCACCGCGCTGGAACACGATCACCAGGGAAATCTGTGGATCGGCACCATCGAAGGCATCCGCGTGCTGCGCGGTGATCGTGTGCAGTCGATCGACCTCGCGCCGCTGGGCGGGGGGCGCAGCGTGTTCGGCTTCCACCAGATCGGCGATGCGATGTGGATCAGCAGTGATCGTGGGCTGTACCGCTGGCAGCGCGGCACGCTGGCGCGCGTGGGGTTGGAGCAGGGCATGCCGGTGGATGCGGTGTTCCAGCTGGTACCCGATCGACTGGGCAATGTGTGGATCAGCAGCAACCGCGGCGTGCTGCGCACCGATATGGCCACGCTCAACGCCGTGGCCGACGGACGCGCGCCGCGGGTAACCGTGGAGCGTTACAACGAAATCGACGGCATGGCCAATGCGCAGGCCAACGGCAGTTCCGGTCCCTCGGCGATCCTGCGCCAGGACGGCACGTTCTGGGTGGTGACCGCCGGTGGCCTGAGCATGGTCGACCCGCAGCGGCTGCAGCGTTTCCGTGAACGCCCGGCACCGCCTGCGGCAATCGAGAACGTACAGGTCGACGGTGCGCCGGTGCACTGGGAAGGCTCCGAGCGCAACCTGATTCCCGGTGGGCGACGGCTTGCGGTGAGCTACGTGGGCCTGAGCTACCTGATGTCTGATCGCATCCGCTACCGCACGCGGCTGGAGGGTCTGGACAACGGCTGGGTGGAGCGAGGCCCGCAGCGCAGCGTGGAGTTCGTCGGCCTGCCGCCTGGCGATTACACGCTGCACGTGGCCGCCTCGCACCCGGGTGGCAGCTGGGGCCATCAGGAAGCGCTGTGGAGCTTCACCGTCGAGCCGTTCTGGTGGCAGCGGCACAGTGTGCAGGCATTGATCGCGCTGGTGCTGCTGGCCGCGCTGGTGGCGCTGTACCGCTTCCTGCTGCAACAGTACAAGGCCAGCAACCTGCGGCTGGCGCGCCGCGTGGATGAGGCAACCTTCGACCTGCAGGCGCAGACCGTGCACCTGCAGGCGTTGAACCAGGAAAAGACCGAGCTGGCCGAGCGCCTGGCGCGGCAGGCCGAGGCATTCGAACGACAGGCCCGCGAGGACGCGCTGACCCGGCTGGCCAACCGTCGTGGTTTCGACGAGGCGCTGGCCCGTGACTTCGCCCGCGCCCAGCGCAGCGGCCATCCGCTGTGCCTGGTGGTGCTGGACATCGACCACTTCAAGGACGTCAACGACCAGCACAGCCACAGCATCGGTGATGCAGTACTGGTGGAAGTGGCGCAGGTGATCGCCGCAGCCAGTCGCGATTCGGACCTGCCGGCACGCACCGGCGGCGAGGAATTCGCGCTGCTGCTCAACGACACCCGGCTGGAGGAGGCAGCACAACTGTGCGCGCGCCTGCGTGGCCTGTTCCATGACCACCCGGACTGGGCCGGCATACCGGGCCTGCGGGTGACCTTCAGTGCCGGCCTGGTGGAACTGGATGGCGACGACCGCACCCCGGCGCTGCTGTACCAGCGTGCCGACCGTGCGTTGTACCGCGCGAAGAGCGACGGCCGCGATCGCACGAGCATCGGTTGATCCAGTGCGAAGCATCCACGCATGGCGTGGATCTACTGGAGTGCCGCATCAACGGTTGGCACCCATCAAGCGCAGCGACCCGCTGTTGCTCCCGCGTTTCTGATCTTTCCGTGGCGCCCAGCAACGTGTCCGTGGCCGGGCGGGTGGGCTGCGCAGGGGCGTGAGCCGCATGGATGCGGCGACCGAGCTTACAGGGACGTACTTGCAGCGTCCCCTGCGCAGTCCACCCGCCCGGCCTTGACCGGAATCGCTGTCAGCCCGCCACGAGGGGCTCCGCCGTTGGCCGCCTTACCGCGGCCAGGCGTTGGCGATCGTGCAGAACAACCGCGCCGTCTGCTCGGTGTCATACACCGCGCTGTGCGCCTCGTTGGCATCCCAGCCCAGCCCGGCCGCCGTGGCCGCGCGCGCCAGCACGGTCTGACCGTAGGCGATGCCCGCCAGGGTGACCGTATCGAACACGCTGAACGGGTGGAACGGATTGCGCTTGTGCCCGGTACGGGCGACGGCCGCGTTGACGAAGCCCAGGTCGAAATGGGCGTTGTGGCCGACCAGGATCGCGCGCTGGCAGCCGTACTTCTTCATCGCCGCACGCACTGGGGTGAACACGTGATCGAGCGCCGCCTTCTCTTCCTTGGCCAGCCGGAACGGATGGTCGAGGATGATGCCGGTCACTTCCAGCGACTTCGGGTCGATCTCCAGGCCCTCGGCCGGCACCACATGGGCGCTGGCGGTCTGGCCGGGGTAGAGCAGGCCGCTCTCGTCCATCTCGATCGGTACGGCGGCGATTTCCAGCAGCGCGTTGCGCTGGCTGTCGAAGCCGCCGGTTTCAACATCCACCACCACTGGCAGGAAGCCGCGGAAGCGTTGTGACATCGCGCGCTGCGCCTGGGGTACGTCGGGAACAGGGGCGGCGGCAGGTGCGGAAGTGGGGTCAGTCATGTACGGATTCTAGCAGAGCGACCCTGAGCGCCCGGGATCCTGGCAGGTGCCAACCTTGGTTGGCACACCGCGCGCCGACCAAGGTCGGCGTCTACCGGACCGCGCGACGTGCGCCGACCAAGCTCGGCATCTACCGGATCGCGGGCTGCGCCGTGGGCCCCGACGGATACCACCGCGCCAGCACTGCATCCACGCTCAGGCGCCCGGCGCCGGTGAACAGCAGCGGCAGCAGCATCGCCATGAACAGCAGTGGCAGTTTGAAGTTGCCAAAGCCCTGGTCGCTGATCGCGTAGCCCATCGCCAGATCGCCCAGCGAGCTCCATTCGGCCGGCCAGTGCACCGCGTACGTTGCCACGACCGTCAGCATCAGCAGGCTGGCGGCGGCAAAGCGGGTGCCAAAGCCGAACAGCAGGCACGCTGCGCCCACCAGTTCGAACCAGGTGGCCAATTGCCAGTTCAGCGCGGCGGGCAACTGGTCGAAGGGGAACGGGAATGCGCCCTGCAGGTCGGCGAACCAGTTCTCGCCGTGCAGCTTCTCGCGCCCGGATTCGAAGAATTCCCAGGCAAGCAGCAGGCGCAGGCCAAGCGGGGCCAACCACGGGGCGAAACGGTCCAGCTGGCCGCGGGTTGCGGCCAGGATCGGGGTCTTCATCGGTGAATCTCCTGGAAGAGGGCGTCAGGGTGAAGCGCGGAGCGGACCGATCACGCCGGCACGCAGGAACTGCTGCAGCAGTTGCGCACCCGGGGCCGACAAGGTCTCGGGATCGAGGTGGTGCAGGGCGGCCAGTTGCTGCAGCTGTTGTTGGCCGGTGGCCCCGGGCGCCTCGCCGATCAGCGTCAGCAGATGCACCGCCAGACGGGTCAGGGTGGCAAAGCGCACTGCGCCATCGGCATCGCGCCGTACCAGCAGGCCGGTGGGCTCTGCCGGTGGTTGCGACGGTGCATCGTCGCTACCCAGTTGATACACCGGCCAGTGGTACAGCAGCGGCCAGGCCAGTGGCGAGCGCCGCAACGGCACCTGCAACGGATCGATGTCGCCAGGTTCCGGCAGCGGATCAGCCTGCAGCTGGTACAGCGCGGTCTCCACCCACTCGTAGTGGGCCAGTTCGGCCAACGCCGGGTGCGGCAGCGCCGGCTGCGCTTGCAGCCACTGCACGAACTCGGCCGCCAGCTCGGTGAACAACGGGGTGTGGCAACGGTGGCTGGCGAAATAGTGGCGCACCAGCGCACCCCAGGCCGGTTCGCCCAGCAGGCGCACGCAGACCGGGAAGCCGTTGCTCAACAATCCCAGCAGATTGTTGAACAGCAGGCGTTCGTACACCGCCACCCGGCGCGGGTCCATGCCGGGCGGCGCCGGCACCTGCGCCGGATCGCGCAGGTGTGCGGTGAACGCGTGCTGCTGCGCGCGCAGTCGTTCGGGAGCATCAGCCATGGGCGGCTCCAGCATGCACGGCCTGCAGGCGGTGGATGGTCTGCAGTTCGCCGCGCAGCTCGGCGTAAGGCGGGAAATTGAAGTCGCGTTCGAGCAGGGTAGGGCGCGGGCCGATGCGCGCGTAGGTACGCGCCAGCAGATCCCACACCGGATCGATCACCGGGCTGCCGTGGGTGTCGATCTTCAGGTCCGGAGCGTCGTCCAGGTGCCCGGCCACGTGCAGGCAGACGATGCGCTGCGCGGGCAGGCCGGCAATGAACGTATCGGCGTCGTAGCCGTGGTTGCAGGCATTGACGTAGACATTGTTGACGTCCAGCAGCAGATCGCAGTCGGCCTCGGCCAGCACCGCATTGGTGAAGGCCAGTTCGTCCATCATTGGTTCCGGGGCCAGGTAGTACGACACGTTTTCCACGGCGATGCGGCGGCCGAGGATGTCCTGCACGCGGGCGATGCGTGCAGCGGTGTGGCGTACTGCTTCATCGGTGAATGGAATCGGCAGCAGGTCGTACAGATGGCCCTCGTCGCTGCAGTAGCTGAGGTGTTCGCTGTACAGCGGCACCCGGTGTTGCTCAAGAAAGGCACCCACCTGTGCCAGCAGCTGGGTATCCAGCGCTGCGCTTCCACCCAGTGACAACGACAGGCCGTGGCAGCTCAACGGATGGCGCGTGGCCAGTTCGGCCAGCGCGTCACCGGCGGGGCCGCCTACACCGATCCAGTTCTCCGGCGCGCACTCGAGGAAATCGAAATCGCCGGCGGGTGCGTCGCGCAGGTCCTGCAGCAGGGCGCGGCGCAGGCCCAGGCCCACGGCCGCCGCGGGAAGCGGCGACCGCGGGTGGACGACGCCGGCGCGGACGTCAGTGCTTGCCACCGCACTTGCCTTCGCCGCACTTGCCTTCGGCCGACTTCTTGTCGCCGCCGGTCTTGGCCTTGGCGTCGGCACCGGCCGCTGCCTTGCCCTTGTCGCCGCCGCACTTGCCTTCAGCGCTCTTGCCGTCGGCGCCACACTTGCCTTCTGCATGCTTGGCCGCGTCGGCGGATTTCGCATCGGTCGCCTTCGCGTCGGTGGCCTTTGCCGCCTGGCCGGCAACCAGATAACCCTGGGCGAGATCGCTCATGCTCAGGGCCGAGGCGGAGGCGGTCATGCCGAGGCCTGCGGCCAGGGCGGTGGCGGTCAGCAGGGACAGCGTCTTGTTGGAGGTGCTCATCGGTCGTGCTCCTGGGTGGTGGGCGGGTGCCCGTGGTGAAGCGATGGTGCAGCGATCCTACTCAACGAATCCTCGCCGGGAGTTCAAATTTTCGTGAGAAGTATTGCGACGCCAACAAAAAGGCCGCTGTCGCGAGGACAGCGGCCACCCTGGAGTCGAATCCGGTGTTGCAGTGCAGTATCAGATATCTCCGGCGCTGGAGGTCTCGTCGCGCTTCTGGCGCGGCGGCAACGGCTGTTCGCCGTGCACCAGGAACCACACGTTTTCGGCGATGTTGGTGGCGTGGTCGCCCACGCGTTCCAGGTTCTTGGCCATGAACAGCAGATGGGTGCACGGGGTGATGTTGCGCGGGTCTTCCATCATGTAGGTCAGCAGCTCGCGGAACAGCGCGGTGTACTGCGCATCCAGGCGGGCATCGTCCTCGCGCAGTTCCAGCGCGGCATCGGCATCGTTGTCGCGGTAGGCGGCGATGGCACGGCGGACCTGCTGCGCAGCCAGACGGCCGAGCGCGCGCAGGCCCTGGATCTGTGGCAGCGGCGGCACCTTGCCCAGCGCGATGGAGCGCTTGGCGACGTTGGCCGCGTAGTCGCCGATGCGTTCGATGTCGGCCGGAATGCGCAGGCCGGCAAGGATCTCGCGCAGGTCGCGCGCCATCGGGCCACGCAGCGCCAGGCGCATCACGTCGTGGCTGATCTGCTGTTCCAGCGCATCGATCGCTTCATCGTTGGCGATGATGCGGTGGGCGGCGTTCTCGTCGCGCTTCTCGATGACGTCCATCGACGCCTCCAGCTGGGCGACGGCCATCTCGCCCATGCGCACGATTTCGGCCACCAGGCGCTGCTGCTCTTCGTCGTAGCTTTTGACGATGTGGTCGTTGGGAAGGTTCATGGTCTGCAATCCAGGTAGAGCCAGGCCGCGCCTGGCTGGGACATGTGGCGAAGCGTCAGCGCCGGTCAGCCAAAGCGACCGGTGATGTAATCCTCGGTCTGCTGCTTGGACGGCTGCGAGAAGATCACTTCGGTGCGGTCGTGCTCGATCAGGTCGCCCAGGTACATGAAGGCGGTGTAATCGGACACGCGCGCGGCCTGCTGCATGTTGTGGGTGACGATCACGATGGTGTACTCGTGCTTCAGTTCTTCCACCAGCTGCTCGATGCGGCTGGTGGAGATCGGGTCCAGCGCCGAGGTCGGCTCGTCCAGCAGCAGCACCGACGGGCGCAGGGCCACGGCGCGGGCGATGCACAGACGCTGCTGCTGGCCGCCGGACAGGCCCAGCGCGCTCTGGTTGAGCTTGTCCTTCACTTCGTCCCACAGCGCGCCCTGGCGCAGCGCGTGCTCGACACGGTTGGCCATGTCCGCCTTGGACAGCTTCTCGTGGTGGCGGATGCCGTAGGCCACGTTCTCGAAGATGGTCATCGGGAACGGCACCGGCTTCTGGAACACCATGCCGACCTTGCTGCGCAGGCGGTTCATCGGGTACTTCGGCGACAGGATGTTCTCGCCGTCGAGGATCACTTCACCGCGCGCTTCCAGCTTCGGGTACAGCGCGTAGATGCGGTTGAAAATGCGCAGCAGGGTCGACTTGCCACAACCGGAGGGGCCGATCAGTGCGGTCACGCGCTTTTCCGGGATCTCCAGGTTGATGCCCTTCAGGGCGTGGAACTTGTCGTAGTAGAAGTCCAGTCCACGCGCGGCGAGCTTGACCGGTGCCGGAGCGTGCAGGTTCTCGTGCGAGGCCGGCACCACGATGCGCTGCATCGGCACGGCGTTGGAAAGGTCGTTCATGGCGGTATCCACGGAAAGGTCAGTCATGGGAGATACGGTTGCGCAGCAGGATGCCGCGCGCAGAGAGGCTGACCAGCAGCACGAACACGGTCAGCACCAGCGCGCCGGCCCAGGCCAGCACCTGCCAGGATTCATACGGGCTGCCGGCGAACTGGTTCATCACCACCGGCACCGAGGCCATCGGCTGGAACACGTTGCTGTTCCAGTACTGGTTGCCGAAGGCGGTGAACAGCAGCGGTGCGGTCTCGCCGGAAATGCGCGCCAGCGCCAGCAGGATGCCGGTGATGATGCCGGCCGAGGCACTGCGGTACAGCACCTGCACGATCACCTTCCACTGCGGGATGCCCAGCGACAGGGCGGCTTCGCGCATCTGCGAAGGCACCAGGCGCAGCATCTCGTCGGTGGTACGCACCACCACCGGCAGCACGATGAAGGCCAGCGACAGCGCACCTGCGAAGGCGGAGAAGCTGCCGCCGGTCTGCATCACGTACAGGGTGTAGACGAACAGGCCCAACACGATGGACGGCGCCGACAGCAGGATGTCGTTGACGAAGCGGACCACGGTGCCGGCCTTGCGGGCGTTGCCGTACTCGGCCAGCCAGGTGCCAGCGAGCACACCCAGCGGGGTGCCGATGCCGATCGCCAGCGCACACATCACCGCACTGCCGAAGAAGGCGTTGGCCAGACCGCCTTCCTGCATCGGCGGCGGTGTCATCTTGGTGAACAGATCCAGGTTGATGCCGGCCAGGCCCTTGGAGGCCAGGGTGAACAGGATCCAGCCGAGGAAGAACAGGCCGAACAGCGCGGTGGCGCAGGACATCGCGATGGCGATGACGTTGCCGATGCGGCGGCGCAGGTACAGGGAGTCAGCGGTGCTGGACATCAGTTGCCCTCCTTGCGGGACAGGCGCATCAGCATCAGGCGGGCGATGGCGAGCACCACGAAGGTGACGATGAAGAGGACGAAGCCGAGCAGCAGCAACGCCGAGCGGTAGGTTTCAGTGGCTTCGCCGAAGTCGTTGGCGATCAGCGCGGCGATGGTGGTGCCCGGTTCCAGCAGCGACGGCGACAGGCGCACGCTGTTGCCGATCACGAAGGCCACCGCCATCGTCTCGCCCAGTGCGCGGCCGAGGCCGAGGAACACGCCACCGATGACCGCCGAGCGGGTGTAGGGCAGGACGATGTCCCAGCTCACTTCCCACTTGGTCGAACCCAGCGCGTAGGCCGATTCCTTCAGGCGCGTCGGCACGGTCAGGAACACTTCGCGCATCACCGAGGAGATGAAGGGGATGACCATGATCGCCAGCACGAAGCCGGCGGTGAGCATGCCGATGCCCAGCGGCGGGCCCTGGAACACCGGGCCGATGATCGGCCATTCGCCCAGGGTTTCGTTGAGGAACGGGGTGACGTACTCGGTCATCACCGGCACCAGCACGAACAGGCCCCACATGCCGTAGATGATCGAGGGAATGCCTGCCAGCAGTTCGATGGCGGTACCAACCGGGCCACGCAGCCAGCGCGGTGCCACTTCGGTGAGGAAGAAGGCGATGCCGAAGCTGACCGGCACGGCGATGACCATCGCGATCAGCGCGGTGACCAGGGTGCCGTAGATCGGGGCGAGGGCGCCGAACTTGTTTTCGACCGGATTCCAGTCGGAAGAGAAGAAGAAGCTCAGGCCCTGCATCTGCAGGGCATGGCGACCACCCCACAGCATCGACAGTGCGGCGCAGGCCAGCGCGATCAGGACGAAGATGACGGTGCCGACCAGCACCCATCGGAACAGTTTGTCGTTGCGGGCATCACGCGTGTCACGCGTGGACGGGGCGGCTACAGGCTGGGCGATGGCATTCATGGGGACGGCAGGGCCAGGAAGGGGCGGGGCAGCACGATGTTCAGGAGACGGCGCCTGCACGTGGCGGGCACCGTCGGGTCCATCACTTCAGTTCGGTCGCCCAGTAGGCTTCGATCTGCTTGACCAGCTCGGCCGGCAGCGGCACGTAGTGCAGTTCGTTGGCCTGGGTCTGGCCGCTTTCGAAGGCCCACTTGAAGAAGGCCAGCGCATCCTGGTTGCGCTTGGCATCCTTCGGCTTCTTCTGCATCAGCATGAAGTTGGTGGCGGTGATCGGCCACGCCTGCTCGCCCGGGGCGTTGGTGATGACCAGGTTGAAGTCCTTGGCGCTGGCCCAGTCGGCGCTGGCAGCAGCGGCGGCGAAGGTTTCAGCATTCGGCTGCACCCAGGTGCCGGCAGCGTTCTGCAGCGAGGCGTACGGCATCGCGTTCTGCAGGGCGTAGGCCAGTTCGACGTAGCCGATGGAACCCTTGATCTGCTTCACGTACGACGCAACGCCTTCATTGCCCTTGCCACCCACGCCGTCCGGCCACTGCACCGAGGTGCCTTCGCCGACCTTGCTCTTCCACTCCGGGTTGACCTTGGACAGGTAGTTGGAGAAGTTGAAGGTGGTGCCCGAACCGTCCGAACGGTGGACGATGGTGATCTTGCCGTCCGGCAGGGTCACGCCCGGGTTGGCGGCGACGATGGCCGGGTCGTTCCAGGTCTTGACCTTGCCCAGGAAGATGTCGGCGAGCAGGGCGCCACTGAGGCGCAGCTTGCCGGCTTCCAGGCCGTCGATGTTGACCACCGGCACCACGCCGCCGATGGCCGACGGGAACTGGGCCAGGCCGGCCTGGGCCAGCTCGTCGCTGCTCAGCGGCTTGTCCGACGAACCGAAATCAACGGTACCGGCCTTGATCTGGGCGATGCCACCGCCGGAACCGATCGACTGGTAGTTGATCTTGGCGCCGGTGGCGGTGTTGTAGTCGGCCGACCACTTGGACACCAGCGGGAAGATGAAGGAGGCGCCAGCACCGGAGACCTCAGCGGTCACCTTGTCGCCGGCAGCGGCCGGAGCAGCGGCGCCGTCAGCGGCCGGCTGCTGTGCGGCCTGCTTGTCGCCACCGCAGGCAGACAGGCCCAGGGCGATGGCCAGGGAAAGGGCGGCAAGGCTGGCCGAGTGCAGTTTCATGGTCACTCCATAGCGGGGTAGAGCCGACGGTGTCGGCGGATGCGGCTATGAAATGATGTTTTTGTTACAACCGTATGACGTCCATGACAGAGGTGTCCTGGATCACGTTCTGGCAAGGGTTTCACAGGGTTGGCCGGCCCCCGGCGGGGGCCCGGAGACCACGGAACTGCGCACCGATATGACGATGGAGGCAGGGTAGAGCCGAGCCCATGCTCGGCTGCCCGCGAGGGCAGGCCAGAAGAAGCCGAGCATGGGCTCGGCATCTACAGATGCTCCTGCATGACCCCATCGCCGCAACAACACATCAACGGAAGCGCAGCGCCTTTCACGACCAACCCTACAAAAAAGAAGAGCGCCGGACCCCGAAGGATCCAGCGCCCGGTGGGGCCGGCGGGGGAGAGAGGACCCGCCGACCCCGTTCCTGCGGGGGAACGCCTTGCAACGAAACTCAGTACTTCAGGTTCTGCGTCCAGTAGGTCTCGATCTGGCGCACCAGTGCGTCCGGCAGCGGCACGTAGTCCAGCTGCTTGGCCTGCGCATCGCCATTCTTGTAGACCCAGCGGAAGAACTCCTGGGTGGCCTTGGCGCCAGCCACGTTCTTCGGCTGCTTGCGCACCAGGATGAAGTTGGTGGCAGTGATCGGCCATGCGTCAGCGCCCGGGGCGTTGGTCATCACCAGGTAGAAGTCACGGGCGTTGGCCCAGTCGGCGCTGGCCGCAGCGGCCGAGAACGAGGCGTCCGACGGCTGCACGATCTTGCCGGCTGCGTTCTTCATCGCCGCGTAGGACATCTTGTTCTGCAGTGCGTAGGACAGTTCGACGTAGCCGATGCCGCCCTTGATCTGCTTCACGTAGGCAGCAACGCCTTCGTTGCCCTTGCCGCCGATGCCGGCCGGCCACTGCACCGAGGTGCCTTCACCGACCTTGCTCTTCCACTCCGGGCTGACCTTGGACAGGTAGTTGACGAAGTTGAAGGTGGTGCCCGAGCCGTCCGAACGATGGACAATCGTGATCTTGCCGCTGGGCAGGGTCAGGCCGCTGTTCAGGGCGGCGATGGCCGGGTCGTTCCAGGTGGTGATCTTGCCCAGGAAGATGTTGGCCAGGGTCGGGCCGTCCAGCTTCAGCGCGCCCGGGGCGACGCCAGCGACGTTGATCACCGGCACCACGCCGCCGATCACCGACGGGAACTGGGCCAGGCCGGCCGCAGCCAGCTCTTCCGGCTTCAGCGGCGCATCGGACGAACCGAAGTCCACGGTCGCAGCCTTGATCTGGGCGATACCACCGCCGGAACCGATCGACTGGTAGTTGACCTTCTTGCCGGTGGCGGTGCTGTAGTCGGCCGACCACTTGGACATCACCGGGTAGATGAACGAGGCGCCCGCGCCGGTGACATCGGCGGCGTTGGCGGCGAACACGGACGACGCGGCCAGAATGGCGACGGCGGCGCGCGACTTGAAGGCGTGGATCACGGGAGAGACTCCTGGGGTGGTCGAGGGGCGGCTGCCCGACGTTTCGGTGCACATTCCATAACGGTTCCATGACACGCCCGCGTCTGTCATATGACGCGGACGTGACAGCCGTCATGGCGGTGCTCCGGCCTCCCTTTCAGAGCCCGCGCAACGCCTCTGGAACGGCATAGCGGCCGTCGCTGGGCAGCAGTGTCCAGCGCTGCGCCGGTGCCGTCGTGTCGGTTGCATGGCAGTCGTCGCCCGCAGCGACGCTGATCGTATCGATGCGCTTTTCGCGCACCAGGATCGGTGCCAGACCCGCGGAAGTGCTATTGCCCATTTCCAGCGTGCGCTCGAAGCGGCTGAACTCGCCGGCGCAGCGCGTATCCCATTCGCCGCGACTACCGCTGACCGCCAGCGGCGCAAGCACCCGGCGCAGTTGCCAGCCATCGCGCACGAACAACTGCAGTTCGGTCTGCGCGAACGGGTTGGGCCCTGAGCTGCCGCTGTAGTCCATGCGCACGCCAAACGCGCGGGTGGCCGGGTCCAGCTGCCAGCGTGCGGTGTCCAGGTGGAGCCCGGTGAAGCGCAGCGCATCGCTGCTGACCGCATCGGCCACACGGGTCCAGGCCAGCGGCCGGCCACTGGCGGTGTCGATCAGCAACAGATCCAGGTCGCCGCCGCGCACGTCTTCCGAGGCTGGCTCTGTCCATTGCGCGACGGCCAGCAGGGTCGTGCCGGGTTGCGCGGGCCACGCACGGCAGGCGCTGCTGTCGGCATCGGTAAAGCGTGCCGTCACTGGCAAGGCGCCAGCCGGCAACTGCCGATACGCGGCCTCGCGCACGGCCTCTGCATCGTCACAGGCGAGCGCGGTGGCGGGCAGGGCGGCGAGCAGGGCAGCGAGCAGGGCAGCGCACAGCAGGCGGCGCAGGCGAAGGGAAGTGGGCATCCCAAAGGTCCATGTCGACAGGGCAGGGCATCATCGCGCGGCCACCGCCTGCCCACAACGACGAAGGCACGGCCGGAGCCGTGCCTTCGTTCGAACGCGTGCTTCCGGTCTTACCAGAAGAACTGCGCGCGGGCTTCCAGGATGTTCGGATCGTCGTTGACGAAGCCACGGGCGCTCGAGCTGTACTTCTTGCTGTCGACCATCACGTAGTTCAGCATCAGCTTGAAGTTCGAGCGCCAGTACCAGTTGGCGCCGACGGTCCAGATGTCCATCTTGCCGCCGAGCACGCCATCGACGATCGGCGGACGGCCGGCCACCGGGTTGGCGGCGAGGTTGCCGTCGTTCAGGTCCATGTGGTCGTAACGCACGCCCAGCTGCCACTGGCCGCCGGCCGGGTTGTTCGGCAGGCCGGTGCCCGGGGTGCCGCCCTTGTAGCTCCAGCTTTCGCCGGTGACATTCCACACGCCGCTGACGTAGTAGCCGTCACTGGTGTAGTTGTCGTTGGCCATGCGCTTGGCCTTGCTGGTGTAGTACTCGGCCTGGGCCTTGAACGGACCCTGGAAGTACATCGCTTCGGCACCGATGGTGCTGACGCGGTCGGTGTCGACCAGGTTGCCGCTGTCGACCAGGCGCGCGGTGGCCAGGTCAGCGTTCGGGCGGGCACGCACGCGCAGGGTGTCCGCGTCGGTGTCGTAGTTCACGTAGCTCAGGCCGAAGTGCAGGACCTGGCCCTTCTCGTTGATCGGGGCCCAGGTACCACGTGCGCCGTAGCCGCTGCCGTGGGCCAGGTTGCGGGTCAGTTCGCGGCCGAAGGCGCTGGCGGTGACCGACCAGTTGTCCTGGCCGTAGCTGTAGGCACCGCCGAGGCGACGGGCGACGGCGTAGGTGTTGGTGACCGCAGCCTTGGAGATGAAGTCGTTGTTCTTGGTGCTGGACAGCTCTTCCAGGCTGTTGGGCTGCTTGAACTGGCCGACCTGGATGAAGTGGTTGGCGTTGCCCAGCAGCTTGTACTTCACGTTGGTGTCGAGGAACTTGTCGGCCTTGGCGTCATAGCCGACCACCCACTCCACGTTGCCCGGGCCCTTGCCCTTCAGCACCAGCTCGGCGCGACGCAGTTCGAATTCGCTGTTCTTGCCGTTGCCGGCGTCACCGCCGTTGAGGTCCACGACGTCATTGTCGTACCAGTTGCCGTCGGCCTGGACCAGGCCTTCGAAGGTGATTTCCGAACCGCCGATCACATCGATGGCGACTTCGGCGTGGGCGGCCGGCACATACAGCGCAGCAGCCACGGCGACCGTCAGGAGTTGGTGATGCAGTTTCATGGAGAGGAGCCTTGCAGGCAGGTGGGAAGATGCGCGCAGGCTAAAACGTGAAGATTGCGTAAATGTGACAGTTCGCGCACGGCCGCGATCCGCCGCAGGCCCCGTCACGGCTGGGCCTGCCATTGAAACCGGTTACGTATGACGCCCGGATTGCGTCCCGGTTGCAGTAGATCCACGCCCTGCGAGGATGGTGTTTCCGTGCATCCACGTCATGCGCGGATGCCGCCATCACTCGGCGAGGGTCTTGTCCTTGAACCGGCAGAGATCGGCAATCACGCACCCCGGACAATCCGGTTTGCGCGCTTTGCACACGTACCGCCCGTGCAGGATCAGCCAGTGATGCGCATCGAGCAGGAACTCGGCGGGAATCGCTTTGACCAATCGATCTTCGACCTCGCGCACGTTCTTTCCTGGCGCAAGTCCGGTGCGGTTGGCGACGCGGAAGATATGCGTGTCCACCGCCATCACCGGTTCGCCGAAGGCGGTGTTGAGCACTACGTTGGCGGTCTTGCGACCGACACCGGGCAGTGCTTCCAGTGCATCGCGATCGCGTGGCACTTCGCCGCCGTGCTTCTCCAGCAGCAACGCGCAGGTGGCGATCACGTTCTTCGCCTTTGCGTTGAACAGGCCGATGGTGGCGATGTACTTCTTCAGTCCCTCTTCGCCCAGGGCGAGGATCTTCGCCGGCGTGTTGGCAACCGGGAACAGGCGACGGGTGGCCTTGTTGACGCCGACGTCGGTGGCCTGCGCCGACAGTGCGACCGCCACCAGCAGTTCGAACGGCGAACTGTATTCCAGCTCGGTCTTCGGATGCGGGTTGAGTTCGCGCAGGCGGGTGAACATTTCCACCACGTCGGCGCGCGGCATCGTACCGCCGCGGCGCGCAGGTGCGCGCGCGGTCTTCTTCGCGGTCGCCATTACTGCTCCTTGCCGGCGGCGCGGGCCTTGGCCCGGGCGAGGATGGCGGCCGCTGCCGCGGGCAGGGCGGGTTTGGCGTCCGGTGCCGGCGCGGGCGTGCGACGTGCATCACGCTCGGCCTCGCGGCGGGCCAGGCGCACCGCGCGTGCGCGGAAACGTTCGCGCGCGGCCCAGGCACGCTGCAGTTGCAGCTGCATCTGGCAGAGGCGGTCGGGCAGGTCCGGATGATCGGGCAGCAGCCGGTCATCGCCAGCGCGCACGACGTAGTCCATCAGTCCAGCCTGCAGCGCGCCATCGGGATCGTCTGCCTGGACCCGGGCGAACAGCAGCACGGGGTTGGGTCGGGATGCCATGGCAATCAGCGGTTCTGGAAGGCGGGTGGACGGCGCTGCAGGAAGGCGCTGGTGCCCTCGCGCATGTCCTCGGTGGCGAACAGCAGGCCGAACTGCGCACTTTCGTATTCCAGGCCGGCGTCCAGGCTGCATTCGCCGCCCACGTGCACTGCGTCGAGCAGGCCGCGCAGCGCCAGCGGCGCCGACTGTGCCAGCTGCCGGGCCAGGGCCTGTACGCGGGCGTCCAGCTCGGCGGCGGGCACCACCTCGTTGACGATGCCCAGGGCCAGCGCGCGCGCGGCGTCGATCGGGGTGCCCAGCAGGCACAGCTCCAGCGTGGCCGCGCGGCCACACAGGCGCAGCAGTCGCTGGCTGCCGCCGAAGCCGGGAATCAGGCCGAGATTGATCTCCGGTTGGCCGACCTTGGCCGAATCGGCCGCGATACGCAGGTGGCAGGCCATGGCCAGTTCCAGCCCGCCGCCCAGCGCAAAACCGTTCACGCGGGCGATCACCGGCTTGGGCATGCGTTCGATGCGGCGCATCAGGGCCTGGCCGAGCAGGGAGAAGTCACGTCCCTGAACCGCGCTCAATGTGTTCATTTCCGCGATGTCGGCCCCGGCCACGAAGGCCTTGGGGCCTGCGCCGGTCAGCACCACCACCCGTACCGCCGGATCTGTGGCCGCGTCGCTGAACGCCTCGTCCAGAGCCTGCAGGGTCGCGGCATTGAGGGCGTTGAGCTTGTCCGGTCGCTGCACGGTAATGGTGCGGATGGCATCGTCGTCGCTGACGTCGACCGGGTGGGGAGTGGGGGCCTCGGCCACGGGAAACTCCTGGAACGTTAAAAAAAAGTGAGATTGAACTCTGTAAACGCAGACAGGTCATAGCCTGCGTGGTGAGTAGCGGTTACACGTTGTGGCCGTTATCCTAACCCGTCGCCTCAGGGCGGCGCAGAACGTCCCTGAGTTACCACCCCTGGAGAACTGTTTGATGAAGTTGCGTTCTATCGCGGTCGCCGTCGCGGCCCTGGCCCTGACGGGCAATGCCTTCGCCCAGGACATCGCGTCCGAGAAGGGCAAGCTGAGCTACTACTTCGGTTACGACTACGGCAACAACCTGGCGGAGCTGACCGGTCGCGGTGAGCAGCTGGACATCAACTCGGTGGTGAAGGGTCTGCAGGACGCCTACGCCAAGAAGCAGCCGGCGATCACCGCCGAGCAGCTGAAGCCGGCCGTTGAAGCGTTCCAGAAGCGCGAGCAGGGCCGTGCCCAGGCCGCCAAGGCCGAGTACGAAAAGGCGGCTGCCGACAACAAGACCAAGAGCGATCAGTTCATGGCGCAGAACAAGGCAAAGGCGGGCGTGCAGACCCTGCCGAGCGGCGTTCAGTACCGTGTGATCGAAGCCGGCAAGGGTGCCAAGCCGACCCAGGCCAGCACCGTGCAGCTGGAAGTGGCCGGTCCGTTCCCGTACGGCCAGCGTCCGACCGAGGCTCGTCCGGCCCAGCAGATTCCGTCGATCAAGGTCAGCGAAGTCGAAATGAAGGCCATGCGCGAGACCCTGCTGCAGATGCCGGCTGGCTCGAAGTGGGAAGTGTCCCTGCCGCCGGATCAGGCCTATGGCGCCGACCCGCGCACCCCGTTCCCGCCGAACGTGGCTGTGCAGTTCGAGATCAAGCTGATCAGCGTCAAGTAAGAAGAAACTGCATCAACATCAACGCGCCGGTGATCCCACCGGCGCGTTTTTGTTTCTGCAGCATGCAGCAGCCGTATGGGCCCCATCCCAAATCCGGTCCATTCGCGCTACTGTTGACCGGTGCAAATAATGGAAGAAACGGCGCGTGCTGTCGCAAGTCCCTGCATCAACGTGTGCAAGCTGGATCGCAACCGGCTGTGCGCCGGCTGCGGGCGGCATATCGACGAAATCGCGGGGTGGTCGTCGATGAGCGACAGCGAGCGCACCCACATCCTGCAGCGCGTGCTGCCATTGCGGCAACAGCTGCAGCAGTCGCTGCGAGGCTCGCTGGCCGATCATGAGCGCCTGCTGCGCGCCCTGCACCCGCTGGCCGAGCCGCCGGCAGGCGACGGCTGGAACCGCAGTGAACTGGATGATCTGCTGCCCCCGGGCCCACCGGTCGAGGCGGCGGTGCTGGCCGGCATCGTGCCGCGTGCCAACGGTGCGCAGGTGATCCTGACCCGGCGTACCGAAACCTTGCGGCAACATGGTGGCCAGGTCGGTTTTCCCGGTGGCCGTACCGAGCCGGATGATCGTGATGCGCTGGCCGCCGCACTGCGCGAAAGCCAGGAAGAAATCGCATTGGCGCCGACGCAGGTGCAGGCACTGGGTTATCTCGATCCGTTCGTGACCATCACCGGCTACCGGGTCACCCCGGTGGTGGCGGTGATCGATCCTGACTTCGTGGCGGTACCGCAGCCCAGCGAAGTAGCCGAGGTGTTCGAAGTGCCGCTGGACTACCTGATGGCCGCCGACAACCTGCGCCAGGTCGAAATCAACCATCGCGGCCGCGTCCGCCACGTCCTCGAATACGGCTGGCCCGGCCAGCGCATCTGGGGCGCCACTGCGGCCATCCTGTACAACCTGCGTCGCCGCCTGGAGCAAGTGCAATGAAATCGATCGACCCGCCGTGGACCACCCTCGTTGATGTTGCGACCCTGGCTGCGGCCCTGGGCGACGGAGTACGCGTGGTCGATGCCCGCGCAACTGCAAGCACGGTCGTACGCGTGGTCGATGCACGTGCATCGCTGGCCGATCCGCAGGCAGGCAATGGCCTCTACGCACAGGGACATATTCCCGGTGCGGTGCATGCCGATCTCAACCGCGACCTGTCCGACCTTGCACGGGTCGGCCATGGCCGCCACCCACTGCCGGACAGCGATACGTTCGCCGCGCGGCTGGGGCACTGGGGCATCGGCCCCGATACGCAGGTGGTCGTGTATGACGGCAGCGATGGCAGCATGGCCGCCGCGCGCCTGTGGTGGCTGCTGCGCCTGATCGGGCACACGAAGGTGGCCGTGCTCGATGGCGGCATCGCCGCCTGGCAGGCCGCCGGCCAACCGCTGGCGACCGGCAGCAGCGAAGTCGCGGCGTTGCCGGCGTATCCGGGGCGTTTCGATACCAGCCAGGTTGCCAGCGCGGACGAGATCGAATCGCGTCTCAAGCACGCACCGGGCTGGCTGGTCGACGCCCGCGCAGGCGAGCGTTTCCGTGGCGAGGTGGAACCGCTGGATCCGGTGGCCGGCCATGTGCCGGGAGCGGTCAATCGACCGTTCGCATTGAACGTACTGGACGGCCGACTGCGCGACGCACAGGAACTGCGCGCCGAACTGCAGGGCGTGATCGGCAACCAGGATCCCCAGCGCGTGGTGCTGATGTGCGGCTCGGGCGTGACCGCCTGCCATCTGCTGCTGGCGATGGAAAGCGCGGGCCTGTCCGGCGCGCGCATCTATGCCGATTCCTGGAGTGGCTGGGTCAGCGACAGCAGCCGCCCGGTCGCTACCGGCGCCTGAAGCCGCTTCCTGGACCTGCGCCACTGTAGAGCCGAGCCCACGCTCGGCTGCTTCCGCCTGCAATGCCGTGGAACTGCACCATCCAAGCCGAGCATGGGCTCGGCTCTACGGGACGCGTGCATTGCCTGGCAGCATCACCCCAGCGGCTGCAGCGGCACCTTGGCCAGGATCCGCTGCCACGGGAACAACGGGCCCGGATCGCGCTTGCGCGCCACGGTCACGGCCGGGTCGTCACTGGCAGGTACCTGCTCCAGGTCCAACTGGTCGTGGCCGGCGATCTGCCGCAGCGAGGGGTACTGCAGCACCAGCGCCTGCAGCAACCGTTCCAGCGCCAGCAACTGCGCTTCGGTGTAGGGCTCGTCCATCGCCTGGTGGCGGCTGTCGAGCCAGTGCGGGTAGCGCCCCGAATTGACCAGTTCGATGCCCACCGAGTCGGCATTCATGCCGCGCACGTGGTGGGCGATGCGCTCCGGCGCCACGTACTGCACCACGCTGCCGTCGCGGTCGATGTAGAAATGCCCGCTGTTGCCGGCGCCGCTGTCGTACAGCACGCGCTCGCCGTACTCACGGGCAGTCGCCAGGTCGGGCAGTTCGGTACAGTGGATCACCACCATCGCCAGGCTGGATGGATCGCGCACGGGCAGGCGGTCGTGGTAGGGCAGCGGCTGCAGCTGCAGGCCGGGCAGGAGCGGGTTGGGCATGCGGCGATGCTAGCATTGCCGAATGAAACTGCCTTCCTTCCTGCTGTCGGTCCGCTCCGTGGGAGCGCACGCATGAGCCGCGGTCACTGCATCCTGTCGCACGGTTTCGAGAGCGGCCCGGAGGCGACCAAGGTCACCGCCCTGGCCGAAGTCGCCGAGCGCCTGGGCTGGACCCATGAGCGCCCCGATTACACCGACCTGGACGCGATGAGCGAGGTCAGCCGCGTTGGCGACGTGCGCACCCGCCTGCAGCGCCTGATCGAGCGCACGGCCACTGCCGCCGCGCAGGGTCCGGTGGTGCTGGCCGGCTCCAGCCTGGGCGCCTACATCTCCGCCATTGCCTCGCTGCAGGTGCCGGTGGCCGGCCTGTTCCTGATGGTGCCGCCCACCTCCATGGGCCCGATGCCGGCGCTGGATGCCGCGCCGGTGCCGACCACGGTGGTACAGGCGTGGCATGACGAGGTGGTGCCGGCCGCCGGGGTCATCGCCTGGGCGCAGGCGCGCTCGGCGCAGCTGCTGCTGGTGGACGACGGCCATCGCCTGGAAAACCACGTCGAGGCCTCCGCGCAGGCCTTTGAGCGCCTGCTGCGGCAGCTGTGAAGCCCGGGCGCACGGCGCGCCCGCCCGCATTGACTACAATGGCAGCCCCGCCGCCCATGGCGCGGGCCTGCCGGCCGTGCCTACGGCCCTCCCTTCCGAATGGCCCGGCTCCCTGCCGTGCCTGACCACCTGCGAACCGATCCCGTGAAATTTTTTGTCTCCTGCGCCAAGGGCCTGGAATACCTGCTTGCCGATGAGTTGTCGGCCCTCGGCCTGGAAAAGGCCACTGCCACCATCGCCGGCGTCAACGCCGAGGGCGAACTGGAGCAGGCGCTGCGGATCGTCATGTGGTCGCGGCTGGCCAGCCGCGTACTGTGGCCGATCGACGAGTTCGAATGCCCGGACGAGCAGGCGCTGTATGACGGCGTGCGCGCGCTGCCGTGGCACGAGCACATCAAGCCGGAGATGACCCTGGCGGTGGACGCGCACGTGTCCGGCGACAAGATCACCCATGCCCGTTTCGCCGCGCAGCGGATCAAGGACGCCATCGTCGATCGCATGCGTGACGAAGGGCTCGAGCGCCCCTCGGTCAACACCGATCTGCCGGACGTGCGCGTCAACCTGTCGCTGCGCAAGGGCCGCGCCTCGCTGTCGATCGACCTCGGTGGTGGCCCGCTGCACCGCCGCGGCTGGCGTGGTGCCGCGCATGACGCGCCGTTGAAGGAAAACCTGGCTGCCGCGCTGCTGATGCGTGCGCAGTGGCCGCGCCTGCATGCTGCCGGTGGCGGCCTGCTGGATCCGATGTGCGGCAGCGGCACCCTGCTGATCGAAGGCGCGCTGATGGCCGCCGACGTCGCTCCCGGCCTGATGCGCCATGGCAGTCTGCCGCCGAGCCGCTGGTTGGGCTTCGACAAGGCGGCCTGGAAAACCATCCAGAGCGAAGCGCGTGATCGCGAAGCGGCCGGCTTGGCCGCGCTGAAGCCGGTCGTCCACGGCAGCGACATCGACCCGGTGGCGATCCAGGCGGCGCGCGAGAACGCGGAAGTGGCCGGCGTCGCCCATGCCATCCGCTTCACCCGCGCCGATGTGGCTGACCTGCCCACCCCGGAGCAGGAGATCGGCGCGGTGGTCTGCAACCCGCCGTATGACGAACGCCTGGCCGCCGATCCGGCGCTGTACCGCAAGCTCGGCAATGCCCTGCAGAAGGCGGTGCCGCAGTGGCGCGCCAGCCTGCTGTGCGGCAATGACGAACTGGCCTTTGCCACCGGACTGCGTGCCGGCAAGAAATACCAGATGTTCAATGGTGCACTGGAATGTGCACTGATCGTCTGCGATCCGATCGCGGTGCCGGGTCGCGATCCGGCACAGGTGCGCGAGCTGAGCGAAGGCGCGCAGATGGTGGCCAACCGCCTGCGCAAGAACCTGAAGAAGTTCAAGAGCTGGCGTGCCCGCGAGAACATCACCTGCTTCCGCGCCTACGACGCCGATCTGCCGGAGTACGCGGCCGCCATCGACGTCTACGAGGAAGACGGCGGCCAGCGCCGCACCTTCCTGCATGTGCAGGAATACGCCGCACCGGCCGCGATTCCCGAGAACGACGTGCGCCGCCGCCGCAATGAACTGCTGGCTGCTGCGCGCGAGGTGTTCGCCGTGCCACCGGAACAGGTGTCGATGAAGTCGCGCGAACGTGGCAAGGGCGGCAGCAAGTACGGCCGTTTCGAGCAGCGTGATGAGTTCCTCGTGGTACGCGAGAACAACGCGCTGCTGCAGGTGAACCTGTTCGATTACCTCGATACCGGCCTGTTCCTCGACCATCGCCCGCTGCGCCGCCTGATGGCCGAGCAGGCGCGCGGCAAGCGCTTCCTCAACCTGTTCTGTTACACCGGCGTGGCCAGTGTGCAGGCGGCGGTGGCCGGTGCGGCCAGCACCACCAGCGTCGACCTGTCGGCGACCTACCTGCAGTGGTGCTACGACAACCTGGCCTTGAACGGGCAGGGCGGCAACCAGCACCTGCTGGTGCAGGCCGATGCGATGGCCTGGCTGGAAGGCGATCGCGGCCAGTACGACGTGATCTTCTGCGACCCGCCGACGTTCTCCAACTCGGCCCGTGCCGAGGACTTCGACGTGCAGCGCGAACAGGTGAAGATGCTGCGTGCGGCCGTCGCCCGACTGGCGCCGGGCGGCGTGCTGTATTTCTCCAACAACTTCCGCCGCTTCAAGCTGGAAGAGAACGCCATCGCCGAATTCGCCCAGTGCCGCGAGATCAGCGCCAGCACCATCGGCCCGGATTTCGAGCGCAACGCACGCATCCATCGTGCGTGGGAGTTGAAGCGCCTGGCGTGAACCGACGTCCGGGGTCGGATCCCCTGCGCGCAGCGCAGGGGCTCTGACCCCATCAAGGTCGGTGGATCCACGCCATGCATCGATGGCGGTACGTGCCTCGGGTCAGAGCCCTTGCGCTGTGCGCAAGGGATCCGACCCCGGTGGCTTCGGTTACACCAACGCCACCACCAGCCCGATCACCGGCAACGCGACCGCCAGCGGTGCGATCCATTTCGGCCGGTACGGATACAGCGCGAACGCCAGCACGATGCCACCCAGCGTAAGCGCGCCGAGCCACAGCACCGGGCCCATTGCCCAGCCGTGGTCGAGCACACACAGCGCGAACGCCACGGTCAGCAGCAGCCAGCCCAGCACCCGCCATTGCGTGCGCCGTAGCGGTGACGCCGCTGCCTTGCCGTGCAGTTCCTGCTGGTGCTTTTCCATCGCCAGCGACAGCGCGGTGAACGCTGTGAACGACAACCCCAGTACCAGCAGCATCATGCGCTGGCCTCCGCTTCCACTGCATCGGCCGGTGCCTTCGTCGCTGCAGCGGCCGCCGCGCGCTTCTTCTTCTCGGCCGCAGTCAGCGGTGGCGTCCAGCGCTGCATGCGCCAGCCGCACAGGGCCAGCATCGCGCCGAAGGCGATCATCGACAGGTCGAAACCGGCCAATGCCCAGTCACCGTTGAACAGGGTCACGCCCAGGTGTGCGTGCGTGGTCAGCGCGTTCACCAGCGGAATCAGCACGAACGCGGCCGCGCCGATGTAGAGCTGCCACGCCCACATCATCCGCTTGGGCCAGATGAAGGCCGCCAGCAACGAGGCGCCCCACGCGTAGAAGAACACGTTCGCCTCGGCATTGGAGCGCTCGGCCAGGCCCAGCGGCAGCAGCCGGTTGCCCCAGAAATAGGCGGCAAAGGCGATCGGCAGGCCGGCCACGGCGCCGATGTTCAGTGCATCGACCAGGCGCAGGCCGAAGCCGGTGCGACCACTCTTGGCATGCTTCGGGCGCTCCTTCACTGCCCACAGCACCACGCCGCTGGCCACCATCAGGCAGCCGGTCAGGCCGGACAGGAAGAACAGGGCGCGCAGGCCCCAGTCGGCGAAGCGGGCCAGGTGCAGGCCATACAGCACGCCACGGGTGGCGGTGGCGCCACCGGAAGGCGGGGTTTCCTGCAGCAGCGCGCCAGTGACCATGTCATAGCGCAGCGCGGGGGTATCGATGGACAAGCGCTTGCCATCGCGCTGGCGGATGTCGATCACCGCGTTGGCGGCACCGGGGTTGGCGACGCTGAAACCGGCTACCTCGGTCCCGTGCCAGTGCGTGCGGGCACTGTCCAGCAGCTGTCGCATCGGCAGCGGTGCGGCCTTGCCTTCGGCGGGCGCGGTGACTTCGGGCAGGCCACCGAAGGCCTCCGCGTAGAAGGCATCCTGGTCGGTGCCGTAGGCCGCGTTCACTCCCCACGGCAGGTACATGATCATCAACGTGACGATGCCGGTGTAGGTGATCATCGCGTGGTAGGGCAGGGCCATCACCGCGCTGACGTTGTGGAAGTCCAGCCAGGAGCGCAGGCCCTTGTCCTTCCGGAAGGTGAAGAAGTCCTTGAAAATCTTCTTGTGGGTGATCACGCCGGTGATGATCGCCACCAGCATGAACATCGCGCAGAAGCCCACCAGGTAGCGCGCCCACAGCACGGGAATGTAGTGCAGGTCGAAATGCAGGCGGTAGAAGAAGTCGCCGCCACGGGTCTCGCGGGCCTTCAGCTCGGTGCCGGTGTTGGGATCCAGGGTGGCATCGCCAAAGGCGCCGCGGCGTCCCTTGCTCGGATCGGCCAGTGCCTCTGGCAACCGCCAGAACATCTGCATGGCCGGATTGCGTGGCTGCGGCAGGGTGACGAACCAGCTCTCGGCTTGTGGTGCATTGGCCAGCAGGTAGTCGGCCGCGCGCTGCGCCGCTTCGTCGGTGCTGACCGCGCTGCGCGGCAGTTCCGGGCGCATCCAGCGGCTGATTTCCTCGCGGTAGTAGCTGGCAGTGCCGGCCATGAAGATCAGCAGCAGCAGCCAGCCGACCAGCAGGCCGGTCCAGGTGTGCAGCCAGGCCATGGATTGGCGGAATCCATTCTTCATGCCCACGCTCCCAGCAGGCGCGAAATGCAGGCCATCAGCAGGGTGGGGGCGAGAATGCCGACCCAGGCGCGCAGCGCACTGCGGGTGGCGAACGCCCACAGCGCCGCGCAGGCGGCGACCAGGATCGCCAGCAGCATGCCGGTCAGCACAGCCTGGCCGCGCGCGCCCGGCAGGGCCAGCGCGCAGAACACGGTGGTCATCGAGGCAAGCGCGTAGCCGCCGAAGATGGCGGCCAGCGATCGGGACAGCACGCCCCATCGCGGGTTGGCGAAGAAGGTGCTGGGGCGGGGGCTGGCGGTTGCGGGCGAGCGGTCCACGGCGGTCCTGCAGGTTGAATGAAAGAGGACCGGCGCACCGAAGCGCGCCGGGGTTGGCCATCCGTGGCCGGTGCCGGTCGCAGAACCGGCGCCATCCATCAGATCGTCAGAGCTTCCAGCGCAGCGTCATCATCACGTTGCGCGGTTCGCCCCAGTACACGCCGTCGTAGAAACCGACGCGGTTGTAGTACTTCTTGTCCAGCAGGTTGTTCACGTTCACCTGGGCGCTGAAGTTCTCGTTGAAGCGATAGCCGGCCGACAGGTTGAGCAGGTAGATGTCACCCTGTTCGATCGCCACGCGGTCGCGCTTGCCGCTGACCAGGAAGTCCTCGCGCGGCTTGTTGCTCAGGCTCCAGATGCCGCTCTGCCAGGTCGCGCCACCACCGATCCAGAAGCGGCCTTCGGCACCACCCGGGCGCCAACTGGCGTTGAGGCGGAACAGATCGACTGGAACGGTGGTGTTCTGGCGAACGCCCAGCGCATTGCGGCTGACGGTGTGGGTGAACCCGGTCGACAGGTTCCAGTGCTCGCCCAGGCTGCCCTGCGCCTCGATTTCCCAGCCCTTCACCTTGTTGCCCTTGCCCGTTGAGCGGTAAGCGCTGATGCCACCGGGCAACGAGTTTTCCGGCACCGAATCATCGAGCTCGGCGACGTTGTCCTTCTCGCCCTTGAACACCGCGACCGAGGTGTTGAGCAGGCCATCGAAGAACTCGGCCTTGAGCCCGGCTTCCCACATGTCACCGACGACCGGTTCGAGGTAGTTGTTGGCCTTGTCGCGGTAGTTCTGCGGCTGGAAGATGTCGGTGTAGCTGACGTAGCCGCTGAAGTAACGGTTGAAGTCGTAGATGAAGCCGGCGTACGGGGTAAGCGAGTCGTCGGGCTTGTAGCCACCGCGCGCGGTACCGGTCAGGCGCCCGGCGTCGTCGTGGATGTAGTTCCAGCTGCGTGTTTCCCAGCTGCCGTAGCGGGCGCCGAGCACGGCGGTCAGCGGCTCTGCCAGCTGCAGGCGCGCGGCCAGGTAGGCGGCATGCTGGCGCAGTTCGTCTTCCGAGGCGAGATAGCCCAGGCGGGTGACCTGCAGCGGTGCGATGTCGCCGTTCCAGCTGCGCCAGTCCGGCACGCGGGTGTAGCTGTCCGGGTAGTCTGCGGTTTCACTCGCAGGCACTTCGCCCTTGCGCACCGACTGGCCGAAGCCGAATACCAGTTCGTGTTCGCGGCCGAACAACTGGAACGGACCGCCGACGTTGAAGTCGAACACCTGCATGTCGCCGTTTTCACCGAAGCTGCCGACGAAGGCAGAGATGCCGCTGCCATCGGCACGCGGGTAACCGGACGCGCCATACCAGACCGCGCCGTCGGTCTCGCGCTTGGAGCGGGTATAGGCGAATTTCGCGGCCCAGCCATGGCCCAGCTGCTGTTCGAGGCGGGCGAACGCGCTCTTTTCGATGATCGGCCAGCTGCTCCAGCGCGCCGACAGGTTGGTCGAGCGCGGCAGGTTGGCCGGCTTGCCATCGGCGCCCCAGTACGGCACCACGCCCCAGGTCACGCCGGTGGTGCGCGGCGACTGGTACTCGTAGCCAGCTTCCAGCAGGGTGGTGTCGGTGATGTCGGCCTGGACGATGCCGTAGAAGACGTCCTTGTCCAGCTTGTACACATCGCGGAACGAATCGCTCTGCTGCTTGGCGGCGACCACGCGGGCGCGGATGCGGCCATCCAGGGCGATGGGGCCGCCGAGGTCGGCTTCCAGGCGCTGGTTGCCCCAGCGCCCGAGCGTGAGGTTGGCGCTCATCTGGAACGTATCGGTGGGGCGCTTGCGGACGAAGTTGATGGTGCCCGACGGATCACCGGCACCGGTGGTCAGGCCGGTGGCACCACGCACCACTTCGATGCGGTCGTAGATCACGCTGTCGGTGTTGGTCTTGATGTAGCCACCGAAGGTGTTGAGCATGCCATCGACCTGGAAATTGGTGATGTTGTACCCGCGCGAAACGTAGTTGATGCGTTCGCTGTCGGTGACCGATACCGCCACGCCGGTCACCTGGCCCATCACGTCGGACAGGGAGAACAGGCCCATGTCGTCCAGCCGCTGCCGGGTCACCACGGTCATCGACTGCGGGGTGTGGCGCAGCGACAGGCCGAGCTTGGTCGCCGTGCTGGCCCGCTTGACGGTGTAGCTGTCGGCAATGTCGCCATCGGCGGTTACCTGGACGGTGTCCAGGGTGCGCGCGGACGGGTCGGCAGAACCTTCCTCAGCGTGTGCCAACGGTGCGGTCAACAGTGCGGTCACGGCCAGGGCCAGCAGGGTTGGGCGGGGAGTAGTCAGGAGCGAAGCCATCGGTGCGATTCCATGCAGGACAAAAAACAGGCGATGGCAAACGCACCCATGGCAGCCATGCGCTCCGCGCACGTCACCCAGCGTGATTCCCATCGACGGTGCGCCACCTGCGGCAGGCAGGCGACCCAGTGGTCGGGGGATGTACACGGGCGAAGTGCGGGTGGGCGCGTGCTTCCGTGCCCCGCTTGGCTAAGCGTACAACCGATCAGTAAATGATAGGCATTCGCATTTCGTTAAGCAAGCGTGACAGCCTCGGTCATCCACGCGTGGCGTGCATCTACTGGCCAGGGCTCCGGAATCTCAGTCTAGAAACGGAACAGAACAGTCGCTGCATGCAGCAGCAGGCCGATCAGGCCGCCCACCAGGGTGCCGTTGAAGCGGATGAACTGCAGGTCGCGGCCCACGCTCAGTTCCAGCTGCTCGACCAGGTGGCGCTCGTCCCAGCTCTTCACGGTCTGCGCGATATGGGTGGTGACGCCCTCGCGCAGGCGCCCGGTGAGGCGCTGTGCGCCTTCCAGCAGGTGCTGGTTCAATGCCTCGCGCAACGCCGGGTCCGATTGCAGGCTGTCGCCCAGCGAGGCCAGGCTGCGCTGCAGATGACCGACCAGGGCCGAATCCTCACGCTGCAGATCGCCGCGCAGGCTGGCATGGATGCGCGACCACAGGCCCTGTACGTACTCCTGCAGGGCAGGGTGGTCGATCATTTCCTGCTTGAGCTGCTCGATGCGCTCGGCCAGCGCCGGGTCTTCGCGCAGACGCTGCACGTAGTTGCCCAGCCATTGTTCGTAATCCTGGCGCAGCGAATGCTGCGGCTCGGCCAGCACCTGCTGCAGTTCTTCCAGCACCGCCCGGGCCAGGCGTTCGGCAAGGTTGTCGCCGATCTCATCAATCGGCTTGATCCAGTTCACCGTGCTCGACAGTGTCGGCCATTCACGCTGGATGTAGCGCACGATCAGCTGCGAAGCGCGCTCCTTCACTTCCGGTTGTTCCAGCCAACGCCCCAGCCGTTGCAGGCCTTCGTCCAGCACCCGCTGGTGGCGCCCATCGGCGGTCAGCAGGCCCAGCAGTTCGCCGGCGGTGGCCGATGCATTCCACTGCCGCAGCTGCTGCACCACGAAGGCATGCAGTTGCCGCCGGACTGCGGTCTCGTCGAAGAAGTCCAGCGCCTGCAGTGCCCAGCCGCGGGCCATGTCGGCCAGCATCCGGGAACGCGCGGGATCGGCCAGCCAGCTGCCGAGGCGGCTGGCCGGGTCGAACACCTGCAGCTTGGCCAGCAGCACCGTCGGTTCCAGGAACTGGTCGCGCACGAACAGGGCCAGACTGTCGCCGATGCGTTCCTTGCTGCGGGGGATGATCGCCGTATGCGGAATCGGCAGGCCCATCGGCCGCCGGAACAGAGCGACCACCGCGAACCAGTCCGCGAGCGCGCCGACCGCGGCAGCTTCGCAGAAGGCCGACACCCAGGCCCAGATACCGCGCTCACCCTGCCAGTGGCTGACCGCGAAGCCGGCCAGCATAAACAGCAACAGGCCAAGAGCGAGGGCTTTCAGGCGCCGCAGCTGGGCGCGGCGCGGATCGATGGCAGACGTCATGCCTGAAGTCTACCCGCAGGCCGGTGATGCCTACCTGTAGAGCCGAGCCCATGCTCGGCTGCCCTTTGCCGCGCGCAAGGCAGCCGAGCATGGGCTCGGCTCTACAGCGGCGTGACGCGATCGGTTACAGCGCTTCCAGCTGCTTGCGCAGGTGGGCCAGCTGCGCGCGCAGGGTGTCGTTCTCGCGGGTCAGGTTCACCACGCGACGGCGCAGGGCCGGGGCATCCTCGCCCAGCTGCTCCAGCGCAGCCAGCACCTCGGCATCGCGGCTGGCGATCTCATCCTCGTTGGCTTCTTCGAAGTCCATTTCCGGCGACTCCGTTTCCGGCTTCGGCGCGCGCGGCTTGCGCTTGGATTCACGCACACGCTTTGCGGCCTGCTTCAGTTCGTCCTTGCCACCGGCGGCAGCGGCGCGCTGCTCTTCTTCCGGCAGGTCGGCCACGGCAGCGGCGGCACTGATCGAGATCATGCCGGCCTTCACCGCTTCCACCACCTCGGCCGCGGCCTGGGCGTGGATGCGCTCGATCATGCCGACCTGGCTGGTGCTCAGCTTGGCTTCGCGGGCCAGTTCGGCGCGGCTGATCTTCGGCGCCGGCTCCCACGGCGGGCTGTCTTCGCCGGCCTCATCGGCAGGCTCGGCGGTGCCATCGCTTTCGCGCTGCAGCTGTGCCTGCTCGACCTGCTTGCGCGCGGACAGGATGTCGCGCTTGCGCAGGGCCAGCACGCCGCGCTGGAAATCGGAGACGCTGCGCCGGCCCAGGTGCTGCTCGATCATCCACAGGTGCACGTCTTCCATGCTCTGGAAGCGGGTGTTCTGCACGGTATTGAACGGCAGGCCATGCTTCTGGCAGATGCCGTAACGGTTGTGTCCATCCACCAGCACCTCGCCCCACAGCACCAGCGCATCGCGGCAGCCTTCGGCGAGGATGCTGCGCTCCAGCGCCTCGTGTTCGTCCGCGGTGAGCGGGTCGATGTAGGCCTTGAGTTCTTCTTTGACGACGATGTTCATGGGCACGGCAACGGGCAGGAGCGGAACCGCCCATTGTACCCGCTCGCCACCACCGTCCCGGGCTCAGGCAGTGGCCCGGATCATCTCGCCCAGGGTGCCGGTGATCTGGTCGATCTGTGCCTTGTCCACGATCAATGGAGGTGACAACGCAATGATGTCGCCGGTACAGCGCACCAGCAGGCGCCCGTCGTGGAAGCAGCGGCGGAACACCTCGTAGCCACGGCTGCCGGGGGCGTCCTTGCGCGGCGCCAGCTCCACCGCACCGACCAGGCCGAAGTTGCGGATGTCGATCACGTTCGGCAGCCCCTGCAGGGCATGCAACCGCTCCTGCCAGTACTCGCCCAGTTCGATCGCACGCTCGAACAGGCGTTCCTCGGCGTAGACGTCAAGCGTGGCCAGCGCCGCCGCGCAGGCCAAGGGATGGCCCGAATAGGTATAGCCATGGAACAGCTCGATGGCCTGTGGCGGACCCTGCATGAAGCTGGCATGCACGCTGTCGCCGACCAGTACGCCACCCAGCGGCACCGCGCCGTTGCTGGCGCCCTTGGCGAAGGTCAGCAGGTCCGGGGTGACGCCGAAACGCTGTGCGGCGAACGCCATCCCGACCCGGCCGAAACCGGTGATGACTTCATCGAACACCAGCAGGATGCCGTGCTGGTCGCAGATCTCGCGCAGGCGCTGCAGATACCCCGGTGCCGGCAGGATCACGCCGGCCGAACCGGCGATGGGCTCGACGAACACGGCGGCAATGGTGGAGGGATCGTGCAGGGCGATCAGCCGTTCCAGATCGTCGGCCAGCTCGGCGCCCTGGCGCGGCAGGCCCTTGCTGAAGGCATTGCGTGACAGGTCCAGCGTGTGCCGCAGGTAGTCCACGCCGCCGAGCTGCAGACCGAACTGACGGCGGTTGTTGGGCAGTCCGCCCAATGCCATGCCGCCGAAGCCGACCCCGTGGTAGGCCTTCTCGCGGCTGATGAAACGCGTGCGCTGGCCCTCGCCACGCAGGCGATGGTGGGCCAGCGCGATCTTCATCGCCGAATCCACCGCCTCCGAGCCCGAGCTGGTGAAGAACACATGGTTGAGCCCGGCCGGGGCCAGCGCCGCCAGTCGCTGCGCCAGGGCGAAGGCCGGCGGCGACCCCATCTGAAAGGCGGGCGAGTAATCGAGCGTGGCGGCCTGCTCGGCGATCGCGTCGACGATGCGCCGGCGCGCGTGCCCTGCATTGCAGCACCACAGGCCCGCCGTGCCATCAAGGATGGCGCGTCCATCCACGTCCTCGTAGTGCATGCCCTCGGCGCGCACCAGCATGCGCGGCGCGCCCTTGTACTGGCGGTTGGCAGTGAACGGCATCCAGTACGCGTCCAGTGAATCGGGGCGCTGGGTGGCCAGGTCGTGCAGGTCGCTTGCAGGGGTTTTCATGCCGGCTCCGTCGGGTCCGATGGCTGCGACTCTAGCGCAGCCGCGTCACGGATCTGTCGGCAGGCACGGCGTGGCGCCACCGTTCGGGCCTCGACCTTGTGGTAGCGCCGGGCCATGCCCGGCGAGCGCGCAGCGCGGTCGATCACGGTGGGGTCGCGGCCGCGCCGGTATAAACAAGGATCGTTGATTGCTGGAGCGACCCATGACCCACTTCCCCGACCGCAGTCACTGGCAGGCCCTGTCCAGCCGCGTGGCGATTCCCGGGCAAGCGTTCATCGATGGCCGCTACGTGGATGCCGCCAGCGGCGCGCGCTTTGACTGCATCAGCCCGATCGACGGGCGCGTACTGGGGGCAGTGGCCGACTGTGACGCGCAGGACGTGGACCGTGCGGTGGCCTCGGCGCGCCGCGCGTTCGAGGCAGGCCACTGGTCGCAGGCCAGCCCCGCCCATCGCAAGCGCGTGCTGCTGGCACTGGCCGCGCTGGTGGAGACGCATGCCGATGAACTGGCCCTGCTGGAAACGCTGGACATGGGCAAGCCGATCCGCGATGCGCGCCGCATCGACCTGCCCGGCGTGGTGCGCTGCCTGACCTGGACCGCCGAGGCGGTGGACAAGCTGTACGGTGAAATCGCGCCCACCGGCCCGCACGAGCTGGGCCTGGTGACACGCGAGGCCGCAGGCGTGGTGGCGGCCATCGTGCCGTGGAATTTTCCGCTGTTGATGGCCTGCTGGAAGATTGCGCCGGCCTTGGCGATGGGAAATTCGGTGGTACTCAAGCCCTCCGAGCGCTCGCCGCTGAGTGCGTTGCGGCTGGCCGCACTGGCGGCCGAAGCGGGATTGCCCGAGGGCGTACTGAACGTGCTGCCGGGCCACGGTTCACGCGTGGGTGAGCCGCTGGCCCTGCACATGGACGTGGACGTGCTGGCCTTCACCGGCTCCACCGCGACCGGCGCGAAGCTGCTGGAGTACGCCGGTCGTTCCAACCTCAAGCGGGTGTGGCTGGAATGCGGTGGCAAGAGCCCGCACGTGGTGTTCGCCGATGCGCCGGACCTGGATGCGGCGGCCAAGGGCGTGGCGCAGGGCATCTTCTTCAACCAGGGCGAAGTCTGCACCGCCGGTTCGCGGTTGCTGGTGCAGCGTTCGATCCGCGATGACTTCGTGCACCAGGTGATCGCCTACGGCCAGCGCATGCAGCCCCGCCATCCGCTGGAGGCGGATGCACCGATGGGGGCGGTGGTCGATGCCGCGCATGTGGACAAGGTGCTGGCCGACATCGCCCGCGCCGAAGCCGATGGCGCGCGGCTGCTGCTGGGCGGCCAGCGTGCCGAGGTGGAGGCGGGCGGTTGCTATGTGCAGCCGACGGTGTTCGACCAGGTGCGGCCGGAGCAGGCGCTGGCCCGCGAGGAAGTGTTCGGCCCGGTGCTGGCCGTGCTCGGCTTCGACGACGAAGCCGAGGCCGTGCGCGTGGCCAACGACAGCCGCTACGGGCTGGCCGCCGGCCTGTGGACGCGGGATCTCGGTCGCGCCCATCGCGTGGCCCGCCAACTGCGTGCGGGCAGCGTGTGGGTGAACGGCTGGGACGGCGGTGACATGACGGCGCCGTTTGGGGGCTACAAGCAGTCCGGCAACGGCCGCGACAAATCGCTGCATGCGTTCGACAAGTACAGCGAGATGAAGGCCACCTGGATCCAGCTGTAGCGCCGAGCCGCGCCCGGTTGCCTTTGGTAGACGCCAACCTTGGTTGGCGCCGGGCAGATTCATCCACGCATGGCGTGGATCTACTGTAGAGGCGGCATGGTGGGATTCATCCACGCAGAAAGAATTCGTTGGCATCGGTGTCGGCTGAAACCATCGCCCCGTACAGCCACTGCCCCGTGGCAGAATCGGTCGATCCGCCGTTACCCGCCTTGCCGATGTCGACGATCACCGCTGCCGCGCCACCCGTGAATTCGCCCCGCCGTGTCCTGCTGGCCAGCCTGATCGGCACCACCATCGAGTTCTTCGACTTCTACATCTACGCCACTGCCGCGGTACTGGTGTTCCCGCACCTGTTCTTCCCGGAAAGCAGCGACCAGGCCGCATTGCTGCAGTCGCTGGCGACCTTCGCGGTGGCCTTCATCGCGCGCCCGGTGGGCTCGGCGGTGTTCGGCCACTTCGGTGATCGCATCGGCCGCAAGGCGACCCTGGTGGCCGCGCTGCTGACCATGGGCCTGTCCACGGTCGCCATCGGCCTGCTGCCGACCCATGCGCAGATCGGCCTGTGGGCCCCGGCGCTGCTGGCCTTGTGCCGCTTCGGCCAAGGTCTGGGCCTGGGAGGCGAGTGGGGTGGGGCGGTGCTGCTGGCCACCGAAAACGCACCGCCGGGCAAGCGCGCCTGGTACGGCATGTTTCCGCAGTTGGGTGCACCGATCGGTTTCCTGCTGTCAGCAGGCATCTTCCTGCTGCTCGGTCGCTGCCTCGGCCAGGGCGATTTCCTGCAATGGGGCTGGCGCATTCCATTCGTGGCCAGCGCGCTGCTGGTCGGCCTGGGCCTGTGGGTGCGCCTGAACATCCACGAGACGCCGGATTTCAAGCGCGCGCTGGAGCGCAAGGCGCCGGTGCGTCTGCCGATGTGGACGGTGCTGCGCGACCATCCGCTGCCGATGCTGCTGGGTACGCTGGGTGCGTTCGCCACCTTCGTGCTGTTCTACCTGATGACGGTGTTCAGCCTCGGCCACGGCACCGCCGTGCTCGGCTACAGCCGCGAGCAGTTCCTGCTGATGCAGATGGTGGCGATGCTGTTCTTCGCCGCCGGCATCCCGCTGTCGGCACGTTACGGCGACCGCTGGGGAACGCGCCGCACGATGGCCATCGCCAGTCTGCTGATCATCGGCTTCGGTGTGCTGTTCGCACCGCTGTTCCAGCCCGGCAGTCCGTGGCTGGTGCTGACGTTCCTGTGCCTGGGCCTGTTCCTGATGGGGCTGACCTACGGCCCCTGCGGCACCTTCCTGGCCGAGATCTACCCGGTGGAGGTGCGTTACACCGGTGCCTCGCTGTCGTTCAACCTGGCGGGCATTCTTGGTGCCGCCCCGGCGCCGTACCTGGCCACCTGGCTGGCCGAGCGCTACGGGCTGGTCGCGGTCGGCTACTACCTGTGCCTGACCGCGGTGGTCACGTTGTGTGCGCTGCTGGCGCTGCAGCGCCGCCAGCGCTGATCAGCCGAAGAAGCGCTTGAGCGTGCGGCCCAGCCAGCCGCCGCTCTGGTGCTCGCGGGCGAACTGGTTCAGATGCTGCTTGACCTGTTCGGCATAGGCCTGGTCGTCGCCGCGGATGTGGTTGAACAACCAGCGCGAGAGCATGGTGCGCAGCTCGTCGCTGATGTCCTCGCCGGCCTGGAAGCGCATGCGGTATTCCGATACCCGCTTGATGAAGACCTCATGCACACGCTTGTGCGCGGCACAGAACGGATAGCCCGCTTCCTCCATCAGCTCTTCTTCGAATGCGAAGTGCGACATGGTGTAGTCGACCACCTCGTCGATCACTTCGCCTACCGCCGCGCGCTGCAGGCTGGTCTGCGCCACGTGCAGGTGGTTGAGCATCTCGATGATGCGGCGGTGTTGCTGATCGATCACATCGATGCCGATGTTCAGATCGTCCTGCCAGACCAGTAGTGCCATCCCCGGCTCCCCTTCATGCGTATGTCGGGGCCGACTGTAGAGCCGCCGCGCCGGGGCGGCGTTGATCTGGATCAAAGCATGCCGGTCAGGACAGCGCAGCTTCGCGTGGACGCAACGGGCTGGCCACCGTGGTGCAGCTGACCCGGTTGCGGCCGCCGGCCTTGGCCAGGTACAGCTGGCGATCGGCCTCGGAAATCAGCCGGTGCAGCGCATCGCGTTGCGGCCGCAGGCAGCACAGGCCGATGCTGACCGTCATGCGCAGGGTGGCGCTGCCGATGTCCACTTCCAGTGCGGCGATGCGCTGACGCAGCTCCTCGAAATAGAGCAGCGCTTCGTCCTGTTCCATGTCCGGCACCAGCAGGCAGAATTCCTCGCCGCCGAAGCGCGCGATCAGGTCCTGGCTGCGCGCGTGGTCGCCGACGGCACGGGCGACCGCACGCAGCGCATCGTCACCGGCTTCGTGGCCGTGGGTGTCGTTGATGTGCTTGAAATGGTCGATGTCGATCATCGCCACCGCCACGCACTGGCCGTGCAGCTGCAGCTGCGGCAGCTGGCGCTGGCTCTGTTCCAGGAAGCAGCGGCGGTTGGGCAGGCCGGTGAGGAAATCGCGGGTGGCCAGGTCCTGCAGCGTGCCGATCAGCTCCAGCTGGTCCACATTCTGCGAGACACGGCAGAAGAACTCTTCGCGCGAGAAGGGCTTGCGCAGGAAGTCATTGGCGCCGTTCTTCAGGAAGCGCGGGATCAACGACGCATCGGTATTGCCGGAAATGCCGATCACCGCCACCTTGTCGCGCGAACGCAGGGTGCGCAGGCGGCGGGTGAACTCCACGCCCTGCATGCCCGGCATTTCCTGGTCGACCACGGCCAGGCGGATCGCCGGATGCGCCTCGATCGCCGCCAGGCCTTCGCTGCCATCGGCCGCTTCGTACACCTCGTGGCCGTACATGCGCAGCAGGGCGGCGGCATAGCCGCGCGCGGACGGCGAGTCGTCCACCACCAGCGCGGCGATGCGCCGGTTGCGCTCCAGGCGCTGCACCAGCCACACCAGGTAGTCGATGCTGCCCGGGGTATTCTTCAGCACGTAGTCGATGATCTGCTGCTGCAGCACACGCTTGCGCAGGTCCTCGTCATACACACCGCTGACCACCACGGTGGGCAGGTTGCGCTTGAGGAAGAACTCGACCACCGCGTCGCGGTCACCATCGGCCAGCACCAGCCCGGTCAGGACCAGGAACCAGCCGTCCTCGGCAGTGAGCAGGCGGTCGGCCTCGGCCAGCGAGCTGGCCACCACCACCGGCAGCTCCAAGCGTTGCTCGATTGCCTCGCGCAGCATGCCGGTGAACGCGCGCGAGTTTTCCACCAGCAGGATCCGCTGAGGCAGGGGATCGGTCAGGTCGCCTTCCAGAGCGGCCTGCGACAGGACGGGCATGATGCGGTGGCTCATGTGGGAAAGTCTTGGCACGGATAGCGGCGGTTTCGGGTGTAACTTTAGCGCAAGGAGGCGAACCTTCTGTCGGCCAATGTTTCATGAGACCTCGGCGCCTTTGCGACGGGGAATGTCGCCCCATCGAAAAGGGGTATCCGATGTCGCGCTGCTGAGTTTGTCGTCGTAAATGGCCTTGCATGGCGCCCCTTGCGGCGCATGGGTATGCTGGCAGTGCCCCTTCCGTCCATTGCGGGGTGGACTATTTCATCCGGTCATGCGGGGCATCGCATTATCTGATCGTGGTCAGGCTTCAGTTGCCTGGACGCTGCCCATTATTTCAACCATGGAGATGCCTGTGAAATTTTCCCGATTTTCGATCGTGGCTTCTGCCGCTGCCTTGCTTGCTGCGCCCGGACTTGCTCTGGCCTGCTGTCCGAGTGGAGGCAATGGTGTCCAGATGGCGCAGGCCGGATTGGGCGAGGCTCAGCCTGCTGCCGTCAACCTCAGTGCTGATCCGGCTTGGTCCGTGTACGCATTCGAGCGTGATGGAGTCGCGTATTACCAGGTCAATGATCTTGCCGGCCAGGTGGTGCTGATCATCGCCAACATCGATTCGACATTCTGGACACTCCCGGCCGGAAAGGCACCAGTTCGCACCTCGCTGCCCTCAAGACAACTGCCCTTGCCGCAGAATGCCCGCCGACGCACTGTTTTCCATGGACCTGACTTCTCGCTTGTCGTCCACGGCGAAGGCCGCGATGCAATCTGGGCCGTCGAGTCCGCCAACAGCAGCAAGTAATCGGTGCTGGAACTGGATTGGGCCAGCCCCGCAGCGGTTGTCCGCTGCGGGGCTGGCCGGGGCACATGCCAAGCTCAGTGCCTGGTGGCTGTTTCGCTGGGATAGCTCACATTTCGAGACGGAACAAGCTGGGGGCTGTCGAGAGGCGTGTCCCGCATCATGATCCTGATCCGGTTGGCCCGGCATTGCACAGCGCCGGAGTAGGCATTTGCCCTGGCCGAGAGCCGCTCGATGGCCAACCCCTGCGTGGCAGGCGCCAAAGTACTGTGCCGATCAAGCAGAGCCACGGTGAACACGATTCCCTGCTGGCCCCCGGATCGCCCGCAACGGGCGCGGATCAGAATCTGGCCTTTTTCTTCCTCCAGCAGCAACAACACCGCTTCGGCAAGCAGACGATAGGCGGCCAACTGCAGCCCCATGCTCAGCTTGCAGGGATCGCCCGCAAGCATCGGGCGGACCAGCCGATGGCTGGAGTCCCATGCCTCGCGCAGGCCGCCGGCCTGCAATGCGACATAGAGTCCCGCGTGCTCGAGTTCGGTGGGATACACCCTGCTGGTCAATTCGCGGAACTGTCGGGAACGTGATGAGAACGTTCGCAACAGATCGGTAGCGGGGCCTTCGTGGCCGTTGGCCCTGAGCAGGTGCGCCGTTTCTCCGAGCACCGCTTCGATATCGTCGGCGATCCGGCGCAGCCCCAGTGCCCGCTCACGAAGATCCCGTTCGTTGGCAAGATGCGCCGAACGTGAAAACGCAATCGCCTGGGAGATCTCCATCGCAGGACGGGTCTGCTGGTGGTAGTGATGGGTGATGCGCGAGCCCAGTGCGAGCAGTGCGGTACTGGTGATGGCAATGATCTGCTGGGTGAAGAACGTGGTCTGGTCGAACGAGCTTGGGAGGCCGGTGGTTGGCATGGTCGCGCTCAGCATCAAGTTCATGAGCGGGACACCCACTGCCGCGCCGCGCCAGCCGTGCATGCAGGTGAGGGCGATCACAGGTAGCACCAGCAGCAACTGCAGAAGGGCGCGCGCCATGGGATCGTGGGCACCGACCAGTGCGATGAGGGCACCCAGTACACAGAGGGAACACAGCGCGGCCAGCGTTGGCGGAAGCCTCCAGGCGCTCCAGCCATAGCCGCTGTGGCGGCGCATCCACAGCAGTGCCAGCGGCGCGACCGTGAGAATAGCGATGTAGTCGCCGAGCACGAACAGCGCCGCATTGGAATAGAACGGCATGGTGGGCGGGGCGGGCCACAGCAGGTGGGACAGGCCCAGCTTCAAGGCGCTGGCCACCAATGCGGCCGATGCTGCCACCGACAGCAACCATCCTTCAGTTGTGGCTTCCATCGCCTTGCGATGGAGGTGGATGATCAGTGCAACGGCCGGCATCAGGCAGGCGGAAGCGAGAATCACCCAGCCCACGCCATAGGCTTCGATCATCGGATAACGCATCTGCGCGAAGTAGGCGTACTCGCCCAGGATGAGGTAAGGCCAGAGGCGGGGTGGGCACAGCAGCAGCGCTGCGACGCGAACGCCGGCTGGCAGGAAGAACTGATCAACCGACAGCCGCCATGTGGTCCAGCAGGTGATCGCGTACAGGGCGGCGAGCGCAATACCGACCGGTCGGATGCGGAAGCTCAGTTCAAACCCACTCTTCAACCAGTTCAAGCGCAAGCCTCCCTTGCTCGTCGCACGCTATCGCGATCCTGTCGATACATGAACCACTCCCTGACCGGACAGTATCGGGAGATATGGAAAGGCGCAATCTCCGCTTCAGCTGGTGATGCACCGCAAGGGACGCACAGACGAAATGCGGGACAATCAGAGTCACGACTGGTTTGTGACGCGCATCGCAATTCTCTACTCGCGCTGCGCGGCTGGAGGCGGTTGCTGGAATGGATCGATTCCGCTCTCGCGCCATTCTTCACGAACGGAGATCACACCCCCGGGCGGGGTATCGATCGATTCCTCCAGCAGGATTCTTATCCGATTACGACCGCAGTGCAGTGAGCCGCCGTAGGCCAGTATGCGTCCGGCCAGCTGCTCGGCCGCTTGGTCCATGGTCGATCGTGCCAGAGCATGCCTGCGGTCGATCATCGAAGCAAACAGGACAATGCCACGGCGGTCGCCGTGGACGCCGCAACGGCCGCGCACGATGAGCTGGCCGGTTTCGCCTCCAAGCAGGATTGAAACCGCCTCGACGATGGAGCGGTAGGCCGCCAGTTGGAGGTTGGAACTGAGTCTGCAGGGATCGCCACTCAGTCGAGGCTGGCAGACACGGTGAGTGCTGTTCCAGTTTTCGCGCACTCCGCCTGCCTGCAGGGCCACGTACAGCCCCAGCCTTTCCAGCGCCGCCGGGTAAATCATGCTCGCCTGTGCACGGAACAGCCGCGAATGCACTTCAGACGTGTGTTTGAGGCTGTCTGCCACTGCGTGGTGGCCTTGGGCGTGGAGCCAGTTCACCATCTCATTGAGAGACAGGTCCAGCCCGTCGCCCAGGCGGCGCAGGTGGGCGGCGCGTTCGCGCAGGTCCATCTCGCTGGACGTATGCGTTCGCCGGGCGAGAAGGAGGGTGTTCCTTCCATCTTCTTCACGCAGCCGGTGCTGGTTCTGAAAGTGGGTGATGCGGGCACCCAACAGCAACAGGGCGACACTGGCGATGGCCATGGCCTGCTGGGTGGCGAACGTCGCAGCATCGAAGGCTTCGGGTTCGATCTTTGGTGTGGTCAATCCGATGATGAGGTTCACGGTCGCTACGCCGATCGCAGCGCCGCGCCAGCCCAGTAGACACGTCAGGGCGATGGCAGGAATGGGCAGCAGCAGCAGCAACTGCAGGGAGCCGGTGGCAGCAACCGTGGCGGGTGCTACCGGCGTTGCGTGCAAGCCGATGACAAGCGTGGCAACCAGCGACGCAGCCACGGCTGCGACGGACCGCTTGGACCACGATTCTTCGCTGCGCCGGATCCACAGCAGCGCCAATGGTGCAAGAACCAGGATGCCGATGAAATCACCCAGCGCGTAGCGCAGGGCGCTGGTCAGGAAGGCGGTTTCGCGCAGCGGTGGCCACAGCAGGTGGGAAATGCCCAGATTGAGCAGGCTTACGACCACGGCAGCGCACATCGCGATGGAGATGATGCCGACGATCGTGGTGCGCTCCAGCAGCTTCCGGTGCAGGCGCACGATCAGCATCACGGCTGGCATCAGGAATGCCGAGGCGAAGATCACCCAGCTGAGGCCATATTTTTCGAGAAGGGGGATGCGCAACTGCGCGAAGTAAGCGTACTCACCCAGCAGCAGGTAGGGCCACAAGCGTGGCGGGCACAGCAGCAGAGCGGCCACACGGACGCCGGCGGGCAGATAGAACTGGTCCAGGGACATCTTGCGCGCCGCCCAGCAGGCGAGTGCATAGAGCAGCGCCAGCGCCACTCCCTCGGGGCTGACCCGGATTCTCACCAGCAGTCCATCTTTCCACCACTGCATCCACGCGCCCCTTTGTTCCTGGACCAATTATGCAAACAAAGTGCAGCGGCGGATCAAGTCACAGGGTTGACAACGGGTTGGCTACCACAACGCATCGCGCAGCTTGTACCACGACATCGCCGCCACCAGCAGCGGCATGCGCAGCAGCCGTCCGCCGGGGAAGGGCGCGTGCTGCAGGCGCTGGAACACGTCCAGACGCTCGCTCTGGCCCGCAATCGCGGCGGCAATGACCTCGCCGGCCAGCCCGGCCGCTGCCACACCGTGGCCGGAGAACCCCTGCGCGAAGTACAGGTTCCCATCCAGCCGCCCCCAGTGCGGGGCACGGTTGCGGGTGATATCCACATAACCGCCCCAGACCTGCTGCAGCGGAATGTCGGCCAACTGCGGGAACACCTGGTGCATGCGCTGCTGCATCACCCGGTGCAGGCCCGGCGGCGGCAGCGCGGAATAGCTGGCACGGCCGCCGAACAACAGGCGGTGGTCATGGCTGAGCCGGAAGTAATCCAGCGCCCAGGCGGTATCGGAGACCGCCATGTTGTTGCCGATCAGGGCGCGGGCGCGCTCGGCACCCAGCGGCGCGCTGGCGCCGATATAGGTGCCGACCGGCATGATGCGCCGTTCCAGCTCAGGCACCAGCCCCTGCAGCAGGGCGTTGCCGGCCACCACCAGATGCGGCGCGCGCACGCTGCCATGGTCGGTATGCAGCACCGCGTGTACGCCACGTTGGATGCGCGTTACCGGCGACTGTTCGTGGATGACCACTCCGGCCGCGCGCGCGGCATCGGCCAGCCCGCGGGCGTAGGCCAGCGGATGCAGGTGCGCGCTGAGCGGGTCGAACATCGCCGCGCGGTAGCGCGGGCTGTCCAGCTGCACGCGCAGGGTATCGCGCGGCCACCACTGCGTCGGATAGTCGTAGTGCTGCTGCAGATGCTCGCAGTTGGCGCGCAGGTCCCGCTCGTGGCGTGCGCGGATGGCGACGCTGGCGTGGCCCTGCACCCAATGGCAATCGATGCGATGCCGGTCGATGCGCGCGCGCATCGTCTGTACCGCTTCGCGCGACCAGTCGAACAGGTGGCGTGCATCATCGCGGCCGAGCTGGCGTTCCAGCTCGTCCACTTCGCAGCCGTAGCCGACCAGCGCCTGGCCACCATTGCGGCCCGAGGCTCCCCAGCCGATCCGCTGCGCCTCCAGCACCACCACCCGCTGGCCGCGCAGGGCCAGTTCCAGTGCGGCGGTGAGGCCGGTGTAACCGGCGCCCAGTATCGCGACATCGGCCTGCAGTTCACCGCGCAGCGGCGGCAGCGCGGCCGGTTCGGGCAGGCTGCTGGCGTACCAGCTGGGCGGGAAGGCGGCGCTCACCGGCGGCCTCGCAGAAGCGGGAAAGGGCGTCGGAGCGGGGGAGGACGGTCGGGCTTCACGCCGATAGTTTGGCCCAAGCGGAGCGCCCGTGGTGTGACGGCAGCGGCTTGCCGTTGCCGGTGCCGGGCGGGTAACGTGATTGCACGCCAAGGAGTTTTCCCCATGCGCCGCCTGCCCTGGGTGGGCCTGCCCACCGACAGCACCGTGCTCGGCCATCATCGTTTCGCGGTGGCCGGGGAAAAGTATGTGCGTGCCTTGGTTGACGCTGCGCAGGCAACGCCACTGGTGCTGCCGAGCCTGCAGCCGCCGCTGCCGGCACGCGACTGGTTGCAGGGCCTGGATGGCCTGCTGTTGACCGGCGCGGTCAGCAACATCGAGCCACAGCATTACGAAGGGGGCCGCAGCTGGGAAGGCAACCTGCACGACCCGGCCCGCGATGCCACGGCGTTCGCCCTGCTGCACGATGCGCTGGCGATGGATCTGCCGGTGCTGGCGATCTGCCGCGGCTTCCAGGAATTGAATGTGGCGCTCGGCGGCACGCTTCATCCGCAGGTGCATGCAGTGCCTGGCCTGAGCGACCATCGCGAAGACCCGCAGGCGCCGGTGGAGGTCCAGTATGGGCCCGCCCATGCGATCACCGTGGCCGATGGTGGTTGGCTGGCACAGTGGTCTGCCGGCGATCGGGTGCAGGTCAATTCGGTACACGGCCAGGGCATCGCGAGGTTGGCCGACGGCCTGCAGATCGAGGCCTGGGCCGATGATGGCCTGGTTGAAGCGGCACGCAGCCAGCGCCATCGATTCGTGCTCGGCGTACAGTGGCACCCGGAGTGGCGGGTCATGCAGACGCCGTTCTATCACGCTATTTTCCGTGCGTTCGGCCAAGCTTGCCGGCAGCACCAACAGAATCGACTGGAATCCCCATGAGTTCGCGAACGCGCCCGCGCAAGACGGCTACGCCCACGCCACCGCAGGAAAGCAGCCTGCTGCGCTGGCTGAAAGAGCGGCGCATCACCGAGGTCGAATGCCTGGTTCCGGACATCACCGGCAATGCGCGCGGCAAGATCATCCCGGCCGACAAGTTCTCGCACGATTACGGCACGCGCCTGCCGGAGGGCATCTTCGCGACCACGGTCACCGGCGAATTCCCGGACGATTACTACGACCTGACCTCGCCGTCGGACTCGGACATGATCCTGCGCCCCGACCCGGACACCGTGCGCATGGTGCCGTGGGCGACCGATCCGACCGCGCAGGTCATCCACGACTGCTATACCAAGAACGGCGAGCCGCACGAACTGGCCCCGCGCAACGTGCTGCGCCGGGTGCTGGATGCCTACACCGAGCTCGGCCTGCGACCGGTGGTTGCGCCCGAGCTGGAATTCTTCCTGGTGCAGAAGAACACCGATCCGGATTTCCCGCTGCTGCCCCCGGCGGGCCGCTCGGGTCGCCCGGAAACGGCGCGGCAGTCGTACTCGATCGACGCGGTCAACGAGTTCGACCCGATCCTCGACCTGATGTACGACTACTGCGACGCGATGAAGCTGGACGTGGACACGCTGATCCACGAATCCGGCGCGGCGCAGCTGGAGGTCAACTTCACCCACGCCAACGCGATGGACCTGGCCGACCAGGTGTTCCTGTTCAAGCGCACCATGCGCGAGTCGGCGATGCGCCACGGGGTGTATGCCACGTTCCTGGCCAAGCCGATGGAGAACGAGCCGGGCAGCGCGATGCACATCCACCAGAGCCTGCTGCGCATCAGCGATGGCCAGAACGTATTCACCGGCGAGCACGGCGGTGAGGATTTCAGCCCGTTGTTCGCCCACTACCTGGCCGGCCTGCAGAAGTACGTGCCGATGGCCATGGCGTTCTTCGCGCCGAACGTGAATTCCTACCGGCGCCTGGTGTTTGGCGAAGTCTCGCCGAGCAACGTGCACTGGGGCTTCGACAACCGCACCTGCGGCCTGCGGGTACCGCTGGATACCCCGGAAAACATGCGGGTGGAAAGCCGCTTCGCCGGTTCCGATGCCAACCCTTATCTGGCGATGGCCGCAACCCTGGCCTGTGGCCTGCTCGGCATCCGCGAGCGCCTGGCGCCGGATGCACCGGTGACCGGCAGCGCCAAGGAGCTGGGCTACGACCTGCCGCGCTCGCTGGGTGAAGCGCTGGACGGGCTGGAGCAGTGCAGCGAGCTGCAGGCACTGCTCGGCGAGCGCTTCTGCCGCGCCTACATCTCGGTCAAGCGCAAGGAATACGAGACCTTCTTCCGCGTGATCAGTTCGTGGGAACGCGAGTTCCTGCTGCTGAACGTGTGAAGGCCGCGAATAGAAAAATCCGCCGCCGGGGGGTAGGCTGGCACCCGTCGCCGGCCCGGCCGGCCCCCCTTTCCGCATTCTGGAGCACCCGATGAAGCTGCGTATCCTCACGCTCGGCCTGGCCTCCGCCATGCTTTCCGCCTGTGGCGGCGGCAACGGCGGCGGACAGGACAGCCAGGTCCTGAACGTCTACAACTACAGCGACTACATCGCCGAAGACACCATCCCGAACTTCGAGAAGCAGAGCGGGATCAAGGTCACCTACGATGTGTTCGACAGTGACGAGATGGTCGAGACCAAGCTGCTGGCCGGCAACAGCGGCTACGACGTGGTGGTGCCGACGCTGAACTTCTTCGGCCGGCAGATCCAGGCCGGTGTGTTCCTGCCGCTGGACAAGTCGAAGATCCCGAACCTGGCCAACCTCGACCCGGCGGTGATGAAGCGCATCGCCACCCAGGATCCGGGCAACCAGTACGGCGTGCCGTACATGATCGGCACCACCGGCATCGGCTACAACGTGGACATGCTGAAGGAGCGTTTCGGTGGCAGCGCCGACATCGCCAACAGCTGGGACCTGGTGTTCAAGCCGGAAAACATCAGCAAGATGAAGGACTGCGGCGTGACCATCCTGGACACGCCGGCGGACATGATTCCGATCGCGCTGCACTACCTGGGCCTGGATCCGCACAGCGGCGATCCGGCCGACCTGCAGAAGGCGGCCGACCTGCTGAAGTCGATCCGCCCGTACGTGCAGAATTTCCACTCCTCGCAGTACGTGGGCTCGCTGGCCAACGGCGGTACCTGCCTGGTGGTGGGTTGGTCGGGTGACATCATCCAGGCCCGCGACCGCGCGGCCGAGGCCAGCAATGGCGTGCACGTGGCCTACTCGATCCCGAAGGAAGGCGCGCCGCAGTGGTTCGACATGCTGGCCATCCCGAAGGATGCCAAGCATCCGGAAGCGGCCTACGCGTTCATCAACTACCTGCTGGAACCGAAGGTGGCCGCGGCCAACACCAACTTCATCCACTACGGCAACCCGGTACCGACCGCCACCCCGCTGGTGGACGAAGCGATCCGCACCGACCCGACCATCTATCCGCCGGCCGACGTGGCCGCGAAGATGTTCACCTATTCGATCAACACGCCGGAGACCGACAAGCTCTACACCCGGCTGTGGACCGAGGTGAAGACCGGCCGCTGAGCGGTCCTGGTGGCGCCGGGCCATGCCCGGCGGCTGCCTTACCCTGCGCCGGAGCCGGTACTGCCGCCCCGGCCAAGGTGCTGCAGGATGGCGGGCAGCAGGTCCCGTGCATCGCGACCGCCGTTGCACAGGAACGACGAGCTCATCCGCTGCAGGTTGTGCATGCCGATGAAGAACAGCCCGGGCTGCGGGGAGACACCGAACTCGCCGAGCGGGTAGCCTCGTTCGTCCAGCACGCCGTCCACGTCCAGCCATGGCCATTCGCTGACGAATCCGGTGGCCAGCACCACCGAATGGATGCCTGCCGCCTGCAGATCCAGCTCGCGCGGCGAAGGCGCCGGCTCCCAGTGCAGGTAGACCTCCTCGGGAATGTAGCGCGCATCGTCCGTGCGCGGTTCGGGCTGCGTTGCGTAGTACGCGCCGGCCAGTGAGTCGAGGTAGGCGTACTCGGCCCGCGTCGCTTCCATCGCGCTGTGCAGTTGCGGGCGCGCATCGGCGAAACGGGCGATGCCCCCGGCGACGCTCTGCAGGCGGCCCAGCAGGGTGATGCCTTCGCGGTGCATCGCCAGCAGGCTGATCGAGCTGCCCCTGCCGGTGCTGCCCTTGCCGGAAATCAACGGGAACTCCGCAGTGCGGGCCTTGCGCAGGGCATCGGGCTCTCCCGCCAGCACACCGGCCGATTCGCGCACATGCTGGTGGATGCGTCCGGCCATGTCCCACCAGGTCATCGAGTCCTTGCCACGCAGCCGGCGCGTATGCGAGTGGCGCTCGGCCAGCGACCAGTACACGCTGCGCCCGCTGGTGCGCAGGTCCTGGGCGATCTGCGCGCCGGACTGGCCGCCGCCGATGACCAGTACTGCGCCATCGGGAAGCTGCCGGGCATTGCGGTAGTCGGCGGAGTGCAGCACCGCCAGGTCCGGCCGCGGCGCAAACGGAACCCGTGGCATCCGGGCGCGCCGGTATTCACCGGTGGCAACCACCACCGCGCGTGCGTGGATCAACCCCTGGTTGGTTTCGATGGCATAGCCGCCGGCCTGCGGCGTGACCCGATGTGCCGCACGGCCCTCATCGATGGGCAATGACCGCTCGCTGGCGTAGTCGCGGAGCCGCTGGATCACTTCCGCTGCGGCCATGAAGCCTTCCGGATCGTCGCCCGCATAGGCGTGGCCATGCAGGGCCATCGTCGCGTTGGCGGTGTTGGTCTGGAAGGAGTCCCAGCGCCGCCGCCAGCTGGCGCCCACGGTTTCGGCTTCCAGCACGCGATGGTCGACGTTGGCCTCCTGCAGGACGGCGCTGAGTGAAAGCCCGGCCTGGCCGGCGCCGACGATGACCAGCTCCAGCCCGTGGGCTGGCGGCGCCAGGCGCTCGGGAGGGGCGGGAGGGAAGCAGTCAGCTGGGGATGTCACGCGTGTTCGTCCATGGTGGGCTTCGGTCCAGCAGATTTCGCCGGGGATGCCGCGGGCGATCAATGCTTCCGGTTCTGAAAAACGTTGCAGATTCCGGGGAGCACCGGTGGCGCTTGGCGGGGACGGCCGGCAGCAGCGGGGCAGGGAGACGGGTTATGGACGGAAGCGCGCCAATTCCGGTCGGAATCCGACAGCGGACGTGGGGCCGGCCCGGCTGTAGCCGCTGCCACCTGCCGCCGTCATATCCCCATCGGCCCCCGGCCGTTAGAATGACGGCCGCTGTCCACCGCCCGCTCCCGGAGCCCCCATGCCCGTTGAAGCCCAGCCGGAAGCCGCCGTCGTCGAAGCGACCGGTGTGCCCGGCTATCTCTCCATTCGTGATCTGCGCAAGGAATTCGATGGCTTCGTCGCCGTCGATGACGTCAACCTGGACGTCCGCAAGGGCGAGATATTCGCCCTGCTGGGCGGCTCGGGCAGCGGTAAATCGACCCTGCTGCGCTGCCTGGGTGGGTTCGAGACGCCCACCAAGGGCAGCATCACCGTCGATGGCCAGCGGATGGATGCGCTGCCGCCGTACCAGCGGCCGGTCAACATGATGTTCCAGTCCTACGCGCTGTTCCCGCACATGACGGTCGAGCAGAACATCGCCTTCGGCTTGAAGCAGGATGGGCTGGGCAAGGACGCGATCAGCAAGCGTGTCGGCGAGATGCTGGACCTGGTGCAGATGGGCCATCTGGGCAAGCGCAAGCCGCACCAGCTGTCCGGCGGCCAGCAGCAGCGTGTCGCGCTGGCTCGGTCGCTGGCCAAGGGGCCCAAGCTGCTGCTGCTGGACGAACCGATGGGCGCGCTGGACAAGAAGCTGCGCTCGCAGATGCAGCTGGAACTGGTCAGCATCATCGAATCCTCGGGCGTGACCTGCGTGATGGTCACCCACGACCAGGAAGAGGCGATGACCATGGCCACCCGCATCGCGGTGATGGACGCCGGCTGGATCCAGCAGGTCGGCAAGCCCGACGAGGTCTACGAGCAGCCGGCCAACCGCTTCGTCGCCGAGTTCATCGGTTCGGTGAACCTGTTCGACGGCGTGATCGACGAGGACCTGCCCGAATACGTGACCGTGCGCTCGCCGCTGTTCCCGGCGCCGGTCTACATCGCCCACGGCATCACCTGTTATGAAGGGCAGCCGGTCGCGTTCGCGCTGCGCCCGGAGAAGGTGATGATCGGCAAGGACGAGCCCGAAGGGCACACCAACAAGGCGCAGGGCGTGATCGAGGACATTGCCTACTTCGGCAGCCATTCGGTCTACCACGTGCGCCTGCCCAGCGGTGCCAAGGTGCTGGCCAACTTCGCCAACTCGCAGCGCTGGGCCAGCGATGGCCTGACCTGGGGCGACGAGGTGTGGGTGCACTGGCGGGACAACGACGGCGTGGTGCTGACCTCATGAGCACGGCGGGCCTGAAGCGCTGGCTGCCGGGCATGCGTGCCACGGTCATCGGCATTCCGTACCTGTGGCTGCTGCTGTTCTTCGCCGTGCCGTTCCTGATCGTGCTGATGATCAGTTTCTCGCACAGCCGGGTTGGCTCGCCGCCGTACACCTGGCTGCTGCAGTACGCCGACGGCGGGTTCTCGCTCAAGCTCAACCTCGAGAACTACCTGGCGCTGTTCCGCGATTCGATCTACGCCCAGGCGTTCCTGAGCTCGATCAAGATCGCCGCGATCTCGACCTTCCTCACCCTGCTGATCGGCTACCCGATGGCCTATGCCATCGCCCGCCTGTCGCCGGCCGCGCGCAACGTGGCGATGATGCTGGTGGTGCTGCCTTCGTGGACCTCATTCCTGATCCGCGTCTACGCCTGGAAAGCGATCCTGGACCGCAACGGCCTGCTCGACCAGTTCCTGCAGTACACCGGCCTGCAGACGCTGATGACCAATATGGGCCTGCCCAAGCTGCAGCTGATCGACACCCCGACCGCGGCCTACATCGGCATCGTGTACTGCTACCTGCCGTTCATGGTGCTGCCGCTGTACGCCAACCTGGTCAAGCATGACCATCGCCTGCTGGAAGCGGCCTACGACCTCGGTGCCAAGCCGTGGCAGGCGTTCCTGCGCATCACCCTGCCGCTGTCCAAGGCGGGCATCATCGCCGGCTGCATGCTGGTGATGATTCCGGCGATCGGCGAATTCGTGATCCCGGAAATGCTCGGTGGCGCGGAAACGCTGATGGTCGGTCGCCAGCTGTGGAACGAGTTCTTCAACAACCGCAACTGGCCGGGCGCCTCGGCGATGGCAGTGGCGATGATCCTGTTGCTGCTGGTGCCGATCCTGTTGTTCAACCGATCCCAGCAGCGCCTGCTGGAAGGAAAGCAGGCATGAGCCCACGTTCTGCCAAGGGCCTGGGGCTGGGCGTGCTGCTGCTCGGCTTCGCCTTCCTGTACCTGCCGATCCTGCTGTTGATGTTCTATTCCTTCAACAGCTCGCGGTTGGCCATGGTCTGGGCCGGGTTCTCCACCCGCGCCTACAGTGACCTGTTCGCCGACCGCGCGCTGATGGATGCGATGTGGACCAGCCTGGTGGTCGCGTTCTGGACCGCCTGTACCGCCACCGTGCTCGGCACGCTGGCGGCAATGGTGATGACCCGCTTCAAGCGCTTCCGCGGCAAGCCGTTCTTCGGTGCGCTGGTGACCGCGCCGCTGGTGATGCCGGACGTGATCCTCGGCTTCTCGCTGATGGCGCTGCTGGCCTCGATGGGCGCGATTCCGGGCTTCCCGGCGCGCGGCCTGGCCACCATCTGGATCGCCCACGTCACCTTCACCCTGTGCTTCGTCACCGTGGTGGTGTCCTCGCGCCTGCAGGAAATGGACCTGTCGCTGGAAGAAGCGGCGATGGATCTGGGCGCGAGCCGGCTGACCGTGTTCGGCCGCATCACCCTGCCGATCATCGCGCCGGCGCTGGTGGCCGGCTGGCTGCTCGCCTTCACCCTGTCGCTGGACGACGTGGTGGTGGCCAGCTTCGTCGCCACACCGGGCTCGACCACGCTGCCGATGAAGGTGTTCGCCTCGGTGCGCATGGGTATCAGCCCGAAGATCAACGCGCTGGCTACGCTGCTGGTATCGGCGGTGTCGATTGCCGCGGTGATCGGCTGGTACATCAATGCGTGTGCCGAGAAGCGGCGCCAGCGCGACCTGCAGCTGGCACGCCAGGACAACGGCTGAACCGGCAACATCCGGCTCACGGCGGCCGGCGCACAATGGGGGTCACCCTGATGGAGACCCCCAATGACCGTCGAGATCATCAACCCGGCCACCGGCCAGGTGACCTACCGCCATGAGCTGATGGACGCCGCTGCCATCGAGCAGCGTCTGCAGGCGGCAGCTGATGCGTTCCCGCGCTGGGCCGAGCGCTCGCTGCAGGAACGTGGCGCGATCCTCAAGCAGATCGCTGGCCAGCTGCGTGCGCGCCGCGACGACCTGCAGCAGGCCATGACCAGCGAAATGGGCAAGCTGAAGGCCGAAGCCCTGGCTGAGGTGGAAAAGTGCGCGAGCACCTGTGAGTTCTATGCCGACCACGCCGCCGACTACTTGAAGCCGCAGCTGATCGATACCGAGGCGCAGCGCAGCTACGTGCGCTATGAGCCGATCGGCTGCGTGTTTGCGGTGATGCCGTGGAATTTCCCGATCTGGCAGGTGTTCCGCTTCCTGGCTCCGGCGTTCATGGCCGGCAACGTGGCGCTGCTCAAGCACGCCAGCAACGTGCCGCAGTGCGCCGACCTGATCCTGGCGGTATGCCGCGATGGCGGCCTGCCCGATGGTGTATTCGATGTGCTGCACATCGACAATGACCAGGCCGCCGAGGTGCTGCGCGATGCACGGGTGAAAGCCGTGACCCTGACCGGCAGCGAGCGGGCAGGGCGCTCGATTGCATCCAACGCTGGCAGCCAGTTGAAAAAGTCGGTGATGGAGCTGGGCGGCAGCGACGCCTTCGTAGTGCTCGATGATGCCGACCTGGACAAGGCCGTGGCCGCGGCGGTGAAGTCGCGCTTCGACAACAGTGGCCAGACCTGCATCGCGGCCAAGCGCTTCATCGTGGTTGAAGCGGTGGCCGATGAATTCACCCGGCGCTTCGTCGAAGCCGCAGGCGAGCGCCAGTACGGCGACCCTAACGAGCGCGGCACCACGCTGGCGCCGATGGCCCGTGCCGACCTGCGCGACGAACTGCACAAGCAGGTACAGGCCAGCGTCGCCAAAGGTGCGCGCGTGCTGATCGGCGGCGAACCGATCGCCGGTTCGCATGCGGGCTACCCGGCCAGCGTGCTCGACCAGGTGGGGCCGGGCATGCCGGCCTATGACGAAGAACTGTTCGGGCCGGTCGCCGCCGTGATCCGGGTCAAGGATGAAGCCGAGGCGCTGCGCGTGGCCAACGACACCCGCTTCGGCCTCGGCGGCAGCGTGTGGACGCGCGACCCGGTACGCGGTGAGTCCTTCGCCCAGCGCATGGAATGCGGCGCAGCGTTCGTCAACGCCATCGTCAAGAGCGATGCGCGGTTGCCGTTCGGCGGCAGCAAGGAATCAGGTTTCGGCCGCGAACTGGCCGACCACGGCATCCATGAGTTCATGAACATCAAGACCATCTACGTGGCTTGATGGATTGTCCAATGCGCCACGACCAACGGTCGTGGCCTACCGGTTTGGTGGGTATCGACCGTTGGTCGATACGCCTTTATTACAACCACTTCACCCGCTTGAACAGCCGGTACAGGCCGACGCAGATGCCGCCGACGCCGACGATCATCAGCGGGTAGGCCCACGGCTGGTTCAATTCCGGCATGTGGCTGAAATTCATGCCATACCAGCTGGTGATCAAGGTCGGCGCGGCCAGCAGCGCGGCCCATGCACCCAGCCGCTTCACCGTCTCGCCCTGGGCCAGCGTCACCAGTGACAGGTTCACGCTCAGGGCCGTGCCCAGCATCTCGCGCAGGGTGTCGATCACATCGCTGATGCGTACCGCATGGTCGTGCACGTCGCGGATATACAGCTTCACTTCGTCCGGGAACAGTTCGCCCTGGTAGCGGCGCAGCTGCGCCAGTACATCCTGCAGTGGCGCCACCGCCATCCGCATCTTGTTCAACTCGCGCTTGAGCTCGTACAGGCGCACCACCGTGCTGCGTTTGTAGCTGTCGGCGAAGATGTCCTTCTCCAGCAGCTCCAGGGTGTCGCGGAAGCGGTTGGTGATGGGCAGGTAGTTGTCGACCACGAAGTCGGCCACGGCGTACAGGCAGTACGACGGCCCCATCTTCAGCAGTTGTGGTTCGCGCTCGACGCGTGCGCGCACCGGCGCGTACGACAGCGAGGCGCCATGGCGCACGGTCACCAGGAACCGTGGGCCGAGGAAGGCATGGGTTTCGCCGTACTGGATGCGCTCGTCGACCATCTGCGCGGTGGTCACCACCACGAACAGCGAGTTGCCGTAGGCCTCCACCTTGGGGCGCTGGTGCGCGTTGCGCGCATCCTCGACAGCCAGGTCGTGCAGGCAGAATTCTTCCTGCAGCTTCAGCAGTACGTCTTCGTTCGGATCGTACAGGCCGACCCAGACGAAACCGTTGTTGCTGGCGATGACATCGCTGATGGCATCCAGGCTGATGTCGTGGCGTTTGCCGTCGTCATCGTAGTGGACGCAGTTGATGACGCAGGTGGGATTGGCTGCGGCGGAGGCGGCAGCAGGGGCGGGCAATGAGGCGGGCAATGACATGCCCGCCATCGTGCGTCAGTGCTGCGTTTCCGACAAGTGAGGACGGCGCCCCAGCACCCAGGCCAAGGCAGCGTGGACCGGCAGCAGCAGCACGATCCACTGCACGTTGTACTGCGCCTGCAGGCTCAGCCAGTGCAGCACCAGGGCGGCCACGGCCTGCACCGCCACCAGCCACAGCACGATCCTGAACATGCGACCGGGCACGCGCCGCCGCAGCAGGCTGATCGCCCCCGGCAGCAACAGCAGGCACAGCGGCGAGAGCAGCAGCAGGTTGCGGTTGGCCCAGGCGGCGTAGTGCGTGCTGAAGCCCCACAGGAACACCAGCAGGCCACCGGCGATCGTGCACAGCAGCCACAGCGGCAAGGCCAGGCCGGCCAGCAGGCGCGGACGGTTGCGCAGCGCCAGCACGCCCGCCGCAATCACCAGGCCACACAGCAGCCACGGCCACCAGCGGCGCGCGAACTCCTTCGGCTCGGGGTCGATGCGGTGCGGCAGCAGTTCCTGCTCGGACTGCACCAGCGGGCGGCCGTCACTGTTGCGGGCCTGGCGCAGGGCATCGGCCAGGCGCATCGGCACGAAGGCTTCCTGCCAGCGCGACAGCGGCTGGTCGGCAAACGGGCCCAGGCCGATATCGAAGCCCAGCCACATCCACGGGGCAGGGGACGCCAGCCGTACCGACTCGCTGCGATAGGTGTTGCCGCGCGAACGGCCGGACAGCTGCGAGTGCAGCCCGCCCCCCAACGCCTTGTCGAGGGTGTCGCGCACCATCGTCGCGCAGTTGGCGGTGTAGTAATCGTAGTGGTAGCGCGCGTTTTCCGGCTTGGCCCGTTCGGCCAGGTCGGCGGCCAGCGAGCGTGCCTGCGCAGGGGTGATATCCAGCCACTGTACGCTGGCGCCGCGGCCGGTCTCGTCGTAGTACGACAGGTCCTGCTGCAGTGGCAGCGCCACCAGGTAATACATCATGTCGCCACGTACGAAGCGGCCGATGAAATCCTGTTCGGACGGATCGAAGTAGCCGAAGTTGTACGAGATCGCCTGGCCGCTCACCGGGTCCAGCACGACGATGGCATCGTGGCCGAAGCGCTCGAAGAACACGGTGCCCGGCTGCATGGTGACCACGCCGACACGCGGGGCAGGGGCATCGCTGGCCGTTGAGACGGTCGGCGCCGCCGCCTGCGCGAACGCATCCAGGGGCAGGGCGGTGGCCAGCAGGCACAACGCCAGCCACAGGGTCAGGATCAGGCCACGGTGCTTCAAGCGTCGTCCTGCGCGTCCGGTGCCAGCACCGTTACATGGAAGGCCTGGACCCGGCGCGCATCGGCGCGGGCCACACGGAACATGAAACGGTCCAGCGCCAGCTCATCACCGACTTCCGGCAGATGGCCGACGGCTTCGGTCACCAGGCCGCCGATGGTGTCGTAGTCCTCATCGGAGAAGGTGGCACCGAAGCGCTCGTTGAAATCACCGATCGGCGTGAGTGCATCCACCACGTACTGGCCGTCGGCCTGGATGGCGATCTGCGCCGAGAAATCCTCGGCCTCGTCGTGCTCGTCGTCGATGTCGCCGACGATCTGCTCCAGCACGTCTTCGATGGTGACCAGGCCGGCGACGCCGCCGTACTCGTCCACCACGATCGCCATGTGGTTGCGCGACAGGCGGAACTCCTTCAACAGCACGTTGAGCTTCTTCGCTTCCGGAATCAGCACCGCCGGGCGCAGCAGTTCACGGATGTTGCCCGGACCATTGTCGGCAACCACGCCGCGCAGCAGGTCCTTGGCCAGCAGCACGCCGAGGATGTCGTCCTTGTTCTCGCCATGCACCGGGAAGCGTGAATGGCCGGACTCGACCACCTGCCTCATCAGCTCCAGGAAGGGCGCCTCCACCGGCAGCGAGACCATCTGCGAACGCGAGATCATCACGTCGCCCACGGTCAGCTCGGCCACCGAAATGGCACCTTCCATCATCTTCAGGGTATCGGCGGCGATCAACCCTTCTTCCTGCGCGGTGTGCAGGACAGCGACCAGCTCGTCGCGGGTGTGGGGTTCGCCGGAAAAAGCGGACGTCAGGCGTTCAAGCCAGCCGCGCTTCTTTTCACTGTGCTCCACGGAGGAGCTACTACTGTCGTCTTCTGACATCTCTGGAAAAAAGGCACCCGGCAGGCCGGGCGATGGCCCAAGTCTAGCAGGATGTGGGGGCCTGTCAGTGACCCTCGCCAGCCGGGGCGGCGGCGGCCGGGCCCTCGCCCTCGGCCGGCAGGTCCAGGCTGTAGGTGCAGCCGGCCAGGGTCTTGCCGGGGTGGCTGGCGACGGTGGATACGCTGAGGATGATCGACTCGATCTGCGCCTCGCCGGTCTTCGGGTCGGTCACATCGCGGCTGACCAGCTCGCGCCCGGCCATGAACTTGCCGTCCTGGTCGTAGCCGGTCTCCAGCGCCAACTGCGTGGCCAGCGGCCGCGGGTCGGACTGGTCGAGCACGGCCATGATGCTGGCGCCGGCCACGGCCACGCGCTCGGTCTGCTGGCCGAACACGGTGATCGGGCTGGCCAGCCGGTACTCGCTCATGAACTGGTTGCCCTGCGGCAGCGGCTGCAGGCCGTGGGCCACCGCCTTCAGCGGATCGGCCAGCAGGGGGGCCAGTGCGGCATGCTCGGCCACGCCCTGGCGGCACTCGATCAGCGCTGGCAGGTCCAGCGGCGCGGCGGAAGCGGTGGCGGCAGACAGTAACGGCAGGAGCAGGAAGGTACGCAGCAGCACAAGCGAGGTTCCGTGGTAGAGCCGAGCCCACGCTCGGCTGCATTTGGGTTGGGTCTGCGGAGCGCGTGGCGCACCATGACCGAGCATGGGCTCGGTCACGCAAGGCCTGGCCCGGTGTCAGCGCTCGCCCGCGTACGGATCGTCGATGCCGAGTTCGGCCAGGATCTCGCGCTCCAGCTGTTCCATTGCCTCCGCTTCCTTGTCGTCCTCGTGGTCCCAGCCGAGCAGGTGCAGCACGCCGTGGACGGTCAGATGCGCGTAGTGGGCATTGAGCGCCTTGCTCTGCTCGTCGGCTTCACGCGCCACCACCGGCGCGCAGATCACCAGGTCGCCCAGCAGCGGGAACTTGACACCCTTGGGCAGGCCCTCCGGCACGTCCGCCGGGAAGCTGAGCACGTTGGTGGCGTAGTCCTTGCCCCGGTAATGCCGGTTCAACGACTGGCCTTCCTTGCTGTCGACCACGCGGATGGCCAGGTCGGCCTCGCGGATACGCCCCTTCAGCGCCGCCGCCACCCACTTGCGGAAGCTGACGGCAGAGGGCAGCCCGGCACGGGGCAGGGCGTAGCTGACGGCTACATCGAGGCGGACGGGACCCTTGGTCATGGCAACACCGGAATTTCAGATCGAACAGGAGGTGACAGTATCGCGCGTGTCGCCGTTCACTGCGACTTCCAGTCGCCGGCTTCGTAGGCAATTTCTATCACTGAGGCCTTGCCCGCACGAGCCTGGATATCGGCCTTCTCGGTCGATGCGTGGCAGTTGTAGCCGTTCTGCTGGGTCAGCTGGCTGGCCAACTGGATAGCGCCCTGCTCCGGCGCCGCGTCGGGGTCCACATACAGAGTGGCGCTTGCGCAGCTGCCGACGTTGGCCACTTCCAGCGCCGGGATCAGGCTGCGCGTGGCGCGGTCAGCGAGGACGTCGAACGCTTCGCGCGGAAGGTCGGACTGGTTGGCCGAGATGCGCAGCTTGAAGAAATGCAGCTGCTTGTAGAACAGGTAGCCATTGGAATGCAGCGGCTGTTTGCGGGACACCTGCAGCAGGCTCAGACGCAGTTTCTCGCCGCGGACCTGCTCGGCCTTGGCAATGGCCTGGATCACCGCCGAATCGATGTCGTTGGCACCTTTCGCTGGCACCGCCCTGGGCGAAAGCTGGAAGGGCTCCCGTCCCAGCTCCTGCAGCTGTGCATAGATGCCGGACGCAACCGCCTGCCTGAGGTCCGCCTGCAGGGCCTGGATGCCGCGGTCCACGGCAACCTGCGGGTCCAGCCGGCCCGCCGGATACACGAAAACGCTGATCGCCGCCTCCGGATGCAGGTCACTGCGGTAACTGAATCCGGCCCCCGCCAACCGGTCGTCCGGGTTGTAACTGCTGCGCACCAGCGTGAAATCCTCCACCTCGTAGGGAGCAATCACATAGCTGGATTCAACATACGCCCGCGTTTCGGCGACGGGCGGGGGAGAGGCGAGTGCGGGGGCCGGCCCGAAGGCCAGCAGGCACAACGACAGCAGCAGACCCGGGCGTACCATGACACGTCCTTATGTGCACAGGAGCCCGGAGTGTAGTGCTATTCCGCGCCCGGTTGGATCTGATGCAGGTCGCGGCGGTCGTAGGCGCTGACGATGCGCGCCACCAGCGGGTGGCGGACCACGTCGCGGGCTTCGAAGAAGGTGAAGCTGACGCCCTCCACATCGCGCAGTACGTCGATGGCATCACGCAGGCCCGACTTCACATGCTTGGGCAGGTCGGTCTGGGTCAGATCACCGGTGACCACGGCGGTGGAACCGAAGCCCAGGCGGGTCAGGAACATCTTCATCTGTTCGATGGTGGTGTTCTGCGCTTCGTCCAGGATCACGAACGCATCGTTCAGCGTGCGGCCGCGCATGTAGGCCAGCGGTGCGATCTCGATGACGTTCTTTTCCAGCAGCTTGAGCACCTTTTCCACACCCAGCATTTCGTACAGGGCGTCGTACAGCGGTCGCAGGTACGGGTCGACCTTCTGGCTCAGGTCGCCGGGCAGGAAGCCCAGCTTCTCGCCGGCTTCAACGGCCGGACGCACCAGGATCAGGCGCTGCACGCGCGATTCGTTCAGTGCTTCCACCGCGCTGGCCACGGCCAGGAAGGTCTTGCCGGTGCCGGCCGGGCCGATGCCGAAGTTGATGTCGTGGCTGACGATCTGGTGCAGGTAGCGGCTCTGATTGGAACCACGCCCGCGCACGGTACCGCGCTTGACCTTGATCGCCACGTCCTGCGCTTCGTAGGAGCGATCGGCAATCTGTTCGATGTTGGCCGCGTTCAGGCGCAGGTGGATGCCGTGGCTGTCGAAGGTGGTCTCGGCGGCTTCTTCATACAGCGCCTCGATCAGCTTCTGCGCCTCGGCGCTGGCCTCGGCCGGGCCGCTGATGCGGAACACGAAGCCGCGGTTGGCGATTTCCACGCCAAGCTTCAGTTCGATCTGGCGAAGGTGGCCGTCGAACGGACCGCACAGGTTGGCCAGCTGCGCGTTGTCTTCCGGCGACAGGGTGAAGTCTCGATGCTCGATGCTTTTCATTGCTTGGGGTGGGGCGGGGTCGCCGTCCACCGCGATGGCGTCAGGGACGACAAGGGTAACGCGCAAGGCGGCAGGACGACAGTTCTCCACACCGGGTGTGGACCGGCGTCGAAGAAACCTGTGGATAGTCCTTCGCAGCGCTTGTGCCACAAGGAAGATGATGCGGTGGTGAAAATTGTGCCAGTGCCAGCAGGGTTCTCCACATGCGGTGTGGACGGTGTTGCCGTGAACCTGTGGATAGGTGGCAGCGAGCCTTGCGGCAGTGGCGTTGCTGGCGGGTGATCAATTATTGATCAGCCCTGTTCTGGATCATTGCGGGTGCACAGGGAGCGTGGCACCGTGGCGCCATCGGAGGAGGTGGCGCATGGCCGTGGGCACGTGGATGCGCAGGATCGGGCTGCTGGGCAGCTGCCTGCTGGCGGGCTGCGGCGAGGCACCGCCGGCGGCACTGGGTACGCTTGAATGGGACCGGATCAGCGTGCCCGCACCGGCGGCAGAAGTGATCAGTGCCGTTGACGTGCGCGAAGGGCAGGCGGTCAAGGCCGGCGCGCTGCTGATGCGCCTGGACCCTGCCCGTGGCGCCGCCCAGTTCGACGCGGCACAGGCCGAAACCGCCCGCGCGCAGGCACAGCTCGAGGAACTGCAGGTGGGCCCGCGTCAGGAGCAGATCGCCCAGGCGCAGGCACAGCTCACGGCGCTGCGCGCGCAGGCGGCTGAAGCCACCGCGTACCATCGCCGGGTGCAACCGCTGGCCCGTCAGCGGCTGGTTGCTGCCGCCGACCTGGACAGGGCCCGCGCGGCCGCCGACAACGCCGTGGCCAGCGTACGCGCTGCCGAACAGGCGTGGCTGGAGCTGCAGCGCGGCAACCGTCGTGAGGACATTGCCCAGGGCCAGGCTACCTCCCGGGCGACGCAGGCGCAGGAGGTGGTGCAGGCCGTCAACCTGCAGAAGCTGCAGCTGCGCGCGCCGCGCGACGGCGTGGTCGATGCGTTGCCCTATCGGCAGGGCGACCAGGCACCGATCGGTGCGCCGTTGGTGGTGATGCTGGTGGGCGAACGCCCGTATGCGCGCGTGTACCTGCCGCAGCCATTGCGCCTGCGGGTGAAGGTGGGGCAGGGAGCGCAGGTGCAGCTGGATGGCGCGAACACTGTGTTGAAGGGGCATGTGCGGTCGATCCGCAGCGAACCCTCCTTTACGCCGTATTACGCGCTGACCGGTGATGACGTCTCGCGGCTGAGCTACCTCGCCGAGATCGAGATCGACGAGAGTGCCGACATGCAGGCGCTGCCCGCCGGGCTGCCGGTACAGGTGCGCTTCTGAATCCTGTCGATGACATTGCCGTGCGTGCGCAGGGCCTGAGCCGCCGTTTCGGCGAGCTGCTGGCGGTGGACAACGTCGATCTGCAGGTCCCGCGCGGGCAGGTATACGGCTTCCTCGGCCCGAACGGCTCGGGCAAGTCGACCACCATCCGCATGCTGTGCGGACTGCTGGAGCCGAGCGCGGGCGAGATCGACGTGCTGGGCCTGGCGATCCCGGCGCAGGCCGAAGCGTTGCGTCGCCGCATCGGCTACATGACCCAGCGTTTTTCGTTGTACGAAGACCTGTCGGTGCGGGAAAACCTGGAGTTCCTGGCCGCCATCCAGGATCTGCCACGGGTGCAGGCACGGCAACGGGTCGATGCGCTGCTGCAGCAGTACCGTCTGCAGGACCGCCAGGTGCAGTTGGCAGGCACCCTCAGCGGCGGGCAGAAGCAGCGGCTGGCGCTGGCCGGTGCGGTGATCCATGCGCCGGAACTGCTGTTCCTGGATGAGCCGACCAGTGCGGTCGATCCTGAGTCGCGGCGCGATTTCTGGGAAGCGCTGTTCGAACTCGCCGATGCAGGCACCACGGTGCTGGTGTCCACCCACTACATGGACGAGGCCGAACGCTGCCACCGGCTGGCGATCCTCGATCGCGGTGCCCTGGTAGCCGATGGCACCCCCGCCGAGCTGTGCGCGCAGCTGCAGGGCCGCACCCTGAAAGTCACCGCCTCGCAGCCCCGGCAGGCCAGCCGCGCGCTGGCGGCGTTGCCGGGTGTGCTCAGCGTGGCCCAGATCGGCACCGAACTGCGCGTGCTGTGCAGCGAGGGTGCGGCCGATACCAGCGTGCTGGCGCAGGCGCTTGCCAGCGCCGATCCGCAGGCCAGCATCGAACCGGTGGCGCCCAACCTGGAAGACGTATTCGTTGCCGCCACCCGTGGCCGTGGTCGGGAGCCGGCCGCATGAGCGTGCGACGGCTATGGGCGATCATGCTCAAGGAGCTGCGGCAACTGCGCCGTGACCGCATCACCCTGGCGATGATCGTTGGCATCCCGGTGATGCAGCTGCTGCTGTTCGGCTATGCGATCAACCTCAACCTACGGCATCTGGATGCCGGTATCGCCGATCAGGCCAACAGTGCGGCGTCGCGCGCGCTGGTACAGGACATGGTCGCCACCGGCGTGATCACACCGCGCGCGCAGGCCTATACGCCCGATCAACTGATGGAGGCGTTGCGACGGGGCCGGATCAGCGTGGGCATCGTCATTCCCGCCGATTTCGAACGACGCCGCTACGAAGGCCGCGAAGCGCTGCAGGTGCTGGTCGACGGCAGCGACACGGTGGTGCAGAGTGCGGCGATCCAGCTGGCGCAGGTACCGCTGGACACGCGCCCGACCAGCAACACTCGGCCCCTGCGCGAAGGCAGCATCACCAGCGGGCAGGTGAGCGTCATCAGCTTCTACAACCCGCAACGGCGCTCGGCAGTGAACATCGTGCCCGGCCTGATCGGGGTGATCCTGACCATGACCCTGGTCATGTTCACCGCAGTGGCGGTGGTGCGCGAACGCGAGCGCGGCAACATGGAACTGCTGATCGCCACGCCGGTATCGCGCAGCGAACTGATGGTCGGCAAGGTGTTGCCGTACGCGGCGATCGGTCTGCTGCAGACCACGTTGGTACTGCTGCTGGGAACCTGGTTGTTCGAGGTTCCGATTCGCGGCAGCCTCGTTGATGTCTACCTGGCCGCCGTGCTGCTGGTGCTGGCCAACCTAGCGCTGGGCCTGCTGATTTCCACGCGCGCACGCTCGCAGTTCCAGGCCATGCAGATGACCCTGTTCCTGTTCCTGCCTTCGATCCTGTTGTCAGGTTTCATGTTTCCGTTCGCCGGCATGCCCAGGCCGGTGCAGTGGCTGGCGGAAGTACTGCCGCTCACCCATTTCCTGCGCTTGGTGCGCGGCATCATGCTGCGCGGGGCCTCGCTGTGGGAGCTGTGGCCGGACGCACTGGCACTGCTGGTGTTCATCGTGGCGATGATGACCCTGGCCATCCTGCGCTTCCGCAAGCGACTGGACTGAGGCATGCCGACCAACGGTCGGCATCCACACGGTAGGTGCCGACCGTTGGTCGGCACACCTCAATACCTCGGTGGGTGCCGACCGTTGGTCGGCACACCTTATTCCGCCACCACGCGGCCACGCAGCGAATTGGTCAACGCTTCAGTGATCACCACGTCCACGAACTGGCCGATCAGGCGCGGGTGCGCCGGGAAGTTCACCGAACGCATGTTCTCGGTCTTGCCGGTCAGTTCGTTCGGGTTCTTGCGTGAGGGACCTTCAATCAGCACGGTCTGCACGCTGCCAACCATCTTCTCGGAGATGCTCGCAGCGTGTGCATTGATGCGTTCCTGCAGGCGCGACAGGCGTGCATGCTTCTCCGCATCGCTGATCGTGTCTTCCAGGTCCGCTGCCGGCGTGCCCGGGCGACGCGAATAGATGAAGGAGAAGCTGTGATCGAAGCCGATGTCCTCGATCAGTTTCATGGTCTTCTCGAAATCCGCATCGGTCTCGCCGGGGAAACCGACGATGAAGTCCGAACTGATCGAGATGTCCGGACGTACCGCACGCAGCTTGCGGATCTTCGACTTGAATTCCAGTGCGGTGTAACCGCGCTTCATCGCCGACAGCACGCGGTCGCTGCCCGCCTGTACCGGCAGGTGCAGGAAGTTGGCCAGCTGCGGTACATCGCGGAACGCGTCGATCAGCGAATCGCTGAACTCCAGCGGGTGCGAGGTGGTGAAGCGGATGCGGCCAACGCCATCGATCTCGGCGATGGTGCGGATCAGCAGGCCGAGATCGGCGAATTCGCCGTCGCCATACGGCCCGCGGTAGGCGTTGACGTTCTGGCCGAGCAGGTTGATCTCGCGCACGCCCTGCGCGGCGAGCTGCGCCACTTCCACCACCACGTCCTCGAACGGGCGGCTGACTTCGGTGCCGCGCGTGTAGGGCACTACGCAGAACGAGCAGTACTTGGAGCAGCCTTCCATGATCGACACGAACGCCGACGCGCCATCGGCACGTGGTTCGGGCATGCGATCGAACTTCTCGATTTCCGGGAAGCTGATGTCCACCTGCGGGCGCTGCTGTTCGCGGCGGGCGCGGATCAGTTCTGGCAGGCGATGCAGCGTCTGCGGGCCGAACACCAGGTCGACGAACGGCGCACGCTTGATGATCGCCTCGCCTTCCTGCGACGCCACGCAACCGCCGACGCCGATGATGACCTCACGGCCCTGGTTCTTCAGGCTCTTCCAGATGCCCAGCTGGCTGAACACCTTCTCCTGCGCTTTTTCGCGGATCGAGCAGGTGTTGACCAGGATGACGTCGGCGTCTTCCGGGCGATCGGTCAGTTCCAGACCATCACTGGCGGCGAGCACGTCGGCCATCTTGGCCGAGTCGTACTCGTTCATCTGGCAACCGTGGGTCTTGATGTACAGCTTGCCTTTCACCTGGTCGGGCTTGCGCGGACCGGCTGGCAGGGCAACGAGCGGAGTACCGCCCGGCGTGGCGGGCGGAAAGACGTCTGGCGTCCCGGTCATGGCGCTTAATCCATTCGGGTGGCGGGAAAGGGGGCGATTCTACCCGCATCCTGCGCCATCCGCCGCGCCCTTGTAGAGCCGAGCCCACGCTCGGCTGCTCTTCCCGCTTGCCATGGCGCAGCCAGGCACGGCCTGGCTCTACTGAAACCAGCCGAGCGTGGGCTCGGCTCTACAAAGGAAACCCGGCAAATGCCTTACGCCGCCACCAGCTCCGCATCGATCTGCCGCGAACGATCAAACGCGGTCAGCGCACTCATCCGTGCGATGTAGGCGGCGGTCGCCGGTGCTGGCTGCACCAGGCCGAACGCACTGGTCCATGCCAGTGCATTGCCCCACAGCACGTCGGCCGCACTCATCACCTCGCCCAGCAGATACGGCCCATGCGCCAGCTGTGCTTCGATCACCTGCAGCACCGTATCGGCGTCGTTGTAGGGCGACATCGCATGCGGCGGCGGGTCACGGTGCATGGCCCGGTCGATCATCGCCGGCTCGAAGCAGGCGCCATAGAAGGCCATCCAGCGCAGATAGGGGCCGCGCAGGGCGTCGCCGATCGGCGGTGCCAGCCCGGCTTCCGGGTACAGGTCGGCCAGGTACAGGTAGATCGCCACCTGCTCGGTCACCAGGGCGCCGTTGTGGACGATGGCCGGCACCTTGCCCATCGGATTGATCGCCAGATAGGCCGGGGCCAGGTTGGCGCCAGCCTTCAGGTCCAGCACCTGCATGCGGTAGTCGGCGCCCAGTGCTTCAAGCAGGGCCACCGCGCCGCTCGAGCGTGAACGGGCGGCGTGGTAGAGGGTGATCTGGCGTGACGTCATGGCATTGCTCCCTGCAGGTGGTGGTGAAGTGGGGCCCATGCTGGGGCACAATTGCGGACGACTTCTGTCCGCGATCCGTCATGCGCCATACCGCTCATCGCCTGCTTCGCCTGATCTCGCTGCTGCAGGCCCGCCGCCACTGGTCCGGTGCCGAGCTCGCCGAGCGCATGGGGGTGGATCGGCGCAGCATCCGCCGCGATGTCGAACGCCTGCGCGAGCTGGGATATCCGGTGCAGGCGTCGGCCGGCGTAGGCGGGGGCTACCGGCTGGGCGCGGGGGCACCGGTGCTGCCGATGCTGCTGGACGAGGAAGAGGCCACCACGCTGGCGATTGCCCTGCGTGCGGCCTCGGCCACGGTCTCCGGCATCGACGACACCGCACGCGGCCTGCTGTCCAAGCTCGACCCGCTGGTGCCGGCGCGTCGCCGCCAGCAGGCCGGCGAAGTGCATGCGGCCACTGCGACCCTGTCCGATCTGCCATCCACCGATGCGCGCCTGCTCGGGCGGCTGGCCCAGCACTGCCGGCAGGCCGCGCGGCTGGCCTTCGAATACCGCAGCGCGCAGGACGCGGTGACGCAACGGCAAGTCGAGGCCCAGCACCTGGTCAACTACGGGCGGCGCTGGTATCTGCTGGCCTGGGACCTGGGCCGGCAGGACTGGCGCACGCTGCGCGTGGACCGGATGGGCGCTGTACGGCATCTGCCCGAGCCTGGCCTGCACCGGCGAACCCCGGCGCCGCCGGATGTGATGGTGCGGCAGGCGGTCAGCCAGGCGCCGTTCGCGCTGCAGGCCATCCTGCGCCTGGCCGGCAGCGAGGTGGAGCTGGCCGGGCGCATTCCGCCCTGGTGTGGCGTGCTGGAGGCCGATGGGCCAGACCATTGCCTGCTGCGGATGGGCGCGGAAAGCCGCGGCATGATGCTGGCACAGATCCTCAGCCTGGACCGCCTGCCCGTGGCGCTGTGGACCACGCCGACCGAACTGCGCGAGGAGCTGGCCGAGCGTCTGGCCGGGCTCAGCCAGGTCCTGGCCGTGCCCGCGGTCACGGTCTGAGCCGGCGCTCTTGGCAAGCCGCAGCGAAGCTGGGACACTCGCGGCCATGAAGGGGAGACTGGGGATAACGGCGATCATCATCGCTGCGCTGACCGCTGCGCCGGCCAGCGCCGGCACCCTGTACAAGTGCCTTGGCGCCGATGGGGTCACCAGCTACGTCAGCAAGCGGGTGGCCGGTGCCCAATGCAGCACCATCAGCTACACCCGCAGCGCGGGCAGGGCGGTGCGCGCCCCGATCGTCAACTCGGCGCCGACGCCAGTGCCCGTGCCTGCTGCGGTGGTGGCCAGCGCCGAGCGCAACCCGGTTGCCGTGGCCGCCAGCGCTGCCAGTCCCGCTGTCGCGCCGGCTCCTGCGCCCGCGGCAGCGTCCACGCCGGCCAGCCCACGCGGCGGCAAGATGGTCAGCGGACAGGTCTATTCGTACATGCAGGACGGGGTGCGCCACTACACCAGCGCACGCCCGACCCAGGTCGCCAATCTCGGCCCGGTGCGGACCATCCGCTACAGCTTCATGGAGCGCTGCTACGCCTGCGGGGTCAATCCGCGCGTTGATTTCGGCAGCGTGCGCCTGAACACCACGGCCTTCCAGAGCGAGATCACCTCGGCCGCACGCGAGTTCGGGGTGGAAGAGGCGGTGGTGCGCGCGATCATCCATGCCGAGTCGGCCTACAACCCGACCGCGCTCAGCCGTGCCGGTGCGCAGGGCCTGATGCAGTTGATGCCGCCCACCGCCGCACGTTTCGGCGTCAGTGATTCCTACGACGCCGGGCAGAACATCCGTGGCGGTGTGCAGTATCTGGCGTGGTTGTTGAAGCGGTTCAACGGTGATCTGACCCTGGCCGCCGCCGGCTACAACGCGGGCGAGGGCGCGGTGGATCGCCATCGCGGCGTGCCTCCCTACAGCGAGACACAGTATTACGTGCGCCGGGTCGGCCAGCTGGCCGAGCGTTATCGTACGGTGCTGAGCAAACAGTAGTGCCGGGCCATGCCCGGCAACCCCCCAAAGCAATGTTGTTGCAATGCGTTGTGTGGCGCGCGACGGTTCCGCTACACTCGACCGAGATTCAATGCGGCTCTGGCCCCCACCGGAACCGCTGGCAGCCTTAAAGCTACCTAATCAATATCGGAGTGCCGGATGGCCAACGATGGGGTACACGATCCAGTCAACACCGGACGTCGGCGTTTTCTTACTGCCACCACAGCCGTGGTGGGCGCCGTCGGCGTCGGATTCACCGCAGTTCCTTTCATCAAATCCTGGAACCCCAGTGCCCGCGCCAAGCTTGCCGGCGCACCGGTGGTGGCCGACATCAGCGCCCTGCAGGAAGGCCAACGCCTGATCGTGGAATGGCGTGGCCAGCCGATCTGGATCGTCAAACGGTCCAAGGCGATCCTTGATGCGCTGCATGGGCTGGATGGCCGTCTGAAGGACCCCGAGTCCGGCGAGAAGGACCAGCAGCCGGAGTACGTGCTCAAGCAGAACCCCGAGCTGCGCTCGATCAAGCCCGAGATCTCGGTGCTGGTCGGTCTCTGCACGCACCTGGGCTGCTCGCCGGAAATGGTGGGTGAAATACGCCCCGAGCCCTACGACCCACAATGGAAGGGCGGCTATTTCTGCCCCTGCCACAAGTCGCGCTTCGACATGTCCGGTCGCGTCTTCAAGGACGTGCCCGCACCCATCAACCTGAAGGTGCCCGCGCACCACTACCAGGACGACAACACCATCATCATCGGTGTCGATCCGCAGGGGGCTGCCTGATGTCCAACATCCTCAGCCGTACCGCCACCGGCGTGGCCGACTGGGTCAATGCCCGCGCGCCGGGGTTGATGCCGATCTACCGCAAGCATGTCAGCGAGTACTACGCGCCGAAGAACTTCAACATCTGGTACTACTTCGGCTCGCTGGCGCTGCTGGTGCTGGTCAACCAGATCGTCACCGGCATCTTCCTGACCATGCACTACAAGACGAATGCCGCTGAAGCATTCGCCTCCATCGAATACATCATGCGTGACGTGGAGTGGGGCTGGCTGATCCGCTACATGCACTCCACCGGTGCCTCGCTGTTCTTCATCGTGGTCTACCTGCACATGTTCCGCGGGCTGCTGTATGGCAGCTACCAGAAGCCGCGCGAACTGGTGTGGATCCTGGGCATGCTGATCTATCTGGTGTTGATGGCCGAGGCCTTCATGGGCTACGTGCTGCCGTGGGGCCAGATGTCGTTCTGGGGCGCCAAGGTGATCATCTCGCTGTTCGGCGCCATTCCGGTCATTGGTAACGGCCTCACCGAATGGATCATGGGCGATTACCTGCCCAGCGACGCCACGCTCAACCGGTTCTTCGCACTGCACGTGATCGCGCTGCCGCTGGTACTGCTGCTGCTGGTGGTGCTGCACCTGGGTGCGCTGCATGAAGTGGGATCGAACAACCCCGATGGCGTGGAGATCAAGAAGGGGCCGAAGGGCAACCGCTGGTCACCGAATGCGCCGACCGACGGCATTCCGTTCCATCCGTACTACACGCTGAAAGATGGCGTCGGCGCGGGCTTCCTGCTGATCATCGCGGCCTTCATCATCTTCTTCGCACCGGCCTTCGGTGGCCTGTTCCTGGAACACGACAACTTCACCGAAGCCAATCGCCTGGTCACCCCCGAACACATCAAACCGGTCTGGTACTACACGCCGTACTACGCGATGTTGCGGGTGGTGCCGAACAAGCTGGGTGGCGTGATCGTGATGTTCTCGGCCATCGCCATCCTGTTCCTGGTGCCCTGGCTCGACCGCGCCAAGGTCAGGTCCTACCGCTACCGCGGCTGGCTGTCGCGCGGCCTGCTGGGCATGTTCGTGGTGTGCTTCGCGTGGCTGATGGTGATCGGTTCCGGTCCTGGTACCGATGCACACGAGACCTATGTCGGGCGGGTGCTGACCTTCCTGTACTTCGCCTTCTTCATCACCATGCCGATATGGACAAGGCTGGACAAGACCAAGCCGGTACCGGAAAGGGTGACCACGCATGACTGAGCGCTGGATGGTCCGGCTGGCCCTGGCGGCCGCCCTGATGCTGGGCAGTACCCTGGCCATGGCCGCCGAGGGCGGCACCAAGCTGCTGCAGGCCGGCAACGACCTGGGTGACCGGGCGTCGCTGCAGCGCGGCGCCCAGCTGTACATGAACTACTGCAGCGGCTGCCACGCATTGAAGTACCTGCGCTATTCGCGGATGGGCGAGGACCTGGGGCTGAGCGAGGAAGAGGTGATGAACAACCTCAACTTCACCGGCTCGGCGATCGGCGATCCGGTGCCGGTGGCAATGCCCAAGGAGCAGGCCGAGAAGTGGTTCGGCAAGATGCCGCCGGACCTGAGCCTGATCTCCCGGGTGCGTGGCAGCGACTGGATCTACACCTACCTGAAGTCGTTCTACCTGGACAGCAGCCGCCCGCTGGGCTGGAACAACGCGCTGTTCGCCAACGCCTCCATGCCCAATCCGTTGTGGGAGATGCAGGGCCTGCAGCACGCGGTGCATGGCAAGGCCGAAGCGCCGGGCATGGACCCGCCGGTAACGGGCCTGCGCATCGAAAGCCCGGGCTCGGTCGATGCGGGCCAGTACGACCAGGCCGTGCGCGACATCACCAACTTCCTCGAATACGCCGGCGAACCGGCTGCGCTGAAGCGGCAGCAGCTCGGTGTCTGGGTGATCCTGTTCCTGGCCCTGCTGACCTTCCTGGTGTACCTGTTGAAGAAGGAATACTGGAAGGACGTGCACTGATCCAGAGCCGGCCATTGCATCGGGCCTATTGGCTTTTGTGATGGTCGGTTGCACACTCGGGGAGGAGTCGACCGTCAGCACGGTGCTGGCGGCGCCGATGCGGCAGGCGGTCTCCTGTCGTAGGAGAGCCTTTGATGGCGGCGAGCGTACGCATGCGCAATACACTGACGCTGTTTTCCTCGAACGACGATGTACTGTGCCACCGTGTGCGCCTGGTGCTGGCGGCCAAGGGCGTGAGTTTCGACTTCGTTCCGGTCGATCCACAGAACCCGCCGGAAGATCTGATCGATCTCAATCCGTACCACTCGGTGCCGACCCTGGTCGAGCGCGAGCTGGTGCTGTACGCCGCGTCGGTGGTCAGCGAGTATCTGGACGAGCGCTATCCGCACCCGCCGCTGATGCCGGTCGACCCGCTGTCGCGCGCGCGCATCCGCCTGGCCATGCTGCGTATCGAGCACGACTGGGTGCCGCAGGTGCAGGCGATCCAGCTGGGCAACAAGACCCAGGCCGAGGCGGGGCGCAAGCGGCTGAAGGAACTGCTGACGGCCTCGCTGCCGTTGTTCAAGGCCAGCAAGTTCTTCCTCAATCCGGAAATGAGCCTGGCCGACTGCGCGATGGCGCCGATCATCTGGCGCCTGCAATCGCTGGATGTGCCGTTGCCGAAGGACAGCAAGGCCATCGAGGACTACGGCAACCGGATCTTCCGCCACCCCGGTTTCGTCCGCAGCCTGACCGATCAGGAAAAGAAACTGCGCGATCTGCCGGGCTGATCCGGCATCCGCTTTCCCGTCTGCACGCCGACCGGCGTGCAGGCGATCCGCCCCGGCAGGGGCGTCGGGCGCTACACTTCACGCATGACCGAAGACTTCTTCCACATGACCAGCCACCGCCCGTACCTGTTGCGGGCACTGGTGGAATGGATCAACGATAACCAGCTGACTCCGCATATCCTGGTCGACGCCGGCGTTCCCGGCGTGCAGGTTCCGCCTTCGGCCGTCAAGGATGGCCGGGTGGTGCTCAACATCGCCGAGCGCGCCGTCGTGCGGCTGGTGATCGACAACGAGTCGGTGAGCTTCTCGGCGCGCTTCTCCGGCACCAGCTATCCGGTGCAGGTGCCGATCAGTGCGGTGCTGGCCGTGTATGCCCGCGAAACCGGGCAGGGCATGGCGCTGCCGGACGACATCCCGGGTGGCGAACCGGCGCAGGCCAGCGATGAGCTGCTGCACGATGATGCGCAGACGCCGCCGGACGACACGCCGCCCGCCGGTCCGCCGCCGAAAGGCCGTCCGACCCTGCGCGTGGTCAAGTAACTTCCGCGGCTTTTCATCCACGCATGGCGTGGATCTACCGGCGCTGTGTCCAGTAGATCCACGCCATGCGTGGATGCTTCTGCTCACACATCCTCGGCATCTTCGTTGTCCGCACGGATCTGGCTGATCCGCGCCGCGCCCGGGCCGGTGAAGGACACCAGCTGGTCGCCGCGCAGCACCATGCGGCCGACATGGCGGTCCACGCATGGCGTGCATCTACCGGAGCGATATCCAGTAGATCCACGCCATGCGTGGATGCTTCTGCTCACACATCCTCGGCATCTTCGTTGTCCGCACGGATCTGGCTGATCCGCGCCGCGCCCGGGCCGGTGAAGGACACCAGCTGGTCGCCGCGCAGCACCATGCGGCCGACATGGCGATCGATGCCGTCGTAGGAATACTCGAACTTGAAGGTGCGCTCGAAACCGAGCCGGCCATCTTCCCCGCGCGACAGCCGTAGACCCGTGGCGTGCACCGCCTGGTCCAGCCACTGCACATCGGCGGCACGGCAGGCATTGCGACCCAGTTCGATCGCGCGCTCGGCGGCCGAACGCGCTGCGTTCCAGAAAAAGTAGACGATACCGCCGGCAATCAGCAGGAACAGCAGGGTGGGCATGGCGTCAGCCGTCAGGTGTCGATCCGCCAAAGATGGCGACGAATGGCGAGCGGATCAAGCGGCATCTGCTCAGCGATCGCTGCCAGGCTCCGTTGCCGGCTGCAGCGGTACCGGTGTCGGTGCAGCAGGTACCGCCGGCGGAAGCGGTGCAACCCGCGGCGCAGTGGCATTCAACTGCAGCAGTGCGGCCCAATCCTGCCGGTTGAAGCTGCATTCGTCCTCGCGCCCCGGTGTGCAGGTCGGGTCGATGCCGGTGGTGTCGCGCTCGCGCGGCGGCGGCAGCTTGATCGTGCCGGTGCGATCCAGTTGCAGCAGGCGCATCGCCACGGTGTTCATGACATTGCCGCCCACCAGGTAAAGTGTCTGGTCGCCACCGAGGTTGGCCGCCACCACCACTTCGCAATGCGACTTCCAATGGCCGACCGAGCCGTTGCCCAGGGCCTGCACCAATCCGCTGTAGCTGAGTGTGCTGCTGCGGTCGCGCAGGAAGCACAACAGGTCGCCCGGTGCTGGCTTGGCGGTGGGCGGGTCCACCAGGCGGTAGGGCACCCCGGAAGGGCCTGCCTGGTAGGCGGCGCGGATGTAGTCGATATGGCGTGGGGACGTATTGAAGCCGGGTACCCCGGCACGCACCATCACCCAGGAAATGAAGGCCGCCGACCACGGATTGTCGATCAGGAAGGCGCGGCAATCGCTGTCGGTGTAGCGGGTTCCCAGCGGGGCCAGGCAGCTGCTGGCGCCCGGTTGGCTGCCCAGTGCATTGAGCGTGCCGCTTTCGCGCCAGTAGCTGCTGACCCGTTGCCAGGCGATCAGGCCATTGTCGGCCAGATGATCGCTCTCGGCCTCGGTGACACTGAGACTGGCGGCGCGGCCGTCACGGTCGATGAAGGGGCGGAACCAGAGGCGATGCTCGTTGCAGGCCGTGTTGCGGATGGCGATGGCCAAAGGGCTCAGGCCGAAACGCGGGGGTACATCGCAGGCTTCGACGGCGGCGGCCGAGAAGGGTGCTGCGGCCAGCAGCAGGCAGGCAGGCAAGAGCATCCGGCGCATGCGCGGCTCCTGTGGGGGATGGTCGCAGCGTCGCAGCGCTGTTGTGAACGCCGGGTGTGAGAGCGGTAGTGCCGGCCGCTGGCCGGCAACATCACGATCCGCGAATCCACCCTCAACCTGGCGGTGGACCCAGCTTCAACGACAGATCGATGGCCTGCACGTGCTTGGTCAGGCCGCCGATGGAAATGCAGTCCACGCCATCTTCGGCGATCGAGCGCAGGCCGCCGAGGCCGACGCTGCCGGACACTTCCAGTGGAATGCGGCCTTCGGTGATGCGCACCGCTTCGCGCCGCAGTTCCGGGCTGAAGTCGTCCAGCAGGATGCGTTCACAGCCGGCCTGCAGCGCCTGCCGCAACTGTTCGAGGTCCTCGACCTCGACCACCAGCGGCAGCTGTGGCCATTGCTGGCGGGCCGCCGACACCGCGGCAGCCAGGGAGCCGGCGGCACGGATGTGGTTCTCTTTCAGCATCACCGTGTCGTACAGGCCGAAGCGGTGGTTGTCGCCGCCGCCGCACCGCACCGCGTACTTCTGCGCCAGGCGCAGGCCGGGCAGGGTCTTGCGGGTATCGAGGATGCGTGTACCTGTGCCCTCCACCGCAGCCACATAGCGGGCCGTGGTGGTGGCGGTGCCGGACAGGGTCTGCAGGAAATTCAGCGAGGTGCGTTCGGCGCTGACCAGGCTGCGGCTGCGTCCATGCAACAAGGCCAGCACGGTGCCCGCGCTGACATTGTCGCCTTCGGCTACCCGCCACTCGATCTGCACGTCGGCATCGAGCGCGCGATGGGTGGCATCGAACCATGGGCGGCCCGCGATCACCGCATCCTGCTTGCACAGCAGGTAGGCGCTGTCGGGCTGGTCGGGCAGCAGGGCGGCGGTAACGTCACCGCTGCCCAGGTCCTCGGCCAACGCGCGCGCGACATCGGCCGCGACGACGGCTGGATCCGGCGTCGGCAGCGCGTTCATGCGGTCGGGAAGTCGGCGATCTGTGCGGTCGGGATGGCCTCTTCGGCCAGCAGCACCGGAATACCGTCGTCGACGCGGAACACCTGCTTGCGGTCGCGGGTGACCAGGGCTTCGCGCAGCGGCTGCGCCAGCGGGTTGCCATCGGCGCGGTTGACGGAACCGGCGGCGATCGCCCGGTTGAGGGCTTCCAGGCCCTTGCCATCCAGCAGGGACAGGGGCTGGCGGGTGTCGGGCGACACCAGCAGGTCGAGCAGCTTGCGATCCATGGTTCTTCGTCTTGCGTGGAAGATGGCTAGAATACGTCTTTAAGGCAGGTGACGGCCAATGACCCCCAACCCGATCGCGCCGCTTGTCGGCATCGTCATGGGTTCCCGCTCCGACTGGGAAACCATGCAGCACGCCGCCCAGAAGCTTGAAGCTCTGGGTGTTCCGTTCGAAGTGAAGGTGGTGTCCGCGCACCGGACGCCGGATGTGTTGTTCAGTTACGCCGAGCAGGCCGGTTCGCGCGGGCTGCGCGCGATCATTGCCGGCGCCGGCGGTGCCGCGCATCTGCCGGGCATGATCGCGGCCAAGACCGCGGTGCCGGTGCTGGGCGTGCCGGTGCAGTCCAAGGCGCTCAACGGCATGGATTCGCTGCTGTCGATCGTGCAGATGCCGGCCGGTATCCCGGTCGCCACCTTCGCCATCGGCAATGCCGGCGCCTCCAATGCCGCGCTGTTCGCCGCTGCGATGCTGGCCAGTGACCAGCCGGCGATCGGCCAGGCGCTCGATGCTTTCCGCGCGCGCCAGACCGAAGACGTGATGGCCCACGACGATCCGCGCCAATGAGCCTGACCGTCGGCATCCTCGGCGGCGGTCAGCTCGCCCGCATGATGGTCCTGGCCGGTGCGCCGCTGGGACTGCGCTTCGAACTGTATGATCCGGCGGCTGACGCCTGCAGTGGCCCACTGGCGCCGCTCACCGTCGGCGCCTTCGACGATCGCCAGGCACTGGCGGACTTCGCTGCCAAAGTCGACGTGATCACCTTTGATTTCGAGAACGTGCCGGCCGACAGCGCGCAATGGCTGGCCGACCGCGTGTCGGTCTACCCGCCGCCGTCCGCGCTGGCGGTGGCCCAGGACCGGTTGAGCGAGAAGACCCTGTTCCAGCAGTTGGGTATTCCGCTGCCGGCGTTCGCCGATATACGCAGCCGTGACGAACTGGCGGCCAAGGCGGCCGAATTCGGCCTGCCGTGCATCCTGAAGACCCGCCGCCTGGGCTACGACGGCAAGGGCCAGTTCCGCCTGCGCAGCGAAGCGGACATCGATGCCGCATGGCAGGCGCTGGGTGCGCAGGTCGAGCGCACCGGCCTGATCCTCGAGGGTTTCGTCGCCTTCCAGCGCGAAGTCAGCGTGGTGGCCGTGCGCGGCCGCGATGGCAGCTTCCAGGCCTGGCCGGTCACCGGCAACTGGCATGTTGACGGCGTGCTGTCGGCCAGCGTGGCCCCGGCGGTACTGTCCGCTGCCGAGCACGACGCGGCGATCGGCTATGCCCGCCGCGTGGCCGAACACCTGCAGTACGTGGGTGTGTTCGCGCTGGAGCTGTTCTGCCGCGACGGTGAACTGCTGGCCAATGAAATGGCACCGCGCGTGCACAACTCCGGTCACTGGACCATCGAAGGCAGCGAAACTTCGCAGTTCGAGAACCACCTGCGCGCGGTGCTCGGCCTGCCGCTGGGCAGTACCCGCATGCTTGGCCATGCCTGCATGCTGAACTGGCTGGGGGTGATGCCTGACCCGACGCCGGTGCTGCAGCAGGCCAGCGGCCATTGGCACGACTACGGCAAGGAGTCGCGTGACGGCCGTAAGGTCGGTCACGCAACGCTGCGCGACGATGATGCCGGTGCACTGGCCGATGCGTTGGTGCAGGTCGGCCTGGAACTGGACCGCCAGGCCCAGGTGGCCCCGGCCGTGCACGCGCTGCGCAACGGCTGAGCGAAGGCGTGCCGGCCGCTGGCCGGCAATGCCCACCTTTGTGGGCAGCTACCAGGGCGGTGCCCACAAAGGTGGGCCGCCGCCATGGCGCGGCGTGATACCGGTAGCGCCGGGCCATGCCCGGCGGATGCCTGTCCGTATCAGCGCAGCTGGCTCTCGGCGAACTCCCAGTTCACCAGTTGCCAGAATGCTTCCAGATAACGCGCGCGATCATTCTGGTAGTCGGTGTAGTACGCGTGTTCCCAGACATCGCAGCACAGCAGCGGGGTGCTGTCGCCGGTCAGCGGCGTGCCTGCATTGCGGGTGGCCTGCAGGCCGAGTTGACCACCCGGGTGCTGTACCAGCCACACCCAGCCGGAGCCGAACAGGCCCAGCGCAGTGCGGTTGAACTCCTCGCGCAGGCGCTGCACGTCGCCGAACTGGCGCTTGATCAGCTCGCCCAGTCGGCCCTGCGGTTCGCCACCGCCACGCGGGCGCAGGCATTGCCAGTAGAAGCCGTGGTTCCAGGCCTGGGCAGCGGCATCGAACAGCGCGCCCTGGGCATGGCGGACGATGTCCTCCAGGGGGGCTTCTTCCCATTCGGTGCCGACAATGGCGGCATTGACCGCGTCGACGTAGGCGCGATGGTGGCGGCCGTGATGCAGTTCCACGGTCTGTGCCGACAGGTGCGGCTGCAGGGACGAGGGCAGGTAGGGCAGGGCAGGCAATTCGACGGGCATGGACAGGTTCGTGGCCAGGGGGCGGCGGCAGCCGGTACCATCGGCATACAATGGGGGCTACCGTGGGCAGTCTAGCCGACCATCGCGGTTGGTTCGTCCGGCGAAGCAAGGAGTGAGGTGTGGCGGTAATGCAGCAAATCCAGGCCGAGGTGGATCGTTACCCGCTCGTGCTGTTCATGAAGGGCACCCCGCAGTACCCCATGTGCGGCTATTCCAGCCGCGCCGTGCAGGCCTTGATGGCCGCAGGCGCCGTCGCGCTGCGCACGGTCAATGTGCTGGAAGAACCTGAGATCCGCGCCAACCTGCCGCGTTTCTCCAATCTGCCCACCTTCCCGCAACTGTTCATCAACGGTGAGTTGATCGGCGGCTGTGACATCGTCATGGAACTGTTCGAAGCCGGCGAACTCAAGCGCATCGTCGAAGAGGCTGCGCAGGGATGAGCGCCTGGCCATCGACGTCACCGGCAGACGGGGCGCTCGATGGCCGCCCGTTGCAGGATCGCGTGGTGCTCGTTGCCGGCGCCGGCGGCGGGCTGGGGAGTGCCGCCGCGGTGGCAGCCGCCGAGGCGGGAGCGACCGTGGTCCTGCTGGGGCGCAAGCCACGCCGGCTGGACCGGGTCTACGCCCAGGTGCAGGCGGTCGGGCCGGAACCCTTGTTGTACCCCTTGGACCTGGAAGGTGCAGGTCCCGACGACTATGCCGAACTGGCCCAGGCCGTGGCGCAGGAGCTGGGACGTCTTGATGGCCTGCTGGTCTGTGCAGCGCACTTTCCCGGCCTGACTCCGTTCGAGCTGGCCGACCCGGCCAGTTTCGCCCGTGCCGTGCACGTCACCCTGACCGCACCGGCCTGGCTGGCCCAGGCCTGCCTGCCGTTGCTGCGCCAGCGTGAAGATGCGGCGCTTGTGTTCACCGTCGATGCCCCCGAGCGGGTAGGGCGGGCGTATTGGGGCGGCTATGGTGTCGCCCAGCATGGCCTGCGCGGGCTGATCGGCAGCCTGCATGACGAGCTGGCCCGCAGTCCGGTGCGGGTAAGTGGTCTTTACCCCGGCCCCTTGCGTACCGCCCTGCGGGCGCGGGCCTATTCGATCGACCAGGATCCGGCCGCGCGTGGCCCGGAGGCCGCTGCTGCGGCGGCCGTGACACTGTTGTCCGCCGCTGGACAGGCGTGGCGGGGGCAGGTACTCGATGCGGGCAATCCGCCATCGACGAGTGAAGACGTTCGTAAGGCGGAATGAAGATCCCGTCACGATAGCGTTGCGATCTGGTGCCGTTTGTCGCACAACCGTCACATTGAAAGCGTAGCGTGTTAATCTAGTGTTAACCGTTGCGGCAGCTGCCGTTCACGGTAGGGAACCCCAGATAAATGTCCGAACAGCCGCCCGCAAGGCTGCTTGGATGCGCTTTTTTTCCGCCATCGCCAACTCGCATCGAGGCTACCGAACAATGACTCACCCATTCCGGATGTCCAAGCTCACCCTTGGTCTCGTGGCTGCGCTCGCCGCCGCTCCCGCCTTCGCCCAGAGCACCTCTGCCGGTGTCGGCGGTCAGGTCGTGTCCAATGCGGGCGCGCCTGTTGCTGGTGCTGAAGTCACCATCACCCACACCGAATCGGGCACCGTTTCGCGTGCGACCACCGATGCGTCGGGTCGTTACAACGCGCGCGGCCTGCGCGTGGGTGGTCCGTACACCATCACCATCACCAAGCCGGGTGAGGGCACCAAGACCGAAGAGGGCGTGTACCTCAACCTGAACCAGGTCAACACGGTCAACGCCAACCTCGCCGGCGATGTTGCCGCCACCAATCTGGATGCCGTCCAGGTCGTGGCTGCCGCAGTGGGTAGCGACCTGTTCAGCGCCTACAAGATGGGCACCGGCACCAACGTCAACCGCGAAACCCTGGATTCGCTGCCGTCGGTGAACCGCAACATCCAGGATTACATCCGCCTTGATCCGCGCATCTCGCAGGTCAGCAAGGCCGACGGTGCGATCTCGGTCGGTGGTCAGAACACCCGTTACAACGCGATCCGCATCGATGGTATCGGTGCCGGCGATCCGTTCGGCCTGGAATCCAACAACCTGCCGACCGAGCGTCAGCCGGTGTCGATGGATGCGATCCAGGAAATCAACATCGACATCGCCAACTACGACACCACCATTGCCGGTGGTACGGGCGCGGTGATCAATGCGGTGACCAAGTCGGGTACCAACAACTTCGGCGGTACCGTGTATTACGCGTACCGCGACAAGGACATGGTTCGCAAGGACCTGGAAGGCGTCCGCTTCAACGGCTTCGATGACGAAAAGACCTACGGCATGACCTTCGGCGGCCCGATCGTCAAGGACAAGCTGTTCTTCTTCGCCAACTACGAAAAGATGGAGCGTTCGGCTCCGGGCGTCAGCCTGACCGATTCGCCGTACGGCAAGGGCACCATCACCGATGCCGACATCGCCCGTGCGCAGCAGATCGCCACCGGTTACGGCTTCGACGCAGGTTCGCTCAATGCGCCGGCCAACAAGACCGAAGTCGAAGAGTACGCGCTGAAGATCGACTGGAACATCAACGAGAACCACCGTGCTGCGGTGCGTTACAACAAGCTCGAGCAGAATGTTGTCCGCTTCCCGCAGATCAGCAACAGCGCGGTTTCGCTGAGCAGCTTCTGGTACCAGCAGCCGAAGACCTATGAATCCTGGATGGGCGAACTGTTCAGTGACTGGTCCGAGAACTTCTCGACCGAGTTCAAGATCTCGCACAAGGAATACACCTCGATCCGCACCACGCCGTCGAGCCTGCCGCAGATCCAGATCCGTGGTTTTGGCGCCAGCGGCAATGACTCGCTGTACTTCGGTACCGAGCAGAATTCGCACGTGAACGCCGTCGAGAGCAAGGAACTGAGCGCGTTCGGTGCCGCCACCTGGTACGTCGGCGACCACACCGTCAAGTTCGGTTTCGACTACTCCGACAACGACCTGATGAACTACTACGGCCGCAACGTCAACGGCGCGTATGTGTTCAACAACCTCAGCGATTTCGCTGCAGGTCGCGTTAACCAGTACGTCGTCCGTGCGCCGCGCGCCGGTGGCAGCTACGACGACATCCCGGCCAAGTACACGCTGAAGAACACCGGTCTGTTCATCCAGGACAGCTGGGCGGTCAACAGCAACTTGACCCTGCAGGCCGGCGTCCGCGTCGACATGCCGGACTTCGGCACGCAGAAGCTGTACAACCCGCGCATCATGGAGCTGTACGGCTACGACAACACCCAGCTGCCTGACAGCAAGCTGGTGCAGCCGCGCTTCGGCTTCAACTACACCTTCGACAGCGATCGCCCGACCCAGCTGCGCGGCGGCGTGGGCCTGTTCGGTGGCGCGGCCCCGAACGTGTGGCTGGCAGGTGCCTACCAGAACACCGGCCTGAACTACACCGAGTACACCGTCCGCAACCAGAACGGTATCTTCACCCCGAACACCAATCCGCCTTACATTCCGGCAGCAGGTGCGGGTGCTCGTCAGAACGTGGACATCGCCGCGCCTGACCTGAAACTGCCGTCGGTGTGGAAGTCCAACATCGCCTTCGATCACGAACTGCCGTGGTATGGCATCGTTGCGTCGGCTGAGTTCCTGTACACCAAGGTCAAGAGCGCGATCTACTTCGAGCGTCTGGACCTGTACAAGAACGCTGGTGGCCCGTCGTACACCCGTATTGGCCAGGACGGTCGCGAGCTGTACTGGAATGACGCAGGCTACGTGCCGTGCGCCGGCACCAACTGCTCCATCCGCGAAGGCAGCAATGGTGCGGGCGGCAAGTTCAATCGTCCGACCGACATGGGCGACGTGCTGCTCATGAAGAACACCGACAAGGGCAGCAGCCGCCAGTTCACCGCTGGCCTGAACAAGCCGCTGACCGAGAACTGGGGCTGGTCGCTGGCCTACACCTACACCGCGGCGAAGGAAGTCAGCCCGCTGACCAGCTCGCAGAACACCTCCAACTGGGGCAGCACCCTGATCGGTACCGCCAACGAGAACGTGGCCTATGATTCGCGCTACGCGATCAAGGACCGCGTGACCGGTTCGATCAACTGGAAGAAGGCGTTCTTCGGCAACTACAACACCACCGTGGGCCTGTTCTACGAAGGTCGTTCGGGTCGTCCGTTCAGCTACATCTACTACAACGACATGAACGGTGATGCCGCCGCCACCACTGGCGCCGGTTACTTCAACGACCTGTTCTACGTGCCGAAGGGCCCGGGCGACGTCAAGTTCACCGGCGGTGCGGCGATGGAGAAGGCGTTCTTCGACTGGCTTGCCGCCAACCCGCAGCTGGAGAAGTACCGCGGCGAGATTGCTCCGGCAAACGCCTTCCGTACCAAGTGGGTGAACAGCTTCGACCTGCACATTGCCCAGGAATTCCCGGGCTTCGTGAAGGAGCACAAGGGTGAGCTGGCGCTGGACATCATGAATGTCGGCAACCTGCTCAACAAGAAGTGGGGCCGTATTGAAGATTACGGTTTCAACTCCACCTCCCGCGTGGCCAGCTACGCTGGTATCGATCCGGCAACCGGAAAGTACATCTACAACTTCACCGGCGCCACCGATACCCCGACCATCCAGGAAAACAACAACGACAAGGGCAACACCGGTGTGTCGCGCTGGTCGATGCAGCTGACCCTGAAGTACAAGTTCTGATCCTTCAGAACCTGAAGATGTAAAGGGAAACGGCCGGGGAAACCCGGCCGTTTTCTTTTGCTGTGCTGCTCTGTGAGTGCTGTCATGGAAGTTGGCGGAGCTGGCTGCTATAAAAGGGAAAGGATGCTGAGTGGAGCGGCCAATGAAGGCTATGTACGGATTGCCGTCGGAATCGCTTGCGTTGCTTTCCCGCGCGAGTTTTTCAATCGATGTTCCGGATGCTGGTGATCACGTTTCATTCAATCAGTTGTGCTCCCGAGTGGCGAATTGCAGATTTCGTTATTGCCCGGAATGTCGCTCTGATCCTGCTGGTTTTCTCAAGTGCAGGCGAGGTGCTGCGTTTGCAAAGGCGTGCCAGAAGGCGGCGATCAGAGGATTTGGTTCGCCACAGCTGAGGCTTCTGCATTCTGTGGCTGCACCGGATGCTCGCAGGTCCGGCAACTTTCGAGTCGATCGAGTTTGGCTGGGAAGGCCAGGGGATCCACACGCCATCATTGCCTCGCGAATTGACGTCGAAGCTCACGTCAAAGAAATCAAGAAACTACATGATCGACTTCATTTGCAGGGGAGGGTCATACTTCTTGTTTTTATGATGACAATGCTTCATCCATTCGAGGATGGAAATGGAAGGGCAATGCGAGCATTGATGCTGGCTATGGCCGCAGGTGCCGGAAGCCCCTTCCTGTCCTTCTTTGCGCTTTATCTTAAGGCTGCGCAGCAAGACATGGTTGTGGCAGTAAATCTTCTGGCTGATACTCAGCTGGGCCCAATGCTTGAATTCCTGGAAAAATCGCGCGAGTTCTATTTGCACTTGATATGCAATGGAAGCGGTTCCGTGCACGAGTGGGTGAGAGCCCTCCAGGATGAGAAGCTTGTTGAGCGGCATATGGATTTTGATTGACCCGCGGTACTCACTGGAGGAGATTGAAGGTGAAGTTAGGAGTAATCATCAGTACCATCGTTTTCGGAATGTCACTCGGTATGCAGGCAGCTTCGGCATCCAATGGTGTGACCCAAATCGATACGGACCCTTGGTGTAATCCGTCATATTGCCCGGGGCACGGGGGAGGCAGCGGTTCCACGACCGGATCAAATCCGGAGCAGGATAAGTTCGCATTTGTTCTTGTGGATTGCAGGTTGCCGGTTCAGGAGCGCTACGGAAAGGTGCTTGAGTGGTTTACCTCGCTTTCGATTAACGAGCGACTGTGGTGGTACCAGATCGGAACGGAAGATATGCCCGTTGGCTCACCTTCTCGGTTGTCGGTTACGTATCACTATCCCTATGGCTACAATCAGGGGTACGAGCTTTGGGAGATTGTCGATCCCTATGCTGCGGTTCCCATCGCGCCAACACCGACATCCACAGGAGATCAGTGCTGGCTGCTGGACAACCGCCCGTAAGGCTTTGCGTACCAAGAGAAGAAAGACAGGGGCAACACCGGTGTGTCGCGCTGGTCGATGCAGCTGACCCTGAAGTAGAAGTTCTGATCCTTCAGAACCTGAAGATGTAAAGGGAAACGGCCGGGGAAACCCGGCCGTTTTCCGTTCAGGCGAAAGTCCTTGCGGGGGGCGGGGCATCGGCGTAGCATCCAGACACGTGCGCGGCGCAGATGCCGCCGAAGCGGTCCCGAAGCGGCGAACGCGGGACGCACCTATCCAACGGTCGGGCTTCCCGGCCGTTTTGCTTTTTAAGGGGGCGGCAGTACAGTCGGACACCTTAAAGGAAGCAGAAAAAGTGGATATGACAACGAATGAAAAGGCAGCGCGGACGCTGCCGGTGCAGGACGCGCGGATCTACCCGCGTGGCGGCCTGGATGTGCTGTCCCGGGCAGAGGTTGCGCGCCTGCGCGATGCCTCCAGTGGTGGCATGCACGAGCTGCTGCGCCGCTGCGCGCTGGCCGTGCTGACCAGTGGCAGTGCCTCCGATGATCCGCGCGCCGCGCGCGATCTTTATCCCGACTTCGACATCCAGGTGGCGCAGCAGGATCGCGGCGTACGTATCGACCTGGCCAATGCGCCGGCGATGGCGTTCGTCGACGGCGAAATCATCCGTGGCGTGGCCGAGCTGCTGTTCGCCGTGGTCCGCGACCTGGCCTACATGGCCATCGAGATGGGCCCGGCCTACGCGGCCGAACTCGAATCGTCCGAGGGCATCACCAACGCGGTGTTCGGGCTGCTGCGCAACGCGCGCATCCTCAACCCGGGTGACCCGAACCTGGTGGTCTGCTGGGGCGGCCACTCGATCTCGCGCGACGAGTACCTGTACACCAAGCAGGTCGGTTACGAGCTGGGCCTGCGCGGCCTGGACATCTGCACCGGCTGCGGCCCGGGCGCGATGAAGGGCCCGATGAAGGGCGCCACCATCGCCCATGCCAAGCAGCGGCGGACGGTGACGCGCTACATCGGCCTGACCGAGCCGGGCATCATCGCCGCCGAGTCGCCGAACCCGATCGTCAACCACCTGGTGATCATGCCGGACATCGAGAAGCGCCTTGAGGCCTTCGTCCGCATCGGCCACGGCATCATCGTGTTCGCCGGTGGCGTCGGTACCGCCGAAGAGATCCTGTACCTGCTGGGCATCCTGCTGCGCGAAGAAAACAAGGACCTGCCGTTCCCGCTGATCCTGACCGGCCCGACCGTGGCCGCGCCGTACTTCGAGCAGATCGACCGTTTCATCCGCCTGACCCTGGGCGACGCTGCGGCCGAGCGCTACGAAATCGTCATCGGCGACCCGGTGGCGGTGGCCAAGAAGATGTCCTCCGGCATCAAGCGCGTGCGCGAGCACCGCCTGGCGCAGAAGGACTCGTTCTTCTTCAACTGGTCCATCGAGATTCCGTGGGAGTACCAGCAGCCGTTCGTGCCGACCCACGAAGCGATGGCGGCGCTGGACCTGCATCACGGGCGTGCACCGCACGCGCTGGCAGCCGACCTGCGCCGGGCGTTCTCGGGCATCGTCGCCGGCAACGTGAAGGAAGACGGCATGCGCCGCATCGAGGAGTTCGGGCCGTTCCAGATCCATGGCGACCCCGACATGATGCAGGCCCTGGACGCGTTGCTGCGTGCCTTCGTCGAGCAGCGCCGGATGAAGATCTCCGGCGAGTACCAGCCCTGCTACCAGGTGCTGGCGTAAGCCCGGCGAGGGTGGCTGGGCGGCGCGGCGGGGGCCGTGCCGGACCGGCCGGGGGAGGGCGGGACGTCAAGGCTTTGACGCCCGTCGCCCGGATCTGACCGTTCATCCTGCCGCCGCTTGCCGGCGGCAGGCCGGTGCGCCATCGTGGCCACCAACACGCTGGGGAGCGTCCAATGTCTTTGCGCCGCCAAAACGGCTTCACGCTGATTGAGTTGATGGTCACCCTGACCGTCTTCGTGATCCTGGCGTCGATCGCCTATCCGAGCTTCCGCAGCATGATGCGTTCGAACCGGATGGCGACGGCGAACAACGAAGTGATCGCGTTGGCCAACCTGGCGCGCAGTGAGAGCATCCGCAACAACCGGGGTGGTGGCATCTGTGGCAGCACCGACGGCCAGGCCTGTGATGGTGAATGGTCGAAAGGGTTGCTGGCCTGGTCCGATCTTGATGGTGATGGCGTGCTGGGCAGCAATGACAGCGTGCTGCGCTTCTCGCTGGGCAACCCACAGTTGAGCGTGGTCGGCCCCTCGGGTGCAACCATTGCCTTTGATGGTCGCGGTCGCCGCAAGGCCGCGGAAGATCAGACGCTCGTGCTGTCGCCGGCGTCCTGCAAGGCCGGTGAGCAGCGCAGCACGTTGACGTTCAACAAGTCCGGCCAGGTCCGGGTGACCAAGGGAACCTGCTCATGAATCGCCGCAACCTTGCCTCTCCACGTTCGTCCCAGGGCGGCTTCAGCCTGATCGAAGTAATGGTGGCCCTGTTGATCCTGGCGTTTGGGTTGCTCGGCTTTGCCTTGCTGCAGACGACGAGCGTGCGCTTCGTGCAGAGTGCCAATTACCGGACCCAGGCTACCAATCTGGCAAACGACCTGATCGAACTGATGCGCGCCCAGCGCACCGATACGCTTGCCGGTGGGGCTTACTCGTCGGCCTCGTTCGCTGCCGGTGCGGTGACGGCGAATGGCGCATGCGCCTGGCCGACCGGCGCGGCGGTGACGCCGAAGACCAACGTGGCACGCTGGCAATGTGAGGTTGTGAAGACGCTCGGTGAAAAGGCCAGCGCAGAAGTCCAGTTCACCCAAAGCACTGGCCGGGTCAGTGTGGCCATCACCTGGGGTGATCAACGTTGGGATCCAAAGGAGCCTGACAGCCTTACCACCTTCGGCTTGACCACTTTCCTGTGAGCGCGTCCATGAGTCCGTTTTCACGAGCCCGCGGTCTGTCGCTGATCGAACTGATGATCGCCATGGTCATCGGTCTGGTGCTTCTGCTGGGCATCACGCAGATCTTCATCGCGTCCCGTGCGGCTTCACGACTGTCCGAGGGTGCTGCCCGAACCCAGGAGAACGCGCGCTTTGCATTGGACTTCCTGCAGCGCGACCTGCGCATGGCAGGTCACTTTGGCTGCGTGAACGATCAGGCGCACGTGATCAAGAACACCGGCGATGTCCGCTACAACCTCGGTATCGCTGCTGGCAGTGGAGATCCGCTGGATTTCTCGGTGCCGGTGCAGGGGTATGAGGCCGCAGGCACTGCCCCGACCAATACACTCACCCTGGGGCGCACGTGGAGCGCGGCGATATCCATGCCCAAGAGCATCAGCAACCTGAAGCCGGCGCCACTGCCGGGCAGTGATGTCCTTGTGCTTCGCCTGTTGAGTCCGGAAGGAGCGGTTGTGACAGGTGTCGGTGTCAGTGGAACCACAACCACGGTGACGGTGTCCGCTGACGGCATGGCGCGCCTGAAGGCGGGTGCTGCCGGTACTCCGACGGTGTTCGCTCTGGCCGATTGCACCCGCGCCGATGTGTTCCCGGCCAGCATCAGTGGATCCACGGTCAAGATCGAGAAGCTGGATCTGACCGGCTACTCGGTCAACAACGCGATGACGATGCTGTATCGCGCCGATGGTCTGGTGTATTACATCGCGAGCAACGGCAACAATGAGCCTGCCCTGTACCGCGCCCGCGCCAACGGAGCCGGTGGCTACGGTGACGGTGAGGAGCTGGTGGAGGGCATCGAGAGCATGCAGCTCCTGTACGGCCTTGACGCAACGCCGGATATTTCGCTTTCCACTCCGCCCAGTGGCCGCATCGTCGACCAGCGTGTTGCCAGTGCCGTCAGCACCGCGACGGATGCGACCGCTGTTGGCGCATGGCGCCGCGTCGGCATGGTGCAGGTGGGGCTGCTTGCGCGCAGCCCGCAGCGGGCGTCGGCGCAGGCTCCGGGTTCGGCAGCCACCTACCTGGGTGTGCTTGGTGTGACCATCGCGCCGGGCGATCCCTATGACCAGCGCCACCGTGGCGCCTATGAAGTTTCCGTTGCGTTGCGCAACCGCCTGTTCGGGAATTGACGACCATGCGCTCCATCAAGCTGTCTTCGCGCCGCACTTTCTCTGCCCCCGCCCGGCAGCGAGGTGCCGTGCTCTACGTTGCGCTGATCCTGTTGATTCTGTTGGCGCTGCTGGGCGTGATAGGCATGCAGGTCGCCGGCATGCAGGAGCGTATGGCATCCGGTTACCGTGCCGGCAACGTGGCCTTCCAGAATGCCGAGGGTGCTGCCCGCAGTGCCGAGAACGCGGTAGAGAAGATTGCCAACCGGCAGTCGCCGGGTGACAGCCCGGCGGTCACCTCGGCCGATATCGATCAACGCTGCGACGATGGCTTCGATCCTTCGGACTGGGTCGCCAAGACCAAGCTGGGCAGCAAGCCGGCTGTGAAGGTCCGGCAGATCCAGGGCTGCATCCAGGGGGAGGGGGCGTTGGACATGGGCAAGCCGCTGGAGGCTGCAACACCGGTCTACCAGATCACCACGTACGCCGGCGACACGGCCACCGACGCGACATCGCGCTCGGCGGTCGACACCGTATTCAAGCTGTGAGGGTGGGGAACCCATGAACACGCGAAATCGCAGGATCCTGGCGGGCGTAGGCCTTGCCGTTGTCGCCGCTGGCGGCTATCTGGTGCATACCCTGATGGCTGCGCAGGCGCAGGGTGTGTTGGCGCAGGAGCCGATGAACGTGCAGGTGCAGGCGCCTCCCGCGTTCATCATGGCCGTGGATGACTCGAATTCGATGACGTTCGAGCGCATGTTCCCGGGTGGTGACGGGCGGTTGATCCTCAACACGTCGACGGGCAGCTTCTTCAACAACAACGGCAGCTTCTACAGCGTCGGCCAGGACTGCAACTCCGGTTCAGTCGATTGCTACCTCTATCTCTACGCGCACAGCAACTACAACGAACGCTACTCGTATGGGCGCGCGATTCCGCCGCTGGATATGTTCGGCTTTGCCCGCTCACACGTCTACAACGCCAGCTATTACAACCCGGCAGTCAGCTACAAGCCGTGGATGAGGGCCGATGGAAGCCGTTGGGATGCTGCCAGTACCACGGCGGCGCGTGTCGACCCGCGCTCCGGATTTGCGGGATACGACATCACGTACGACATGACCAGTGTCCGTTCGAGGAACAATGAAGGGTTCCAGTTCGTCGATGGCATGCGCATTCCCGACCTGACGGGAACCGACAATGCGTATTACCGCAGCAACGGCTGGCGCACCACAGCGCGCGACATCAACTCTGCGGTGCAGTATGGCGTGCAGTACTTCCCGGCGACCTTCTATCTGCCGGAGAATTCACCTGCGCCCTACGGATACAAACTGGACGACGCGAATCGACCGGTTATCAAGGATGCCTGCGGGTCCAAGTGCAATCTGCGCCGGTATCAGATCAAGAAGGACAACTACAGCATCGATGGTACCTACGAGACTGCGGTGCAGAACTTCGCGAACTGGTTCCAGTATCACCGCAGTCGCACGCTGGCCATTGTCGGTGCGTCTACCGAGGCGTTGTATGGCATCGACAACATGCGTGTGGGCTATTTCACGATCAATGACCTGAAGAACGTGAAGATGCATGATCTGGTAACCAACCGCGCCGATCTCTATCAGCAGATCTATGGGTTGAAGCCGATCAGTGGCACACCCAACCGGCGTGCCGTGGAATATCTGGCCGAACAGTTCCGCCGCACCGATGACGGCGCGCCCGTCATCCGCGCCTGCCAGCGCAATGGCGGCATGTTGTTCACGGACGGATATACGAACTCCAAGAACTATCCGAATGGCTCGTTCGGCAACGCGGACGCGGTCAATACCGTGAACCTGCCGACACTGCCCTTCGCTGACAACTACAGCAACACGATGGCTGACGTCACTGCGGCCTATTACTCGGGCACCAAGACGCCGTTGCGCTCCGATACCGGCTTCCCCAGGGGGCAGGTGCCGGTCGATGAGCGCTGCGGGACGCTGTCCCAGGGCAGTGCGGAGTGGAAGCGGCTGGACTGCCAGGCCGATCTGCATATGAACTTCTACGGCGTCACACTTGGCGCACAGGGGCGAATCTACGGCGTGAATGCTGCCGCCACAGCTGACCCGTACAAGAACCCGCCGAACTGGAACGGAAACCCCGATCCATCGACGGTCGATGATGGAACGGTCGTCGACGAGATCTGGCACGCTGCACTGAACAGTCGTGGTGAGTTCATCAATGCTCAGACGCCTGCCGACGTGACCGAGGCGATGCGCCGGGTACTGGCCTCGATTTCCGGCGGGAAGTCGCCGTCGGGCACCATCGGCATGACCGGTGCCCGCATTGGCGCAGGGTCGCTGTCGGTGACGCCAAGCTACGACATCCGCAATGGTGCCACCGATTGGTCGAGCAAGCTCAAGGCCTCGACCGTGAAGATCAACAGTGATCAGGTCGCTGTGTTCAGCGAAGCCTGGGAGGCATCGGCGAAGCTGTCTTCGACGGGGCGCCGCATCGTCGCAAACAAGGCGGGTACGCTCGTTGACTTCGGTTCGGCTGATATCAGCCTGGCCGACCTGTGCAGCAAGCCGGATGGAAAGTACGCAGCGATGCTGGTGTGCTCGACTGACAAGCTGAAGAGCATCGACGCCGACATCAGCACCGCCATCCGTTATCTGAAAGCGGATGCGACGATGGAGAAGCGCAACGGCGGCAAGTACCGTGATCGCACCACGCCGCTGGGCGATATCGTCAATTCGGCCCCGGTGGTGAGTTCGCCCGTCGATGACTATGGCTATCGTCAGCTCGGCACCGATTATGCCGTCAGCTATGCCAAATACCTGGACACCAAGGCAAAGAACGGCCGCTATACGGTCTATGTCGGCGCCAATGACGGCATGCTGCATGCCTTCGACGGTGGCATGGGGGCGTCGGGTGAGATGGACAGCACGGGCGGGACCGAGCGCTTTGCGTATATTCCGGCAACCTCGCTGGGCCACATGGCCAACCTGCTGTTCCCGTACAAGCCTGATACCGCTGATCAGACCTTCCGGCATCGCTATTTCGTCGACGGTCCAATCACCATCTCGGACATGCTCATCGGCAGTACCTGGCAGACGGGGCTGGTCGGTACGGCCGGTGCTGGTGGCCGCTCGGTGTTCGCGTTGAACGTCAGTGACCCGGCAACCTTTGGCACTAAACAGGCGCTCTGGGAGATCAGCGACCTCAACATGTCGTTGGACGAGGGCGTACGCAACAACATCGGCTTCGTGCTGGGCAAGCCGGTGATCGTGCCGGTGAAGGAAGGAAAGACGGTTGCATGGAAGGCGATCTTCGGTAACGGCTACAACAGTGCCAACCGCAAGGCTGTTCTGTTCGTCGTGGATATGGCGTCCGGCTCCACGCGGATGATCGAGGCGGTGGAAAGCAATGCCTCGGGAGCCAACATCTCCGGAGACAATGGGCTGGGTAACGTGGTGGTAGTGGATCGCTGGCGTGGCGACAGCCAGGACCTGCGCGGACGCGATGGTCTTGCCGATACCGTCTACGCTGCCGATCAGCGCGGTGCCATCTGGAAGTTCGATCTCACCAGCAGCGCCGACGCTGGGCTCACCGTTCCCGTGTTCACCACCCAGGTGAGCCAGGACACCAGCGCGCGGAACTTCCGCCAGCCGATCACGGGCGGCATGACTGCTGCGACGGGTCCGTCGGGTGGTGTGATGCTGTACTTCGGTACGGGTAGTTTCTCGTTCTACACTGACAAGGACGACACCTCGCGACAGGCGTTGTATGCGGTCAATGACCTTGGCGGAAAAAGGGTCACATCGACACTGACGTCCGCCAATCTGGCGCCCTATACGGCGGATGTTCCGGCGACTGGCGCCGAGGCACGCAGGATCGTCGCAGGAACTGCACCGGCCAGTGCGCAGGGATGGATGATCAATCTTCCCGCCGCCAACGGCGAGCGGTTTGTTGGTAATCCACTGCTTGTCAGCGGCATCATGTTCATGCCGACCTATGTCCCCAATCTGGAAACGGCGGGTTGCTCGACGAGTGGCTCGAACTGGCTGTTCGGTCTTTCTTCATTGACCGGTGCGCCCGCCCTGGAGAACGTCCGGAGCGGCTCACCCACGGGCGTCAAGCCGGCAGCCGGTACGGCGGGCCTGTCGCTGAAGACCGAGGGCACCGCCCCGATCAAGGATGTGTCCCTGTCGGTCATACCGCGACTCGGTAGTGGCAAGGAAGGTCCGCCTGGGGGCAGCTCGTGCTGGATGGTAGTGGGTGCCGCTGGCAGCCAGTCGCTGTACCTGCCTTATCCCTGCGGTCGCCAATCCTGGCGGCAGCTCCAGTGACTCCGGTGCGAGGAACCACGTCCATGCAGCATTTTCATACGCCTCATCGCACAGCGGGCTTCACTTTGATCGAATTGATGATCGTGGTGATCGTCATCGGCATCCTGGCGGCCATCGCCGTTCCTTCGTACCAGCAGTACGTACTTCGATCACACCGTGCAGTAGCCAAAGCGGACTTGGCCGAGTACGCGCAACGTGCGGAGCGCTATCACTCCAGCAACAATTCCTACTCGGGCTACACCCTGCCCAGCAAGGTCTCGCCGCGCGAAGGCGGAGCGACGCGATACAACCTGAGCTATAAGGGAGATGGTTCCACGTTCACGATCACGGCATCTCCCGCGGGTACGCAGGTCAAGGACAGCTGCGGCAAGATGACCCTCGACCAGGCCAACCGGAAAACGTCGGAAGGAGCGGTTTCCGATTGTTGGTAGGGGTGTTGATCTTCCAGGATTCGACCAGTACAATGCGCCTCCCCGCCCGAATAGCTCAGCCGGTTAGAGCACTTGACTGTTAATCAGGGGGTCGTTGGTTCGAGTCCAACTTCGGGCGCCAGATACTGCAGAAGCCGCGAGAAATCGCGGCTTTTTGCTTTTCTTGACCCTGTTCAGCACGGCAGATTGCGGTTGCTGCGTTCGCTGCGGGTGCGGCCGCCATTGTTGACCACCAGCTTGCCGTGCAGTTGTCTGCCTGCGCAGATGCGCAGGGTCAGGTTGGCCCCTGGACTGCGTCCATCTGCCTGGAAGAACAGCCGTGGCCGCCCGCTGCTGGCCCGGGCCAGGATTGATATGTCCGAACGCCCGGTGTGGTTGCTCAGGATCGCCTCCGGCGACTCCGGCTCCCGGCGCTGATCGCCACTGCGGTAGATGATCCAGCCAGCGCTCCAGTCGTCGCTGCAGCGCAGGCCGTCGACACTGGCGCAGAGACCGATCAGCTCCCGTCTGCGCAGTGCCTCACTGCGCGCGCCGGACAGGCTGGCGTGCAGGGTCAGTTGCAGTGCATCGGCGCGTTGCCGTAGCAGCAGGGGCTGCAGCGCAGGCCAGGATGCGGCCAGCAGCACCGCCAGCACGGCGATGACCACCAGCAGTTCGGTCAGGTGCACGCCCCGCGCAGAGCGAGGGCCGAGGGGGCAGCGGGTAGGGGGCGGGTGCATGCATCCAGCCTCCGCGCCCGACTGCGCGGCCGCCATCAGGCATCCCCCTGCCGGTCTCCCCGGCTTCCCCTCAGCCGACCGTCACCGGACGCCCTCTATACTTACCTTCCCCGGGACCTGGCAACACCATGAGCGACAGTTTTCAGCTTGTCTCGCCGTATTCGCCGGCGGGCGACCAACCCGATGCCATCGCCAAGCTGACCAGCAATTTCGAGGCTGGCGTGGCCAAGCAGACCCTGTTGGGCGTGACCGGCTCGGGCAAGACCTACACCATCGCCAACGTCATCCAGCAGATCCAGAAGCCGACGCTGATCATGGCGCCGAACAAGACCCTGGCCGCGCAGCTGTACGGCGAGTTCAAGGCGTTCTTCCCGCACAACGCGGTGGAGTATTTCGTCAGCTATTACGACTACTACCAGCCGGAAGCCTACGTGCCGTCGTCGGACACCTTCATCGAGAAGGACAGTTCGATCAACGAGCACATCGAGCAGATGCGGCTGGCGGCGACCAAAACCCTGCTGTCGCGGCCGGATGCGATCGTGGTGGCGACTGTGTCGGCCATCTACGGGCTGGGCGCGCCGGAAGACTATCTGTCGCTGCGCCTGATCCTGTCCAAGGGCGAGCGCATCGACCAGCGCGACCTGATCAATCACCTGACCCAGCTGCAGTACACCCGCAATGAGTACGAGCTGCAGCGCGGTACTTTCCGCGTGCGGGGTGAAGTGATCGATGTATTCCCGGCAGAATCGGACAGTGAGGCCCTGCGCATCGAACTGTTCGATGGCGAGGTGGAAAAGATCACGATGTTCGATCCGCTCACCGGCGAGACCATGCGCAACCTGATGCGCTTCACGGTTTACCCGAAGACCCACTATGCGACCACGCGCGAACGGGTGCTGGCGGCGGTGGAAACCATCAAGGTCGAGCTGAAGGAACGGTTGGAGCAGCTGTATGCGCAGAACAAGCTGGTCGAGGCGCAGCGCCTGGCCCAGCGTACCCAGTTCGACCTCGAAATGATGGCCGAAGTGGGCTTCTGCAATGGCATCGAGAACTACTCGCGGCACTTGACCGGCAAGAACGCGGGCGAGCCGCCACCGACCCTGTTCGATTACCTGCCGGCCGATGCGTTGCTGGTGATCGACGAATCGCACGTGACCATTCCGCAGATCGGCGCCATGTTCAAGGGCGACCGTTCGCGCAAGGAAACCCTGGTCGAGTTCGGCTTCCGGCTGCCGTCGGCGCTGGACAACCGTCCGCTGCGTTTCGAGGAATGGGAGGCGCGCTGCCCGCGCAGCATCTATGTGTCGGCGACGCCGGGCCCTTACGAATTCCGTGAGGCCGGTGAGGACATGGCCGAGCTGGTGGTTCGCCCGACCGGCCTGATCGATCCGGTGGTGGAGATCCGTCCGGTCGGCACCCAGGTCGATGACCTGATGAGCGAGGCCAACGAGCGCATCAAGGCCGGTGATCGCGTGCTGGTCACCACCCTGACCAAGCGCATGGCCGAGAACCTCACCGAGTATCTGACCGAGCACGGCATCCGCGTGCGCTACCTGCACTCGGACATCGATACCGTCGAGCGCGTGGAGATCATCCGCGACCTGCGCCTGGGCAAGTTCGATGTGCTGGTCGGCATCAACCTGCTGCGCGAGGGGTTGGACATGCCCGAGGTCTCGCTGGTGGCGATCCTGGATGCGGACAAGGAGGGTTTCCTGCGCTCGACCGGTTCGTTGATCCAGACCATCGGCCGTGCAGCCCGCAACGTGCGCGGCAAGGCGATCCTGTATGCGGACAGGATCACCCGTTCGATGCAGGCAGCGATTGACGAGACCGACCGTCGTCGCAGCAAGCAGGTCGAGTACAACCAGGAGCACGGCATCATTCCGCGCTCGGTCCTGCGGCCGATCGTCGACGTGCTGGAGGGCGCGCGCTCGGACGCCGCCGAGAAGGAGTCCCGCAAGGGCAAGGGCAAAGGCCGTTCCGGGGTGGCAGAGGAGGCGGCCGACTACCGTTCGCTCAGTCCGGCGCAGTTGGCCGCCCGTCTCAAGGCCCTGGAGCAGCGGATGTACCAGCATGCCAAGGACCTGGAATTCGAGGATGCCGCCCGGGTACGCGACCAGATCCGGCAGCTGAAGGAAGCCAGCCTGGGCTGAACGCGATAACGCGGCTTTTCTTCACAAAAGTATTGCGCTTGCCGGCCGTCGTCCGTAATATACGCGGCCTGCACCGACGCAATCGCGGCGCTGCAGAAGCAACAAACGGGCGGTTAGCTCAGCGGTAGAGCACTACCTTGACATGGTAGGGGTCACAGGTTCGAACCCTGTACCGCCCACCACGAAGTCCCCCAGGGGGCTGTCGTGAGGATGAAAAGCCCGGCCCTGGCGCCGGGTTTTTACGTAGAAGCACCAGCCTGCGGGCTGTACGGAATTTTTGGGCGGTTAGCTCAGTGGTAGAGCACTACCTTGACATGGTAGGGGTCACAGGTTCGAACCCTGTACCGCCCACCACCGGTTCCCGGCATCGCCGGGGCAGCGGTGGACACGATGAAGCCGGCCTAGGGCCGGTTTTTTTGTGCCTGCGATTCGCGCTCGTCTGCGCCTGGCCGGTTGCTGTCATCGTCAACCGCGTTGCTCGACACTGGCGCTGCGCTGCAGCTGCCAATGACCATCCACGCGTTGCCACAGCTGCATGAGGCCCCGGGAGTGCGCTTGCCCGCGCTGTCCCGCAGGCGCTTCAGCGTGCACGCGACCATGAGCCACCTGCAGTACGCGGTCTGCACTCAAGCGCAGGATCTGCACGCTCTGGCTGTCCGTCTGGCGATGCGTGGCTGGCTCGCTGGCGGCACGCTGGGCATCGGCCTGCAGGATCTGCATCCGCAGCGAATCGCTTCCGGTGCCGGCGTCTCGGTTGCATAGACCGGCCATCAACAGCAGCAAGGCAAGCATCGGCATGGCACGGTGCTCCGGAGAAGGGAGTCCAGCGTTGCACTGTGGCCTGCGGTGTGAAACCAGTATCCGACGAAGGCGGGAAAAGTGCGTGCCAACGAGAGCCAGCAAGGATGAATCCGGGCTGGGTCGGGGCAGCTGCAGGTCATTGCCATGAAAAAGGCCGGGCCACCTGTGAAGGCAGTCCGGCCTGTGTGCCCGGAAGTGACCCCGTTGGCCGGGAAGCCTGGGCTCAGGTCACGACATGGCTGGAACCTTCAAGCAGGCTCAGAGCGGATCGCAGCACAGGCGAGGGCCGGACCAATGGCCTGAACCGCCATACGGGCAACCCGGGGTGAACTCGCAACCCGGGGCGAATCCGGCCTTGGCCGGCGTGGCGAACGCCTGCGCGGCGCCGAACGACATGGCGGCAACCACGACGATGCCGGCAATGGACGAGAACAGCTTCTTCTTTCCGATCATCTGTATCTCCTTTGCAGAGCGTCGAGGTGGATCACATGGGATCGCAGCAGACCAGCAGGCCGTGGGAGCCGGCGTTGCCGTATGGGCAGCTGGGATGTTCCTTGCAGCCCGGTGCGAAGCCGGTCTTGACCGGCGTGGCGAAGGCCTGCGCAGCACCGAACGACATCGCGGCAACCACGACGATGCCGGCAATGGACGAGAACAGCTTCTTCTTTCCGATCATGTGTATCTCCTTGCAGTGGCGATGGAACATGAGGTCACCGCTTGCGGGGCGGTGTCGAAGCGGAATCAGTTGGCGACGCAGCAGATGCGTGTGCCGCCGGCGCGGCCATTGCCGCCGAACATGCACCCGGGGGTATCCACGCAACCCGGTGCAAAGCCGGTCTTCACCGGCGTGGCGAAGGCCTGTGCGGCCCCGAATGACATTGCAGCAACGATGACGATACCGGCGACGGACGAGAACAGCGTTTTCTTCCCGATCATGTGTATCTCCTTCAGTTGGTGTGGCTTCCCGGATTCATTGCGTTGGCGACGGCCTGTACCGTCTCTGTGTCTAGCTGGCCGACATGCTTGTAGGCAACGCTGCCATCTGCGGCGAGCACCATCAGCATCGGTGTCAGCGTGGCGCGGTAGCGCTTGGAGACCTCGCCCTGATCGTCAACAGCGATCGGAAACGCCAGCGCGTGTTTGCCGGCGTACGCAGCAAGCTGATCGTAGGGGGGCAAGCCGACACCGATCAGTTCGGCGCTGCCACGCGCCGCCGCGATCTGCTGCAGTTGCGGCACCGAAGCCAGGCAGTAGCGGCAGGCGGTAGAGAAGAAGTAGAGGATCTGCGGAACGGCGCGGGCGCCACCGATATCGACATGGGCCTGCTGCGTCGTCCGCAGCGTCAACAGTTCAGGCCGGGTGCCGATTGCCAGACCATGTGCATCCAGCTGGGTCTGCTGCAGCTGCGCCGCCATCTGTTCGTTGACCTGCCGCAACTGGCGGTTCTGCCAGGAGAGCATGATGACCAGTGCGGCCAGCAGCAGAGCGAATACGGGAAACAGTGCACGCTTGAGCATCGATCATCCTTGAACGCCGCGTTGCATCGACCATACCGGAAACCGCAACAGGATTGTCAAGCTTTTGTATCATCGGTGACGCAGTTCCCAAACCACAGGACGCCACCATGAGTGACCATGCTCCCGTTTCCCGGCCGAACCCGATCGTCGAGCTGCTGTTCGGCGGCAACATGCTGGAAGGCACCTTCAAGGCCGTGATCTGGGTCGCACTGCTGTCTGCAGTCCTGGCCTGGACAACCTTCCGCTGACGGAATGCTCAGGCAGCAGTGAAGGCCTGCCGCAGGCTGCGCAGCGTTGCCTGCCGATACTGGGCCGCACACGGCTCGCCCATCTCCAGTTCCTGCAGTCGCAGGCCGACCAGTGTCATCGACAGCGCATAGCCGCGCGCCGCATCTGCAGCGCGCGACAGGCCAAGTGCACGTCGGGTCAGTGCGTCCACATGATCCATGTCCGGCAGCAGGCCCAGGTAGGCGCGCTCGGCGCTGTCCAGATCCGGCGCGCGCAGGATCGCGTTGGCATCGGCGGTGGGGGTGACGGCGGCCATGCTGGATCCTTGCTTGTTGGTGGATTGGAAGCGGGTTCGGTCAGAACGCGCGCATCAGCGAGATGAAAGCGGATGTCTGGCTGCTGCGTCGTGCCATCGGGCTGTCCTTGACGGCATCACCGAACCACTGGTTGGCGACCACGCCGGTCGCGCGCCATTTCGTACCCAGTGGCGTGCTGACCGCGATCTGCAGGCTCGGCGAGGTGGCACTGCCGGGTTTGTAGGCTGCTAGCCCGGAGCGCAGGGCCTCCTCGTCGCTGATGCCGTAGTAGTAGTCGAGCAGGCGCGCGCTGGAATGCACCACGCCCACGCGCGGCACCCAGGTGAAGCGACCGGCCTGGATCGGATAGCTGTAGTGCAGGCTTGATTCAACACCGCCGCCATGCCCGCTCACTTCGCGCTTCACGCTGGCCGCCACCGCGCCCCAGTCCGCACTGTAGTCGGCGTTGATCCCGACCATCGCCGACATCTGCCGGCTGTGCAGGCGGCGCAGCTGCGGATCGTTCACGTCGTCGGTCTTGAAGCGCAACGTGTAGGGCGTAGCCACGGCCGACACACGCAGGCCATCGGCGTTGTAGAGATTCATGCCGAGTGAGCCAGGGCTGGCGAAGAAGCGCTTGCCCTGCCAGGACAGCGCCGGCAGCACCAGCGGCTTGTCGTCATAGTGCGCGTAGGCGCCGGTGGTCGCGCCGAAGGTGATGCCGGCCTGTACGCCCGGAGCCTGTTCCTGCGCGTTTGCCAGCAGCGGCGTGGAGAGAGCGACGGTGCACAGCAGGGGGCGCAGCAGGGCGGGGGGCAGCGAGGTCATCAACGTACTACTTTGCGGGGATGGCGGTGCATGCTGCGCGCACAACATTGTCGGAACATTGCGCGGGCGCAATCTGCTGCATCGGCGCCACTTGCACGCCGAAGGCACTATGATCGGCTCCGTTTCCGGTTGCCGAGCCCCCGATGCGCATTCTCCTGGTCGAAGATGATCCCGATCTCTCGCGAGCCCTGCAGTCCGGGCTTGAGCGCCAGGGTGTGGTCGCCGACGTGGTTGGCAGCCTGGCCGAGGCGGCGCTCGCCCTGCGTGAGCCGGTGCACCAGCTGATGCTGCTTGATCGGCAGCTGCCGGACGGTGATGGCGTGGGTTTCGTGGCGACCGCCCGTGCCCTGCGGCCGAATCTGGCGGTGATCATGCTCACCGCCAAGGGGGGGCTGTCAGACAAGGTGGAGGGGCTGGATGTCGGCGCCGATGACTACCTGGTCAAGCCGGTAGCGATCGAAGAGCTGATGGCGCGGATCCGCGCCGTATCGCGTCGACCGTCGGCGATGGTGACCCCCCGGTTGCGGCTGGGCCGGCTGGAGTTTGATTTCGAATCGCTGCAGGCGCAGGTGGATGGACAGCCGGTGGCACTGCCACGGCGGCAGGTGCTGGTGCTGCAGGCGCTGGCGATGCGGCAGGGTCGTACGGTCACCCGCAGTGCGCTGGAAGCGGCGGTGTACGGGTTTGATGATGAGATCCAGTCCAATGCGCTCGACGCGCATATCTCCAAGCTGCGCAAGGCGCTGCAGCAGGCCGGGGCAGGCGTGGAGATCCACGTGATCCGTGGCGTCGGCTACCTGCTGGCGGAGGCCTGAGATGGCACGACCGATCCGTTCGATCACGCTGGGTCTGGCATGGCGGTTGTTCCTGGCGCAGGCCTTCACGGTGTTGTTCGCCGTGGTTGCGTTGATCCTGACGTGGGGCGACAAGGACACCTGGGGCATGGACATGTTCATGGCCGAGAGCGCGGCCAACGCCGTGCACAGCGAAGGCGGCCGGCTGGTGCTGGATGAAGCACGCTGGCAGAAGCTCGATGCGCGTGCCGGTGGCAACCTGTGGTTCGCGGCGGTCGACGATCGCGGCGCATGGCTGCAGCGCGGCACGCTGCCTGCCATTCACGCGCCGCTGCTGGCCCGCCTGCCGACACTGGGTGCCACCGAGCTGGGATCGCTGGTACCGCCGTACCTGGACGTGGCCCGGGTGATGATCCGCAACGAGGACGGCCGCCGCATCACGGTGATGGTGGGCGGGGCGCCGAAGGGCGGCCTGCTGGATGGCGCGTTGATGGTGCTGCGGTTGATCGGCCTGTGGTTCTTCCTGCCGTTGATCGTGGTCACGCTGCTGGTGATGCCGACGGTGATCCATCGCGCCATGCGTGGCGTGCGCCGGTCGGCGCAGCAGGCCAAGGAGCTGGATATCGGCCAGACCGGCGCGCGCCTGGACGCGCAGCTGGTGTCGACCGAGGTGGCGCCTCTGGTCGAAGCGTTCAACGATGCGATCGACAAGGTGCAGCAGGGCTACGCAGCACGCGACAAGTTCCTGGCCGATGCCGCGCATGAACTGCGGGTGCCGATTGCGGTGGTGCAGGCGCGCTTGTCGCAGTTGCCGCAGGGGGAGTTGAAATCGCAGTTGCTGACCGATGTCGCCCGCCTCGGCAACGTCGCCGAGCACCTGCTCGACCTGCAGCGCCTGGACCGCAACATCGCCGCGTTGCAGCGGCTGGACCTGGCGCATGTCGTGCGCGAAGCGGCCGCCGACCTCGCTCCGCTGGTCGTTGGCGCCGGTTATGGCTTCGAAGTGGATGCGCCGGAGACGCCGGTCTGGATCCATGGTGATGGCCTGGCCCTGGGCCGGGTGATCGCCAACCTGGTGCACAACGCCATTGTCCACGGCGGCGGGCGCGGCACCATCTGCGTGCGTCTGGACCGGCAGGGCCTGCTGGAAGTCAGCGACCAGGGCGCCGGTGTGCCGGTCGGTGACCGCGAGGCGATCTTCGAGCCGTTCCACCGCCTGCGTGCCGCTGGCAGCGGCAGCGGCCTGGGCCTGCATCTGGTCAAGGAGATCGTGCAGCACCACGGTGGCACGGTCAGCGTGGGCGAGGCGGTCGGCGGCGGCGCCAGTTTCCGGGTCAACTTCCACCGCGGCAGCGTGCGTCGTTAGTGGGGCGCTGACAGCACCGCACGGCGTTGCCTGATGGTTGCGTGAGGCCGTACCACGGCACGCTGTGTCGATGGCTGCCGATCGGACCGTGTCGCCGTTGCTGGGCCCCGCGTGCGCAGCCGGCGTGGTCACCGGCGCGTTGGCCTGCGTGCTGTTGCCTGTGTTGCCACCGCTATGGGCGTCTGTTCCGGCAGCCGCGTTCGCGGCGTTGGGCTGGGTATTGCGCTGGCGCGGGCGCGCGGCGGCTGCGTTGCTGTTCGGCCTGGCCTGGACGTCCTGCCATGGATACTGGGCACTGCAGGCGCAGCTGCCGGCCGGTGCTGCCGCGCAGGATGTAATCGTCCGGGGTCAGGTCGTCGATCTGCCAAAGCAAGCGCCTGGATACACCCGGTTCGAGTTCCGGGTCGATGCGTCCGATGCGACCCCGATGCTGCGCGGAAAGCGGCTGCAGGTGTTCTGGCACGCGCCCCGGCGCGGGCCGGTCGACGCCGGGACAGATCAGAGACATCGCCTTCACGCTGGCGCGGACTGGCAGTTGTCGCTGCGCGTGCGGCCGCCACGCTCGCGCATCAACCCGGGCGGCTTCGATGGCGAGCGGCACGCGCTGCTGCACGGATTGGCCGCGAGTGGCAACGTGCGTGACGCCGGCGCTACGCGGCAGCTGCGCCCCGCACATGGCCTGCCGGCCTGGCGCGAGCGCACCAGTGCGGCCATCGCCACGCAGATCGCACACCCCTCGGCGCGGTTCATCCAGGCCCTGGCGCTGGGCGATACGCGTGGCCTGTCCGATATCGACTGGGCGCAGCTGCGCGCGCTGGGCCTGACCCACCTGATCGCCATCTCCGGCTTCCATGTCGGTCTGGTGGCGGGCTTCGCCGCCTTGCTGTGTTCTGTTCTCTGGCGGTCCTGGCCAGGGCTTGCCGGGTTCCGGCCACGACCGCAGGCAGCGGCCTGTGCCGCTGCGGTGGCGGCGGCCGGCTATGCCGTTGTTGCAGGCAGCGAGCTGCCGACCGTGCGCACCGCGTTGATGATCGCGGTGGTGGCGTTGGCGCGCGTCGTCCGCCGTCCGGTGACGGTGGCACAGGGCCTGGCGCTGGCCGCGCTGGCGATGCTGCTGCCGGCACCGCTGTCGGTGCTGTCTGCGGGCTTCTGGCTCAGTTTCGGCGGCGTCCTGTGGTTGTTGTGGTGCCTGCCGCAGGGGCGGCCGAAGGGGTTCTCCGCGATGCTGCGCGGCGCTGTCGCAGGACAGGGGGTGGCCAGCGTCGTTCTGCTGCCGCTGGCAGTGGCGCTGTTTGGCGGCACCGCACGGCTGGGGCCGCTGGTGAACCTGCCGGTCATTCCGCTGTGGAGCCTGCTGGTAGTGCCTTTGGCTTTGCTGGGAACCGCTTTGGAGGCCCTGCGCAGCGGGACAGGGCAGTGGCCCTGGCGCGCGGCAGCCTGGGTGTTTGATGCCAGTTGGCAGCTGATGCGGCCGTTGGCCGAGCACCCGCAGGCAATGTGGTGGCTGGCGCAGGGGCCTGCCTGGGCGTTGCCGGCGGCCTTGCTGGGGGTGTTCTGGTGGCTGTTGCCACGCGGTGCGGGTGCGGTGCTTGCCGGGTCATTGCTGTGCCTGCCCCTGCTGTGGCCGGCACGGTCGGCGCCACAGCGGGGAGAGCTGGAACTGGTGGTGCACGATGTCGGCCAGGGCACGGCGGTGCTGTTGCGGACCGCCCACCACGCACTCTGGTACGACGTCGGTCCGCCCGCAGGCAGCGAGGGAGAGGAGCGGATGCTGCTGCCGACGTTGCGCGCGTTGGGGCAGGCGCCTCCGGCGCGGGTGATGATCAGTCACGACCACCTTGACCACAGCGGCAACCTTGCTGCGCTGCGCCGGCAACTGCCGGAGTTGGAGATACTGGCGCCACGGGGCAGTGCGATTGCCACTGCCGGCACCTGCCAACAGGGACTGCGCTGGCAATGGGACGGGGTCGATTTCCAGGTGCTGCACCCACCTGACGCTGTCCCGGCCGCTGGCATGAAGGGCGCCGACAACGAGGCCAGTTGCGTGCTGCGGGTTGCCGGCGCCCATGGGGTGGTGCTGCTGCCCGGCGACATCGGCCGGCCAGGCGAGCAGGCGCTGCTGGCGGGCGCTGCTGGCGCGCTGCGTGCGGACGTGGTGCTGGTGCCCCATCACGGCAGCGGGGGCAGCTCCACTGCGGGCTGGGTGAAGGCGGTGGCGCCGCAGCTGGCGCTGGTCTCGGCCGGGCACCAGAACCGCTTTGGCCACCCGAAGCGTGACGTGGTGCAGCGCTGGCAGGCGGCCGGCGCCGAAGTGCTGTCCACCGCCGAGTCCGGCGCGATCCGCGTATGGCTTGGCGCACAAGGCCTGCAGCTGCGTGAACAGCGTATCCACGCAGCCCGGTGGTGGGATGCCGCTGGGCGGGCACGGTCGGCTGCTATCCTATCGCCGATCGAACAAGCGGCCGTTGGGCCGGAGGGTTGAAACGTGTGGGAACTGGTCAAGGCCGGTGGCTGGCCGATGGTGCCGCTGCTGCTGTTGGGCGTACTGGCTTTGGCAATCGTCCTGGAGCGTTTCTGGTCCCTGCGGCGTAACGAGGTGCTGCCACCTGGCCTGGGCCAGGAAGTGCGCAACTGGGCCGCGCGCGGCAAGCTCGACCCGGCGCACCTGCAGACCCTGCGTGCCAACTCACCGCTGGGCGCCCTGCTGGCCGCCGCACTGGAAGCGCGCAACCGCCCGCGCGACCAGATCCGCGAGCGCATCGAAGACACCGGTCGCCACCTGGTGCACCGCATGGAGCGTTTCCTCAACGCGCTGGGCACCATCGCCTCGGCCGGCCCGCTGCTGGGCCTGCTCGGCACCGTGGTCGGCATGATCCAGATGTTCCTGGGCATCCTCGACCACGGCGTGGGGGATGTGAACCAGCTTGCCGGCGGTATCGGCAAGGCGCTGGTGTGCACCGCCACCGGGATGATCGTGGCGATCCCGGCGCTGATGTTCCACCGCTTCTTCAAGGGCCGCATCCACGGCTACGTGGTGGAGATGGAGCAGGAAGCCAGTGCATTGCTGGATACGCTGGATGGTCGACCCGGGGTGATGACCCCAGCTCCCGCCGCGCGCGCGTCCTCCGCCGCCACGGCAAAGGCCTGATCGATGCGTATCGGCAACGACCGGTCCCAGGATGAACCGCATATCGACCTGGTGCCGCTGATCGACGTCATCCTGGTGCTGATCATTTTCTTCGTGGTCACCACCACCTTCGATGCGCGTTCGACCCTGCAGGTGCAGCTGCCGACCGCCAGCCAGCAGCAGACCAACGAGCCGCCGCGCTCGCTCAGCGTGTTGATCAACGCGGACGGCCGCTACTTCGTCAACGATCAGGAAGTGCTGCGCAGCGACGTCGAATCGGTCAAGCAGACGATCGCCGCCGTCGCCGGCAGCGACCGTGAACAGACCGTGCTGCTGCGTGCCGACGCGCGCACTCCCTACCAGGCCGTGGTCACCGCGCAGGATGCGCTGGGCCAGCTCGGCTTCCGTCGTATCGCCATTGCAACAGCGCCAGAGGTGCGTCCATGAGTTCCCATCACGCGCCAGTGTGGCCGATCTACAAACGTCTGCTGGGCTATACCCGCACCTACTGGGTGTTCATGATCGGCGCGGTCATCGCGATGGTGGTCGAAGCCCTGGCCGGCTATCACTTCACCAAGCTGATGGAACCGCTGGTCAACCGCGGCTTCGTCAACCCTGAGCCGCGCATGGCGGTGATCCTGCCGCTGACCATCCTTGGCCTGTTCCTGATGCGCAGCGTGGCCACCTGGGTCAGCGACTACACGCTGGCCAAGACCGGCCGCAGCGTGGTCCGCGACCTGCGCGAACAGGTGCTGCAGAAGTACCTGCACCTGCCGTCCTCGCACTTCGACGCCGAAGCGACGCCGGTGATGGTCAGCCGCCTGAACTTCGATACCGAACAGGTCACCCAGGCCAGCGCCGATGCGCTCAAGACCGTGGTGGCCGACACCCTGACCATCATCGCCATGCTGGCGGTGATGCTGCAGATGAGCGTCAAAGTGACCTTGGCGATGCTGGTGGTGGTGCCGCTGATCGGCGTGATCGTCTCCTACGTGGGCAAGCGCTACCGGCGCATCAGCCGCGGCATCCAGGACGGCATGGGCACCATGGCGCAGACCGCCGAGCAGTCGCTGGCCGCGCAGCAGGAAGTGAAGGTGCACGGCACCCAGCAGCACGAGATCTCGCGCTACTCGCGCCTGGCCAACCGCATGCTGGCGCTGAACATGAAGGTGGAAGTGACCCGCGCGGCGGCCTCCAGCGTGGTCCAGTTCCTGGCGGCGCTGGCGCTGGCGGTGATCGTATGGGTGTCCACCCGCGAAGCGCTGGCCGGCAAGCTCAATGCGGGCCAGTTCATGGGCCTGATGACCTCGATGATGGCCATCATTCCGTCGCTGCGCCGGCTGACCAGCGTGCAGACCTCGATCTCGCGCGGCGTGGCCGCTGCCGAGCGCCTGTTCGGCATCATCGACATGCCGGTCGAGCGCGACGAGGGCAAGCACACGGTGCAGCGCGTTCGCGGCGAACTGGCCTTCGAACACGTCATGCTGCGTTACCGCGAAGACAGTGGCATCGCCCTGGACGACATCAGCTTCGTTGCCAGGCCGGGTACGGTCACCGCCATCGTCGGTCGTTCCGGCAGCGGCAAGACCAGCCTGATCCGGCTGGTGCCGCGCTTCTACGAACCCAACGGCGGCCGCATCCTGCTCGACGGCGTTGCCCTGGATGACTACCCGTTGGCCGATCTGCGCAGGCAGGTGGCCATCGTCGGCCAGAAGGTCATGCTGTTCGACGACACCATCGCGGCCAACATCGCCTACGGCATGGATGCAACCGACGAGCAGATCCGCGCGGCGGCCGAAGCGGCCAATGCCTGGGAGTTCATCGCACGCATGCCGCAGCAGCTGCAGACGCCGGTGGGGGAGAATGGCGCGCTGCTGTCCGGCGGCCAGCGCCAGCGCCTGGCGATCGCCCGCGCGATCCTGCGCGATGCGCCGATCCTGATCCTGGACGAGGCCACCGCGGCGCTGGACAACGAATCCGAGCGCCTGGTGCAGGACGCGCTGCAGCGCCTGATGCCCGAGCGCACCACGCTGGTGATCGCGCACCGCCTGTCGACCATCGAGCATGCCGACCAGGTGCTGGTGATGGACCATGGCCGCATCGTTGAGCGCGGCACCCACCAGGAACTGCTGTCGATGGGTGGCCTGTACCAGCACCTGCACAACATGCAGTTCCGCGAAAGGCAGGACTGATGGCGGGCAAAGGTACCCAGACCCCGCCGTACTGGTATGACGGCAGCCCGGTGCCGTGGCCGATGCGATTGCTGGCACCGCTGTACGCGGGCGTCACCGCGCTGCGCCGGCGCCTGTACCGCCGTGGCTGGCGCAAGCGCCATGCGCTGGCGGTGCCGGTCATCGTGGTCGGCAACATCACCGCTGGCGGCACCGGCAAGACGCCGCTGACCATCGCCCTGGTCGAGCGCCTGCGCGCAGCGGGCTGGAAGCCCGGCGTCGCCAGCCGCGGCTACGGCCGGGAGCAAGCGGACAAGGCACGTTGGGTGGAAGCCGATACACCGACCGCCCTCGGTGGCGACGAGCCGGTGCTGATCGCCTGGAAAACCGGCGTGCCGGTACGCGTGGACAGTGATCGCGTGGCAGCGGGCAAGGCGTTGATCGCCGCCGGCTGCGACGTGATCGTCTGCGATGACGGCCTGCAGCACTACCGGCTGGCGCGCGACATCGAGATCGAGGTGGTCGATGCCCAGCGTCGCTATGGCAATGGCCGGATGATCCCCGCCGGCCCGCTGCGCGAGCCGGTCAGCCGCGCCGCCGAATGCGATTTCCGTGTGGTCAACCTGGGCCAGGCGGATGCAGCGACGGCTGCCCAGGCCTGCGGCTTCGGCCAATGGCCGATGGCCCTGCACATCGACAGTGCACAACCACTGGCCGGTGGACGGGCGCGTCCGCTCTCGTACTTCGCGGGCCAACGCGTGCATGCCGTGGCCGGCATCGCCCATCCGCAACGCTTCTTCGACATGCTGCGCGCGCGTGCGATCGGCGTGGTGCCGCACGCCTTCGCCGACCATCACGCCTACCAGCCGCAGGATCTGTCCTTTGGCAGCCAGTTGCCGGTGCTGATGACCGAAAAGGATGCCGTGAAGTGCCGTGCGTTCGCCAACGACTGGCAGTACGCCGTGCCGCTGCGCGCCGAGCTGCCCGCTGCATTCTGGATCGCGCTGACCGATCGCCTGGACAAGCTGCGACCGAACTGAGGGGCCGTGCGGCGCTTGCAAATGCACGCCGCCGGCCGCATTCCTGCTGTATCGCGCCTGCCGAGTACCGCCCGCATGACCGACTTCGTTGTTGCCATCCCGGCCCGCTATGCCGCTTCGCGGCTGCCGGGCAAGCCGCTGCGCCTGCTGGGCGGAGAGCCCATGGTGCTGCATGTGGCCCGCCGCGCGCTGCAGGCCGGCGCGGGTGAGGTCTGGGTCGCCACTGACGACCAGCGCATTGCCGACGCCTTGTCCGGCCTGGAGGAAGTGAAGGTGGCGATGACCGCGGCGTCGCATGCCTCCGGCACCGATCGACTGGCCGAATGCGCGCGCATCGCTGGCTGGGCGGATGACACCGTGGTGGTCAACCTGCAGGGCGATGAACCGTTCGCACCGGCTGCCGGCATCCGCGCCGTCGCCGCGGCACTGGTGGAAGGCAGCGCGCCGATGTCGACCCTGGCCACGCCGGTCGAGGATGCACACACGCTGTTTGACCCCAACGTGGTCAAGCTGGTGCGCAACGTGCGCAACGAGGCCATGTACTTCAGCCGTGCGCCGATCGCCTGGCATCGCGACGGCTTCGCCCGCAGTCGCGAGATCTTGCCCGAGGACCACCAGTGGCTGCGCCACATCGGCATCTATGGCTACCGTGCCGGCTTCCTGCAGCAGTTCGCCTCGATGCCCCCGGGCACGTTGGAACAGGTGGAATCGCTGGAGCAGCTGCGCGTGCTGGAAGCGGGCTATCCGATCACCGTGGCGATCTCGCCCGAACCTTTCCCGCCGGGCATCGACACCCCTGAAGACCTGCAGCGCGCCGAAACGCTGCTGCAGGCGATGGCCGCGCGATGAAGCTGCTGGTCGTCTGCCTCGGCAACATCTGCCGCTCGCCGATGGCCGAAGGCGCGCTGCGCGCCCGCCTGGATGCCTCGGCGCTGGCGGGACGGGTGCAGGTCGACTCGGCCGGTACCGGCGACTGGCATGTGGGCCAGCCACCCGACCGGCGAGCCATTGCGTGCGCGGCCGGGCATGGCGTGGACCTGGGCAGCCTGCGCGCGCGGCAGCTGCGGCCGCAGGACTTCGACACCTTCGACTGGATACTGTGCGCCGACGAGGCCAATCTGCGTGATGCCGCGCGCCTTGCCACCGCCGACCAGCGCGAGCGCCTGGCGCTGTACCTGCCGTGGTCGGGCGGGCAGGGCGAACGCGCGATTCCCGATCCCTATACCGGTGGCAGCGATCATTTCGAACAGGTCTGGTCGCTGGTCGACGCTGCTGCCGAACGTACCGTGGCACGCCTGTTGCATCACGCCGACTCCGGCATAATCGGGCCATGAACATCCAGCCCGTCCCGGACCTGCCCGAGTTCGCCGCCTGGCTCAACGCCGCGCCCTGCACCCTGACCGAACTGCGTGGCCGGCCGGTCGCGCTGTTGTTCGTCAACGCGGCTTCCGCGTGGAGCGCGCAACGGCTGGCCGAGTTCAGCCAGTGGCTGTCACGCCACCCCGGTAAGCTGCAACCCCTGGTGCTGCAGGTACCGCGTTTCGATTTCGAGCGTGATGCCACGGCTGCATTGAAGCTGCTGCGCCGCCAGGGCTTGACCATGCCGGTGCTGCTCGATGCCGATTGGGATGGCTGGCGCCGCTTCGGCGTCACCGCGTGGCCGACCATGGTGTTGCTGGATGCGCAGGGTCGCGAACAGCAGCGCTTGATCGGCCAAGGCGTGCCCGGCGAGCTGGAGCGGGCCCTGAATGCCCTGTGCGAGGGTGCGCCGTCGGCCCCTTCGCGTGGCGGTAGCGAACTGCACCCCGAGCCGCGCCAGTCGCTGCGATTCCCCATGGGTCTGGCAGTGAACCAGGAACGGCTGTACATCGCCGACAGCGGCCATCACCGCATCCTGGAATGCAGTCACGGCGGCCGCGTGCTGCGCCAGTTCGGCCTGGGCACCGCCGACTTCATGGACGGCAACCTCGCCGAAGCTGCTTTCCACCGGCCGCAGGCGCTGGCGCTGGAGCGCGAGTCGCTGTACGTGGCCGACACCGGCAACCACGCCGTGCGCCGCATCAACCTGCTGACCGGCCTGGTCGACACGCTGTGCGGCAACGGTCGTCCGGGCGCTCCCGAGGAAGGGCCGGTGGCGCAGCCACGACAGGTGTCGCTGGATCATCCGGTCGGCCTGGCCATCGCCGAAAACCAGCTGCACATCGCCATGGCCGGCGACAACCGCATCTGGAGCTACCACCTCGGCCAGCGCAGCCTGCAGTGGCGCGCCGGCAGCGGCGCCATCGACGAGCGCGACGGCAGTGGCCACCTGGCCGCGTTTGCCCAGCCCACCGCCGTGGCCGTGGTCCAGCAGGTGCTGTACGTCGCCGACGCCCTGGGTTCATCGATCCGTTCGCTGCAGCTGCGCGGCGATCTGGTGCAGACCCTGGTCGGGCAGGGCACATGGCGCTTTGGCGAAGACGATGGCCCGCGCGCGCAGGCCAGCCTGCAGTTCCCGCAGGCGATCGCGCTGAGCCCGGATGCGCCGTTGCTGTGGATCGCCGATACCGGCAATGGCCGCCTGCGCACGCTGCGCCTGGGCGGCGGCGAACTGGCCACCCAGCCGTTGCCGCGGCGCCTGCACGGCCCGGCCGGCCTGGCCGTCGGTGCCGGTGCCGTATGGATCGCCGAGACAGATTCCCACACCGTACTGCGTCTGGACCCTGACAGCGGCGTACTCAGCGAAGTGCCGATCAGCGAATGACCGTTGTTCCCGTCCCGTCCTTCGATGGCAAGGCATTCGCGGCCCAGCTGAGTACCGCCCCGGGCGTGTACCGGATGTATGCGGCCGACGACACGCTGTTGTACGTCGGCAAGGCCCGTGCGCTGCGCAACCGCGTGGGCAGTTACTTCAACGGCAGTCCGAAGAACGCGCGCATCATGTCGATGCTCTCGCAGATCGTGCGCATGGACGTGACCGTGACGCGCTCGGAAGCCGAAGCGCTGCTGCTGGAAAACCAGCTGATCAAATCACTGTCGCCGCGCTACAACGTGTCCCTGCGCGACGACAAGACCTATCCGCATGTGCTGCTGACCCGCGAGGACTGGCCGCGCATCGCCCTGCATCGTGGCCCGCGCGCCATTCCTGGACGCTATTTCGGGCCGTATCCCGGCGTCACCGCGGTGCGCGAAACGCTGAACCTGATGCACAAGCTGTTCAAGCTGCGCAGCTGCGAAGACAGCGTGTTCCGCAACCGCTCGCGGCCCTGCCTGCAGTATCAGATCGGGCGCTGCAGCGCGCCGTGCGTGGAGCTGGTGCCAGCGGGGGACTACGCCGAGTCGGTGCGCCGCGCGGCGATGTTCCTGGAAGGCAAGAGCGATGAGCTGACCCGCGAGCTGGGTCAGCAGATGCAGGCCGCCAGCGAGGCGCTGGAATTCGAGCAGGCCGCGCGCCTGCGCGATCTGATCACCTCGTTGCGCAGCATGCAGACCCGCCAGTACGTGGACGGCCGCGCGGCCGACCTGGACGTGCTGGCGGTGGCCATGCAGGGCTCGCAGGCCTGCGTGATGCTGCTGGCCTTCCGTGACGGCCGCAACCTGGGCACGCGACCGTTCTTTCCCCGCACCAACGGCGAGGAAAGCGCGGACGAAGTGCTGGCGGCCTTTGTCTCGCAATACTACATCGAATTCGAGCCACCGCGCGAGATCCTGCTCGACCGCGAAATTCCCGATGCCGATCTGATCGGTTCGGCGCTGTCGGCCTCGGCCGAGCGCAAGGTGCAGCTGAAGTGGAACGTCCGTGGCGAGCGCGCCGGCTACCTGGAACTCGCCAGCCGCAACGCGCAGTTGACCCTGGCGACCGAGATCAACAGCCGCACCGCGCAGCACGCGCGCAGCGAGGCGCTGCGGGTGATGCTGGGGCTGGCCGAGCCGGTGAAGCGGGTGGAGTGCTTCGACATCAGCCACACCATGGGCGAAGCCACCGTGGCCTCGTGCGTGGTGTTCGATGCTGCCGGCCCGGTGCGCGCGCAGTACCGCCGTTTCAACATCAGTGGCATCGAGCCGGGCGATGATTACGCGGCGATGCGCCAGGCCATCGACCGCCGCTTCCGCCGCGCGGTGGAAGAGCAGGGCGTGCTGCCTGACGTGCTGCTGATCGACGGTGGCGCCGGCCAGCTGGCACAGGCACAGGCGGCGCTGGCCGATCTGGGCGTGGAAGGCGTGCTGCTGGTGGGTGTGGCCAAGGGCGTGGAACGCCGTGCCGGCCACGAAGCCCTGGTGATGCCCGATGGCCGCGAACTGCGCCCGGGTGCGGCCGATCCCGCCCTGCAGTTCATCCAGCAGGTGCGCGATGAAGCGCACCGCTTTGCCATCACCGGCCATCGCGGACGCCGGCAGAAGGCGCGGATGACCAGCAAACTGGAAGATATTCCCGGCATCGGGCCGCGCCGGCGCGCCAGCCTGCTGAAGCATTTCGGCGGCCTGGTTGGCCTGAAGGCGGCCGGAGAAGCGGAAATCGCCAAGGTGGAAGGCATCAATGACGCCCTCGCAGCGCGCATCTACGCTAACCTGCACGGGTTGGCCGCGCCTGATCCGGCCGAGTAGAGAGAGAATAAAGCAGCATGACGTTGACCCTGCCCACCTGGCTGACCCTGTTGCGGATCGTGATGATCCCGGTGCTGGTGCTGGTGTTCTACCTGCCCTACACCTGGACCAACTTCGCATCGGCGGCGATCTTCGGCCTGGCCGCGATCACCGACTGGCTTGATGGCTGGATCGCGCGTCGCTACGGCCTGGAATCGGCGTTCGGCGCCTTCCTCGACCCGGTCGCGGACAAACTGATGGTGGCGGTGGCGTTGTTCCTGATCGTGCAGGGTCATCCGACACCGTGGATGGCGTTCTGGGCGGCGGTGATCGTCGGCCGCGAGATCGCGGTGTCGGCACTGCGCGAGTGGATGGCCGAACTCGGCCAGCGTGCCAAGGTACGCGTGGCGATGATCGGCAAGGTCAAGACCACCGCGCAGATGGTCGCGCTGCTGTGCCTGCTGTACTCGGTGGCGCCCAACGTGCCGGTCAACGACATCTGGATGGGCCCGCCGGTGTTCCATATCGGCGACTGGACCCTGGCCATCGCCGCCGTGCTGACCCTGTGGTCGGGCCTGCAGTACCTGCACGCCGCCTGGCCCAGCCTGCGTGACGACGAGCGCGCTGCGCGCGAGCGTGCGCGGCAGAAGAAGCTGGGTAACTGAGCACCGGGGTCGGATCCCTTTCCGCAGGAAAGGGCTCTGACCCCATAGCCGCCCGCATCCACGCATGGCGTGGATCTACTGAAGCGTCCATCCACGCGCAGATCTACCGTTTTGTGGGGGTGTTGGAGTAGATCCACGCCATGCGTGGATACGCGGTCCAAGGCGCCTCGCTGACCCCGAAAAAAGCGCTTGACGCCATTTCCAGAACAGGTAGAATTTCGCCTCCCAAGCGGGAATAGCTCAGTTGGTAGAGCGCAACCTTGCCAAGGTTGAGGTCGCGAGTTCGAGTCTCGTTTCCCGCTCCAGATTCAAGAAGAACGCTCCCGCAAGGGGGCGTTTTTCGTTATGAGCTTTCGCGAGGTAGGGCGATCTCGACGGTGTGGTCTGGGAATGGCTCGATGTCGGCAGGCATCATGACTTGAGTGCCAACAGAACGGTGCGCAGAGTTGTGCTTTTAGATAGGCAACCCTCCGGAGACAATCGCCAGCTTTCCGCTCTTGTCGAATGTCACATGTATTCTGGAGCTGCCGGATATCCATCGCATGCGGTTGCTTTCTGGATTCTTCCATTCCGGTTCACCAAACATTGACACGACGTCGTTCCTGCCTTGGCCGAAAGTGAGTCCGTGGGGCAGGGCACCTCGGTAAACGGAGAAGTCGCCAATTTCCCGTCCGTAGTAGCGGAAATTGGATAGCACGAGCGCGCCAGCCGGATAGTCGCGGCTAGGAGAAGCCAAGGACTCAGAATCTGAAAAGGTCAGTTCGACGCCGAGTGATGCGTTGGACAAGTAAGCATCAGTCCAATGCCGCTCCAAGGCGGGAACGTCGACGATGCCAAGCTCTTTCAGCAACGACTCAATTTCTCGCTCGCCGTAGTGGTAGCCAAGGTGGGCGAAGTGATCCATATCGATTCTCGAATGTGGTGGTCTGGGAGCCTGGCCGTGTTGTGGTGTTCATTGAGAGCGACTGTTGCTCGGATTGATTAGTCCACTGCCAACGAATGCCGAGACTCGCGCTCTTGTACATGCTCAACTGCGGGGCGCCGTTCTCAACGTGATCCCGACGCAGGGTGTCGGAGCGGTTGGCGATTGTCGCTACTGCATTGGTGATGGCACTGGACCAAGAACTATTGATCGTCGTCCGGGGGCAGTCCATACAAGTATTCCGAAATGAAGCCGATCGGGTGAGCGAGCGCTTCATTTCCACTTCACCGCCACTCCATCGCCTCACCACGCGGAAGCTCGATGCTGCATCTCCCTTCTCAAGTGGTGATGCCGCGATGCCTCACACTCCCACCGCCAACGACTACGACGTGATCATCGTCGGCGCCAGTTTTGCAGGTGCTGCCTGTGCACTCGCCGCCGCCCAGTACGGCCTTCGCGTCTGCGTGCTCGAACGCAAGGCCGACCCCGGCGAGCGCCTGCATACCACCGGCATCGTGGTGAAGGAAGCGATGGAACAGACCTGGCTTGGTCGCATGCCCGAGCAGCTGGTGCAGCGCGTGGCGCGCGTGCGCCTGTACGCACCGAACCTGCGCAACGTGTTGTTGGCCGCACCGGGCTACTACTTCCTCACCACCGATACACCGAACCTGATGCGCTGGCTGGCCAGCGAGCTGCGTGCCAGTGGCGTGGACCTGCGGCTGCAGCAGTCGTTCACCGGGGCCTGCCGCGACGGCGACGCATGGCAGGTTGAAGGGGTGGGGCGCACCGGCTATCTGGTCGGCGCTGACGGCGCGCGTTCACGCGTCGCGCTGCGCACCGGCCTGGGCCAGGTGCGCGACAACCTGTACGGCGTCGAGCGCGAGTTTGCCGGCGTGCAGCTGCCGGAAGGCGACGCCTTGCACTGCTTTGTCAGCCGCCGCTTCGCACCCGGCTACATCGGCTGGGCCGCGCAGAATCCCACCGGTGTGCAGGTGGGGCTGGCCCTGCGCCACGATCCCGCCCATGCCCGCCCGCCGGATATCGAGGGTTTCCTTGAACATGTGCGCGACGTGGTGGGTCTTCCGCGCGCGGCCGAGGCTGCCGGCACCCGCGCGGGGCTGGTGCCGTGCGGGTTTCCGGATGGCCCGATCACCGCGCCCGGCGTGATCCTTACCGGTGATGCGGCGGGTGTCGTTTCGCCGCTGTCGGCCGGCGGCATCCACTCGTCATGGCGGCACGGCTGGGCGGTCGGCGATGCCATCGGCCTGCACCGGCGTGGGAAGGGACCCGCCGCCGAGCAGGTGGCACGGCAGGCGGCGCCCACTTTTCACCGCAAGCGCGTGCTGCGCTGGGCCATGGACCACCTGCAGCGGGACTGGCCGGTCGACGCCCTGCTGCGCACCGGCCCGGTGCGCCGGCTGGCCGAACAGATCTACTTCCACCGACGGGGCGTTCGGGCGTGATCCGGAAGCTGAACGCTGGCCGGTAAAAGGGCTGCAGAATCCTGTTGACGCCGTGCAGCAATATCGACACAATAGCGCTCCTTCGACGCAGGTCGAACGGAATCTGCGGGAATAGCTCAGTTGGTAGAGCGCAACCTTGCCAAGGTTGAGGTCGCGAGTTCGAGTCTCGTTTCCCGCTCCAGATTCAAGAAGAACGCTCCCGCAAGGGGGCGTTTTTCGTTTGCGCGCCGCGCTGCAGGTGCAGCCTGCTAGCGCGGAATGCCCCGGTTAGCGCTGCACCAGGTACGCACGTCCGCACGGTCGAAGCCGACGCAGGCGTTCTTGCGCGGGATGTACAGGTAAGGCGCGTCGACCTGGTAGGTGAAGTGGTAGTAGTAGGTCCGGTCCTGGCCATACAGCCAGTAGTTCGACGAGCCGTTGTTGATCACGTAGGGCTCGAAAGAAAAGATCGACGACTGCGCGGGAATGAAGTTGCTGCGGTCCATCAGCAGCATGGCCGCGTTCGATGCCAGCGGCGTGGCCAGGCAGATCGCCATCGCGCCCACGGTAAGCACGGCCATGAAGATGCCGAGCGCGCGGCGGGAGCTGGATTTCAAGCGTATTGCCTGCCGGTGGGAGCGTTCAGGCCAATGTGCCGCAGCGCCCGCGAACAGTCCAGCGTTCAGCTTGGCGGCGCTCATGAAAGGCTGGGGAAAGGCCGAGGGTTCGCAATGCAGGCACCGCATACGCGCTGTAACGCAGCTCCGACTGATTCTCCATGTCCACTCCACAATCGCGGCGTAGCCTCCCCGGCTTCTCTCTCCACGAAGGTGGGCGGGTGGCCAATCGTTTCACTTCCCCTGCAGTGTCCGCTCAAAGGCATGTCGCCGTGCCGCGCATCGTGCTGGGTAGCGGGGTGCTGCTGGTCAGCGTGATGCTGGCAGGCTGTATGTCGGTGCCGGTTCCGGATCTGCCCGATCGCACTCCAACGGTCTGGAATCAACCGGCCCCTGGGCAGGGCGTGGCGGTCGATGCGCGGCAGTGGTGGAAGGTGTTGGCCGATGCGCGCTTGAACGCACTGGTGGAAGAGGCCATCGCCGGCAATCTGGACCTGCAGCAGGCCACCCTGCGGCTGCAGGCGGTACGGCTTGTGTCTGGCACCGCCGATGCGCGCTTCCGTCCGGAGATAACGGCCAGTGCCAAGCAGGTACAGGACGCCGCCGCGGTCGACACCTACTTCCACGCCGGTGTGGAAGCGATCTGGGATCTTGGCCTGTTTGGCGCAGCGGAAAGTGCCCGGCTGAGCGCGCAGGCGGCCAACGAAAATGCTGAAGCACTGCGCGATGCCGCGCAGGTGGCGGTCATCGCTGACGTGGTGCGCAGCTATCTGGATCTTTCCGTCGCGCAGGCGCAGGCGGATCTGTTGCGCAAGCAACAGGCCGTTGACGCACGCGGCGAGCAACTGGGGCTGGTGCGGCAGCGCCTGCATCTGGACGAGCCTGGCGAACTGGATCGCCTGCGTGCGCGGCAGGCGGCCACACGCGCTGCCATTGCACAGGCGGATGAAAATGCAGGCAACGCCGCGCGTGCGCTGGCGCTGCTGTTGGGGCGCGATGGGCCGGATCCGGCCTGGAATGCCTACCGCACGCCGCCGCAGTTGAGCGCCTTCACCCTGCAGCAGGTCCCGGCCGATCTGCTACGCCATCGCCCGCAGATCCTGCTGGCCGAGGCCGATGTACTGCAGGCCACCGCCGAAAAGGGCAGCGCACGCGCGGCGATGTTCCCGAAACTGAGCCTGGGCGGTTCCATCCTGTACGCCTACAACCTCACCCAGAACGCACGCTCCAACTCCGATTCCAGCCCGTCGATCGGTCCCTACATCGACATTCCGCTGTGGGATTGGGGCCAGCGGCGCGCGCGCTACCAGTCCGACGACAAGCAACTGGATTCGGCATTGCTGGGCTATCGCAAGGCCGTGCTGCAAGGCGTGGCTGAAGTGGAAGGCGCATTGGGCAGCCTGGCCCGCCAGGACAGCAGCATCCAGTCGCTGCAGGTGGCCGACGACGCTGCCCGGCAGCAGGTCGCGCGACAGGCCCGGCAGGTGCAGCTTGGCCTCTCCAGTGAGTTCGACGGGCTGGAAAGCCAGCGTGCGGCGTTGTCCGCGCACGCCGATCTGATCGGCGCGCAGGGCGCTCGCGTGCTCGCCTTCGCATCGCTCTACCGGGCAGTGGGCGGCGCACCCTTGCCGGTCGAGCCTGAAGGCGACGCGCAATGATCGCGCTTGCCCGCAAGACGCTGGTTTACGAGTGGCGTCGATTCCTGCCGGTGGTGCTGGCCATGTGTTTCGCCGGTGTCCTGCTGATCGTGCAGGCAGCACTGGTGCTGGGCATCTTCGGCACCGCTGCGATCTACGTGAAGGCATCGACCGCCGATGTCTGGGCTGGCTTTGCCGGCACGCAGAGCGTGAACTACGGCCATGCGATCAGCGCGGATGTCGAGAGCCGGCTGCGCATGGACCCGGATGTCACCCGCGTCGAGCCCTACGAATGGGTCGATGGCGAGTGGCGCTCCAGCGCGCAGGGCACCGGCAACGTGTCGGTGTATCTGTCCGGCATCTCCACGGCGAATGACGCGATGATGTTCTCGCGCATCCTGCCGCCTGAGTTGCGTGCGCAGTTGCGTGAGCCCGGCGCGGTGATCGTCGACAGCGCCGACCTGGACACGCTGGGCGTTGATCTGCGCAGCAACCGGGCGTGGATCAACGGCAAGGCGGTGCGTGTGGTCGCCGCACAACCCGGCCTGCGTGGTCTAGGTGGCGTCAACGTGCTGGCATCACTGGATACCGCGCGTGCCATCGCCGGAACCGACCCGCATGAAGGCAGTACCTATTTCGTGGCGGGCACGCGATCACCGGAGCTGGCCGGTCGCGTGCGCGATCGCCTCAGTGCTTCGACAGGCCGCGCCACGACTGTCGAATTCTGGACAGCACCGGAGTTCGCCAGCCGCTCGCAGCAGTACTGGCTGTTCGACACCGGTGCCGGTATCGCGGTGCTGTTCATGGCGGTCATCGTCTGCTTCGTCGGTGCGGTGATCACCAACCAATCGTTTGCCGCGGTGGTGGCCGGGTCCGTCCGCGAGTACGCCACCCTCAATGCGCTCGGCGCAGGCCGCTATGCGCTGGCCCGGGTGGTGTTCGAACAGGCCGTGCTGATCGGCGGCGTCGGCATGCTGCTGGCCGCCGCCTTCAGCACGGTGGTGCTGCTGGCGGCGCAGACCCAGCGCGTGCCGGTACAGCTCACGCCGATGGTGGTCCTCGGCTGCGTGGCGCTGGTCGCGGTGATGGCCATGCTGTCGAGCATCATGGCGGTGCGCAGCGTCGTCCGCTCCGACCCATCGTTGCTGTTGCGTTGAAGGGCGACCGATGACGAACACCTCCATCACTTCCCCGACGCTGCGTGCCGACGCACTGGAAAAGGGCTTCGTGTCCGGCGATGTGCACGTTCCCGTGCTGCGTGGCCTGTCACTGGACATCTATCCCGGCGAACTGACCCTGGTGTCGGGTCCCTCCGGCTGCGGCAAGAGCACGCTGCTGTCGCTGATGTCCGGCCTGTCGACACCGGATGGTGGCCGCGTGCATGCGCTGGGACAGGACGTCAGCCACATGACGCGAAGCGAGGTGGAGCGCTTCCGCCTGCATCACGTCGGTTTCGTGTTCCAGGGCTTCAACCTGTTTCCGGCGCTGACCGCGTTGGAGCAGGTGCAGCTGCCGTTGGGCTATCGCGGCATGCGCAACCGTGACAGCGAGCCTTTGGCACGGCAGGCGCTGGACGAGGTCGGCCTCTCGCACCGCAGCCACATGCGCCCGGCGCAGTTGTCTGGCGGTGAGAAGCAGCGCGTAGCGGTTGCCCGTGCGTTCGCCAAGTCACCCACGCTGATCTTCGCCGATGAGCCCACCAGCGCATTGGATGCCGAGAACGGCCAGCGCGTGATCGACATCCTGCACCGTTATGCACGCGCACATCAGGCCACGGTGCTGTGCGTAAGCCACGATCCACGCCTGATCCGCCATGCGGACCGCGTGATCGCCATGGAAGACGGCACGGTCCGCGATGACCGCCGCCAGAACGAAACCGTAGAGCCCAGCCGATGACCAGATTGCCGCCGTTGTTTTCCCTCAGCATCTCCTTGGGCGCGGCATTGCTGCTGGGCGCCTGCAGCAGGGACGCACCTGCGCCCGTGCGGCCGGCGGCGACCACGCCCGCTACGGCGGACAAGGTAGCCGTCGCCCGCGGCATCATCGATGTGGAAGGCGGGCTGATTGCACTGGTTCCAGCGATGGATGGTTCGGTCAGCACCGCGCCGGTGAAGGAAGGGGCGGCGGTCCGCAAGGGTGATGTCCTGCTCACCTTGGACGGCGCGCTGCTTGAACAGGAAGTGGGCATGGCCAACGCCGATCTCGCGCTGGCTACCGACCGGCTGAAGGGCACTCAGGCGCAACTGCGCGAGTTGGAGCGCAACGCTACCCGCTTGGCCACTGGCGCCAGCGAGGGCGTGTCTTCCAACCAGCAGGCCGACGCGGCCAGGCAGCAGCTGGCTGGCGTTCGCGCTGATGTCGATGTGGCGGGCGCGCAGGTCGAGATGGCCCAGCACAAACTGGAGCACGCCAGGCTCAAGCTGCGGCAGATGTCGCTGACTGCGCCGGATGCCGGCACCGTGATCGGCCAGGTGCCGGGCGTGGGTGCGTTCGTGCAGGCCGGCAAGCCGGCGATGTCATTGCTGCCGGCGCGGCCCCTGCAGGTGCGCGCCGAACTGAGCGCGGCCTATGTCGATGCAGTGCAGGTGGGCATGCGCGCGACGGTGGTGATCGATAGCGATGGCACCGAGGGCAAGCCGCTGCCGGTGGCACGCGTGGTCCGCATCAGCCCGGTGTTCGCGCCGGCGCGGCTGCCCGAAGACGCAGGGCGGGGCGTGGCCAAGGTGGTGGAGTGCGTGCTGGAATTCGAGAGCGCGGCAAAGGCGCGCGTCGGCCAGCACGTGCGGGTGGAGTTCCGGAAGTAGGGCTGCCGGCTCAGCCGCTGAGCCAGCTTCGCAGGCGCGGCCAGACCGAGGCCGGGACAATCACGAGCAGCGCCAGCAGGTGAATGGCGGCAACGGCCAGCAGCCAGTTGAGGTGCACGTCGCGCACGGGGGATTGATGCATGGCGGCCATGCCCCACAGAGCGGTCCATCCCAACCACGGAAAGACGCCGATCAGCATCCGCAGCCACAGGCGGTGGAACCGCCATGGCTTTGCGATCAGCCCAAACACTGCGATCTCCACAAGGACGATCAGAGCGAACGTGATGACTGACGCTGTGGGGTAGGGCAGAGTGCCGGACTCGATGTGACGCAGCCGCCAGTGGTCTGGCTGGAAACCGGCGTGGATGAGCGTGCAGAAGAGCAGCAGCCACACAAGAAATGCGAGCAGCCAGAAGGTTCGGTACGGGGCGGGCTGGCGGAGAGAGGGCTTCATCTATCTGGTCAGGTAACCCTGTTGCGTCCAATAGTCCATCGCGAAGGCATCTTCATCCGCAAAGCAGGGCGCTTCACCGTCGAGCAGGGTAGCGTTGGTGCGACGCATTTCCCGAGCGCCTAGCTTGAACAGTCGCAAAGCGGCGGCCAAGCCAGGCCCGCCAACAGGATCGATCTGGGCCGGCGCCTCATCCGCGTCCTGGTCGGCCTTGTGGCGGATACGGACGCGTTCCTTGCCGTCCATGCACGTCTCAATGTCGTAGTAATAGCTTTCGAAAACGCGGGACCCGTTGGGCTGATGCATTTCCTGGGACAGGCGAAGTATCGGCTCTTCAATGACTGGAGCAGTCTTCTGCTGGCGAAACGCAGCATGACAGCGGCCGACCCAGAACCCGCACCGATCCTCATCGTCGTAGTCATCGTAGGGTCGGCAGATCGCCAGCGCGAGAAGATTGCGGATTTCCTCCGGCGAAATGATCTGCGTTGTCCAATGGCGACTGGACGTTCCTTCCTGGAGGAATCGCCAGCCCTCGAGGATCAGCGCAACATGGGATGGTTGGATTTCATTCGCTTCGACTTGCCTCCATTCCGCCTTGTTCTGACTCGTATCGTTGCAGACGTATTTCCAGAGGCCCCAGGTCTCCCGAGGTCGGCGGCCCATGAGGCGATCAATCACTCCGACGTCGGTCTCAACGCGCTCCATTACGAAGCGGGCGCCAATTCTCTGTGGCAGATCCTCCATCTGCACGATGTAGGCAGCAGCTTCCGGATGCCCGGTGTCCGCCTGCACGTAAAGTGAAATGCCGCTGCGAATGAACTGATAGTCACGAGTGTCCATCGGCAGCATGTCTTCGCCACACACTCTCAGGAAGTTCTCTGGGCTGACATTGGCATCACCGAACAAGTTGAGTGTGCACAGCAGGGGATCTGCCACTGACAGGCCCTCCCTCCGGATGACGCCTTTCCCTGATTCCAGCCTTTCGAGTATCGCTTCCGCACTCAGCGACCAACGACTGTCTGGATGAGGATCCTCTCTGAACAGACAGTCCGCCTCGATGAGCTGCGCCAGTTCATCGCCATCCATGGCTTCGACATCGTCGATCCTGCGCAGGAACTGAATCGGGCCATCAAGCTCCACGGAATAATCGGTTTGGATGAATAGCGCGGCCTCGGTACTTCCTACAACATGCAGGCGTCCGTGGTTGTAGTCGCCCCAGAACAATTCATGGACACGGAGATTTCTGCCGACTCGGATTTCCTGTCCGCCGACGATGGCATTGGTGGTCGTCAGGTCACCCGAGACAATCAGTCCACATGCGCCGTCGGTCTCCAGGCTATGAACGTGTCGGGCTATCGTCATGTTGCCGCGAACGAAGATGAACCATACATGCTCGCCAATGTTTTCATTCCGCCATGGAGCCAGCGGGTCGTCCAGGTCCAACGTGTCGAGTATCAGGTCGCCATCGGCGAAGAGGACCACTTCATCCTGCTTCTCGGCAGGTTGCCGCCCGCAGCGGTAATTCGAGTCCTCAGGTATTTCATCAGCAATGTCCGCGTAGCGAACAATCTGGAATGGGCATTCCGGAGAAAGCCGCGTGGCGATCTGATGCGGAGTCGGTACCGATGATCGTCGTGTTACCGGGGAGAGTTCCCCATTCGGGTCTTCGCGGACGAGTTGGAAGTCGGCGAGTTGGGCAAGTATTGAAAAATGAACCGGCGCGTTCACCGCCTGCAGAGAGTCAAGGTGCGCAATGCCGCCCATTCCCAGTGCAGGAAAGAAACCAAAGCACTGCCCGACGCCCAAGGGCCCATGCTTCAGAGTGGCAGCGTCGAACAATGGCTGGCCGTCATGGCTGATGAGGTCCAGCATGTCGTCGGGGAGTCGGAACGGAGAGGTCGCGCCTTGTCCGGTATCGCATGATGAGGATGGCCCCTCAGTCAACTGTTTGCAAAGGATCGTACCGTTCAAGAGGTCGATCTGACCTGCGCCGTGCAGCCCATGGACGAAGTAGATGGTACCGAACGCGGAGTACGCATAGGCATGCGTGTCGGAAGGAGCAAGATCAACGTCATGCGCGAGGATCTGGTCCATCACCATCGCGAGATCCTGGGGATGGCATAGCTGGATTCGTCCATTTCTGAAGATGGATCGCCCACGCCGGATCAGCAAGCTCCGGAGAGTGGTCGGCAGTACCTCATCAAGCGCTTCGATCTCCGCGCAGTTGAGTAAGATCGATGCGACATGGTTGTTCGACTGCTGCATGGACGGTCCTGGATCGGAAAGAGATCAGGGCGCGGCATGGTCAACAGGAACATGGCCGACGCCAGATGCTCGGGTCGCATACTGTCCGTTATTCATTCGCCATAGGGCCATGCAACTATTCTGAAAAAACTGCCATGACCGGTTCGCCTTCTCGATCGGAGCGTTTCGCTCATCAACTCAGCGCGAACCTCCGTGCTTGCTGGCTGTTGGCCTCCCGTACGCTCGCCACGCACTGACCAGCGACACCACGCACAGCGCCATCAGCAATCCCACGTCCAGAAGCAGCAGCCACAGCAGGTGCATTCCCTGTACCGGTGGCTGGTGCATCATCGATGCCAGCCACGGGAAGGTCCACGCCAGCAGCAACACGCAGGCGATCAACAGTCGCAACCACAAGCGACCGAACTTCCAGGGGCGCACGATCAGCGCAGCGATCACCAGCTCGACCGTACTCAACAGCGCGAACACGACAACGCTGCTGGTCGGGTAGGGCAGGGTTCCGCCTTCGAAGTGCCGCAACATCCAGTAGTCCGGCGTGAAGCCGGCATTGACCAATGCGGCGATCACCGCCAACCAGGTGAGGGCGACAAGGATCCAGAACAGGCGAGCGTAGCGAGGTCTCGTGGGCGGGTTCATCGGGTAGGCGGGCTGTTGACGGCGTGAAGGAATTTCGACACAATAGCGCTCCTTCGACGCAGGTCGGAGAATCTGCGGGAATAGCTCAGTTGGTAGAGCGCAACCTTGCCAAGGTTGAGGTCGCGAGTTCGAGTCTCGTTTCCCGCTCCAGATTGCACAGGGCCCCGGTTGGGGCCTTGTTTTTCTCCCGCCACGGCAAGGCGGGGCACGTTGAGCCACAAGGCTTTGCGCGCAGTCAGAAAAGTGAAAACAGTTGTGAAATGGCTGGTGTGTGACCCGGGCTTCCGGTATCATGACGGCTTATGCGGGAATAGCTCAGTTGGTAGAGCGCAACCTTGCCAAGGTTGAGGTCGCGAGTTCGAGTCTCGTTTCCCGCTCCATGTTCCGACAGGCCCCATCGCGGGGTTTTGTCATGTCAGGGGCGTCGTTCCTGATCGCAGTACGTTGGCCTCATGGCAGAGTGGCTATGCACCGGATTGCAAATCCGTTTACAGCGGTTCGATTCCGCTTGAGGCCTCCAATTTAAAAGCCCTGACTACGGTCAGGGCTTTTTCTTTGCGCGCAGTCCGGCGTCGGAAGGCTGTACCAAAATGCACATGCGACCCGGCGGGGCCGGCTGCTAACGTCGCCGCACTCCTCTTCAGCAGTGGTGACCGCAGTGCGAAACCTGGCGATCCAGCAGGCCGTGTATGTTCCCCTCGGCACAATGCTGGCGCTGATCGCTTTTGCATTCACCGTGCCCGGCTACCACCCGGTCTCGCAGCACCTCAGCGAGATGGGCCTGATGCCGGGGCTGCCAGCCAAGGCGGTGCAGGTCGGCCCGATGGTCAGTGGCTCGGCCATCCTCCTCTTCAGCCTCGCGTTGCTGGCGCAGAGTCGCCGTTTCGCGCTCACTGCGCTCACCTCCGCGCTGTTCGGGGCGGCCATGCTCAGCAACGGCCTCTTCACCATCGGCAGCCCGATGCATGGCCTCCATGCCATCGGCATCTTCTCGATCCTCACCCCGCTGCTGTTCCTGGCAGAGCTGGGCCCGCAGGCGTCAACGCGGATGGCATGGTTCTCGCGCGCCAGCTCGCTGCTGGGCATGGCCTATCTGTGGCTGATGATGTCCGGCTTCGACCCGGAGCCCTATCGCGGCCTCACCCAGCGCCTTGCGCTGCTGCCGGCGTTCGGCTGGTACACCCTCGCGGCGCTGGAGCCGCGTCGATTCCGCGGTTGAGCCAAGCGCTTCCTGCAGCAAGCGCTGGCAGTCTGCGGCCAGATGTTCAAGCCGCCGCTGGCGCCGGATCGTCGGCGCGGAAGTTGCGCGACACCGGCGTCGTCGTGCCCACATAGTGGCGGAACAGGTAGATCAACGGTGCCCAGCGCTGCACGTCGATGTGCTGGGTACCTGCAACGGTGATCGCCTCGTGTGCATGCACTTGGCAGATCCGTCCTTCGACGATCATGAAGCCCTGATCCTGCGTTCCGCTGGGCCGATGTGAGGCAAGCAGTACCACCTCCACCTGCAGCGGGCATTCGGCGATCGCCGGCGGTGCCACCAGCACCGAGTCGACGCGGCTGAAGCCGCCCAGTGCGAACTTGTCACGCACATGCACGTAGCCCATATCACGCTTCGAATCCGGCACGGGAGTGCGCGCGGTGGCGCGGGCAATGGCTTCAACCTGCGCCGCCTGCGTGGCATCTGCGAAGTTCAGCACGCATTCGCCGCGTGCCAGAAGATTGCTGCAACCCTGGCCCTGTTCGCCGATGCCGAGCACCACGCGGTCGCCCAACGCCCAGAATGAAGAAAGCGGGCTGATGTTCGCACTGCCGTCTTCATTCAGCGTGGTCATCAGCACCACCGGCGTTCCCGGATAGAGCACGGAGGGGGTGATGCAACGACGTCGGATCTCTTCCGGTGGCATGCTTGAACTCGTGGGTTGCGGGCGATCACTGTGCCCTGTGCAAGGGCGCGGACGCTTCGATCCAGGTCGAACAATGAGTAGCAGGCGGCATGCCACACTGTGGTCATGGTCCAGACCTCCCGCTCTTTCATCAATGTCGGCACCTTGGTCGGTGACCACGCACGCGCGGCCATGCTGTCGACGTTGATGGATGGCCGCGCACACACGGCATCCGAGCTGGCTGGCGTGGCCGGCATCTCGCCACAGACGGCAAGCAGTCATCTACGGCGGTTGCTCGATGGCGGCATCCTGGCCGTAGCTGTGCAGGGACGTCACCGTTATCACCGTCTGGCCTCGACCGAAGTCGCCGACATGCTGGAAGGCATCCTGCGTTTCAGCGATCAACTGCCACAGCGCTCTCCGCGAGCCGTCCGGGTCGATGCCGGCTTCCGTCGGGCACGCAGCTGCTATCAGCACCTGGCAGGTGAATACGCCGTCGCCATCTCTGACCATCTGCTGGGTACCGGGGCGATCACCGCATCAGCAGACCACTGGCAGCTGACGGCTCATGGCGCCGACGTCCTGCGCGCCGTGGGCGAGCCGCTGGCAGAGCTGATCGCGCGATCACCGCGGGTGAGGCCCGAGCGCTACTGCCGCGGCTGCCTGGACTGTACCGAGCGTCGTCCGCACATGGCCGGCATGGTCGGCGAAGCCATGCTGCAGAGTTTCCTGCTGAACCGCTGGCTGCACCGCCTCGAGGGGCGGCGCGAACTGCGGATCACGCCAGCCGGGCAGGCGGCGTTCCGCAGCTTGTTCGACGTGGGCGCCTGAGACCCGCCACGCGCCCCTGTCAGTCTCAGCCGGCCACGACATGGCGACGGGGTATGGTCGAGTTCTGGTCTTCGGGAGCAGCAATGGCAGGCAAGGACATGAGGGGCTGCATGCATGATGCAGCTGGCGGGCAATGAGCAGATCCACCGCAGATGTGCGCTGGCTTACATTCCGGCTGAAGAACGGGCAGTCCATCGGCCCCGATCAACTGAAGGACGGCTGGGTCCTCGCCTCGGAGAGCCGTCATTGCGACGTGCGCCGCGAGCGCATCGAGGGCGCAGGCGTGGTCTATGCGCTGTACGGTCCGCCGGATCTTCCGTCGCCCCGCCGCGCAGAGCTGCGCATGCGCGACTTCCTCATGCGCTCCGGCTATACCTTCACCATGGGTACGCTGGGTCACTGATCCGGTTGGGCATTCAGCGGGCAACCGCTGCTGCCTTGAGCGCCTCGACTACCTGTGAATCGGTAAAGCCACAATGGCCCTCGCCAACCGCAGGCGGCACGCGCGGTGATGGCGTAGTGGTGTCATTTCCTGGACGCCGTCGCACCGCAGGGGATGCGATGCATCGGGAAATCCGTCGCTTGGGCAGGGTTGTCCCGCGCGATCGAAATGCGTGCGTGCAGGCGCTGGCTATCGACGCGGCGATAGCGGATCCGCTGCGGGAAATCATTGCGGCGGTTTTCAAATACGGCTTCGTTGCCATCAATGTGCGTGGTGGTGAAGTCGGTTGCATCACGGCCCGAGGGCAGGGCGGTGAACACCAGACGACCATCGTCATGCTGCCGCAGCTGCATGAATTCAAATCCGACGGTACGCCCATCACGCAGGCTGCGGCTGCTGCCCAACATCGTTCCGCCGGCCAGGCTGGACCACTGTTCGCCGGCGCCAGCGGGCCGCCCGTCAATCTGCCAGCAACCGGCCAACCAGGCCAGGTGCTCGATCGGCTGCGGCAGCTCGGCAGCATATGTGCTTGCCGCTACGCATAGCAGCGGCAGCAGGCTCAAGGCGGGACGGAGCGACATTGCAGCCTCGATAGGCAGGAGGTGTCGCTTGTATAGCGTCGCTCCCGCACGCCGGCCAGTGCCGCGCGCAGCAAGGTCGAATCCGATACGATCTGGCGTATCTGCCTCCCTTCGTTTGACCTGGAGTCCCGCCATGGCCGATCGTCTCGCCATCCTGCTCGAACGCTTCGCGGTCACCGCCTCGGTGTTCCATGCCGGCGCGCTGTGTGGCATCAACAGCCTCGAAGGAGAGGGCGAGGCCGGCCAGTTGCATCTGGTGCGGCGCGGTCCGTTGCAGGTCAGTCATGGGGCGCAGACGATGCAGGTCGACGTTCCCAGCCTGCTGCTGTATCCGCGCCCGCTGCCGCATCGCTTCCACACCGATCCCCAGCTCGGCGCCGACATGGCCTGTGCCAACCTCCACTTCGAGGGCGGCAGGCTCAACCCGATCAGTGCGGCGCTGCCCGACTTCATCTGCCTGCCGTTGGCCGAACTGTACGGTGGCCATGCCGCGCTGGAGCTGCTGTTCGAAGAGGCATTCGAGCAGCGCTGCGGTCGCACGGTGATGGTCAACCGCCTGTTCGAGGTGGTGATGATCCAGGTGCTGCGGCAGTTGATGGAGGGCGGCGAGATGCGCGGCGGCCTGTTCGCCGGGCTTGGCCATCCGCGGCTGCGGTTGGCGCTGGTGGCGATGCATGAGGCACCGGCGCAGGCGTGGACACTGGAAGATCTGGCCGACGTTGCTGGCATGTCGCGCAGCGTGTTCGCCGCCAGTTTCCGCGAGGCCATGGGAACCACCCCCGGGCATTACCTGCAGGGGTGGCGGGTAGGCCTGGCGCAGCAGGCGCTGCGCCAGGGGCGACCGTTGAAACGGATCGCCGACGAGGTCGGCTATGGCAGCGAGGCGGCGTTGTCGCGCGCGTTCAAGGCGCACACCGGGCAATCGCCACGGCAGTGGCGCGGGCAGGCGCGCGTTGCCGCGAGCTGAGTGTCACCCCAGCGCGAGCCGGGTCAGCTTCATGCCGGCGAACAGCCCGGCCAGGCCAAGGGCGACCGAGCCCCCCGCGTAGAGAGCGGCCAGCCCATGCTGGCCCCGCTGCAGCAGCAGGCCGGTTTCCAGCGAGAAGGTGGAGAAGGTGGTGTAGCCGCCAAGAATGCCGGTGGCCAGCAGCAGGCGCAGTTGTGGCGAGGCGCCGTTGCGCAGGGCAAATGCCTCCACCACTACACCCATCAGCAAGGCGCCGCTGATGTTGACCAGAAAGGTCGACCAGGGCCACGAACTGCCGACGGCGACGCGGGTGCCGATCAGGTTGCAGGCGTGGCGCAGGCAGGCGCCGACACCGCCGCCCAGGAATACCAGCACATAGTTGTTCAATGTCTGCATTGCTTGCCTCGCGTGCGTGTTCGCAGGTTCGACGGCGTACGCAATGGCGGGCAATACCTGCCATCGACGAACGCCGGGTTCGTCGCAGCAGGAGCCATCAGCCATCTCAGGCGGTTATCGGGGGAGCCCCATCCCCATCGACGGCCATGCTACCAGCCCGCGATGGGTCAGGGCAGGGCCGTCATCACCACGCGTGCGACCTTGCCGCGGCTGACGCCCTCCATCAGCAGGTCATGGGCCATCAGCCCCAGCGTGGCCTCGCGGCGGTAGCCGACTTCCAGGCCTCGCTCGGCAAGGATGTGGGCGACCAGCTCATAGGCCGCTTGCCAGACATCCAGATGGGCTTCGCTGGGCATGTGCATGTAGGCCGTGCCGCGTTCGCCGACGCCCCGTCCCAGCGGGCCGAACAGCAGCTCGCGCGGGTCCAGCTTCACCGCATCGGCGATGCGGAACAGCTGTTCGGCTTTCACGTGGTTGGCTTTGACGTGGTCGTTGAGCCAGTTGCTGACCGTTGCCGTCGTCGTTTCGGCGGCACGCGCCAGGTCGGCCGGGCGTGCATGCCCGGCGTCCTTCATGGCGACCGCGAGTCGTTGTCCAAGAGTATTCATCTATGCAAGCCAGCTTAACGCGTGGAATCGAAAGAGGCCTTGGCGCAAGAATAAGTTTGATGATGAAAGGGATCGAAAATGGACGAATTCTGGAGCAAGCGGCAGGTCCGCATGCGGCTGGGCTTTTCCACCGACGCAGAGCTCGCCAAGCTCTTTGGAATCAGCAGATCCGCTGTCTCGCAATGGCCCAGAGGCTTTCCCATCCCGCCGCTGAGGCGCTACATCCTGCAACAGCGTTACCCTGCGTTGTTCCCGATGGATCAGGGGCCAAGCGATGAAACGGCATGAGATGCGTCTAGGCCTGTCGCAGACAGACCGCTAAGATCAATGTGCTAAGCATGCTTAGCAAGATAGGCAGAATCGATCGCCACGCTCGCAGCGACGGCCTGATCTGTGATGGGTACCCGGCTTCGCTGGCGGGCGGTGTCGACATCGGCACGGAGATTCCCGATCTCCTTCGTGACCGTCCTTCATGAACGATTAATAATTTCAATCGCGAAAGTCGCGTCTTGTAATTGACGTGTCGTGAAATCTATGACTAATTGGCATCAACCGGTTGTGAAGGCCGGGAGTCTTTCAGTAGCTCGCAAGTGAATCGGTCGACCGTCAACGATGCAGAACAAGTCCAACGGAGGTCGTATGGAATACGGCATGCATGGCTTGGCTGAACGGGTACGCCGCGAACTGGAAGCCAGTTATCACAAACACGGATGCGGTCCGGCGTTCTGGGATACCTACCAGCAGGTGCTTGACCGTCTGGTTCCGCAGGGGACCGGGCGGACCGATGTCACCAACGAAATGGCGCTGATCATCGAGCAACTGGGCATCGTCCGTCGTGCCCAGCTGGTACCGCCGCGCCCGGGCGACCCGGGCTGACTCAGAGCAGGCGCCAGGCGCCACAGGCCAGCAGGGCCAGCAGCATCGATGCCAAGGCGGTGGTGCGGGGGCGCCACCACCTACGTGGCTGGCCGGCCATCACCTGCGGGCTGCAATAGCTGATCAGGCCGGGCCCGAAGCCCGCCTGCTGCTGTTGCCGGGTGCATGCTTGCAGACAGGCGCCACAGGCCAGGCAGTCGGCCTGTGGGCCATGGCGGATGTCCAGCTGCATCGGGCAGGCGCTTACGCAGGCCATGCAATCGATGCAGTCGCCCAGGCGATCTGCACTGAAGGTCGGCATCGGTCCGGCCAGCAGTGGATGTGCGGCACGGAAAACGTAGTCCTGCGCGGTGGTCGGGTCGAGCAGCCCACGACCGCGGCCGAGCACGCCGCCCAATGCCGGCGGGCGCGCACCGCGCGGTTCACCACGGCGCGGGTCATACAGCATGCGCGGGGTGTGCGGGTCGGTCAGCAACGGCTGCATGCGCGCGAATGGACAGAGCGATCGGCACACCTGTTCGCGCAGGAACCCGGCGTTGCCCCAGGTGGCGGCGGCATAGAACAGCACCCAGAAGGTCTCCCAGCCGCTCCAGCCGCCATCGAACGCGCCGGCGACCAGTTCGCGGATCGGGCTGAAGAATCCCACGAAGGTGATCCCGGTCCACAGCGACAGCAGCAGCCAGGCCAGCTGGGTGGCCGGTCGCGCCAGCTGCGCTGGCAGGGCGCGGGACAGTGCCTGCGCGATCCCGTCGAAGGCCCGTGTCCACAGCGTCTGCGGGCAGGCATGTCCGCACCACACGCGGCCGGCCAGATGGGTGAGCAGGGCCAGGCCCACCGCCATCACCGCCAGCAGGCCCAGCAGCACGCCGACGTCATCCGGCCACAGGGTCCACGCGAACAGGTCGAAGCGGCGTGCGTCGAGGTCCAGCAGCAGGGCCTGCCGGCCATCCCACTGCAGCCACGGCAGCGCATGGAACAGGACCAGCAGCGCAAGGCCCAGGGTGCGGCGCCAATGCCACGGGCGCGGTGGCGGCGAAGCGATGATGCTCATCCCAGCGGCATCTCCTCGTCCTCGTCGTTCGGCATCGGCCGCAGCAGGTAGCCGGTCACCGCGCTGGAAAGTGCGGTGACGGCCCAGAACATGAAGAACCCTGCGGTGTAGCCCAGCTCACGGCTGATGGCCGTACCCGGGAAGCTGATCGCCTGCAGCCGCAGTGGATCGACGAACGCAAAGAACACCACGCAGGCCAGGCCGGCGGCGATGAAGCTGGGCCACAGGACTGCGCCCCAATGCTGGATCAGCCGCTGGCGGCTGGAAGACGGTGTGTTCATGCGGGTTCGGGTCGAAGAAGAGGGCGGCGCGTATACTTCGCCGTGGTTGGCGCAGCATCCGCAGGGCATGCTTCCTGCAGGCGTGTCAGCCTAGGTGCGCCGCAGTGCGCTGACATTGATCTGGATCAACAGTAGTGGTGGCGGCCTGCGGCACACTGCCGATCCGCATTTGGTGCCCTGATGAACGCAACGCCCAAGACCGATATTCCCGTTGCTTCACCAGAGCTGTGCAGCGAGGAGGAAGTGACCCGGCTGGTTCACGATTTCTACGCGCGCGTGCGTGACGAGGAGCGTCTGGGGCCGGTGTTCGAAGGCCACGTCAAAGACTGGCCCGAACACCTCGCCCAGCTCGTGGATTTCTGGTCGGCGATGCTGCGCGGGACGCGCAGGTTCAAGGGCTCGCCGATGTCCAAGCACATGGCAATCGATCTGGAAAAGGATCTGTTTGATCGCTGGCTGGTGCTGTTCCACATCACCACCGCCGAATGCAACAACCCGCCGATGCAGGCGCTGGCCGACGATGTGGCCGCCCGCATCGCCGAGACCTTCTGGCGCCGCTACCAGATGCTGCGCTGGCCGCAGGTCATGCTGCCGGTGCTGGGCGTCCCCGCCAAGGATTGATCTGGGTCAAGGCGCACCGCCTGGCTTGGCGCGATGCTGGCGCCATGGACACGTTCTCTCCCGCTGCCGGTGGCCTGGCCTGGACCTTCGATCCCGATCTGCTGCGCCGGCATGACCGGCCCGGCCCGCGCTACACCTCCTATCCCACCGCGCCGCACTTCCATGACGGCTTCGATGCGCCGGCGCTGCGCCAGGCGATCGCCGACAGCAACCCGCTGGCGCGCGCGCTGTCGTTGTACGTCCATGTGCCGTTCTGCTCCAGCCCCTGCTTCTACTGTGGCTGCAACCGGGTGATCACCCGCGACCGCGGACGTGGCCACAGCTACGTGTCACGCGTGCTGGCCGAGGCGGACCTGCTGGCACCGCAGTTCGCCGACGGCCGTGAAGTGATCCAGCTGCACCTCGGCGGCGGCACGCCGAATTTCCTGGATGCCGATGCGATGACGGCGCTGGTCGAAGGCCTGCGCCGGCGCTTCGATTTCAGCGATTCCTCGCAGCGTGATTTTTCCATTGAACTGGACCCGCGTTTCATCGACACCAGCGACGTGGCGATGCTGGCCCGGCTCGGCTTCAACCGCGCCAGCCTGGGTGTGCAGGATTTCGATCCGCAGGTGCAGGAATCGATCAATCGCGTGCAGGGCGTGCGGCAGACGCTGGACATCCTGCGCGCGTGCCGCGACAGCGGCATGCGTTCGGTCAATGTCGATCTGATCTACGGCCTGCCCGGCCAGAGCCTGGAGGGCTTCGGCCGCACCCTGGAACTGGTGCTGGCGCTGCGCCCGGATCGACTGGCGGTGTACGGCTACGCGCACCTGCCACACCTGTTCCGCGCGCAGCGGCAGATCGACGAAAGCCGCATGCCGTCGCCGGAAGACAAGCTGGCGCTGCTCGGCCTGGCGGTGGAGCGCCTGTCCGCGGCCGGCTACCAGTACATCGGCATGGACCACTTCGCATTGCCGGAAGAAGATCTGTCGCGTGCCCAGCGCGCCGGCCAGCTGCATCGCAACTTCATGGGCTATACCACCCACGCCGACACCGATCTGCTTGGCCTCGGCGTAAGTGCGATCAGCCACATCGGTGCCACCTACAGCCAGAATCCGCGCGACCTGCCATCGTGGGAAAACGCGGTGGACCAGGGACAGTTGCCGGTCTGGCGCGGCGTCGCGCTCAGTGCCGACGACGAGCTGCGCGCCGAGTTGATACAGCAGTTGATGTGCCAGGGTGAAGTGGATGGCACGTCACTGGCCCAGCGCCATGGCGTCGACTTCGAAACCTATTTCGCCGAAGACCTGCAGGCCGTGCAGCGCCTGCAGCAGGATGGCCTGGCCGAGTACCGCGATGGGGTGGTGCGCACCAGCGAGCCGGGGCGGCCGCTGCTGCGCCTGCTGGCGATGTGCTTCGATCCCTATCTGCGTGTCGCCCAGGAGCAGCCGCGCTACTCGCGGGCGATCTGAGCGCAGGCCTCAGCGCTTGCCGACGCCGCGTTCGGGGTGGCGCGCGGCCATGCCGCCGCTGGAGGTGGTGGTCCAGTTGCCGCTGAGATCGCGCACGCTGGTCGAGTAGGAGCCATCGCTGTATTCGGTGCGCCACCTGCCGCTCAGGTCACGCTTGCTGACGGAGTAGGCGCCGTTGCTGTACTCGGTGCGGATGTTGCCGCTCAGGTCGGTGCTGCTGTTGGAGTAGCTGCCATCGCTGTGGGTGGTGCGCTTGCGGCCACTCAGATCGGTGGTGGTGGTCGAGCGGCTGCCGTTGCTGTGCTCGGCGATCTCGCGGCCGGACAGATCGCGCTTGATGCGGCTGGACGATCCGTCGCTGTTGCGGATATCCCGACTTCCGTCGAGGTTGCGGTGGCTGTCCGAACGGCTCTGTGCCGATGCGGGCGCGGTGGCCTGCGCGAGCAGCGTGACCAGCGCCAGCGATGATGCGAGCCATATCCACTTCATGGGGGATCTCCTTATGCGTCGTTCGGCGGCCGGGGCGGCGCGTCCGATTCTGCCATGCCGGCCTGAAGCCGTCTCGAACGCAGCGACGGCAGCCGAATGGTCGCATCCCTTTCGGTGGGCTGCTGTAAAAACAGCGATGCGCGGGCCTGGTGCGGGGGCATCGATGCGTGATTGGGTGGTGCCCGGAGCCGGGATCGAACCGGCATGGGGTTGCCCCCGGCGGATTTTAAGTCCGATGCGTCTACCAGTTTCGCCATCCGGGCCTGCAGCGCGCGCCGATTGTAACGGAATCGCCGCCGCTGCCGCCGGCTAACGCTGCTTTTACGCAGTCGGGCGCGGGGCTGGGTACAGTCCGCCAACGTTTCCGGGAATGGCGATATGCGTGCACGTGGTGGCAGGCGATGGATCGGATGCAGTGCCATGCTGGGGCTGATGCTGGCGATAGGCTCTGCCGCCGCGCAGCAGGTACCAGCGCCCACGGGCCCGGTGGTGGACATGGACACGGTGCAGGTCACCGGTGAACAACCCGGCCCCGGCCTCTGGAAGGTCACCGCTCCACAGGGGCATGTGCTGTGGATCCTGGGGACGGTCTCGCCGTTGCCAAGCGGCGTGCAATGGCGCTCGGATGAAGTCGAACGGACCATCGCCGGTGTCGACCATGTGCTGGGCGATCCCGGTTTCAGCCTGGATGCGAAGATCGGTGTGTTCAAGGGCCTGACCCTGCTGCCGCTGGCGATGAAGACCGCGCGCGATCCGCAGGGGCGCACGCTGGATCAGATCCTGCCGGCGGCAACGTACGCACGCTGGCTGGGGCTGAAACAGACCTACCTGGGCAATGACCGTGGCGTGGAAAAGGACCGTCCGCTGGTGGCCTCCGGTCGCCTGTACCAGGCGTTCCTCAAGCGCAACGGCCTGCGCGACGGCAAGCAGGTGAAGGAAGCGCTCGGGCGCGCCTACAAGGCCCGCGACCTGAAGCCGGAAGACGTGCAGGTGAAGCTGAAGGTCGACGACATCCGTGGCACGTTGAAGGAACTGCAGGCCACCGAAGTCGATGACCGCGCATGCTTCGAACGCACGCTCGACACCGTGGAATTCCAGGCACCGGTGTTGCGTGAGCGGGCCAATGCCTGGGCACTCGGCGATGTCGCTGCACTGCGTCGGCTGTCGGCTTCGGCGATGGCGCAGACCTGCCGCGAACTGCTGCAGGATTCGGCCTTCGTGCGCAGGCGCGGCTGGAGCGACATGCCGCAGCAGGTGCGCACGCGCTGGCTGCAGGGCGTGGATGCGGCGTTGGCCCATCATGCGGGCACCTTCGCGACGGTGCCGGTCAGCCTGCTGCTGGGCGAAGGCTATCTGGACGCGCTGGTGCAGCGCGGCTACCAGGTAGAGGCGCCGCCGGAATAACCAACGCTTGAAGTCCTCGTGCTTCCTGTCATATTCCTCTGCACTCAGGAGGGGAGTGATGGACATGCCGTTGCATGCGTATGCCTATGTCAGCACGGCCAGGGAGGGACTGGACGTGCCCGAGCTCGATGCGCTGCTGGCCGATGCGACCGCCTTCAATCGCATGGCCGGAGTCACCGGGGTGCTGATGTTCGATGGCAGCCGTTTCCTGCAGTACATCGAAGGTCCGCGGGATGGTCTGGCCTCGGTGCACGCGCGCATCAGCAACGCGCGGCGCCACGGCAGCGTCGTCCAGCTTGCCGCAGGCCCGATCGCGACCCGCTGGTTCCCGCGCTGGACGATGGCCAACCGGCATGTGGATCCGGCGACGCTGGCCAGCATCGTAGCGGCCCCGTGGCACGGTTTCAGCCTGGAACAGAACCATCTGGACCACGGTTTCTGCCTGTTGCTGCGGGCCTGGACCGGGGGCCACGGCGAGCTCGAGCCGGCTGCCGTCAGCCTCGGATCCTGATCCGGGGCGTGGTCTGCCGCCGCCGCCGCGGTTAACCTTGTCGGCATGATTGCCTGCACCCGGACCCTCGCATGACCCAGTGGACCCCGTCGCCAGCTGCCGGACGCCGCGCATGAGCGCGCCCATCGGCGCAGCCCAGATGCCGTCTCCGGCCATCATCGGCCTGGGGTACGTCGGGCTGCCGTTGGCGGTGGCCTTCGGCCGCCAACTGCCCACCCTGGGGTACGACATCGATGCCGCACGCATCGCCGAACTGGCCGGCGGGCAGGACCACACGCTGGAGATGGAGCCGGACGAACTGGCCAGCGCGTCGCTGCTGCGCTACAGCAGCGATCCGGCACAGCTGGACGCCTGCAACATCTACATCGTCACCGTGCCCACGCCGATCGATGCCTACGAGCAGCCCGATCTGGAACCCTTGCGCTCGGCGACGCGACTGATCGCCAGCCATCTTCGCGCCGGTGACCTGGTGATCTACGAATCCACCGTCTACCCGGGTACCACCGAAGAAGTCTGTGTGCCGTTGCTGGAGCAGGGCTCGGGCCTGCGCTTCAACGAGGATTTCTACTGCGGCTACAGTCCCGAGCGGGTCAGCCCCGGCGACCGCCAACGGCGCCTGGCCGACATCCGCAAGATCACGTCCGGTTCAACGCCGGAAGTGGCGGTGGTGGTCGATGGCCTGTACCAGCGGATCATCACCGCCGGTACGTTCCCGGTGCCGTCGATGCGGGTCGCCGAAGCGGCCAAGGTGGTGGAGAACATCCAGCGCGACGTCAACATCGCGCTGGTCAACGAGCTGGCCCTGATCTTCGATCGTCTCGGCATCGATACCCAGGATGTGCTCGACGCCGCAGGCAGCAAATGGAATTTCCTGCCGTTCCGTCCGGGGCTGGTGGGAGGCCACTGCATCGGCGTGGACCCGTACTACCTGCTGCACAAGTCCGAAAGCATGGGCTACCACCCTGACCTGATCCATACCGCGCGGCAGGTCAACAACCGGGTGGGCGAACATGTGGCTACCCGTGTGTTGGCGATGCTGGCCGAGCGAGGTCGTGCGCCGGCGCAATCGCGCATCCTGGTGCTGGGCGTGACCTTCAAGGAGGATTGCCCGGACCTGCGCAACAGCCGCGCGCTGGAACTGGCGCAACGGCTGACCGACAGTGGCGCGCAGGTGGACGTCAGCGATCCCTGGGTGGGGCCGGCCGCACTGGCGGACGAAGGTGTGAACTGGTTGGCCGAGCCGGTGGCCGGCAGCTACGACGCGGTGGTGCTGGCGGTGGCGCATGAGCGCTTCAAGGCGATGGACATTGCCCACATCCGCAGTCTGCTGGCACCCGCTGGACTGGTCTACGACGTGAAGTCTGCCTGGCCGCGCAGCGTGGTCGACGATCGCCTGTAGGTGCTTGCGCGGTAGACTCGGGGGCAGTTGCAACCGAGGAACGCCATGCACCGGTATATCGTCTACCTGCTCGCCATCCTGATGTTTCCGATCTGCCTGTGGCTGGCCACGATCTGGCCGGCCTGGTATTGGGGCGTCGGCCTTACAGCCGCGATGGTGGCGCTGGGGACCTGGGACCTGCTGCAGAAGCGCAGCACCCTGCGCCGCAACTATCCGGTGATGGCGCACTTCCGCTACGGCCTGGAATCCATCGGTCCGGAGATCCGCCAGTATTTCGTGCAGAGCGATCTGGAAGATGTGCCGTTCTCGCGGCAGCAGCGCGCGCTGATCTACCAGCGTGCCAAGAACCAGATGGACACGGTGCCCTTCGGCACCCTGCGCAGCACCTACGCGGTGGACTACGAATGGATCAACCATTCGCTGGCGCCGACCACCATCGCCAAGCACGATTTCCGCGTGCTGATCGGTGCGAACTGTGCCAAACCCTATTCGGCGAGCGTGTTCAACATCTCGGCGATGAGTTTCGGCTCGCTGTCGGCCAACGCGATCCGCGCATTGAACGAAGGCGCGCGCCGGGGTGGCTTCTACCACGACACCGGCGAAGGCTCGATTTCGCCCTATCACCGTGAGATGGGCGGCGACCTGGTCTGGGAGATCGGCTCGGGCTACTTCGGCTGCCGCGACGACAAGGGTGGCTTCAGCGAGGAACGCTTCGTTGCCAATGCCAACCACGATCAGGTCAAGATGATCGAGATCAAGCTGTCGCAGGGTGCCAAGCCCGGCCACGGCGGCGTGTTGCCGGCGCCGAAGGTGACGGCCGAGATCTCGGTGACCCGTGGCGTGCCGATGGGCGTGGACTGTGTGTCACCTTCGCGCCATTCGGCGTTCTCCACGCCGGTTGAACTGCTGCAGTTCGTCGCCCGCCTGCGCGAGCTGTCCGGTGGCAAGCCGGTCGGCTTCAAGCTGGCCATCGGCCACCCGTGGGAATGGTTCGGCATCGCCAAGGCGATGCACGAGACCGGTCTGCTGCCTGACTTCATCGTCGTCGACGGCGCCGAAGGCGGTACCGGTGCGGCACCCGCCGAGTTCGTAGATCACGTGGGTGTGCCGATGCACGAGGCGTTGCTGCTGGTGCACAACACCCTGGTGGGCCTGGACCTGCGCGAGCACATCCGTATCGGCGCGGCCGGCAAGATCACCAGCGCGTTCGATATCGCCCGCACCATTGCGATGGGCGCCGACTGGTGCAATGCCGGGCGCGGTTTCATGTTCGCGCTGGGCTGCATCCAGTCGCTCAGCTGCCATACCGACAAGTGCCCGACCGGCATCGCTACCCAGGATCCGGCGCGCTGGAAGCATCTGGATGCACCGGACAAGGCCACGCGCGTGTACAGCTTCCACGAGCACACCCTGCATGCGTTGAAGGAGCTGCTGTGTGCGGCGGGCTTGAACGATCCGGCCGAGCTTGGCCCGGAACACATCCTGCGCCGGGTGTCGCCGGTCGAGATCCGTTCACTGGCCTCGTTGTACCGCTACCTGGAGCCGGGCGAGCTGCTGCACAAGGTGCCCGACCACGCGGTGTTCCATTCGTTCTGGGCCGATGCGCGCAGTGATTCCTTCCAGCCGCCGCCGAAGATCCAGGCGCTGCGGGCCAGCAAATCGCGATGATCGCGTAGTAGAGCCGAGCCGGTGCTCGGCTGTACGAAAGCCAGAAACATACGGAGATTGCATGCAGTTCAGGACCGGCACCAACGATGATGTGAGCACGCTGTGGGCATTGCGTACGCGTTGCGTACGCGAGCTGTGCAGCAGCCACTATCCGCCAGAGGTGATCGCGCCGTGGTCGGCATCGCCACCGCCGGTGCAGTACTCGCGGTTGCTGGGGCAGGGCGGCTGTGTCGTCGCCGAGGATGATCGGGGCGACGTGCTGGGGTTCGGTGTGCTCGATGTCGAGGGTAATGAGATCGACGCGCTGTTCGTTGATCCGGCTCAGGGCGGGCAGGGGGTTGGCCAGGCGCTGATGCAGCGGCTGCTGGCGATGGCCGATCCAACACGCGAGGTGGTGTTGTCGGCCTCGCTCAATGCCGTGCCGTTCTACCAGCGGCAGGGCTTTGTCGCCGAACGTGAGGAACTGTATCCGCACCCGAGTGGCGTAGCGCTGGCGTCGGTGAAGATGCGCCGGCCGGCCTGATATCCCCGGCGCTACTGCGGGTGGATCAGCGCGTGGCCAACCACGCCGTCACGCCCTCTGCCGCGCGCAGTCCGCTGGCATAGCACGCCGTCAACAGGTAGCCACCGGTCGGTGCTTCCCAGTCCAGCATTTCTCCCGCGCAGAACACCCCCGGCAAGGCACGCAGCATCAAGCCGTCGTCCAGCGCACCCAGGCGCACGCCACCGGCCGTGCTGATCACCTCGGCCATCGGCCGCGGGCGCAGCAGGCGCAGCGGCAGGCGCTTCAGCGTGGCGATCACGGCGGCCAGATCATTGCCGGCATCCTTGCCCAGTGTTTCAAATACCAGTGCAGTCTTTACTGCGTCCAGCCCCGCCTGGCGACGCAGGTGTTCGCCGAAGCTGCGACCCTTGCGCGGCTGCGAGAGATCTGCCTGCAGGCGCGCCTCGTCGCGGCCCGGCACCAGGTCCAGCCACAGCGTGGCGTGGCCGTCGCGGTTGATGGTGTCGCGCAGGTCGGCCGACAGGGCATAGATCAGGCTGCCTTCGATACCGTACTCGCTGGCCACGCATTCGCCCTGCAGCGAGCGGGGCTCACCGTCGAGGTCACGCCAATGCGCGACGATCGGCTTCAGTGGTGCACCCGCGTGGCGCTGCGCGAAGAACGGTGTCCAGGCAACGTCGAATCCGCAGTTGGCCGATTGCAGCGGCGCGATATCCACGGCGCGGGCCTGCAATGCCGGAACCCATGCGCCGTCGCTGCCGAGCTGCGGCCAGCTTCCGCCACCCAGCGCCAACACGGTCGCGTCGGCGCGCACGTCCAATGCCCCGTTTTCGGTGGCAAAGCGCAGTGCGCCGTCTTCGCCCCAGCCCAGCCAGCGATGGTTGACGTGCAGGCGCACGCCCTGTTCCTTCAGCCGGCGAACCCAGCCGCGCAGCAGCGGTGCGGCCTTGCGGTCGACCGGAAACACGCGGCCGGAACTGCCGACGTAAGTTTCCACACCCAAGCCCGCTGCCCAGTCGCGCAGCGCCTGTGCGTCAAAGCCGTCCAGCCAATGGCCAACATTGGCGGCCTGCTCGCGGTAGCGGCTGTCGAACAGCGGGCGTGGGTCGGAATGGGTGAGGTTGAGCCCACCCTTGCCAGCAATCAGGAACTTGCGGCCCGGCGAGCCCTTGGCCTCGTACAGATCAACGTCGAGTCCGGCCGCGCGCAGCCGTTCGGCGGCAAACAGACCCGCCGGGCCGCCGCCGATGACGGCGACGCGACGCGGCGGGAGTACGTCACTGTTGGACATTGAGCAGCTCGACATCGAACACCAGCGACGAACCTGCCGGGATCGGGCCGACCTGGCGATCGCCATAGCCGAATTCCGGCGGAATCATCAGCGTGCGCTTGCCGCCGACCTTCATGCCGGCCACGCCTTCATCCCAGCCACGGATGACCTGGCCGGCGCCCAGCGTGAAGGTGAACGGCTCGCCGCGTTCGACCGAACTGTCGAAGGTCTTGCCGTGCTTGTTGTCGGCGCGCTCGTCGTAGATCCAGCCGGTGTAATGCACGCTGACCTTCTGGCCCGGCACGGCCTCGGCGCCGCTGCCGGGCTGGGTATCGATGCGCTCGAAAGCGGCGATGGTGCCTCCCGGCGGCGGGCCAGGCGGCTCCGACGAGCAACCAACGGCGGCGAGGGACAGCAGCAGGGGAAGCAGCAGGCGGCGCATCGGCGTCTCCGTGGGTGATGAGTCAAGGGCGGCAAGGTTAGCGCATCGGCGCCGGGTATCATGGGCACATGGCAAAACTCCTGCTCAATCTGCGCAATGTCGGCAACGACGAGTATGCCGATGTCTGCACGCTGCTCGACCAGCACGGCATCGCCTGGTACCGCACCGAACCCAGTCCCTGGGGCATCTCCAATGGCGGCCTGTGGCTGCGCGAGGATGCCGACCAGCCGCGAGCCAAGGCGCTGATGGCCGAGTACCAGGCGGCCCGCGGCGTACGGGTGCGCGCCGAGCGCGAGCAGGCCCTGCGCGATGGCACCGCCGAGACCTTCGGCAGCCTGTTCCGGCGCCGCCCTGCGTTCGTGGTGCTGGTGCTGCTGGGCATGGCGGTGGCGGCGGCACTGGTGCTGCTGCCGTTCATGCTGCTGCGGGGGTAGGGGGTTCGGCCGGGTTGCACCCGGCACCCGCAGAAGCAACGGCAACAGCAACAGCAACAGCGGGCGTTCCGTGGAGGGCGGGGCGGTGTGGGCAGGCGGGGGACGGCAAAAGCTGCTCCTGCGTGCCTCGTAGAGCGCCATCCATGGCGCTCTGCGCCCCCTCCTGCCCACACCGCCCCCGCCTCTGACAGTTCCCGTGATCTGCGGGGTCGGATCCCTCTGCTGCGCAGAGGGCTCCGACCCGTGAATCTGTCGATGGGGGCGGTCAGGCGGTAAAATGGCGGGATGATCGCCAATACCGCTGCCTATCATTTCGCCGTCATCGACGCTCCCCAGGCCCTGTGCGACCAGCTGCAGGCGCGTGCCGAGGCGGCTGGCCTGCAGGGCACGATCCTGGTGGCGGGCGAGGGGCTGAACCTGTTCCTGGCGGGGGCACCGTCTGCTGTCGATGGCTTCTACGCGGAACTGCGTGCGGATGCGCGCTTCGCCGACATGCGGGTCAAGACCAGCTTCAGCGAGCACCAGCCGTTCGCGCGGCTGAAGGCCAAGGTCAAGGATGAGATCATCAGCTTCCGCCGGGACGATGGCCAGCCGCTGGACTACCCGCGCGCGCCGGCGATCGATCCCGCCACGGTGCAGCGCTGGCTGCGGCAGGGGCACGATGATGCCGGCAAGCCGGTGGTGATGCTCGATACGCGCAACCTGCAGGAAATCGAGTACGGCACCTTCAAGGACGCGCTGGTACTGCCCATCCACAAGTTCACCGATCTGCCCGAAGCACTGGCACCCCATCGCGAAGCGCTGAAGGACAGCACCGTGGTCAGTTTCTGCACCGGCGGCATCCGCTGCGAGAAGGCGGCGCTGTGGATGCTCAACGACGGCATGGACAACGTGCTGCAGCTCGATGGCGGCATCCTCGGTTACTTCGAGGACGTGGGCGGCGAGGGCTACGAAGGCCGCTGCTTCGTGTTCGACGAACGGGTGGCGCTGGATGCCGAACTGAAGCCGCTGGTGGACGAACCGTTGCCGGAACCCCGCCCCAGCGCGTTCTGACCCGCCTTGTGTAGAGCCGAGCCCACGCTCGGCTGCTGTGCACCGGGGAAATGCAGCCGAGCGTGGGCTCGGCTCTACACAGGCCGGTGGCGCTGAATCCGTCCCACAGGAATCAGCGTCCCGCCACCGGCACTGGCCGTGGGGGCAGGGCGACCCCATCAACAGGGGATCCTGTAACGGAAAACCGCCTGATGATCCCGTTGTCGATCCTCGACCTGGCCCCGGTCTGCGAGGGCAGCGATACCACTGCTGCCTTCGCCAACATGCTCGAACTGGCCCAGCATGCTGACGCGCTGGGCTACCGCCGCTACTGGCTGGCCGAACACCACAACATGCCTGGCATCGCCAGTGCCGCCACCGCGGTGCTGATCGGCCATGTGGCCGGTGGCACCCAACGCATCCGTGTCGGCGCCGGCGGCATCATGTTGCCCAACCATGCACCGCTGCAGGTGGCTGAGCAGTTCGGCACGCTGGCCTCGCTGTACCCGGACCGTATCGACCTGGGCCTGGGCCGCGCACCGGGTACCGACCAGCCGACCGCGCGCGCCCTGCGCCGCTATTTCGACAGCGCCGACCAGTTCCCGCAGGACGTGCGCGAACTGCTGCACTACTTCGAACCGGTGCAGCCCGGCCAGGCGGTGCAGGCGGTACCGGGTGGCGGCCTGCGGGTGCCGACCTGGATCCTTGGTTCCAGCCTGTTCGGCGCGCGCATGGCCGCCTCTATGGGCCTGCCGTACGCCTTCGCCTCGCACTTCGCGCCCGATTCCATGGATGAAGCGCTGGCGGTGTACCGCCGTGAATTCCGCCCTTCGGCCACGCTCAAGCAACCGCATGCGATGCTGGCATTGAACGTGGTGGCCAGTGACAGCGAGGCCGAATCGCGCCGGCTGTTCACCAGCCAGCAGCAGAGCTTCGTCAATCTGCGTCGTGGCCGTCCGGGCAAGATCCCGGCGCCGATCGACGACATCGAAGCGTTCTGGGAACCGCACGAGAAGCTGGGCGTGGAGCGGGCGCTGGCGTGCACGGTGCTGGGTGATCCACAGCAGGTGGCCGACGGCATCGCAGCCTTCGTCGAACGCCACCAGCCCGACGAACTGATGCTTACCGCCAACCTGTACGACCATCGCGCGCGCCTGCGTTCGTTCGAGCTGGCGATGCACGCGTGGCACGCCCGCCACGCGGGCTGAACAATTGCGTCACGGCAATTTGCGGCGCGAACGCGTCTGATGGGGTTCCCCTCTCTGGAGTCCCCCATGGACGAGTCCCGCACCGAACACATTGCCCAGCTGGCCGAACTGATCAAGGACGTGGAGGTGGCGATGTTCACCACCCGCGGCGTCGACGGGCGTCTCTACAGCCGCCCGCTCGGCACCCAGCAGGTCGCCTTCGATGGTGACCTGTGGTTCGCCACCGCTGCAGACAGCCCCAAGGTGGCGGAGATCGCGCTCGACCCACGGGTCAACGTCGCCTATGCCTCACCGTCGAAGAACACGTATGTCTCGGTGGCGGGTGTGGCGCGCATCGTCGATGACCGTGCCAAGGTCGAAGAGCTGTGGTCGCCGGCGATGAAGCTGTTCTTTCCCGGTGGCCCCGATGATCCGAAGCTGCGGCTGATCCACGTGCGTGCAGAAACCGCCGAGTACTGGGACGGGCCGGGCACGCTGTTGGGCTCGGCCCTCAGTTTCGTGTTGTCGGCCGTGCAGGATGAGCCGGCCCGGTTGGGCGACAACGGCTTCATCGACCTGCGTTGAGGTGCCGCATCCACGCATGGCGTGGATCTACTGGGTTCAAGGTAGATCCGCGCCAGTCGTGGATGCGCGCGATCGAAAGTAGATCCACGCCATGCGTGGATGCAGGTGATTCGAAGTAGATCCACGCCATGCGTGGATGGGAATCGCGCGGTAATTGCCTGCGCTCAGAACCAGCGCTGGAACAGTTCGACGGTGTAACCCACCAGTTGCCCGGAACTGAAACCAAAGAACGCGATCGCCACCACTGCAGCCACCCAGTTGAACAACATCAGCGCACCGTCGCGCTCGAGCAGCGCCAGCGCGAACAGCAGCAACTGGAAACCGAACAGGTAGTTGGTGAACGGAATCGGCAGCGACAGCAGCAGGCCAAGCAGCACCAGCAGCAGGCCGCTGAAGGCGTGGGCCGGGGCAGGCGTCAGCAGCTGTGGCATGCGCGGCTTGAGCATGCGGTCGAGCCGGCGCAGGGCACCGTCGATGCGGTCCAGGAACCGGTGCATGGTGCCGCGCTTGGGCCCACGCCGGGCGATGAATCCCGGCAGCCAGGGCCGGCGCATGCAGAACAGCATCTGCAGGCCGATCAGGATCACCAGCGGCCCACTGACCGCGCCGCCCAGCCCCGGGATGGGGATGAAGGCCGGCAGGATGGCGACGAACAGGAATACACCGAAGGCACTCTGCTGCAGATCCTGCAGGATCTGCCCCAGCTTCATGTGCTGGGCCGGGTCACCGAAGGCGAACATCGCCAGCAGGGTGCGGATGCCCTCGTTGCGGTACTCCGGCGGCGCAGCGTCGGGGCCAGACTCAGGCGGTGAGCTCATCGGCCTGCTCGTCGGACAGGGTGCGAAGCAGCAGCTTGTCCACGCGCGCGCCGTCCAGATCGACCACCTCGAAGCGCCAGCCGGCCCAGTCGAAGTACTCGCCCGCGTGCGGGATGCGGCCGAAGAAGTGGATGCACATGCCGGCCAGGGTGTAGTAGTCGCCATCCTCGGCGTCGGGCAGGTCGTTGCTGCCGATCAACTCGCGCAGATCCTCGATCGGCAGCGAGCCGTCCACCAGCAGCGAACCGTCTTCACGGGTCACCACCAGCGCGTCTTCGTCGGCATTCTCCGTTGCCTGCAGGCGGCCGACCACCGCGCCCATCAGGTCGCTGATGGTCACCAGGCCCTGGATCTCGCCGTACTCGTCCACCACCAGCGCCATTGACTGCTGTTCTTCGCGGAAGATCTCCAGCAGCTTCATCGCATGGGTGGATTCAGAGACGTACAGCGGCTCGCGCAGGGTCTGGAACAGCGCGTTGTCGCCGCGCGCCATGCGCGTGGCCAGCGATTTCAGCTCAAGCACGCCGACCACGTCCATGTCGTTGTCGCGGTACACCGGGTACCGCGAGAACTCATGCTCGGCCATGATCTCCAGGTTCTTGTCCAGGCCACCCAGCGTGTCCAGCCAAGCGATCCGGTTGCGCGGGGTCATCAGGCTGTCGGCGGTACGGTCGCCGAGGCGCATCACGCGGTTCATCATGTCGCGTTCGTGGCTGTCGATCACGCCGGCTTCGTGGCTCTCTGCCACCAGCATGCGGATCTCCTCTTCAGTGACCGAGGCGACCTCGTCCTTGCCCAGGCCGAACAGGCGCAGCACCAGCTGGGTGGTCTTGGACAGCAGCCAGACGAAGGGGAAGGCCAGCTTGGCCAGCCAGCTCATCGGCAGCGCCACCAGCCCGGCGATGTCCTCCGAGCGGGTCAGGGCCAGGCGCTTGGGCACCAGTTCGCCGAAGATCAGCGTGATGAAGGTGATGAAGGTGACTGCCAGCGCCTTGCCAACCGCGCCGGCATAGGCAAAGCCCGGCATCAGCCCCTGGATCCAGCCGCCGATGGCCTCGCCCAGCGCTTCGCCGCCGAGGAAGCCGGTCAGCACGCCGATCACGGTGATGCCGATCTGTACGGTGGACAGGAACGCTTCCGGCTTCTCCGACAGCTCCAGCGCCTTGGCCGCGCGCTTGGAAGTGCCGGCCAGCTGCTTCAGGCGGCTCTTGCGCGAGGTCATGACCGACATCTCGGACATGGCAAAGAAGCCGTTCAACAGAACGAGCGCGAAGACAATCAGGATCATTTCAAACACGGGCATCGTCCCCGGTTGGTGACAGGGAGGGCGGGTGCTTGCGATGGCGGCAGGCGCTCAGGAACAGGGTCCGGCGCGGCGCTGGGGGATAAGGGTCGTCGTCCATAAGGTGCGCCCGAAGGCGCGCTGGCATCTTAGCAAAGGGCCGTGGCTGGGTGGCAAATGCCTGTTCAGTTTTGGGCCTTCCAGCCCCGAAAAGGGGGCAGGGATACCCGTGATGGTCATCTAGCCGTCATAATTCGCCCTGGTGCCGTCCTTCCCGCGACGGCTGACAGGTTTCTCAATGTTCTCTCTGCAGACCATTTTCGGTTCCGGCAAACAGTTCTACACCCTGCTTGATGAGGCTGCCGTCGCGGCTTCCGATGCCGCCAAGGCACTGCATTCGATGCTGCGCGACGCCGATCGCCAGCCCGCCCTGGATGCCTTCAAGCTGGCCCGTCTGCGCGAACGCGCGGCCTCGGACAAGATCAGCCAGGCGCTGGTGGACAGCTTCATGACCCCGATCGAGCGCGAAGACATCGAAGCGCTGGGCTCGGCCCTGTACAAGATTCCCAAGCAGATCGAGAAGTTCGCCGATCGCTATTCGCTGGCCACGACCCACCTGGAGCACATCGACTTCGCGCCGCGCGCGGCGATGCTGGAGCAGGCCGCCGGCGTGGTGGTGGAGATGGTCGCCGACCTGCGCCACATGAACCTGGACCGGATGACCGCGCTCAACGAGCGCCTGCGTTCGCTGGAAAACGAAGCCGACCGCCTGATGCTCGAGCTGTACCGCGACATCTACTCCGGTCGCCTGGACAACCTGCAGATGTTCCTGCTGAAGGAATTCTTCGAGATCCTGGAAAAGGCCATCGACCGCTGCCGCGAAGCCGGCGTGGTGGCGTACCAGATCGTGTTGAAGAACAGCTGACGGACGCCACAGCATGCTGACCCTCGTCCTGGTGGTGATCCTGGCCGCGCTCGTTTTCGAGTTCATCAACGGCTTCCACGACACCGCCAACTCCATTGCCACCGTGGTGGCGACCAAGGTGCTCTCGCCCGGTTGGGCGGTGATGCTCGCCGCGTTCATGAACCTGCTGGGCGCACTGACCGGCACCGCCGTAGCCCTGACCATCGCATCGGGCCTGCTCAACACCAACGTGGTCGATGTGACCCCGCAGGTGATCCTGTGCGCGCTGCTGGGCGGCATCATCTGGAACCTGATCACGTGGTGGAAGGGCCTGCCGTCCTCGTCCTCGCACGCGCTGATCGGCGGCCTGTGTGGTGCCGGCCTGGCCGCAGCCCATAACAACTGGGATGCGTTGATCTGGTCGGAGCGCTTCGGCAGCTGGGTGCAGAACAAGGGCCTGCTGTGGAAGGTGTTCGTGCCGATGATCACCTCGCCGATCGCCGGCTTCCTGCTCGGCATCGTGGTGATGGTGCTGCTGTGGGCATTGATCGCAGGTCTGGCCAAGATCGGCGGCGCGATCGGTCGGCTGGCACGCCCGCGCATCGTCAATGCGTTCTTCGGCAAGGCACAGATCGCCTCGGCGGCCTACATGGGCTTCGCCCACGGCCACAACGATGCGCAGAAGACCATGGGCATCATCGCCATGACCCTGATCGGTGCCGAAGCGACCGGCGCGTTGAACGACCTGCCGTCGTGGCTGGCCTTCATGCATCCGGACGCGCACGCCGGTGATGGCATCGCCATGTGGATCGTACTGACCTGCGCGGTGGTGATGGCCGCCGGTACCGCCTCGGGCGGCTGGAAGATCATCAAGACCCTGGGCCACAAGATGGTCAAGCTGCACCCGATCCACGGTTTCGCCGCGGAAACGAGCTCGGCCACCGTGCTGACCGTGGCTGCCCACTTCGGCATGCCGGTGTCGACCACCCACAGCATCTCGACCGCGATCATGGGCGTCGGCTTCGCCAAGAATCCGCGTTCGCTGCGCCTGGGCGTGATCGAGCGCATCGTCTGGGCCTGGATCCTGACCATCCCGGCAGCAGGCGGCTGCGCCTACCTGATCCTGAAGCTGTTCGAACTGTTCGGCTGGGCCTGAAGCCCGAGGCATTGAGGGCAGAGCCCTTTCCCTACGGGAAAAGGATCTGACCCCGGCAAATCAAAAAGCCCGCCGGATTCCGGCGGGCTTTTTTCATGGAAGATCATTTTCCCGTATCCACGCATGGCGTGGATCTACTGCAGGTCGCGTGAACCTGCCAGCGACGGGGTGGGGTGGGTGTGCAGGACCGTTGGCGCCATGGATGGCGCCATCGAGCCCCCAAGGACGGGTTTACGGCGTGTCCTGCACACCCACCCCATCCCGCCGCCCTCCAGAGACCGAGCCTTTGCCGTTGCTCCGGCCTCTGCGGGTGCCGGGCCGCAGGCCCGGCCCACACCCCCCTCAATTGCGCTGGAACAGCGCCTGCACATCCCTGCGGAACGCCGCCTGGCTGTCCGCCCGGCTGTAGAACATGTGCCCGCCCGGATAGCTGCGCACCTGCACGCGGTCCGGATTGCTGCCCATCGTCGGCATCTGGTCCACCGTCAGGATCGAGCCCATGAACGGGCACGACAGGTCATTCCAGCCATGCACGATCAGCACCTGCAGATGCGGGTCGATCGCCACGGCCTGGCGCAGCTGGGTCACTGCGCCCTCGCGCAGGTCGCCATTGCGATCCCACAGACGGTTCACGTCGTAGTTCAGCGCCTGGTAGCGCGCATCCACCTTCCAGCCGACCTCGCGGGTGACGAAGTCGACCATCGCGGTGGTGGTCGGCGCGATGATGCTGTCCAGCAGCGGATCGTTGGCGCGCTGCTCCGGATCGTTCGGGAACGGATCGAATGCCGTGACGTTGGAGTCGTAGCGGCTGCCCAGCGTGCCCTTGTCGCGGAACACCTCGCGCAGGTAGGCCTGGGTCTCCAGGCGGCCACCGGCGCGGCGCACGAACTGCGGGTCCAGGCCGGTCAACGCGGCCACCCGGCGCAGCATCGCCTCGGTCGCCTGCGGATCACTACGGCCCTTCATCAGCGCGGTGGCGTAGTCGCCGCGGGTGTACTCGACCACCTCGCGCATCGCCGCGTCGGTCAGCTTGCCCTGGCGCTCCAGGTGCGCCGCCGCGATCGAGGGCAGGGTCTGCATCCACGCCATCGGCGAAACATCGGCGTTGTCTTCCAGGGTCGGGCTCAGGTACGGCGACACCAGCACCAGGCCGTTCATCGCCACGCCCAGGCGGGTCTGCAGGAAGTGGGTGATGCGCGGGCCGCGGTAGCCGCCGTAGCTTTCGCCGGTCAGGTACTTGCGCGAGGCCATGCGCTGGTTGCGCAGCAGCCAGTCGTAGATCGAGCGCGACAGGTACTCGATGTCGGCGCTGGGGGTGTACAGCTGCTTCTTCGCTTCGTCATCGCCGATGCGCGCGCGGCTGAAGCCGGTGCCTACCGGGTCGATGAACACCAGGTCGGTGAAGTCCAGCCAGGTGCCGGGGTTGTCGTGCAGCTTCGCTGGCGCCGATGCGCTGTCGCCTTCCGAACCGAAGGTCACCACCTTCGGGCCGATGGCGCCCAGGTTGAGGTACACCGACGACGCGCCGGGGCCGCCATTGAGGGCGAAGGTCACCGGTCGATCCTTGCCCGGCAGGGTGTAGGCGGTGAACACCACATCGGCGATCACCTTGCCCTTCGCATCGCGTACCGGCAGCGTGCCGACGGTGGCGGTGTAGTCAAGGGTGCGGCCCGCCAGGCGCATGCTCTGGCGAGCCGACGCATCGGCCGGCAGCGGAACGGCTTCGGTCTTCTCTTCTTTCGTTTCGGAGGCGCTGTCAGCAGCAGGAGCGGCCAGCGCGCAGGCAGGGGCGATCAGCAGGCCGACGCAGAGCGCGGCAGAGTGCAGCAGGAACTTCATGGCACCGGAACGGCAGCGGAAGGGACCCCGATGCTAGGACGGGGTGCCGCCTGCCGTATGTGTCCAAAGGCATGGGCCAGCGTTGCGGCCTGATCCGGTCAAGCCGAGGTGGCAGCTCGCGCAGCGTCATCGGCCAGCAGCCCATACACGGCCGAGTCCGCCAGTTCACCGCGGATGCGCCAGCGCTGCCGCAGCAGGCCTTCGCGGTGGAAACCCAGGCGCTCGAGCACATGTGCCGAGGCCTGGTTGCGTGGGTCGATCTCGGCTTCCACCCGATGCAGTTGCAGGGTGTTGAACAGATAGTCCAGCACCCGCTGCAGCGCTTCATGCATGTAGCCATGGCCCTGCCTGCCAGGTGCCAGCAGATAGCCGATTTCGGCACGCGCCGCGTCGCGATCCAGCGCAAACACCACGCAGATGCCCAGCAGTGGGCCGTCCACCGATTCGCGCAGGGCCAGCTTCAATTGCGTGCCGGTCGCCTGTGCGGCGAGGTCGTCGTCGATCTGCGCGCGTGCTTCGGCGGGACGCGTCCACGCCGGGTGGTTCCACCAGTGCATCACGTCCGGGTCAGACTGCAGGGCGAACAGGGCCGCGGCGTCATCGCGGCGGATGGGGCTCAGCACCAAGCGCGCGCTGTGCAGCGGCAGCCCGGGAAACAGCAGCGAGTTGGCGGGCAATGGGGTCGTCCACGCGGATGAGCGCGCATTATGGACCCGCAGGGTTTGCCGCTGGGGGCGTGATGCCCCGGGGGCGGAAGCACCGGGGTCGGATCCCTTTCCTCAGGAAAGGGCTCTGACCCCAGTGCCGACCCCATTGCCGGGTGTCCGGGGTCAGAGCCGTTTCCCGGTGGGAAACGGATCCGACCCCGCACCGGAATCAGGCTTCCAGCGAAGCCAGATCGCCCTTGCTCTCCAGCCAGCCCTTGCGATCCGACGCGCGCTTCTTGGCCAGCAGCATGTCCATCAGCGAGCTTGTCTGCTCGCGATCGTCGACGGTCAACTGCACCAGGCGACGGGTGTCCGGGTGGATGGTGGATTCACGCAGCTGCGGCGGATTCATCTCGCCCAGGCCCTTGAAGCGGGTCACGTTGATGGCGCCCTTGATCTTCTCGCGTTCGATCTTGTCCAGCATCGAGCGCTTCTCTTCCTCATCCAGGGCGTAGAACACCTGCTTGCCCACGTCGATGCGGAACAGCGGCGGCATCGCCACGAACACGTGGCCGGCATCGACCAGTGCCGGGAAGTGCTTCAGGAACAGTGCGGTCAGCAGGGTGGCGATATGCAGGCCGTCCGAGTCGGCGTCGGCGAGGATGATCACCTTGCCGTAGCGCAGGCCGCTGATGTCCTCCTTGCCCGGGTCGCAGCCGATGGCCACCGCCAGGTTGTGTACTTCCTCCGAGGCCAGCACGCTGTTGGAGGACACTTCCCAGGTGTTGAGGATCTTGCCGCGCAGCGGCAGGATCGCCTGGAAGTCCTTGTCGCGGGCCTGCTTGGCGCTGCCGCCTGCCGAGTCGCCCTCGACCAGGAACAGCTCGGTGCGCGACAGGTCCTGGCTGATGCAGTCGGCCAGCTTGCCGGGCAGGGCCGGGCCCTGGGTGACCTTCTTGCGGACGACCAGCTTCTCGGTCTTCAGGCGCGCACTGGCGCGTTCGATGGCGATCTGCGCGATCTTCTCGCCCAGCTCCACGTTCTGGTTCAGCAGCAGGCTGAACGCATCGTGCGCGGCGCCTTCGACGAAACCGGCGGCCTGGCGCGAGGACAGGCGTTCCTTGGTCTGGCCGCTGAACTGCGGGTCGGTCATCTTCAGTGACAGCACGAACGACACGCGGTCCCACACGTCTTCCGGGGCCAGCTTGACGCCACGCGGCAGCAGGTTGCGGAAGTCGCAGAACTCGCGCAGCGCTTCGGTCAGGCCGGTGCGCAGGCCGTTGGCGTGGGTGCCGTGCTGCGCGGTCGGGATCAGGTTGACATAGCTTTCCTGCACCAGCTCGCCTTCCGGCAGCCAGGCCACGGCCCAGTCCACGATCTCGGTGTCTTTCTTCAGGTTGCCGACGAACAGCTCGGCCGGCAGCATCTCGCGATCGCCCAGCTCCAGCTTCAGGTAATCGCGCAGGCCGTCTTCGTAGTACCAGGTGTCGACTTCACCGGTGGCTTCGTCGGTCAGCTTGACGGTCAGGCCCGGGCACAGCACGGCCTTGGCGCGCAGCAGGTGCTTGAGCGCGCGCACGGCGAACTTGGGCGTATCGAAATACTTCGGGTCCGGCCAGAAGCGCAGGCGGGTACCGGTGTTCTTCTTGCCGACGGTGCCGACCACTTCCAGCGGCGAGGCGCGGTCGCCGTTGCGGAAGGTGATGCGGTGTTCGGCACCTTCGCGCTTGATGTGGATTTCCACCAGGGTCGACAGCGCATTGACCACGCTGACGCCGACGCCATGCAGGCCGCCGGAGAAGGTGTAGTTGTTGTTGTTGAACTTGCCGCCGGCATGCAGGCGGGTAAGGATCAGCTCGACGCCCGGGATCTTCTCTTCCGGATGGATGTCCACCGGCATGCCGCGGCCGTCATCGCTGACCTCCACGCTGCCGTCCTTGAACAGTGTGATCTCGATCGAGCGGGCATGGCCGGCGAGGGCCTCGTCCACCGAGTTGTCGATCACTTCCTGCGCCAGGTGGTTCGGGCGCGCGGTGTCGGTATACATGCCGGGGCGGCGCTTGACCGGGTCAAGGCCGGACAGGACTTCAATATCGGCGGCGTTATAGCGGGCGTTCATCTGTCTTCGAAAGCGTGGAGCGACGGGCAAGTGTGCGGTCTGGACCGGGAATTTGCACGCCTGCGGTTCAGCCTCGTTGGCGGGGAGGGGGTAAAATGGCAGCCGCTGGAACCGAACACCGGCGCCCCCCACATCCGAGCCATACCGCGAGGAGGACTCCATGAAGAAGTTGCTGACCATTGCGATCCTGGCTGCCGCCGCTGTTGCAGTGCCGATGGTGCTGGCGCAGAACGCCGGCCAGCCTGCTCCGCAGCAGGGTGACCAGGCCGACAAGGCGCAGTCCGAAGCCGACGCCAAGGCCAAGCGCCGCGCGCAGGCCAATGCCGAGATGAAGGCCAAGGGCCAGCCGGTGCCGCAGCAGGAAGAAGAGGAAGAGGCACGCAAGAAGAAGTAATTCTTCTGCCCCTGCGAAGCCCTTGCCACAAGGGTTTCACCCTTGAACGCCCCGCCCAGCGGGGCGTTTCTTTTTGCCGATGGCGCCATCTGCCCCTTGGGTTGGCGGCCATCTATCTGTAAACTATGGCTTTCCGGGAGTAAGTGCGTGTCCACCATTTGCGAATGGGCTGGCACGGCCAAGCGTGGCCTCCAGCAAAGCGGGTCGCAGGTGACGGTCGAAGTGACCGGCACGGCCGCCCCGACCTCGCAGGGTGGTTCCCCGTTGGCGCCTGGCGCCGGCCGGGCCCGCACCTCCCTCGCTGCTCCAGCGAACCGGAAAACCCCCTTTCTGCTCCACGCCCGCCCCCCGGGCAGGCGTGGCGCTGCCGTTTTCCATTTCCAGACAGGATGCTTGCAGCCATGACTCCCTTGATTTTCGTAACCGGCGGCGTGGTGTCCTCGCTCGGCAAAGGTATTGCCGCCGCGTCACTGGCCGCCATTCTCGAAGCGCGTGGCCTGAAGGTCACGATGATGAAGCTCGATCCGTACATCAACGTCGACCCGGGCACCATGAGCCCGTTCCAGCACGGTGAGGTGTATGTCACCGACGACGGCGCCGAGACCGATCTCGACCTGGGCCACTACGAGCGCTTCGTGCGCACCCGCCTGAGCCGCAAGAACTCGGTCACCACCGGCCGCATCTACGAAGAGGTGATCCGCAAGGAGCGCCGCGGCGACTACCTGGGTGCGACCGTGCAGGTCATTCCGCACATCACCGACGAGATCCGTCGCTGCATGGACGAAGCCACCGAGGGCTTCGACGTGGCCCTGGTGGAGATCGGCGGCACCGTCGGTGACATCGAGTCGCTGCCGTTCCTGGAGGCGATCCGCCAGGTGCGCACCGAGCGTGGCCCGGAAAAGGCACTGTTCATGCACCTCACCCTGGTGCCGTACATCGCCGCCGCGGGTGAACTGAAGACCAAGCCGACCCAGCACTCGGTGAAGGAACTGCGCTCGATCGGCATCCAGCCGGACGTGCTGCTGTGCCGTTCGGAACAGCCGGTACCGGATTCGGAGCGCCGCAAGATCGCCCAGTTCACCAACGTCTCCGAGCGCGCGGTGATCAGCGTCCCCGACGTCGATGTGCTGTACCGCATTCCGATGGGCCTGCACGCGCAGGGCCTGGACGAGATCGTCATCAACCAGCTGAAGCTGGCCGACAAGGCCGGCCCGGCCGACCTGTCGATGTGGGAAGACGCCGTCGATGCCACCCTGCATCCGCTGGATGCGGTGACCATCGCAGTGGTCGGCAAGTACATCGACCACCAGGACGCCTACAAGTCGGTCGGCGAGGCACTCAAGCACGGTGGCCTGCGCCAGCGCACCAAGGTCACCCTGAAGTGGCTGGAAGCGCAGGATCTGGAGGGCAGCGACATGTCCGCGCTGGCCGATGTCGACGGCATCCTGGTGCCGGGTGGTTTCGGTGACCGTGGCTTCGAAGGCAAGGTGCTCACCTCGCAGTACGCCCGTGAGCAGCAGGTGCCGTACTTCGGCATCTGCTATGGCATGCAGGCTGCCGTGGTCGACTACGCGCGCCACGTGGTGGGCCTGGAAGACGCCAACAGCACCGAGAACGATCGCCAGTCGCCGAACCCGGTGATCGGCCTGATCACCGAGTGGCGCACCGCCACCGGCGACGTGGAAAAGCGTGACGACAAGAGCGACCTCGGCGGCACCATGCGCCTCGGCCTGCAGGAACAGCGCCTGAAGCCGGGCACGCTGGCCCGCGAGCTGTACGGCAAGGACGTGGTCGCCGAGCGCCACCGCCACCGCTACGAATTCAACAACCGCTACCGCACCCAGCTGGAAGACGCGGGCCTGGTGATCGCCGGCAAGTCGATGGACGACACCCTGGTGGAAGTGGTCGAACTGCCGCGCGACCAGCATCCGTGGTTCCTGGCCTGCCAGGCGCACCCGGAATTCCTGTCCACCCCGCGTGATGGCCACCCGCTGTTCATCGGCTTCATCCGTGCCGCGCGCGAGCGCAAGGCCGGTGGCAAGCTGCTGCAGGAAGTGCGCGCCTGACTTGTCATGGGGGCCGCCGGCCCCCATCTTGCTCGCTTCAACCCCAGCGCACCGGCACTGCCGGTGTAGCGGACAACAAGGAAACGCCATGAAACTGTGTGGATTCGAGGTCGGGCTGGACCAGCCCCTGTTCCTGATCGCCGGCCCCTGCGTGATCGAGTCGATGCAGCTGCAGCTGGATACCGCCGGCAAGCTGAAGGAAGTGACCGACAAGCTCGGTGTGAACTTCATCTTCAAGTCCAGCTTCGACAAGGCCAACCGCACCTCCGGCACCGCCTTCCGTGGCCCGGGCATGGAAGAGGGCCTGAAGGTGCTGGCCGAGGTCAAGAAGCAGATCGGCGTGCCGGTGCTGACCGACGTGCACGAGTACACCCCGATGGACGAAGTGGCCTCGGTGGTGGACGTGCTGCAGACCCCGGCGTTCCTGGTCCGCCAGACCGACTTCATCCGCAAGGTGTGCGCGGCCGGCAAGCCGGTCAACATCAAGAAGGGCCAGTTCCTGGCGCCGTGGGACATGAAGCCTGTCGTCGAGAAGGCCAAGGCCACCGGCAACGAGCAGATCATGGTCTGCGAGCGTGGCGCCAGCTTCGGCTACAACAACCTGGTCAGCGACATGCGTTCGCTGGCGGTGATGCGCGATACCGGCTGCCCGGTGGTGTTCGACGCCACCCATTCGGTGCAGCTGCCGGGCGGGCAGGGCACCAGTTCCGGTGGCCAGCGCGAGCATGTGCCGGTACTGGCGCGTGCCGCGGTTGCCGTGGGCATCTCCGGCCTGTTCGCCGAGACCCATCCGGACCCGTCCAAGGCGCTGTCCGATGGCCCCAACGCGTGGCCGCTGGACCAGATGGAAGCCCTGCTCGAGACCTTGATGGAGCTTGACGCGGTGACCAAGAAGCACGGCTTCTCGCGCTTCGCGTGAGTCAGCACCCGCAGGCGGCGCTGGAGATCCAGCGTCGTCGCCGGCACTGGCGGCAGTGGCCGTGGGGCCCGATCGCACTCGGTCTGGCCCTGCTCTCGGTATCGGGCGTATTCGCCATCGGCATGCTGTTCGGTGCCGGCATGCGCCCGTCCAGTGCGGGCGGCCCGGTAGTGAACCTGATGCCTTTCGTCATCGCCCTGGCGGTGGCCGAGGTGCTGACCATCTCCGCAGGGTTTTGCGCCGCGGTGCTCGGCTGGCGTCTGAACCGGGGCAGGGTCACCGCTGCACTGGCGATGGTCCTGCTGTCGCTGTGGGCGGGCATCCTGCTGCACGATCTGCTTTGATGAATACGACGCCTGAACTCTCGCGCAGCCGGCCCTGGGGCCTGATCGCCCTGTTGCTGTCGGTGCTCGCCTGGGGCGCCTTGCTGCTGGGCGTGCTGGCCTTTGCCGCCAGCTTCCGCCCCCCGGGGGATGGCAACAACGGCGTGCAGGCCGTGCAGTACTGGATGCTGGGCGCGCTGATCACGCTGGTGCTGTCTTTCGTGGGCAGCCTGGTGGCGATGGTGATGGCCTGGCGACGGCGACGCGGAGCGGTGTGCGCGGCCATTGCCGGTGCGCTGCTGGTGATGCTGGTGTCGCTGGTGGTGATCGTGATCGGGTCCAGCTGGGGCTGATGCCACTCAGGCCATTTGGCAAGTGAGGGGTAGCCGGGGATAATCACGCGGCATTCGTTTTTGTCGCCCCCTCTCCATACAGGTAACCGGCCCGACCATGAGTACGATCCGCAGCATCCATGCCCGTGAAATCCTCGACAGCCGTGGCAACCCCACGCTGGAAGCCGAAGTCACCCTGGAGGACGGTTCGTTCGGTCGCGCCGCGGTTCCCTCCGGCGCATCGACCGGCACCAAGGAGGCGGTGGAGCTGCGTGACGGCGACAAGACCCGTTACCTTGGCAAGGGCGTGCGCAAGGCCGTCGACAACGTCAACGGCGCCATCGCCAACGCACTGAAGGGCTTCGAGGCCAACGACCAGGCCGGCCTGGACCGTCGCCTGATCGATCTGGATGGCACCGAGAACAAGGGCCGCCTGGGCGCCAACGCACTGCTGGGTGTTTCCATGGCCGCCGCACACGCCGCTGCTGCCTCCAGCAAGCAGGCACTGTGGCAGTACCTGGCCGGCAAGACCGGCGCGACCCCGTCGCTGCCGGTGCCGATGATGAACATCATCAACGGCGGCGCGCACGCCGACAACAACGTCGATTTCCAGGAGTTCATGGTGCTGCCGGTCGGCTTCACCTCGTTCTCCGAAGCGCTGCGTGCCGGCACCGAAATCTTCCATTCGCTGAAGTCGGTGCTGAAGGGCCACGGCCTGAGCACGGCGGTGGGCGACGAAGGCGGCTTCGCGCCGGATTTCCGCAGCAACGTCGAAGCACTGGACACCATCCTCGAAGCCATCGGCAAGGCCGGCTACACCGCCGGTGAAGACGTGCTGCTGGGCCTGGACGTGGCCTCCAGCGAGTTCTTCGAGAACGGCAAGTACAACCTGGTCGGTGAGAACAAGCGCCTGACCTCCGAGCAGTTCGTCGACTTCCTCGCCGACTGGGCCGCGCAGTACCCGATCATCACCATCGAAGACGGCCTGGCCGAGAACGACTGGGCGGGCTGGAAGCTGCTGACCGATCGCATCGGCAAGAAGGTGCAGCTGGTCGGCGACGATCTGTTCGTCACCAATCCGAAGATCTTCCAGGAAGGCATCGATTCGGGCACCGCCAACGCGATCCTGATCAAGGTCAACCAGATCGGCACCCTCAGCGAAACCCTGGAAGCGATCGCCATGGCCGACCGTGCCGGTTACGCCGCCGTGGTATCGCACCGTTCGGGTGAAACCGAAGACACCACCATCGCCGATATCTCGGTGGCCACCACCGCCACCCAGATCAAGACCGGCTCGCTGTGCCGCAGCGATCGCGTGGCCAAGTACAACCAGCTGCTGCGCATCGAGGAAGCTCTCGGTGCCGGCGCGCGTTACGCGGGTCGTGACGCGTTCGTGTCGCTGAAGCGCTGAGCCGATGCGCGACTGGCGCTGGCTGCTGCTGTTGCTGGCCCTGCTGCTGGCATGGCTGCAGTACCGTTTCTGGTTCGGCCCGGGCAATTCGGGTGAAGTGATGATGCTCGAAGCCCAGGTCGCCAGCCAGGAGCGGGACAATGACGGTCTGCGGCAGCGCAACGATGCGCTTGCTGCCGAAGTGAAGGACCTCAAGGAAGGCCAGTCCGCCATCGAAGAACGCGCGCGCAGCGAGCTGGGCATGATCAAGCCCGGCGAGAAGTTCTATCGCGTCGTGGAAGATGCACCCGTGCATCCGGTGCAGCCTGCGCCGGTCACGGCGCAGGCAGGTGACCATCCGGCGGACGTGCCATGAGCGCGGCGATCTGGGTGGTGGTTCCGGCCGCAGGGCGCGGCACGCGTTTTGGTGCGCCGTTGCCCAAGCAGTACCTGCAGGCCGGCGGGCAGACCCTGCTCGCCCACACTCTGGACGCCTTGCTGGCGCACCCGGCCGTGGCCGGGGCGATGGTGGTGATCGGCGCGGACGATGCCGACTGGCCGGGCTGGACCGAGTGGGCCGGCAAGCCGGTGCTGACCTGCACCGGTGGCGCCACCCGCGCCGCCTCGGTGCTGGCGGGGCTGCAGGCCCTGCCGGACAGCGTGCGTGCCGACGAATTCGTGCTGGTGCACGACGCGGCGCGTCCGAACCTGTCGCAGGCCGATCTTGGCCGCCTGCTGGAAGTGGGGCGTACCGACCCGGTCGGCGCCATCCTCGCCGCCCCCGTGCGCGACACGCTCAAGCGTGCTGGCGACGATGGCGGCATCGATGGCACCGAGCCGCGTGAGCGCCTGTGGCGTGCACTGACGCCGCAGCTGTTCCGCCGTCACCAGCTGATCCGCGCCTTGTCCGAAGCGGCTGCTGCCGGTGTCGACGTCACCGACGACGCCATGGCCATGGAGCGCCAGGGCCAGCGCCCGCTGCTGGTGGAAGGCAGCGAGGACAACTTCAAGGTCACCACCCCGGCCGATCTCGATCGTTTCGAATTCGTACTCTCCCGCCGCGCCGGCTGATCGCCCGCGCGGCCCTGCTGCAAGGGCTGCATCCATGAGCACCTCCCCGTTCCCGCCCGTCCGTATCGGTCAGGGCTACGACGTCCATGCCTTCGGTGAAGGCGACCACATCATGCTCGGCGGCGTTGCGGTGCCGCACAGCTGCGGCGTGCTTGCGCACAGCGACGGCGACGTGATCCTGCACGCGTTGTGCGACGCGATGCTCGGCGCGATCGCGCTGGGTGACATCGGCCAGCACTTCCCGCCCAGCGATGACCGCTGGAAGGGCGCGGACAGCAGCGCGTTCGTGCGCCACTGCGACAGCCTGCTGCGCGAGCGCGGCTGGCGTGTCGGCAACACCGACATCACCGTGATCTGCGAGCGGCCCAAGGTCGGCCCGCATGCGCTGGCGATGCGCGAGCGCATCGGTGAACTGCTGCAGCTGCCGTTGGATGCGGTCAGCGTCAAGGCCACCACGTCCGAGAAGCTGGGCTTCACCGGGCGGGGCGAAGGCATCGCCGCGCAGGCCGTCGTTCTGCTGGTGGCGGCATGATTCCGTTGCCGCTCGCGTTCGGCGCGCCGCTGCTGCAGGCGCGTATCCGCACCACGCCGGAAGATTTCCAGGTCGATGAACTGCCGGCTTTCGAGGCGACGGGGGAAGGCGAGCACCTGCTGCTGCATATCCGCAAGCGTGGCGCGAACACGGTGCATGTGGCCAAGGTGCTGGCCAAGTGGGCGGGCCTGCCGGAAATGGCGGTCAGCTATGCCGGCATGAAGGATCGCAACGCGGTCACTACCCAGCGTTTCAGCGTGCACCTGCCCAAGCGCGTCGCGCCGGACCTGGCCGAACTGGCCAGTGACGAGATCGAAGTGATCGAGTCCACCTGGCACAACCGCAAGCTGCAGCGCGGCGCGCTGGCCGGCAACCGCTTCAAGCTGGTGCTGCGCGATGTGCAGGGAGATGCGGCGGCAATCGACGAGCGCCTGCAGCAGATCGCCACGCGCGGCCTGCCGAACTGGTTCGGCGAGCAGCGCTTTGGTCGTGATGGCGGCAATGTTCCTGCGGCGCTGGCGATGTTTGGCGGCCGGCGCATGCGCAAGGACCAGCGGTCGCTGCTGTTGTCGGCCGCCCGTTCGGCGCTGTTCAACCGGGTGCTGGCCGCGCGCGTGGAGCAGGGCAGCTGGGACCAGCCGCTGCAGGGTGAAGTGTGGATGCTGGATGGCAGCCGCAGCGTGTTCGGTCCCGAGCCGTACAGCGACGTGCTGGCCGAACGCCTGGCGCGCTTCGACATCCACCCCAGCGCGCCGCTGTGGGGCGAGGGTGAGCTGCGCAGCACTGACGCGGCCCGCGAACTGGAACTGGCGGCGCTGGACGATGACGAATCCAAGGCGCTGCGTGTCGGTTTGGAAGAGGCGCGGCTGAAGCAGGAGCGGCGCGCGCTGCGGCTGCGTCCGGCGCTGTTGCAGCACCAGTGGCTGGCCGCCGACGTGCTGGAGCTGTCCTTCGCACTGCCGCCGGGCTGCTATGCCACGGCCGTCCTGCACGAGCTCGGGCCGGTCGAAGACGCTTCGCAGGCCTGACGGAAATGGTGGCGGAGGCGAAGAGCATCCACGCATGGCGTGGATCTACTTTCCTCCGCTCTCCGCAGTAGATCCACGCCATGCGTGGATGAATCGCCAGTAGATCCACGCCATGCGTGGCTGGGCCGTCAGTAGATCCACGCCATGCGTGGACGGGCCGTCAGTAGATCCACGCCATGCGTGGACGGGCCGCCAGTAGATCCACGCCATGCGTGGATGAATCGCCAGTAGATCCACGCCATGCGTGGATGAGTCGTTAGTAGATCCACGCCATGCGTGGATGAATCCCACCGGCAAAACGTCAGCGCCGCGCCAGCAGCACCAGCACTGCGCCGGTCCCGCCTTGCCCGGTCGGGGCCGAATGGAACGCCAACACGTCGTTGCGCAGGCGCAACAGTCGGTCCACCAGGTTCTTCAACACGGGCGCACTGCCATCGGACTGCAGGCCCTTGCCGTGGATGATGCGTACGCAGCCGTACTCGTGGGCGTGCGCCTCCAGCAGGAACTGGCGCAGCATCGCCTCGGCCTGCGCGGCAGTGGCGCCATGCAGGTCCAGCTCGTCCTGTACCGAGTACTGCCCGCGCTTCAAGCGCTGGAACAGGCGTGGTGGCAGGTTGTCGCGCCGGTAGCTGGCGACGTCGCCCGCTTCCAGCGGCGCGTTGTCGCGCAGCAGCCGGGCGAACTCTCCGGCAGCTTCGGCGTCGTCGCGCTCGGCCATGCGCGCGCGCGGCTTGGGGCGCGGCGCGGCAGGCGCGGGCTCCACTTCCTTGCGCAGCGGCGTCACTTCGCCGATGGCTGCACGGAACAATGCAGCCGGATCTTCGTCTTCAGGGTGCGACATGCGCACAGGTTAAACCGGCTGCGCAGGTCTGCCTATGACCGTTTGATGTCGGCCGTGACCGCAGACAGGGTAGGACCCAGCGCCCGCTTGCGGCACAATAGTCGGCGCACTTGCGGAGCTGCCGCCTCCCTGGAGGAGACGGGTCGGCTTCGCCCACGCTGCAAGGTGACGGGATCGAATTCTTGGAAAATCAAGCGGTTAAATCGAAGATGCGCATCCTGGTCAGCAATGATGACGGGGTCGACGCGGCAGGCATCCGCATGCTTGCTTCCGTGCTGCGCGAGGCCGGGCATGAAGTCACGGTGGTCGCACCGGACCGTGATCGCTCCGGCGCCAGCAATTCGCTGACCCTGGATCTGCCGATCCGGCTCAAGCGCATCGACCACTACACCGTGTCGGTGGCCGGCACGCCCACCGACTGCGTGCACCTTGCGCTGACCGGCCTGCTGGAGTTCGAGCCTGACATTGTCGTGTCCGGTATCAACAATGCCGCCAATCTCGGCGATGACGTGATCTATTCCGGCACCGTCTCGGCGGCGATGGAAGGTCGTTTCCTCGGCCTGCCCGCAGTCGCGGTGTCCTTGGTGACCCGCAACCACGATCCGAAGCATTTCGAGACGGCGGCGCGTGCCGCGGTGGAGATCGTTGCCCGGCTGAAGGCCGATCCGCTGCCGGCCGACACCATTCTCAACGTCAATGTGCCGGACCTGCCGTGGAGCGAGGTCAAGGGCTTCGAAGTCACCCGCCTGGGCAACCGCCATCGCGCCGAAGGCTGCATCGCGCAGAAGGATCCGCGCGGCAACGAGGTGTACTGGATCGGTCCGGCCGGCCGCGAGCAGGACTCAGGCCCCGGTACCGATTTCCATGCGGTGCGCACCGGCCACATTTCGATCACCCCGATCCAGGTCGACCTGACCCGCTACCAGGCGCTGGAAAAGGTCGCCAGCTGGGTCGGCGGCCTTACCGCCGCGCTGGACCAGCCGGCATGAGCCCACGCCTGCGCCTGCAGCCGGAAGCGGTCGGCATCGGCATGACCTCGCAGCGCGTGCGCGACCGCCTGGTCGACCGCCTGCGCGAAGCTGGCATCGTCGACGAGTCGACGCTGAACGCGATCCGGGTGGTGCCACGTCATCTGTTCATCGACGAGGCCCTGGCCTCGCGCGCGTATGAAGATACCGCGCTGCCGATCGGCCACGGCCAGACCATTTCGCAGCCGTGGGTGGTGGCGCGGATGACCGAGGCCGTGCTGCAGGTGGCGCCGAAAAAGGTGCTCGAAGTAGGCACCGGCTCGGGCTACCAGGCGGCGGTGCTTGGCGCGCTGGGGCTGGAGGTCTATACCGTCGAGCGCATCGGCGATCTGCTGCGGCAGGCGCGCAAGCGTTTCCGTGCGCTGGGCATGAACATCCGCACCAAGCACGACGACGGCCGCGTTGGCTGGGCCGAGCATGGCCCGTTCGATGCCATCGTGGTCACCGCCGCCGCACCAGCGCTGGTCGATGCCCTGGTCGAGCAGTTGGCCGAAGGGGGCCGCCTGGTCGCCCCGGTCGGTGGCGCAGGCGCACAGTCGCTGGTGCAGCTCGACCGCAAGGACGACGGCAGCATCGAACAACGCGTGCTGGCGCCGGTCACCTTCGTACCGCTGCTGTCTGGCATGCTCGATTGAATCCACGGAGCAGGGTTGCATGAAGATTTTCGGGCCGCTGTACGAGCGGGCGATGAAGTGGGCCGCGCATGAGCGTGCGCCGACCTACCTGATGGTGCTGAGCTTTTTCGAAGCCATCATCTTCCCGGTGATGCCGGAAGTGATGCTGGCGCCGATGTGCGTGGCCCAGCCCAAGCGCGGCTGGTGGTTCGCCACCCTCAGCCTGGCCGGCTCGATGGTCGGCGCGGTGATCGGTTACGCGCTGGGCCACTACGCGTTCGAGGCAGTCAAGCCGGTGTTCGAGGCGCTGGGCATGCTGCCGGCGATCGAGCAGGGCATCGCTACCGTGCAGGCCAAGATGGTGGAGTCGCCCTGGGCGGTGTTCACCTTCCTGGTGCTCGGCGGCTTCATGCCGATTCCGATGAAGGTCTTCACGTGGGCATCGGGTATCGTCGGCGTGCCGATGCCGCAGTACCTGTTGAGCATGTTGATCGGTCGTGGCAAGCGCGTGTTCGTGCTGGCCGCGGTCATCCGTATCGGTGGTGCGCGCGCCGAAGCAGTGCTGCGCCGATGGATTGAACCGCTGGGCTGGATCGCCACCGCGTTGGTGGTGGTGCTGATCGCCTGGCTTGTATGGAGGTCGAAGTTCGCATGAGTGCAGATCGTCTGAGCAAGGGAGTGCGCATCGGCGCACTGGCGTTGCTGGTATCCACCCTGGCCGCCTGTGGCACCGCCACCGTGGTCCGGCCCAGTGGCAGCGGCGGCAGTGGCGTCAGCACGCCGAAGACATCGGTGCCCAAGCCGGGGCAGACGGTGGTCGTGCGCAAGGGCGACACCATCTATGCACTGGCCCGCATCCATGACATCACGCCGGCAGACCTGATCGCCTGGAACAACCTGGACAATCCGTCGACCATTTACCCGGGGCAGGTGATCCGCCTGTATCCGGCCGGCTCCGGCGGCGGCCGTGCGCCGACCACCGTGGTGACCGCACCGCGTCCGGGTGGCAGCACGTCCGGCGGCAGTACCGCGCCGACGCCGGGTCCGGCCGGTCCGGTCAAGAGCAACATCGCCTGGCGCTGGCCGGCCGATGGCGCAGTCGTGGGCCGCTACGTGGCCGGCGACGCGACCAAGCAGGGTGTGGACATCGCCGGCACCAGCGGCGCGCCGGTGAAGGCCACGGCCAACGGCGTGGTGGTGTATTCCGGCGCCGGCCTGGTCGGCTATGGCGAGCTGATCATCATCAAGCACAGCGACCAGTGGCTGTCGGCCTATGGCCACAACCGCAAGCGCCTGGTCAATGAAGGGCAGAGCGTGAAGGCCGGCGAGCAGATCGCCGAGATGGGCCGTACCGGCGCCAACCGGGACATGCTGCACTTCGAGATCCGCTACAACGGCAAGCCGGTCGACCCGCAGCAGTATCTGCCGGCGCGCTAGCGCGGGCAGATACGGGTAGCGCCGGGCCATGCCCGGCGTAACTCACCTGTAGCGCCGAGCCATGCTCGGCCGCTCTTTGCTGCGATACGACGCCGCCCGAGCATGATCTCGGGCGCTACACGCAACGTGTGGTCCAGGGGCGGTAGCGCCGGGCCATGCCCGGCGGCTTCAGGCCTCAGCCTTCCAGAATGAAGGCAGCCGCCACCTTGCGGCCTTCGCCGGCAAGGATGTTGAAGGTGCGCGCGGCGGCCGGATTGTTCATCACTTCCAGGCCGATACCGCGCGACAGGCAGGCGGCCATCACAACCGCCGGCGGAAACGCCTGACGCTCGCCGGTGCCGAGCAGTATCAACGCCGGCTTCAGTGCCAGGATCGGCTCCAGGTCAGCCACCTGCAGCGCCGCGACGTCGGTGACCGGCCACTGCTCGACCAGTTGATCAGGGGTCAGGAAGAAGCTGTTGCCCAGAACGCGATCATTCACCCGCGCCGAGCGACCGTCCGCGGCGCGCAGGCTGTAGGCGTAGTCGGGCAGTTCGTGGTTCAGCTGCATGGCAGGGACCGATCAGCCGCGCGGCAGCACGATCTGGCGGTGTTCCTTGCTCGGGCGATACAGCACGGCCACATGGCCGATACGCTGCACCAGCGCACTGTCGGTGGCCTGCACGATCTCGCCGATCATCACGTCGCGGGCGTCACGGTCTTCGGCGGCAACCTTCACCTTGACCAGTTCGTGGCGCTCCAGCACTTCGTTCAGCTCGGTCAGGAAGGCCGGCGTGACGCCCTTGCCGCCGGTCTGCAGCAGGGCCTTCAGGTCGTGGGCTTGGCCGCGCAGGAAACGGGTCTGGGAAGGGGTCAAGGCAGTGGGCATGCAGAAAACACGGTTGAATGGGACGATCAGGGTATCATGGCGACCCCATCAGCCCCTATTTCCAATGGCTACCCGCAGCAAAAGCAGCCAGCGCTGGCTCAAGGAACATTTCTCCGATCCCTTCGTGAAGAAGGCCCAGGCCGAAGGCATGCGCTCCCGTGCGGCCTACAAGCTCGAAGAACTGCTCGAACGTGACCGGTTGCTGAAGCCGCACATGGTGGTGGTCGACCTCGGCGCGGCCCCGGGCGGCTGGTCTCAGCAGGTTCGGAGACAGATTGGCGACACTGGCCGCGTGCTGGCCCTGGACATTCTGGACATGCCGCCACTGGCCGGCGTGGAGTTCCTTCATGGTGACTTCAGGGAAGAAACCGTCCTATCGGAGTTTGAAGCCATGCTCGGGGATCAGCCGGTAGACCTTGTGCTGTCGGACATGGCCCCCAATAAGAGTGGTGTGGGCGCGGTCGACCAGCCGCGGATGATGCACCTGGCGGAGCTGGCGCTGGATTTTGCCGACAACCACCTCAAGACCGGTGGGGCATTCCTGATCAAGCTGTTCCAGGGTGAAGGCTTTGACGACTATGTGCGCGACATGCGCCGCCGGTACGACAAGGTCTCCATCCGCAAGCCGGAAGCCTCGCGCAAGCGCTCTCCCGAGGTGTATGCCTTGGGTCAGGGAAAACGCACCCACATGAAGTAAGCTCGACCCCGTAAGTTCGACCCCAACGCAACGCCAGCACTGAGAGGAACACCGGAGCCAATGAGGATGAACGACTTGACCAAGAACCTCCTGCTATGGGTGGTCGTCGCCGTCGTGCTGATGGTGGTCTTCCAGAGCTTCTCGCCCAAGACCTCGGGGGCCGGGGCGCAGGGCGCTTCGTACTCGCAGTTCCTGGACCAGGTGGACACCGGCAACGTGCAGAAGGTCGCCTTCGGCGGCGATACGCGCGGCGGTACCAGCCAGATCACCTACACCACCCGTGGTGGACAGTCGTCCACCATCACCGCGCCGTTCGATCGCGACCTGATCAACGTGCTGCGCACCAAGAACGTCGAGATCGTGCAGGAAGAGCCGTCCAGCGGCATCTCCCTCGGCGCGATCCTGATGAATTTCCTGCCGGTCATCCTGATCATCGGCTTCTGGTTGTTCATCATGCGGCAGATGCAGGGCGGTGGCGGCGGTGCCAAGGGCGCGATGTCCTTCGGCAAGTCGCGCGCCAAGCTGCAGGGCGAAGACCAGATCAAGGTCACCTTCGCCGACGTTGCCGGCTGCGACGAGGCCAAGGAAGAAGTCGGCGAACTGGTCGACTTCCTGCGTGACCCGTCCAAGTTCACCAAGCTCGGCGGCAAGATTCCGCGCGGCGTGCTGATGGTTGGCCCGCCGGGTACCGGCAAGACGCTGCTGGCCAAGGCCATCGCGGGCGAAGCCAAGGTGCCGTTCTTCTCGATTTCCGGTTCGGACTTCGTGGAAATGTTCGTCGGCGTCGGTGCCAGCCGTGTGCGCGACATGTTCGAGCAGGCCAAGAAGCACGCGCCGTGCATCATCTTCATCGATGAAATCGACGCCGTCGGTCGCCACCGTGGTGCCGGCCTGGGCGGCGGTCATGACGAGCGCGAGCAGACCCTGAACCAGCTGCTGGTCGAGATGGATGGTTTCGAAGGCGGCGAAGGCGTGATCGTGATCGCCGCGACCAACCGTCCGGACGTGCTGGACCCGGCGCTGCTGCGTCCGGGCCGCTTCGACCGCCAGGTGGTGGTCGGTCTGCCGGACGTGAAGGGCCGCGAGCACATCCTCAAGGTGCACATGCGCAAGCTGCCGCTGGCCGACGACGTCGTGCCGATGGTGATCGCGCGTGGTACGCCGGGCTTCTCCGGTGCCGACCTGGCCAACCTCTGCAACGAGGCCGCCCTGTTCGCCGCCCGTGGCAATGAGAAGGAGGTCCGCATGGACCACTTCGACCGTGCCCGCGACAAGATCCTGATGGGTGCCGAGCGCCGCTCGATGGCCATGAGCGAGGAAGAGAAGACCCTCACCGCTTATCACGAAGCCGGTCACGCCATCGTCGGTCGCCTGGTGCCCGAGCACGATCCGGTCTACAAGGTCACCATCATTCCGCGCGGCCGTGCGCTGGGTGTGACCATGTACCTGCCGGAAGGCGACAAGTACTCGATCAACCGCGTGGCGATCAACTCGCAGCTGTGCTCGCTGTATGGCGGTCGCGTCGCCGAAGAACTGATCTTCGGGCCGGACAAGGTCACCACCGGTGCGTCCAACGACATCGAGCGTGCCACCAAGATGGCCCGCAACATGGTCACCAAGTGGGGCCTGTCGGAGACCCTGGGACCGATCGCCTACGGTGAAGAGGACGATGAAGTGTTCCTCGGCCGTTCGGTCACCCAGCACAAGAGCGTGTCCAACGACACGGCGCGCCGCATCGATGAGGAAGTGCGCAGCATCCTGGACAAGGCCTATGCCCGGACCACCGAGCTGCTGACCGCCAACGTCGACAAGCTGCATGCGATGACCCAGCTGCTGCTGCAGTACGAAACCATCGACGCGCCGCAGATCGACGCCATCATGGAAGGCCGCGATCCGCCGCCGCCGATGGGGTGGACCAAGTCGAGCAAGGACGATGGTGGCAATGACAAGGGTGGTGACGCCCGTCCGCTGCCGCCGATCGCCGGTCCGGCCGAATCGATCTGACGGCCTGCCGTACGCAATGCAAGATGAGGCCGGGGCAACCCGGCCTTGTTGTTTCCGGGCCCCGGCCCATCCGATCCCGACCGTCCGCTGGAGTCCGCATGTCCGCCCCCAAGCCTGAACCGATTTCCCACACTGCCGAGATGGTGATCGCCACCGTGGTCGGCGTCGCCGTCGGCCTGACCGTGGACAATCTGCTGCTGGGCTGTGGCGTGGGTATCGCGGTGGGCATCCTGCTGAGCATCATCAAGACGCTGTACGTGGACCGGAAGCGTCGGCGCACGTAGGGTGTTGCGGCAGGGCTGCGCCCTGCACCCGCAGAGGCCACAGCTACCGCCGAAGCAACGGCAAGAGCTGGGCTTCCTGGGGATGGCGGGGCGGTGTCGGATTGCGGGGACGCCGTAAACCCGTCCATGGGGGCTTGGCCGCGGCATCCATGCCGCGGACACCCCGCAATCCGACACCGCCCCGCCTTCGACGATTCCCCGCTGCTGTTGGGCTGCTGTTGGTAGGTGTCGACCTTGGTCGACACGTAGATCCACGCCATGCGTGGATGCTCTTCGTTCAATTGTCGAGATATTCGATTCCAATGGAGATTCATCCACGCATGGCGTGGATTTACCGGGCACCGGGAAACTGTCGAAGGCGGGGTGGGTCCGATTGCGGGGGTGTCCGCGGCATGGATGCCGCGGCCAAGCCTCCATGGGTGAGGGCGCTTTGCTTGCGAAGCACTGCTTCGCAAGCGCCCGAACGCACAGCCGCCAGCGGCTGGGCAGGTCTGGGGATTCACGGCGTCCCCCGCAACCGGACCCACCCCGCCATCCCACGAAAACCCGCTATTGCTGTTGCTCCAGACCTGGCCTCTGCGGGTGCAGGGCGCCGCCCTGCCGCCGTAAACTACCCTTCGTTGCCCGCAGGATCTGCCATGTTCGATATCTCTCCCCAGCTCGATTGCGCCGGCCGCATCCTGCGCCTGGACCGTGCCCGGGTCATGGGGATCGTCAACGTCACCCCCGATTCGTTCTCCGACGGCGGTGCCCATGACACTACCGAAGCAGCAGTCGCGCATGGCCTGAAGCTGGTGCAGGAGGGCGCCGACCTGCTCGACATCGGCGGCGAATCCACCCGCCCGGGCGCGGCGCCGGTGTCGATCGACGAAGAGCTGCGTCGGGTCGTGCCGGTCATCGAGCAGCTGGCGGCACGCACATCGGTGCCGATCAGCATCGACACCTTCAAGCCGGAGGTGATGCGTGCCGCAGTGGCTGCAGGCGCTGGGATGATCAATGACATCTTCGGCCTGCGCCAGGACGGTGCGCTACAGGCCGCGGCAGACACTGGCGTGCCGGTGGTGCTGATGCACATGCAGGGCGAGCCGGGCCACATGCAGGCCGACCCGCAGTACAACGATGTCGTCACCGAGGTCCATGGCTTCCTGGTGCAGCGCCTGTTCGCCGCCGAGATGGCCGGCATCGCCAAGAAGAATCTGCTGATCGACCTCGGCTTCGGCTTCGGCAAGACCACTGCGCACAACATCACCCTGTTGGCCCGTTCCGAGCGTTTTCTCGAGCTGGGTGTGCCGATGCTGGCGGGTCTGTCGCGCAAACGCAGCCTGGGCGAGCTGACCGGGCGCGAGTCACCGGCAGAGCGGGTCGCTGCGTCGGTGGCCGCACACCTCATCGCCGTGCAGCGCGGTGCCCGTATCGTGCGCGTGCACGATGTGGCAGCGACGGTCGATGCGTTGAAGGTCTGGCAGGCGGTCGACGCGGTGCCTGCTGTCCGGGTGGATGCCAAACCGAGCCTCCGCTGGCCGGACGAAGACTGATGGCCGTCGATCAGCGGCCGCTGGCGATCGCCGTGATGGGGCCGACCGCCAGCGGCAAGACCGCCACCGCGATCGCGCTGGCGCAGCGGCTGGATGGCGAAATCGTCAGCGTCGATTCGGCGCTGGTCTATCGCGGGCTGGATATCGGTTCGGCCAAGCCTGATGCCGGCGAACGTGCGCAGGCGCCGCACCACCTGCTGGACCTGCGCGATCCCTGGCAGACCTATTCGGCCGCCGAGTTCGCTGCCGACGCCGGCCGCGTGGTGGCCGACATCGTTGCCCGGGGCAAGACGCCGATCCTGGCCGGCGGCACCGGCCTGTACTTCCGTGCGCTGCTGCAGGGGTTGTCGCCGATGCCGGAGGCCGATCCGGCGATGCGCGACGCGTTGAGCGCCGAGGCCGCCGAGCGTGGCTGGGCGGCCCTGCACGCCGAACTGGCCACCGTCGATCCCGCCGCCGCCGTGCGCATCCATGCCACCGACCCGCAACGCATCCAGCGGGCGCTGGAGGTCTACCGCCTGACCGGCACGCCGATCAGTGAATGGCAGCGCCGCCCCGGCGTCGCCCCGTTGCCGGTGCGTACATTGAAGCTGATTCTGGCGCCGCGCGACCGCGCGGTGCTGCACCAGCGCATCGAGGCCCGCTTCGACGCCATGCTCGCCCAGGGCTTTCTCGACGAAGTGCGCGCCCTGCGTGCGTTGCCGGACATGCAGGCGGTCGCCGCGCCGCTGGACCTCCCCGCCGTCCGCGCGGTGGGGTATCGCCAGGCCTGGGAGTACCTGGACGGCGAGGGGGACCAGGCTCGCTTCCGTGACAAGTCCATTTTCGCCACCCGGCAACTGGCCAAGCGCCAGCTGACCTGGCTGCGCGGCGAGCTTGATGCACGCTGGTTCGACCCCCATATGGATGGGGAGCGCCTGGCAGGCGCGGTGTCGACCTTCGTTGCACGCTGAACCGACGCTGGCCGTGTACCATCATGGGCCGGCAAGCGGCTCGGGGGCCGCGGCGACCGCCGGCTACCAATAAGAACAATAATCAGGAGTGTGCAATGTCCAAGGGGCAATCGCTGCAGGATCCTTTCTTGAATGCACTGCGGCGCGAACGCGTGCCGGTTTCGGTGTACCTGGTCAACGGCATCAAGCTGCAGGGCACGATCGAATCGTTCGATCAGTTCGTGGTCCTGCTGCGCAACACCGTCAGTCAGATGGTCTACAAGCACGCCATTTCCACCGTGGTGCCGGCGCGCAACGTCAAGGTCGGCCCGGGTGGTGGGTACGTGCAATCAGGTGAGGATGGTCAGGCGGGTGATGAAGCAGACGAATGATGTTGGAGCGGTGAATGTTTGACCGCTCGAAAAAGGGCGAACACGCCCTGTTGATCCAGCCGCATTTCGGCAAGCTGGAAGACGATGTGCTGGAAGAATTCGGTGATCTGGCCCGCTCGGCTGGGGCCAGCATCGCGGTGACCATCACCGCGCGCCTGGATCGCCCCAATCCATCGACCCTGCTCGGCAGCGGCAAGCTGGATGAGATCAAGGCCGCCGCCGAAGCAACCGGCGCAGATCTTATCCTGGTCAATCACGCGTTGAGCCCGGGTCAGGAACGCAATCTGGAACGTTTCCTGGAGCGCCGGGTGATCGACCGTACCGGTCTGATCCTGGACATCTTTGCCCAGCGTGCGCGCAGCCATGAAGGCAAGCTGCAGGTCGAGCTGGCCCAGCTGCGCCATATGGCAACCCGCCTGGTGCGTGGCTGGACCCATCTGGAGCGCCAGCGTGGTGGTTCGATCGGTCTGCGCGGCCCGGGTGAAACCCAGCTGGAAACCGATCGTCGCCTGCTGCAGAAGCGGGTTGAACAGCTGCAGAAGCGGCTGGAAAAAGTCGAAGTGCAGCGCACCCAGATGCGTCGTGCGCGGGTGCGCAGCGAATTGCCGCGGGTCGCCCTGGTGGGCTACACCAATGCCGGCAAATCGACCTTGTTCAATGCGATGACCGGCGCCGAGGCCTATGCGGCTGACCAGCTGTTCGCCACCCTGGATCCGACCGTGCGCCGGATTGCCGTGCCCGGTGGCAACGTGGTGCTGGCCGATACGGTAGGTTTCGTACGCGACCTGCCGCATGACCTGGTGGCGGCCTTCCGCTCGACCCTGTCCGAAGCGCGGGAAGCGGATTTCCTGCTGCACCTTGTCGATGCCGCCGATCCGCACCGCGAGGAGCGCATCGCCCAGGTCGACGAAGTGCTGACCGCCGTCGGTGCCGGCGACCTGCCGCAGTTGCTGGTGTTCAACAAGATCGACCGCATCGAGGGTGCCGACGTGCGCCACGACGGCCAGGACGGCGTGCCGGATGAATCGCGGCGTGAGCGGGTGTGGATTTCCGCACGCGACGGGCAGGGCATCGAGCTGTTGCAGGCCGTGCTCGGCAAGCGGTTGGGTCTGCAGCACGTCACCGGCGAGCTGCGCCTGCCGCCCAGTGCCGGCCGCCTGCGCGCGCGCCTGCACCAGCTGGAAGTGGTCCGCAGTGAACAGGTCGATGAAGAAGGCTGGCTGTTGCAAGTCGATCTTCCCATCGCCGAGGCCGAGAAGCTGGCGGCCAGCGCCGATGGCGAGCCGATCCGGGCCCTGCTGCCGGAAAAGCTGCCCGAATGGTGAGGTAGTGCCGGCCGCTGGCCGGCAGCTCCCGCGGGCCCGTGCCGCGACACCACCTTGCGATCTGCGGTACAACGTGCAGGTTCTTCACCTTTCAGCTACCCCGATGGCCTTCCCGACCGACGCCGAACTCAACGCCCAGGCCGCTGCGCTGGGCCAGCGCCTGCAGCAGGCTTCGCTGCAACTGGTGACTGCTGAAAGCTGCAGCGGTGGCTGGATCGCCAAGTGCATGACCGACATCGCCGGTTCCTCGGCGTTCTTCGATTGCGGCATGGTGGTTTACAGCTACGAAGCCAAGCAGCGCCTGCTCGGCGTGCGCGCGCAGACGCTGGAACAGTTCGGTGCCGTCAGCCGCGAAGCCGTGCTGGAGATGGTGTCCGGGGCGCTGGTCAATTCCGGCGCCGGCATCGCGGTGGCGGTCACCGGCATCGCAGGTCCGGGCGGTGGCAGCACGGACAAGCCGGTCGGCAGTGTCTGGATCGGCTGGAAGCGCCGCGGCGGCTATGCGCGTGCCGAGCTGTTCCAGTTCGACGGTGACCGCGAAGCCATCCGCCGGCAGACCGTAGCAGCGGCGTTGCACGGTATCGACGCCCAGCTGTGACATGCTGCTCCGGCAATCAACCGGAGTAGGCAACGATGTGGGAGACGCTGGGCACCGTCCGTGACCTTGGTAGGCTGCAGGAAATCGCCGCCGTCCTGATCCGCTACGGCTTCGGCGACGTCGTGCGGCGCATCGGCCTGGCCACGGTGCTGGAACGTACTGGCCGCCTGCTGCACTGGAACGAGGAGCGGCAGGAGATGCTGCGGATGACCGCGCCAGTGCGCGTGCGCAGCGCCCTGCAGGAGCTTGGGCCGACCTTCGTCAAGCTGGGCCAGGTGCTCGCCACCCGCGTCGACCTGCTGCCGCCGGACTGGATCGCCGAACTCTCCGAGCTGCAGAACGCGGTCCCTGCATTGCCCTACGAGAAGATCCGCGACCAGCTGGAGGCCGACCTCGGTGCACCGCCGTCGCAGGTGTTCGCCTTCCTTGATGAAAGCCCGATGGCCGCTGCATCGTTGGCCCAGGCCCACCGTGCGCGGCTGCGCGATGGCCGCGAAGTGGTGTTGAAGGTGCGTCGCCCGGGTATCCGTGACGTGGTTGAAGCCGACCTGCGGTTGCTGGCACGGCTGGCCGAGATCGTTGAAGCCCGCCTGCCGGACCTGCGCCGCTACCGGCCCGCCGAGGTGGTGCAGCAGTTCACCGTGTCGCTGCGGCGCGAGCTGGATTTCGCCGCGGAGTGCCGCAATGCCGAGCGCATCGCGCGCAACTTCGAAGGGCGGGACGACATCCTGATTCCGGCGGTGCACTGGCAATGGACCTGCGAAAGCCTGAACGTGCAGGACTTCGTCGACGGCATTGCGGGGCGTGATCTGGCCGGCGTCGATGCGGCCGGCCTCGACCGCCGTGAACTGGCCCGGCGTGGTGCCGACATCGTATTGAAGATGGTGCTGGAGGACGGCAGCTTCCACGCCGATCCGCACCCGGGCAACATCATCTACCTGCGCGATGGCCGCATCGGCGTGATCGATTTCGGCATGGTCGGCGCCTTGTCGGAGGTGCGCCGATTCCAGGTCGCGCAGCTGCTGCATGGTCTGGTGGAACAGGACCCGCAGGGCGTGGCCGATGTGCTGCTGGACTGGGCGGGCGGCGTGGAAGTGGACGAGAACCGGTTGCAGCACGACATCAGCCTGTTCGTCGACCAGTACCGTGGCGTGCCGCTGAAGGACCTGCGCATCGGCCTGATGCTGGGCGACATCACCCAGCTGCTGCGCAGCTACAACCTGACCCTGCCGGCGGATCTGGCATTGATGATCAAGGCCTTCCTGACCCTGGAGGGCATGGGCCGCCAGTTGGACCCGGATTTCGACATGGCCAGCGCCGCGCGCCCGTTCCTGGAGCGGGTGGTATTGCAGCGCTATGCGCCGCGGGCGCTGTTCAAGCGTGGCCGCCGCAGTCTGCTGGGCATGATCGACTTTGCCGGTGAATTGCCGCGGGATCTGCGCAAGCTGGTGCAGGCTGCGCGCCGGGGCCGCCTGCAGCTGAAGGTCGAGACCAGCGCGCTGCAGGGCTTCGGCGACCAGGTCAATCGCGCCGCGAACCGGCTGGTGATGGGGATCGTCACGGCAGCCTTGATCATCGGCTCCTCGATCGTGATGCACAGCGTAGGAGGCGTTTCCAGCCGTTGGCTGCTGGCGCTGGGCGTGTGCGGTTTCATCGGCGCAGGGTTCTGCGGGGTGTGGATCCTGTTCTCGATCTGGCGCAGCGGCAAGCACACGTAGTGCGCTTGCCGCGGTGATTCCCGCCGGGAACCGCGGAGTCGCGCAGCGATTCCTGTAGAGCCGCCCGCTGGTCGGCTGCTTTCGCTTCCGCCACCGCCGACCCGTCACGTCGCATTCCCGGTAGCGCCGGGCCATGCCCGGCGGTATTCGCGCTTCCCGCAATCGCCCCCGGCACTTGCAGTCCCGGATGTTAGTAGTAATACTACTAACCATGGACCTGACCGACACCCAGCAGGCGATCCTGCAGTTGATCGCCGAGCGTATCGAGAGCGAAGGCGCACCGCCGTCGCAGACTGAAATCGCACGTGCCTTCGGCTTCAAGGGGGTGCGTGCAGCGCAGTACCACCTGGAGGCGCTGGAGCAGGCCGGGGCGATCCGCCGTGTACCGGGCCAGGCCCGCGGCATTCGTCTGGTGCAGGCGCCACCGGTGGAAAAGCTCGCCGAGCCGGGGCTGCCCGACAGCGTCCTGCGCCTGCCGATCCTGGGTCGGGTCGCGGCGGGTCTGCCGATCGGCGCCGACATCGGCTCGGATGATTTCGTGGTGCTGGACCGGGTGTTTTTCTCGCCGGCGCCGGACTACCTGCTGAAAGTGCAGGGCGATTCAATGATCGATGAAGGCATCTTCGACGGCGACCTGATCGGCGTGCACCGCACCCGCGACGCCCATTCCGGGCAGATCGTGGTGGCGCGCATCGATGACGAGATCACCGTCAAGCTGTTGAAAATCGCCAAGGACCGGATCCGCCTGCTGCCGCGCAATCCCGATTACAAACCGATTGACGTGCTTCCTGACCAGGATTTCTCGATCGAGGGCCTGTACTGCGGGCTGCTGCGACCAAACCGTTGACGATTCATCCTGTAATTCCCGCGGTCTTTTGTGGCGATTCTCTGGTTCTGCTGAGGTTGGTACGGATGTCCGATAATTTTTTTCCGAACGCCGGGCAGAATCTCAGCCTGTGCGATACGCCAGCCTTAAAGTGAACCCATGGCCAAGAAGACTTCCAAAGACAGCACCTCCAACGACGTGACCTCTGCAAGGACCAATCCGATGGACGAGAACAAGAAGCGCGCCCTCGCTGCAGCTCTGGGCCAGATTGAAAAGCAGTTCGGCAAGGGCTCGGTGATGCGCATGGGCGACCGTGTGGTCGAGCCTGTCGAGGCGATTCCGACCGGTTCTCTGATGCTGGATATCGCATTGGGCATTGGTGGCCTGCCCAAGGGGCGCGTCGTGGAAATCTACGGCCCGGAATCCTCCGGCAAGACCACGTTGACCCTGCAGGCCATCGCCGAGTGCCAGAAGCTGGGTGGTACGGCGGCCTTCATTGATGCCGAGCATGCGCTGGACCCGATCTACGCTGGCAAGCTGGGCGTCAACGTCGACGATCTGCTGCTGTCGCAGCCGGATACCGGTGAGCAGGCGCTTGAAATCGCCGACATGCTGGTCCGCTCCGGCTCGGTGGACATCCTGGTGGTCGACTCGGTCGCCGCGTTGACCCCGAAGGCCGAAATCGAAGGCGAGATGGGCGACCAGCTGCCGGGCCTGCAGGCTCGCCTGATGAGCCAGGCGCTGCGCAAGCTGACCGGCAACATCAAGCGTTCCAACACGCTGGTGGTGTTCATCAACCAGCTGCGCATGAAGATCGGTGTGATGATGCCGGGCCAGAGCCCGGAAGTGACCACCGGCGGCAACGCGCTGAAGTTCTATGCCTCGGTGCGCCTGGACATCCGCCGTATCGGTGCGATCAAGAAGGGCGACGAGATCATCGGCAACCAGACCAAGATCAAGGTCGTCAAGAACAAGCTGGCGCCGCCGTTCAAGCAGGTCATCACCGAGATCCTGTACGGCGAAGGCATCAGCCGCGAAGGCGAACTGATCGATATGGGCGTGGAGGCCAAGCTGGTCGAGAAGGCCGGTGCCTGGTACAGCTACGGTGAAGAGCGCATCGGCCAGGGCAAGGACAACGCCCGTGGCTATCTGCGCGACAACCCGCAGGTTGCCGCCAAGCTCGAGGCCGAGCTGCGCGAAAAGTTCCAGCCGACCGAAGCCGTCCGTGAAGAAGGCGAAGACGAAGGCGACGACGAGTAAGGCTTGCTGTGGGGCAGGGCGGCGCCGTCAGTGACGTCGCCCTGTCCTGCAGATTCGGTTTCCCCGACGGGGGACGCGCCAGGGACGGCGCATTTGATTGAAGGCGAGCATGAACGATTCCGACGCCCCGGAACCCGGCCGCAAGCGCCGCGTACGCGAACAGACGCCCGTCCAGCGTGCCCTGGGGTTGCTGGTGCGGCGTGAGCATTCGCGCAAGGAGTTGACCCGCAAGCTGACCTCCCGGGGTATCGAGGGCGAGGCGGCGCAGGCCGCGGTCGACAAGCTGACCGAGGCTGGCTGGCAGGACGACACCCGGTTTGCCGAAAATCTGGTGCGCATGCGCGCCAATACCGGCTACGGCCCCATCCATGTGCGTGCCGAACTGGGCACCCATGGACTGGACAGCGAGCAGATCGCTGCCGCCATGGAGACCTTTGAAGGCGACTGGACGGAGAACGCCCGGGATCTGGTCCGTCGCCGCTTCGGTGAGGCTGGCCCGCAGGACCTGGCGCAGCGTCGCAAGGCCGCCGATCTGCTGGCTCGCCGGGGCTTTGATGGCGACAGCATCCGCCGTGCGACCCGTTACGATCCGGACGACTGAGACTGATGGCGCCGGGCCTGATACCCTTTGGGGTTTCGGCGGTCCGTTCGACCCTGGCCACTGCGGCCGGCGGCACGGGCCCCGGCCCGCAGACTGCCAGCCCCCATGAACGCATCCGCCAAATTCACGACATCCCAGATCCGCAGCGACTTCCTTGAGTTCTTCAAGGGCAAAGGCCACACCATCGTGCCGTCGGCGCCGCTGGTGCCGGGCAACGATCCGACCCTGCTGTTCACCAACTCCGGCATGGTGCAGTTCAAGGACGTGTTCCTGGGCGCGGAAAAGCGCAGCTACGTGCGCGCGGCCGACGTCCAGCGCTGCCTGCGTGCCGGTGGCAAGCACAACGATCTCGATCAGGTGGGCTACACCGCCCGCCATCACACCTTCTTCGAAATGCTGGGCAACTGGTCCTTCGGCGATTACTTCAAGAAGGATGCGATCGCCTGGGCCTGGGAGCTGCTGACCCAGGTCTGGAAGCTGCCGGCCGAGCGCCTGCTGGTCACGGTCTACCAGACCGACGACGAGGCCTACGCGCTGTGGCGCGACATGATCGGCATTCCGGAAGAACGTATCGTTCGCATCGGCGACAACAAGGGTGCGCCGTTCGCCTCGGACAACTTCTGGCAGATGGCCGATACCGGTCCGTGCGGTCCCTGCACCGAGATCTTCTACGACCATGGTGACCATATCGCCGGTGGCCCGCCGGGCTCGCCGGACGAAGATGGCGACCGTTTCATCGAGATCTGGAACCTGGTCTTCATGCAGTTCGATCGCCAGCAGGACGGCACGCTGATGCCGCTGCCGGCGCCGTGCGTGGATACCGGCATGGGCCTGGAACGCCTGGCCGCGATCCTGCAGCACGTGCATACCAACTACGAGATCGACCTGTTCCAGGCGCTGATCCGCAAGGCATCGGAGCTGACCGGCACCGCCGATCTGGAAAACAAGTCGCTGCGGGTGATCGCCGACCACATCCGCGCCTGTTCGTTCCTGATCGTCGATGGCGTGCTGCCGTCCAACGAAGGCCGCGGCTACGTGCTGCGCCGGATCATCCGCCGCGCACTGCGACATGGCTGGATGCTGGGCGTGCGCCAGCCGTTCTTCAGCAAGCTGGTGCCGACCCTGGTCGAGCAGATGGGCGAGGCCTATCCGGAACTGCCGGCGCAGGCCGATACCGTCGTGCGTGCACTGCAGGCCGAAGAAGAGCGTTTCGCCGAAACCCTCGATTCGGGCATGAAGATCTTCGACGACGTTGCGGCCAAGGTCAGCAATGGCGTGATCCCGGGCGTGGACGCGTTCCGCCTGTACGACACCTACGGTTTCCCGCTTGACCTGACCCAGGACATCGCCCGCGAGCGTGACCTGACCGTGGACATCGACGGCTTCAACGCCGCGATGGAGACGCAGCGCGAGACCGCGCGTGCGGCCGGCAAGTTCGGCGGTGGCGTGACGCTGTCGGCCGATCTGGTCGCCACGCTCAAGCCCACCGTCTTCCTCGGCTATGACCGCCTGCAGGCCGATGGCCTCAACGTGGTCGCGATCCTCAAGGATGGCCGCCCGGTGGACGCTGCCCAGGCCGGTGACGAGGTCATCGTGCTGACCAGCCAGACCCCGTTCTACGCCGAGTCCGGCGGCCAGGTCGGTGACACCGGCACCTTGTCCGCTGCCGGCGTGCAGATCCAGGTGAGCGACACCCAGAAGTTCGCGGGCCAGTTCCATGGCCACGTCGGCAAGCTGACCCAGGGCAGCCTGAAGATCGGTGATGTGCTGTCCGGCCAGGTCGATGGCGAGCGCCGTGGCGCCACCATCCTCAACCACTCGGCCACCCACCTGCTGCATGCTGCCCTGCGCGAAGTGCTGGGCACCCACGTGCAGCAGAAGGGCTCGCTGGTGGCGCCGGACCGCCTGCGCTTCGACTTCTCGCATTTCCAGCCGATCAGCGCCGAGGAACTGGCGATCATCGAGCGCAAGGTCAACCAGCAGGTGCGCGCCAACAATGCCGCCGAAGTGCACAACATGGGCATGCAGGAAGCGCTGGACTTCGGCGCGATGGCCCTGTTCGGCGAGAAGTACGGCGAGAACGTGCGCGTGCTGAAGATGGGTGACTACTCCACCGAGCTGTGTGGTGGTACCCACGTCAACCGGACCGGTGACATCGGTCTGTTCAAGATCACCTCCGAGGGCGGCGTATCGGCCGGCGTGCGTCGTATCGAGGCCGTCACCGGCCAGGGCGCGCTGGACTACGTGGATGCCGAGGAGGCGCGCCTGGCCGAGGCCGCAGAACTGCTGGGTGGCAGCGCTGCCGACGTGGTCGAAAAGATCCGTGCGCTGGGCCTGCGCCAGAAGCAGCTGGAGCGCGAGCTGGAGGCCGTGAAGGCCAAGGTCGCTGCCGGCGCCACGGCGGATCTGTCCGGCCAGGCCGTCGAGGTCGCCGGCGTGAAGGTCCTGGCCGTCCGCCTGGAAGGCTTCGATGCCAAGGCCCTGCGCGATGCCATGGACCGCCTGAAGCAGCAGCTGGGCAACGCGGTGATCGTGCTGGCCGGTGCCCAGGACGGCAAGGCAGCCCTGGTCGCGGGCGTGAACGGCAGTGCAATGGGCAAGGTCAAGGCCGGGGAACTGTTGTCCCATATCGCCGGTCAGATCGGGGGCAAGGGCGGCGGACGCCCGGACCTCGCCCAGGGTGGTGGCGAGGACGGGCCCGCCCTTGCCACCGCGCTGGCTGCGGTCGTCGAATGGGTCAGCCCCCGCCTGTGATGAACCCCTGCCGTCCCCCTCCTTGTAGGAGCGGGACGGCTGACGGTACCATTGCGAATCTTTTCCCTTTGTCGTGGGCGCGCTTCTTGACGGAGCGTCAAGCCGGTGGGGGATACCCTTCCACACGGTTCCATGGAGACTTAAAAAAATGTTGATCCTGACTCGCCGCGTCGGCGAAACCCTGATGATCGGTGACTCGGTGAGCGTCACCGTGCTTGGCGTCAAGGGTAACCAGGTGCGTATCGGCATCACTGCGCCGAAGGACGTCGCTGTGCATCGCGAAGAGATCTACCAGCGCATCCAGCGTGGTGACGAAGCCGGCAGCACCGGTGGTGAAAATTCTGCGGAATAAGGCTTTACCTTCGCGCGTGATTAACGTTATGATTCACGCCCCGCTGAGGTGCAACGCACCAGACGCGGAGAAAACCCCGGAGCGATGCCCGAGCGGCTGAAGGGGCTCCCCTGCTAAGGGAGTATAGGGTCAAAAGCTCTATCGAGGGTTCGAATCCCTCTCGCTCCGCCAGATACAAAGAAGCGCCTGCAGATCCTCGATCTGCAGGCGTTTTTCTTTTCCGGTCCCTTAAAGCCTTACGGTCACGCCGACCTGGAACCCGCGACCGGGCAGCGGTGCGATGTACTTCAACGGCGAGTTGTGTGGGCGGGCGTCGTCATCCAGAAGGTTGCTGCCATTGACGAACACCTCCATCCCCGCGATGTAGGCATTGCGCACCGGTAGTTCGCGGCTGACCTGCAGATCGACCAGGTTGAATGCATCCAGCGGAATCTCTTCGCTGACGTTGCGGCCCAGGTACTTCTGCTTGTCGTAATAGGTGCTCGAGAGTTGCACCTTCCAGCTGTCGCGCTGCCATTGCAGGGTGGCGCCATAGCGGTTGGTGGGCATGTTCGGCAGGTACTCGCCGTCGTTGTGCGCGCGCAGCGTGTCCGGGCGATCGGCCTGGTTCCTGACCAGGTCGGCGAAGGCGGACAGATTCAATGTTCCGTAGCCGCCAAGGTCGAGCGCCTGCGAAGCATCGATCTCGAATCCCTTCACCGTGGTGTCGGTCTGCTTCCAGTACTTCAGGGGCAGGCGGTTGGCCATCTGCATGCCGGAGTGGCCCTGGTAGAGGTAGTTGTCGTACTTCATCCGGTAGGCGGTGGCTGACAGCGCGAAGCCGCCAAGGTGGAACAGTCCGGTCAGCTCCAGGTTCTTCGCGCGTTCCGGCTGCAGGTTCTGGTTGCCTTCTTCCTGGGTCATCACCGAATAGTGCGCGTTGCTGGCATACAGCTCGTTGATCTCCGGTGCGCGCTGCGAAGACGAATAGCGCACCTTGGCGGCGAACAGCGGCCCGAGCTCGACATACGAACCCAGGCTGTAACTGTTGAGGCGATAGGAGCGGTCCTGCAGCGTGGTGTTGGCAGCATTGCGCGAGGTCTTGAAGCGGCTGGGCTGCAGGTCATGGTCCACGCGTTCATGGCGGACACCGGCATCGAAGGAAACCCAGCCGAAGTCGAGGGTTTCCTTCAGGAATACGGCGTTGCTGCGCGTTTCCACATCAGGCAGGTAGCGCAGCGTGCCGCTGCCGGTGACGTCGCGCGCCTGATGGCTCAGACCGAGCACGCCGCTGAGCGGCCCGACGGGTTGATGTGCCAGCAGCAGTTCGGCCTTGGTGCTCTGGAAGTCGTAGTCGTTGGCCCTGGTCGAGCCCAGGCGCTCGCCCGAGGTATTGTCCAGTTTTGAAACCCGCAGTTCGGCGCGTTCGACGTACGGCAGCGGGTCCCGCAGCAACGCTTCCAGGGCGTAGCGCTGCTGCTTGATCACCACGCCCACCGGCAGGCCGTCGGCAGGGTTCGCGCCGAAGGACAGGTTCTGCATCGAGAAGCCCGGCACACCGTATTCGCTGTCCTTGGCATCGATGCTGACGCCGACATAACCGCGATCGAAGAACCAGGTCGAACCGAGTGCCACCTGCGAACTGCGTGAGTAGCTGTTGCCCAGCCGATGGTGGTAATCGGGGGTCACATCGTTGTTGATCTGCTTCTGTACGTACGACGGCGTGCCGGCGACATAGGCCGGATTGACCGGATTGATGTAGGTGCGGCGCTGCCAGACCGAGGTCGGACTGTTGGTGTAGAAGGAAAAATCACCATCGGCCCAATCGGGATTCTCGGTCATGAACTGGTCGATGTAGGGTTGCGAGGCCTTGTTGTAGAGCTGCTGGACGCGCGCTTCCTTCTGGCAGCTGTCGGCCAGTGCCGAATTGACACCACCGGTGGCCGGGAACAGCCGGGTGTTGCAGACGCTGGCCTTGCTGTTGCCGGGAATGTCGTAGTACGAGATGCGTTGCCGCGAGACCTGCAGGTTCGTCGACACATTCCGCTGGTTGTTGAAGTTCATGCGGAAGCCCTGCGCATCGGCCGCGTTGAAACCTTTGCGCAGGACCAGTTCCATCGACTGGTCCTTGTCCTCCATCGTGCGCGAGATCAGGCCGGAATCGACGTCGACGCTGCCGCCGATGGCGTTGCCGCCATAGCGGACGGTATCGGAGGATTTGTTGACGGTGACGCTGCGCACGAACAGCGGATCGAACGGAATGTTGATGTCGCCGCTGAAGGCGTTCATGCCGAGGATGGACTGGCCGTCCTCCAGGATCTGCACGCGGTTGCCGCTGAGGCTGCGGATGACCGGTGCGCCGGCGTTGGGCCCGAAGGCGCTGTTCTGCACGCCGGAGACATGTTCAAGCATGCCGCCGAGGGTGCGGTTCTGGGCCTGCGGGGTCTCGACGGTGACGATGCTGTCGATCCGGGAGGGCTTGCTTGCCTCGACCCGGACGGTGGGCAGGGTGGGGCCGTCGCTGGCATGGACGTTGTGGACGACGAACAGGATGGCTGCAGCAAGCAGGTGACGACGCATGACACACTCCGTGAGAAGAATGTGAAATGTTATAACGTAACTATTCAGCGTCACAAGACGGAGGGGAGGGGGGACATCGGCCAGCGCTTGCACGACCGGACGTTGGCGCGCAGCATCGGCTTTTGCTGGTACCCCACAACGCACCTGCAGCACCCTCCTCACTCGAACGGAGCCTCGCATGAAGCTGTTGTCCGCCGCGTTGCTGTCCGTGGCCCTGCTGCAGGCGATGCCTGCGCTGGCTGAAAGCTCGAAGTCCTCGCCGCTGCTGGGCCGCTGGTCGCTGGATATCGCCACGTCCGCGCTGCCTGAAGCACAGCGTCCGCAACGGGTCGTGCTGGAATTCAAGGACGCCGGTGCGGGCAGGTGGAGCTCGCACGTGGATATCGTCCTGCAGGATGGCAAGACGATGAAATCCGACGGTACGCTGGCGCTGGACGGCACGCCCGCGGCGCTGACCGGCAGCTACGGCGCCAACCAGGCGACGCTGAAACTGCCGGCGCCGAACACGCTGGTGATGCAACTGGTCGATCACGGTGCGCCGGCGTCCACCCGTGTGTATACGGTGGCCGCTGACCGTTCAACGATGACCGAAACCAAGGCGTTCTTCGCTCATGACGGCACGCCGATCCTGCAGACCAACCTGTTCAAGCGCTTGCCGTAGCGGCGTGATGCAGCGACACCCGCAGAGGCGCACTCTGCGGATGCCGTTGCTGCGCTGTCACGCGGCGGCAGGGTCGCGCTTGCCGGTATCGATCCCGTAGCGGTCGATTGCCTGCTGCAGCAGGTTCCGTTCGACATGTCCGTCGTCGGCCAGGGCCTTCAGTGCGGCCAGCACGATGAAGTGGCGATCGACCTCGAAGAACGTCCGCAGCGATTCGCGTGTATCCGAGCGGCCGAAACCATCGGTGCCGAGTGCGACGAAGCGACGATTGTTGATGAAGGGGCGGATCTGGTCGCCGACGATCTTCATGTAATCGGTCGCCACCACCACCGGGCCGGCATGGTCCTGCAGGCACTGCTGCACGTAGGGAACGCGCGGCTCGTCGGCCGGGTGCAGCAGATTCCAGCGCTCGACGGCCAGACCATCCCGGCGCAGTTCGGTCAGGCTGGTGGCGCTCCAGACATCGCTGCCGATACCGAAATCCTGCTGCAGAAGATCGGCGGCGGCCAGCACCTCGCGCAGGATCGAGCCACTGCCCATCAACTGCACGCGCGGCCGTGCAACCGTATCGATCGCGGCGCGGCGCAGCAGGTACAGGCCCCTCAGGATGCCGGCTTCGGCGCCGTCGGGCAGGGCCGGGTGCGGGTAATTCTCGTTGAGCAGGGTGATGTAGTAGTAGATGTCTTCCTGCTCCACATACATGCGGCGCAGGCCGTCGTGGATGATCACCGCCAGCTCGAAATTGTAGGTCGGGTCATAGGACACGCAGCTGGGAATCACCGAAGACAGCACGTGACTGTGGCCATCGTCGTGCTGCAGGCCTTCGCCCATCAGCGTGGTGCGGCCCGAGGTGGCGCCAAGCAGGAAGCCACGGGTGCGCGCGTCGGCCGCTGCCCAGGCCAGGTCGCCGACGCGCTGCAGGCCGAACATCGAATAGAAGATGTAGAACGGAATCGTGGCCAGGCCGTGGTTGGCGTACGCGGTACCGGCGGCGATCCACGAACAGATCGCGCCGGATTCGTTGATGCCTTCCTGCAGGATCTGGCCATCCTTGGCTTCCTTGTAATAGCTCAGCTGGCCAGCATCCTGCGGCGTGTACAACTGGCCGAGGTAAGAATGGATGCCGATCTGGCGGAACAGGCCTTCCATGCCGAAGGTGCGTGATTCATCGGGCACGATCGGGATCACCAGACTGCCCAGCTCGGGGTCCTTGAGCAGGGTGGAGAGGATGCGCACGAAGCCCATGGTGGTGGACTGGCCGCGATCACCACTGCCCTGCAGCTGGACGTTGAACGTGGACAGCGGCGGCAGCGGCAGCGGATCGACCTGTGCCAGTCGTGCCGGCAGCTGGCCACCCTGCGCCTGGCGACGCTGCGCGAAGTAGATCGCCTCCGGGCTGCCCGGTTGCGGGCGCAGGTACGGCATCTCTTCCAGTTGTTCATCGCTGATCGGCAGATCGAAACGGTCGCGGAAGGCGCGCACCGCATCGGCGCTCATCTTCTTCAACTGGTGATTGATGTTCTGGCCTTCGCCGGCCTCGCCCATGCCGAAGCCCTTCACCGTCTTGGCCAGCACCACGGTCGGCCGGCCGCTGGTGTTCACCGCCTGCTGGTAGGCGGCGTACACCTTCTGCGGGTCGTGGCCACCACGCGCCAGCGCCCAGATCTCGTCGTCGCTCATGTCCGCGACCAGCGCCAGCAGTTCCGGGTAGCGACCGAAGAAGTGTTCGCGCACATAGGCACCGTTCTGTGATTTGAACGTCTGGTAGTCGCCATCGACGCATTCCATCATGCGCTGGCGCAGCAGCCCGCTGTGATCGCGTGCCAGCAGCTCGTCCCAGCCACCGCCCCAGATCACCTTGATCACGTTCCAGCCGGCGGCACGGAAGGTGCCTTCCAGTTCCTGGATCACCTTGGCGTTGCCGCGCACTGGTCCGTCCAGGCGTTGCAGGTTGCAGTTGACCACGAACACCAGGTTGTCCAGTCGCTCGCGCCCGGCCAGCGAGATGGCCGCCAGCGATTCCGGCTGGTCCATTTCGCCATCACCGAGGAAGGCCCAGACCTTGCGGCCCTGGTGCTGCTTCAAGCCGCGGTATTCCAGGTAGCGCATAAAGCGCGCCTGGTAGGCGGCGGTCAGCGGACCCAGGCCCATCGATACGGTGGGAAACTGCCAGAACTCCGGCATCAATCGCGGGTGCGGGTACGAAGACAAGCCCTCGCGCCCAGCCTCTCGGCGGAAGTTGTCCATGCGCTCGGCACTGATGCGGCCTTCCACGAACGCACGGCCATAGATGCCCGGCGCGGAATGGCCCTGGATGTAGATCATGTCGCCGTCGAAGGTGTCGGTACGGCCACGGAAGAAGTGATCGAAGCCCACGTCATACATGACCGCTGCGGACTGGTAAGTGGCGATGTGGCCGCCGACGTTGGAATGCCTGCCGGCGCGCAGCACCATCACCATGGCGTTCCAGCGGATCATCGCGTTCAACCGACGCTCGATGGCCAGGTCACCCGGGTAGGCGGGCTGGCGTTCGGGGGGAATCGTGTTGGTGTAGGCGGTCCACGCGCGGGTGTGCAGGTCGCCATGCTGCTGCACATCGAGTGCATCGAGCTGGTCCAGCAGATAGTGCGCGCGGGGGCGGCCGCCAGCCTCGATCACCGCGTGCAGGGACTCGCGCCATTCGCGGGTTTCCTGCGGATCGGTGTCGAGAGGGAAGTGTGCCTGGTTCATGCTGCGTCTCCAGAGAGCGCCGGCCGGCATCTGCGCGACACCGCCGGCAGGGCGACAGCTCTGGAGCGGAGTCGCGCCGGCAGGGCCGTGGCGCGGGGGCAGCCTTGGTGGCTGCCGGGGAGACAAGCGTAGGCGGCGCACCAGCTGGCCGGTAGACAGGTGGCGATTGGGTCTGCGCGAACCTGCGCTTTGCCCGGCGCCGCTGCAATGCGGGTGTCATCGTCGGTGTGCACCCTGCTGGGTTTTCCAGCCTCGGGGTGGTTGGTCGGTTGTGAACAGCGTCAGGATCTGGGAGAAGAGCTACGCCCTGCGGCGCCGCCTGCTGCGTGGCTTCTTCCTTCGGCGTGGTTCACAGGCTGCCGATGCCGAGGATCTGGCGCAGGAGGTCTACCTGCGCCTGCTGCGCAGCACCGGCGAAGACGCCGCGGCGATCGAGAACCCTGAAGCCTATCTGTTCGCGGTGGCAGCCAACCTGGCCCGTGAACAGGCACGCTCGCGCTCCGGCCTGCCGCAGATCGAGGACGTCGACCTGCTGGCCGAGGTACTCAGCAGCGAAGAGGACATCGAGGCTGATTTCGAGCGGGCGCAGCGCTGGAGCGGAATCCGTGGCGCCATCGCGCAACTGCCGCCCACGACGCGGCGGGTGATGGAGCTGCACTACCGCGAAGGACTGGATTGCCATCAGGTGGGGGCGCAGCTGGACGTGTCGGTGCACATGGTGCGCAAGCACATCGGCAAGGGGCTGGAAGCCTGCAGGAAGGCGCTGGGCGCCGGGAAGGACGGATGAACCAGCAGGAGCCTGCAGCGATGGATGACGAGGTGGCCGAACAGGCTGCGCACTGGTTCCTGTGCAACCGCGAGGGTGACCTGAGCGCTGCGCAGCGCGCCGGGTTCATGGCGTGGATGAAGGGCTCGCCCGAGCACGTGCGCGCGTACCTGCATGTCCTGCATCTGCACCGGCAGGTGGGCGCGGCGATGTCGGTGCACCCGCAGGAACAGGGAAGCAGGGAAGTGCTGCCGATGCTGCCGGCAACGGCGAAAGTGGTGCCTTTGTTTGCCGCGCCCGTGCCCGCGCCGCGCGCCGTGGTTGCAACACGAACGCGCCGGCCGCTCTGGAGGCGGGTGGCTGCGGTGGCGTGCGGACTGTTGCTGGTGGCCGGTCTGCTGCCGTGGCTGATGCCGCGCGAACAGATGCTGGTCGCCGGGCACGGGCAACTGCGTGAGGTGCTGCTGGCTGACCAGACGCAGGTGCGGCTGAATGCAGACAGCCGTCTGCGGGTGAAGATTGGCTGGTTCAGCCGCCGCGTCGAACTGCTGCAGGGCGAGGCCACATTTGATATCGCAGCGGATCGCCGGCCCTTCGAGGTACGGGTCGGTGATCTGCAGATCCGTGACATCGGCACCGTGTTCGATGTGTCGCGCCGGTTGCAGAGCACGCGCATCGGCGTGGTATCCGGCGAGGTGGAGGTCTGGACCGCCGGTGACGGGCAACGCCGGCTGGCGCAGCTGCCCGCCGGGCGGGTGGTGCAGGTCGATCATCTCAGCCATGCGGTGCAGCCGCTGGAAATACCGATGTCCATGCTGCTGGACTGGCAGCAGCGCCGGGTGTCGTTCCGTGATGAGCGCCTGGACGAGGTGGCTGCTGCGTTCAACCGGCACAACCAGGTGCAGGTACGGGTGACCGATGACGTGGCGCGGGCGGCGCGCCTGTCGGGCAGCCTGGAGGCGCACCGGGTCGCAGCGCTGCAGGCATTCCTGCAGCGGGACGCGCGCTTCGTCATCCGTCGCGAACAGGACACGGTATGGGTCTCCAGCCGCTGATCCTGATCTGCTGATGGGCTGTCAGAAAAAATTCATCGAATCGGCGTTCTCCACTTCCGCCGATGCCGGCTCTTACTTGGGAGAAGCCGCTGTCGAATGCCGACGCGGTAGCAGCAATCCTCTCTCCTGCAAGGAACCGTGATGCGCAAGAAGCTCTATCTGTCGGTGGTACTGGCCTTGTCTCCCTGTCTGGGCGCACATGCGCAGGCGGTGTCGTCCAACGGGCTTGAGACCAAGGTCACTGCAGCGATCGCCGCGCAGCCATTGAGCCAGGCACTGGAGCAGCTGTCACGCAGCTCCGGCGTGCAGTTCCTGTATGCCGGCGCGGGCAATGCACCGATGGCGGGCGCGGTACCGCGGGGCGCCACCGTCAAGCAGGCGCTGGACACGCTGCTGGCCGGCACCGGCCTGCGCTACACGGTGCTGGACGGCAACGTGATCGCCATCGATGCGGCACCGGCCCAGCGCGAAACCAGGCCGGCCGCACCGGCACCGCAGCAGCCGCAAGCAGTGATCGCTCCGACCCTGGGAACGATCAAGGTGATCGCCGCCCATGAGGTGATCGATCAGAAGAAAACCTCGCCGGTGATCAAGGATTCGGTGATCTACGATGAGATGGACAGCTACGGCGATGAGACGCTGGCCGAGAGCCTGATGGCCGCGCCCGGCCTGAGTGCGGTGGAAGATGCGGGAGAGCCGCGCTATGTGACCGTGCGCGGTGTGCAGGCCAATCTCAACTACACGACCATCGACGGCATCGCGATCGCAAGCGTGGGTGGCAGTGGCTCCGGCGAGCGCATGAACAACCTGCAGCTGATTCCCAGCGACATCGGCACCCGCACGGACATCTACAAGAGTTTCAGCGCCGAGCAGGCGCCGGATGCCATTGGTGGTGTGATCGACATTATCAGCCGCAGTGCCTTTGACCGCTCCGGCAAGTATGTGTTCGCCGACGTGGCCGGCATCTATTCCACGGCCGAGACCAACGTGGGGCGCAGCGCGGGTGGCGACCACAAGACCCTGGGGCACTTCGGCAAGAGCGCCAAGGCGGTGTTCTCCAACCAGTTCGGTGCCGATGATCAGTTCGGCATCGTCGCTGTCGCGCGCTATGAACAGCGTTCGCGCAACAGCGTCAAGCGCTGGGTCGAATCGAACTATTACTACAACGATGCCGGCAAGTACCTCACCGATGGCACCACCGGCCCGGACGAGGCGAAAGGCTGGAACGGCCTGCGCGCGCCGGGCAACTTCAGTACCGGCACCTACACCAACTACATCACCAACTTCGGTGGTTCGGCCAAGCTGGAATGGAAGCCGTCGGACGATCCGTTCTATGCCTCGCTGCTGCTGTACTCGTACCGGTTCTACGAGAACTCGACGATGAACAAGACCGATCTGTATGGCAATGCCAAGTTCCCGATACGCAACCAGACCGAGGACGGCGGCACCACCCAGATCAACAGCATCTACATCAAGAACCGCCATGACCGCTGGGACCGCAGCAACCGCGGTGCGATCGCCAGCTTCAACTGGGATATCGGCGACCTTTCGCGGCTGACCCTGCGCGCCGGCCACACCGAAGAGACCTTCCACAACACCCAGGTCTACTGGGGCGTACGCGCGTACCCGAGCAACCTGTTCGTCGACTATGCCAACGACAGCCATGGCTTTCCGAACGCGGTGGGTGTGTCGGACTCCAGTCTGCTGACCAGCTCGGCGTTCAAGCTCAATCCCGCGCAGGCCTACATCTCACCGCGCGACGCCAAGGAGAGCATCGACAACCTGCGTGCCGACTTCAGCTACAACATCGATGCCGATGCGCGCGGCTTCGGTCTTGCCGCCGGTGCCGAGTATCGCCACCTGAAGATCTGGCAGGACATCGATTTCGACTACTACAAGACCAGCGCGACCCTGAACGACTATCTGTATCCGGGTTCGACCCTGCTTGGCAGCGTCCCCGGCTTCCCGCTGATCGACAACCGCAAGTGGCATGACGAGCTGTACCCGAAGCTGGGCAACAACGATGCGGCCTACCCGAATGCCGATTTCACCAGCGACTACAAGTACGTGGAGGACATCGCCAATGCCTACGTCTCGGCGCATTACGCCTGGGACCGGCTGCTGCTGATCGGTGGCCTGCGCTATGACCACACTACCTTCGATGCGTTCAGCCCGTTCAGCGATGATGGCGGTACCACCTACACCTCGGCATTCCGCAAGAGCAGTGGCGGCTACAACAACCTGCTGCCGTCATTGAATGCGACCTTCAAGCTGAGCGAGAACCAGCGCCTGCGCTTCTCCGCCAGCCGCACGCTGGGGCGGCCGACGCCCAGCAACATCGCCCAGGCCACCAGCACCAGCTGTGGCGACGACGAGCTGGGCGGAGGCTTCTGCACCATCAAGCAGGGCAATGCCTCGCTGCAGCCGCGCCGCTCGACCAATCTCGACCTGGCCTGGGACCTGTATTTCAACGGCAACAACGGCCTGGTGTCGGTCGCGATGTTCGACAAGGTGATCAAGGACGACATCTATACCCTGACCACGTTCGAGAACATCGGTGATGTCCGCTACCGGATCACCCAGCCGATGAACACCGATGAGTCGACGTTGCGCGGTATCGAGTTCGCGGTGGCAAACCGCAATCTGCAGTGGGGCCGCCAGCGCTTCGACATGTACCTCAATGCCACCCGACTGGACGGACAGACCAACTACCGCATCAGTGATGGCAGCGAGCGCCGCCTCGACCGCCTGCTGTACCAGCCGGACTGGTCGGTGAACGGCTCGGTGATCTGGCGCATGCCGTGGAAGAGCTCGCAGCTGCGCGTGTCCGGCACCTACCGCAGCCGCATGCTGGTCGACTTCGGCGATACCCAGTGGCTGGACTCGTATTACGACCCGTACATGACCTTCAACCTGGCCTTCAGCCACAAGGTCAGCAAGCACGTGACGCTGAAGTACGAGGCGAAGAACCTGTTCAATACCCAGCCGACCTACAGCACCGGTCCGAACGGACGCTTCCGCACCGAGATCGATGACTACGGTCGCTTCTTCTACTTCCACATCATCTACAACTGAGGGCGGCCGTCTTGGATACGATCAATCGCAGGCGCTTCCTTGCCCTGTCGGGACTTTCCGCATTGGGGGCGTGGGCCGGGACTGCGAGCGCGCTGGCTGCGCAGAGCGATGCAGCAGCACTGAATCCACGCAATCTGCTGGCGTCGCCGCGCTTTGCCAGTACGCCGTTCACCCTCGGCGTGGCATCCGGTGATCCGTCGGCCGACGGCATGGTGCTGTGGACGCGGCTGGCCACCGAGCCCTTGGTGTTCGGTGGCGGCATGCCCACCCGGCCGATGGTGGTGGGATGGCAGGTGGCCACGGACGAGACCATGCGCACCGTGGTGCGGCAGGGAACCTCGCTGGCCCACCCCGAACTTGGCCATGCGCTGCACGTGGAACTGGACGGCCTGCTGCCTGGGCGGCCGTACTGGTACCGCTTCACCGTGGGAGGCCATGCCAGTGCGATCGGACGCACCCACACCCTGCCTGCCGTGAACGCGCTGATCAAGCGCGTGCGCTTCGCGGTGGCCGGCTGCCAGCATTTCGAGGAGGGGCACTACACGGCGTGGCGACATATTGCCGAGGAACCACTCGATTTCGTGTTCCATTACGGCGACTACATCTACGAGGGCGAAAGCCAGACCGGCGTGCGCAAGATGAACGGTCAGCCGTTCACCAACCTGCGCAACCACGTTGGCCCACAGACCTATACGCTCGACGACTATCGCCGCCGCTACGCGCAGTACAAGACCGATACGGACCTGCAGGCCGCGCACGCCGCATCACCGTGGTTCGTGACGTTCGACGACCATGAAGTGGACAACAACTGGGCGGGTGCCGAAGACCCGGATGGTACGCCCAGCGAACTGTTCCTGCTGCGCCGCGCACAGGCGTTCCAGGCGTATTACGAGAACATGCCGTTGCGCGCTTCGTCGTTCCCGCGCGATGGTCATATGCAGATGTTCCGTCGCGCGCGTTACGGCACGCTGCTGGACCTGCATCTGCTCGATACCCGCCAGTACCGCAGCAAGCAGGTGGACATGGCGCAGCGCGGACAGGTGGAATCTGCCGAGCGCAGCATTGTGGGTGCGAAGCAGGAGCAATGGCTGTTCGATGGCCTGGCCGATGCCGCGCCGCGTTGGCACGCGATCGCGCACCAGGTCTCACTGGGCAATTACATGCGCGAGAAGGACGGCGTGGTGCAGTCTTCCGATGACCAGTGGTCCGGCTATATGTGCAGCCGCCGGCGCCTGCTTGATCACATCCAGAAGGTGGGCTTCGGCAACGTGGTGACCGCCTGTGGCGATGCGCACCGCCACTATGCCAGCGACCTGGTGCAGGACAACACCCATTCCGGGGTGATCTCCAGCGAGTTCCTGGCGACCTCGATCAGCTCGGGCGCCGACGGGCAGGGCGTGGATGCGTATGCTGAGAACCAGCTGCGGCACAGTCCGCACCTGAAGGCGACGACGGACAAGCGCGGCTACGTGCTGTGTGATGTCACCCGCGATGCCTGGATCGGTGACATGAAGACCCTTGATACGGTCATGCGACCGAACGGCACGCTGCAGAGCTGGAAGCGCTATGCAGTGGAGCACGGCCGACCGGGGTTGCAGGAGGCCTGAGCCGGCTGTCCTGCCCTGTAGAGCCGGGCAAGCGCCCGGCGCTACGGAAGTACTCTCAGCCGTGTTCGAAGCGCAACGGTGCGGTGCCCATGGCGGGGTCGCTGGTGCCGGCGCGGCCATCTTCGGCACGGCCGGCCAGGCGTTGCTCGACGCCCTCCGAGCGCACGATCAGGTCGTACCAGCCTGCGGTGGGTGTCGGGTCCCAGGCCAGGACGGTTTCCGCGCCGGCCACCAGCTGCAGTTCCCTAACGGGCATGTGGCCCGCGTAGGCACCGCCCTGCACCTTGACGCTGCGAGCTGAAGGCGATGGATTGCGCAGCACCAGCCGCAGCTGGCCGTCCGCGCGTTCCACCTGTGCATGCAGCGGCGCGAGCGTGCCCGCACCGCGATAGTGGCGATGGAATCCATTCGGCCCCAGCAGCCAGAGGTCGTAACGACCCTGTGCATCCAGCGGCCAACGATCCTGCAACGGGGCACCCGGTACCACGGTGTAACGGCGCGGGATGGCGTCCAGTCGCAGGCGGTCGTAGACATGCAGCACGGCCGTGGCGCCATCGCTGGCCAGCTGCAGGGTGATGCCCAGGCCATCCACCGACGTGGCCTGCACCTGCGGCCGATAGGGCAGTGCCCGCGCAGGACGCACGCCCGGCTCCTGGCGGGCCGGATGCAGGCCATCGGGCAGCGCAGGCACGGTACGGCCGGGCAGGGCGGCGGCGCGCGCTGCCACGGCGGTGACGTCCGGCAGCGCCTTGACGAAGGGGCGCGTGTCGCGCTGGGCGAAGTCGAAGGCGTTGCTGAGATCACCGCAGACCGCACGCCGCCACGGCGAGATGTCCGGCGCGGCCACGCCGAAGCGTCGCTCGATCAGACGCAGCACCGAAGTGTGGTCATACACCTGCGAGTCGACCCAGCCGCCACGGCTCCACGGCGAAATCACATACAACGGGACGCGCGGGCCGAGCCCATAGGGGCGCCCGCGCAGCCCGGCGGCATCGTATTTCTCGTCGCCTGGTGCCGGGTTGCGGTGGTACTCGCCCTCGGTGCTGACCGCCGACGCACCGGCCCAGCCATCGCCAAGCGGTGAGGGCGGTGCCGGTGGCGGCACATGGTCGAAGAAGCCATCGTTCTCATCGAACATCAACAGCAGGGCGGTGCGGCTCCACACCTCCGGGTCGGCGGTCAATGCATCCAGCAGGCGTGCAGTATAGGCGGCGCCCTGCGCGGGGCTGGACGGCCCCGGATGCTCGCTGCCGGCCGCATCGGCGATGATGAAACTGACCTGCGGCAGGCGGCCGTTGATCGCGTCCTCGCGCAGCTGCGCCAGACCACGGGTGCTGACGCCGCGTGCGCGCAGTTCCGGGTCATGCCCCGGGTCACCGCGGTGTGCCTGGCGGAAGGCCTCGAACCCGGCCAGCGGGTTGTCGGTGAAGTTGTCGGCCATGTCCTGGTAGATCTGCCAGGACACGCCGGCCTGCTGCAGTCGCTCGACATAGCTGGTCCAGCGGTACGAGTCCGGATGGCCGCCCTGCTCGGGGAAATTGTCGTGCGAGTTTGCGATCACCGGGCCGCCTGCACGGGCCTGGGCATCGTTGTGGCCGGTCCACAGGAACACGCGGTTCGGGTTGGTGCCGGCCTGCATCGCGCAGTGGTAGGCATCGCACAGGGTGAACGCATCGGCCAGGGCAAACTGGAACGGCATGTCGCTGCGCTGGAAGTAGCCCATCGAATGGTTCTGCTTGGCCTTGGGCCAGTGCGCCATGCGTCCGTGGTCCCACGCCTGCTGTGCATCCGGCCAGGTGTGCGGCGTGCCTTCCACCCGCATGTAGCCGAAGTGCGCAGCGGTATCCAACGGGAAGGGGGCGATCGCGCGTTGCCCGCTGGCATCGGGCTGCAGCCACAGGCTGCGCGGGTGGTCGCTGCCGGGCAGGGGCGGCGCTGGGACAACGAAGCGGTCGCCGAAACCACGTACGCCCGGCAGGGTGCCGAAGTAGTGGTCGAACGAACGGTTCTCCTGCATGAACACCACGATGTGCTGCAGGTCCTGCAGGCTGCGCGTGCGCGAAGCAGGGGCGATCGCTGCTGCCCGGGCGATGCTGGGCAGCAGCGGCCAAAGGCCGGCGGCGACGCCGGCCTGCAACAGTCGGCGTCGGCCGGTATCGGTCACAGGGTCACACTCACAAGTCCACGCGGAAGGAGATGCCGACGGTGCGCGGGGCGCCGATGAAGGCGTTGTCGCGGCCGTCCACCCCTGCAAGATAGCGCTTGTCGGTCAGGTTGCTCACCACCAGGTTGGCACCCATGCCCTTCAGGCGCGGCGACAGGCCCTGCAGGTCGAAACCGATGTTGGCGTTGAACACGGTAGCCGAAGGCAGTTTGTTGACATTGGCCGCATCCAGGTAGCGCTCGCCGAGGTAGCGACCGGACAGGCCGAAGTTCCAGTTCTCACCCTGCCAGTCGGCCGACACCACCAGGATCTGCTCGGGCTGGCCGATCACCTTGGCACCGTCGACGATGCCCAGCTGCGTGTCGCGCGCGTCGTTGCCGCTGCCCAGGTACTTGGAGCGGTTGTAGGTGTAGGCGGCATTGATGCGCCAGCCATTGTCCCAGCCGTAGCCGAAGGCCGCTTCCAGGCCGTTGCTCTCCACGCCGCCGAAGTTCTCGTAGACGCCATCGGTCTCGCCAAGGTAGTCGATGCCGCTGACCAGGCCGGCCGGCAGGTAGACGATGCGGTTGTCGAACTTGATGTTGTACAGGGTGACCGAAGCGGTCAGCGGCCAGCGGCTGATGCGCATGCCCAGTTCGATGTTGTCGGCGGTTTCCGGTTCGACGTTGCGGAAGCGCTGCGGATCGGTTTCACCCAGCACGCCGGAGGGGATCGCGGCGAAGTTCTGCGAGTAGCCGGCGAACAGCTCCATGCCTTCCACACCCGGGGTCCAGGTGAAGCCGGTGGACAGCAGCGGATCGGACTTCGAATCTGACTTCACATTCTCGGCGGCGCCGATCACACGGCGACGCGACTGGTCGACGAAGAACTGCTTTACACCGAGGCGCGCGCTGAACGGACCGAAGCGGGCCACGTCCTCGACGTAGTACATCTGCTCATCGACCTTGTACTTGTCTTCGAACTGCACCCAGTAGGGCTGGTGGTCGAAGGCGATGTCCTGGCCGACGTTGAGCAGGCGGTGCCAGTCGCGGCGCACGGAACGGTCGAGCTTCTCCACCCACAGGCCACCGCGGATCGTGTTGTCGATCGCGCCGAAGGTCTGCCGCCATTCGACGTCGGCGGTGACGCCCATGCGATCGTTGTCGTAGTGGGAATGGCGGTAGGACTGCGCGCCCTGCACATTGCCGGCGTAGCAGTCGGGGTCGTACTCGGCGCTGAAGCCGAGTCGCGGCGTGCAGTTGGCCAGACGCTGGGCGGAACTGCCATCGGGGTTCACGAAGTAGATCTGGCCACGGTTGCTGCCGCCGTAGACGGTCCTGCCGCCGAGGTACTCCGACTGCGGGCGACCGGCGCCATCGTCGCTGACATCGGCCAGGTACGGCGGCAGCCAGTCACCGCGGCCCTGCATGCGGTGCCCGTAGGCGGCCATGGAGGCCTTGAAACCGTTGCCGCCATCAAAGGCCGCGCGCAGGTAGCCGAAGGTGTTCTCGCGCAGTGCGCGTGACCCGGAGCGGTAGTTCTGGTCCAGATACGGAATGCCGGTCAGGGTGCCGACCAGGCCGTCGCGGTCCGGGTTGGTGGCGAACCCCTTCGGTGAAACGCTGGTGTACTCCGGCTCGTCGGCATCGTTGTAGGACAGGTAGCCGGTCAGGGTCCAGCGATCCAGCTCTGTGATGAATTTGCCGGCGATGTTGTCGTTGCTGGTGTGGCCGGTGCCATCGATCCAGTCATGCACGCGCGCCGAGGATGCGCTGATCCACGCGCGGGTATGTCCACCCAGCAGGCCTGTGTCGTAGCGCACGTAGTACTTGCGCGCTTCGTTGTCGCCGGCGCCCACCACCATGCGCAGGCGTTGTTCCTGCAGCGGATCGCTGGTGAGGAAGTTCAGGGTGCCGCCCAGCGCTTCGTTCGAGCGCGAGGAAATATCGGCCGTGCCCTGGCTCACTTCCACCGTTTCCAGGTCGAGCGTATCGATGTAGCGGTTGGCCAGCGATCCGCCGCCATACCCGGAGCCGCCATTGGGCAGGCCGTCGATGGTGGTGCCGATCTGCTGGGTATCGCGGTTGGTGACGAAGCCGCGCATGCTGATCTGGGTGCCCCAGACCGACGAGCCGGTGGCATCGGCTTCGCTGACGACCACGCCAGGCACTTCGTTGAGCGCGCCATTGACGCTGCTCAACACGGTCTGCCGGTTCAAGGTTTCCTGGCGCACCGAGGTCTTGGCATAGCTGGTGGCCTGGCCGATCACCTGCACCTGGTCCAGGGTCCGCGCGTCGGCGCTTCGCGTATCGGCGGCATCGCCCTGCGGTGCTTCAGCCAGGGCATCCAGTGCGGGAGCAATCAGCAGGGCAAGCAGCGAGATACGGGGAAAGCGCGCAATCGTTCGCATCGAAACCGGACCTTCAGGAGAGGAAAGTCCGGGAGTGTCGGCAGCGCCGATGACATGGCGGTGACGCGCAGATGCAGGGAGTGTGTTGTGTGACGCCGGCAACACCGGCGACGTCCCTCAGTAGCGCGCGTCCTTCGGTTTCGGGTCGCGTGGCCAGTCCTTGGCCTTGCCGGCAAAGTCCGGGCGCGGTTGGTTGATGAAGTAACTGGCGATATCCACTGCATCCTGGTCGGGCATCACCTGCTGGCCCAGAGGCGGTTCACGGCTCACCGCCGGCGGCATGTTGTGCTTGACGAAGCCTGCGGCCTTGTACAACCGCGCCATGCCGGCACCGATGTTGAAGCTGCGCTCGCCCCATAGCGGCGGGAACGCGATATCGCCACTGGCATCGCGCTGGCCCTCTCCGTTGTTGCCGTGGCAGACAGCGCACTGCGCGGCATACAGCGCCTGCCCACGTATCGGGTCCGGCGTCAGCGTGCTGTCGATCGGCCCTTCGCTGGGCGCGGCTACGCGTGCACCCTCCGGTACCGGGCGGCTCAGCCACGCCATGTATTCCAGCATCGCGCGCATCTCCGGTGCATCCTTGGCCAGCGGTTTGCCGTTCATCGAACGCTGCAGGCAGCCGTTGATGCGCTCGGCCAGACCGATTTCCCTGCCCGGGCGCGGCATGTAGCGCGGGTAGCTGCCGCCGCCGGTGTTGAAGTAATGATTGCCGAACGGTCGCTTGCCCTCGGCCATGTGGCAGGAATTGCAGTTCAGATCGTTGCCGACGTTGTCCGGAAGCAGGCGTGCGGTCTCGTTGAGCAGGCGACGGCCGAACATCACCGCGTCGGCGTTGCCGAGGCTGGCGATCTCTTCGGCACTGGGCACGTGGTATTGGCCCACCACCTGGCCGTGACCGTCGAGGATATCCAGAGTCCTCGCCACCTCCGCGTCCAGGTCCGGGTACAGATGCTGGTACAGCAGCGTGCCGGCGCCGGCCAGCAGCACCGCAACCACTGCGCTGGCGATCATCGCTCTGGAACGCTTCTTCGAACGCCTCATTGCGCCGTCTCCTGCGGGACCACATGCACCGGCTTGTCACGCACTACCCGGCGCATGCGCGCCACGTCCAGTTCACTGACCGCACTGGCCTGGTTGCCCCAGCTGTTGCGGATGAAGGTGAGGATGTCGGCGAGCTGTGCATTGGGCAGCTGCTCGAAGCCCGGCATGGTGAACGCCATCCGGTCATGCGGCGTGTGCGGCGTGCGTCCACCGATCAGGGTCACCTGCACCAGCGAACTGGGATCGTCGGCGAACACGATGGAGTTGCCGGCCAGGGCAGGGTAGACCCGTGGCATGCCACGGCCATCTGCACGATGGCAGGCCTGGCAGTGTTCGGCGTAGGCCAGCGAACCGGCCACCCGGTAGTCGCCGCCGCGCAGTGCGGCGGTGGTGTTGTCGCTGCCCGGCGTCCACTGCGCGCTGCGACCGTCGCGTGCTGGCAGCTGCTTCAGATACCGCGCCATCGCCAGCAGATCGGCGTCGGACAGGTACTGCGTGCTGTGCTCGACCACATCGGCCATACCACCGAAGGCCGCGGAACGATCGGTACGGCCGGTGCGCAGGAACTCGACGATCTCGGCTTCGCTCCAGCTGGCGAGGCCAGTTGATTCGTTGCGCAGGTTCTTCGCATACCAGCCTTCCAGCACCGATCCGGACAGGAACTGGCGGCTGCCGTCATCGGCCATCGCTTTTTCCTGGAAGGCCAGCCCGCGTGGGGTATGGCACGCGCCGCAATGGGCCAGGCCTTCGACCAGTTCGGCGCCGCGTTGCTGGCCGGCATCCAGGGTTGGATCAGGGATGAAACTGCGCGGGCGCGCGAACAGCAGCTGCCACCAGGCAAGCGGCCAGCGCATGTTGGCCGGCCATGGAATGGTGCTGTCGGCGTTGTCCTGCCGGACCGGCTGCACTGCGCCCATGAAGTAGGCATACAGCGCCTTGATCTCGGCATCGCTGGCGATCACGTACGAGGCGTAGGGCATTGCCGGATACAGCGGCTGGCCGTCATGGCGGATGCCACGCCGCACCGCGCGCTCGAAATCCGCATAGTCGTACGCGCCGATACCGGTATCCGGGTCCGGGGTGATGTTGGTCGAGTACAGCGTGCCCATCGGTGTCTGCATGCCAAGCCCACCGCCGAAGGGCTTGCCGCCGGGTGCGGTATGGCAGGCGGCGCAGTCGGCGGCACGCGATAGATACCGGCCCTGCTCGATCAGGGTCGGGTCGTGGATATCGACCTCGGCCTGTTGCCGCGGGGCGAACCAGTACGGCGTGCTGCGGGCGATGCCGTAGGCGGCGGCCAATGTGGCGGCCAGGGCAATGGCGAGCTTGAACGAGGTGCGCATGCCGGCACTGTGGCCATTGATGCGATGGCGTTCATTGATCCGGATCAATGCTTCGGCCGGTCGCGACATTGTGACAAGCTGAATCGATCCTGCGCTGTCATCAACCCGTCATCCGGCTGCGATAGATGGCGTCGGGCGTGACCGCTAACCTGCCACGCTGTCGCACTTTTCCCCTGACTGCCCATGAAGCGCCTGCTGCTGCTTTTGCTGGCGTGCGCCGGCCTGTGGCTGGCTGCATGCTCTTCTTCGATGACCGCCTCGTCCACCTCGCTCAGCGACCGCCTGATCGCGCCCGGTGGCGTTTCGACCCTGCTTGATCAGCCGCGGATCGCCGCGGCCGTGGCTGCGTTGCCGAACCGGCATGGCTTCGCCGCGGGCCGTGATGGCGTGCCGATCTTCTGGCGTGCTTTCGATCCGGGCGACTATGGCGCGCGCTACCACTACCTGCCGCAGCAGCACCAGAACGGCCTGCCGCTGGATACCGGGCTGAGCCTGGCGGTACCGCAGCCGTTCCGCGCGCAGGCGCCGCGTGGCACCGTGGTGCTGCTGCACGGCTGGATGATGAACGGCGATTCGATGCTGCCGTGGTCGCTGCAGCTGGCCGAGTCGGGCTACCGCGTGGTCACCCTGGACCTGCGCAACCATGGCCAGTCCGGCACCGGTCCCTCCGGCTACGGCACCTACGAATCGGATGATGTGGTGGACGTCATCGCCGAGCTGCGCGCGCGCGGCGAAGTGACTGGCCCGCTGTACCTGTTCGGTGTTTCCTATGGCGCGGCCACCGCACTGTTCACCGCCGACAAACTGGGCGACCAGGTGGCCGGCGTGGTGGCGATGGAATCGTTCGCCAATGCCGGCGTAGCGATCCGCACCATGATTCCGCATCTGATGGCGCTGCAGCCGGAAGGGTTGAAGGCACAGGCCATCGCCTCGTATGCACGCTGGCGCTACGGCGGCCAGGACATCAACCAGGTGGTGGCCGCCGCCAGCCGCCGCATCGACGTGGACCTGGACCAGGTGGACGTGGCACGCGCGCTGGCCGATACCCGTGCCTGCGTGCTGCTGCTGCACGGACAGGGCGACCAGCACATTCCGGTCAGCCAGGGGCGTGCGCTGGCACAGGCCAACCCGCGTGCGCACTACATCGAGATGCGCGGCGAAGATCACATCACCCTGCCGCTGCGGCTGGACCTGCTGGCCGGGGTGGTCGATGACTGGATGGCGCGCGACGAACACCACCCGAAGTCCGCGTGCCCAGCGCCGCAGTTGCCGGCCCAGGCCGAGTGGCTGGTGCACGGCGTCGATGCACCGGCAAAGACCCCAGCGCGCAGCTGAGCCTTCAGGGCAGGCGGCGGGCCAGTGAACGCGCCGACGCCGCCACGCCCAGCAGCATCGCCGCCACGCACAGGAAGGCAAAGCCCAGGCTGGTGGCGTGGGCGAGCGCGCCGATCGCTGCGGGGCCCGCAAGGATGCCGGCATAGCCCAGCGTGGTGACTGCGGTGATCGCAATGCTCTCCGGCATCGCGCGCTGCTGGCCGGCCATCGAGAACAGGGCGGGCACGATGTTGGCGCAGCCCAGGCCCACCAGCACGTAGCCGACCAGTGCCATCGCGAAGGAGGGCACCAGCGTGGCCAGCGCGAAGCCGGCTGCTGCGGTGATGCCGCCAATGACGATGGTGCGGGTGCGGCCAAGGCGCTCGACGATGCCATCGCCGAACAGGCGCATCGCGGTCATCGCCAGCGTGAACACCGCAAAGCCGGCACCGGCCTGGTCGCGCGGCACCTGCCGCACTTCGGCCAGGAATACCGCGCTCCAGTCGAGCATCGAGCCCTCGGCCAGGAACACCACGAAGGCAAGCACGCTGATGAACAGCACGACGCCGTGCGGCACGGCCAGCATCGGGCCATCATGCAGGATGCGCTGCGGGCGCCAGTGCGGGGCCGACAGCACGGCCACCAGCAGCATGGCCGCCACGGCGACCAGTGACGCCAGCCACAGCGGCGTACCGAGAACCAGCAGGCCGGTCATGCAGCCGGCGCCGACGAAGCCACCAATGCTGTAGAACGCGTGGAAGCCGGACATCATCGGGCGGCCCGCATCGCGCTCGACGGCCACCGCCTGCATGTTCATCGTGCAGTCCATCGCGCCCACACCCGCACCGAACACGAACAGCGTCGCCCCCAGTGCCAGCGGCGTAGGAGCGAGCGTCAGCAGTGGCAGGGCGAGCAGAATCAACGCCGTGGTGGCGATCATCAAGCGGCGCGAGCCCAGCCGCGCGGTCAACGCACCTGCCAGCGGCATCGCCAGCAATGAGCCCAGCCCCAGGCACAGCAGCAGCCCGCCGAGGCTGGCATCGGACAACCCGGCCTTGGCCTTGGCGAACGGCACCATCGGTGCCCAGGCAGCAGTGGCAAAGCCGGGAATGAAGAACGCAGCGCGGGTCGCGTGCTGCTGGGCGCGGGGAGAAGAAGGCGTCATGCGCGAGGAAGGCTCCAGAGGATCGCCCTCATGAAAACGTTTTCAGGCGCGCCGGGCAAGTGCAATGCGTGACATCGGGCGACGCATACGATTGCAGTGGTCCGGATGCGTCACCGTTGATTAACGCCATCGGTGGAGAGTAGCCCGACGGTCGGCATTCCGCCCGGCCGCTGCCGGAGATCAGCGCATGAGCACCACACCGACCATCCTCCTCGTCCATGGCTTCTGGGGCGGGGCCGCACACTGGGCCAAGGTGATCCTGGAACTGCACCGCAAGGGCCACGACCAGGTGAAGGCGGTCGAGCTGCCGCTGACCTCGCTGGTCAACGACGCCGAGCGGACGCGCCGGATGATCCGCCAGATCGATGGCCCGGTGGTGCTGGTCGGGCACTCCTACGGGGGCGCGGTGATCACCGAAGCCGGCAACGAGCCCAACGTGCAGGGCCTGGTCTATATCGCTGCATTTGCGCCGGACAGCGGTGAAAGCCCGGGCGGCATTACCCAGCAGCACCTGCCCGAAGCGGCACCGAACCTTGCCCCGGACAGCGATGGCTATCTGTGGCTGCGCGCGGACAAGTTCCATGAGAGCTTCTGCCAGGACCTCAGCGCCGACGAAGGCTGGGTGATGGCGGTGACCCAGAAGGCGCCGCTGGCCAGCACCTTCGGCGATGCGATCAGCGATCCGGCGTGGAAGCACAAGCCGAGCTGGTACCAGCTTTCCAGCCAGGACCGGATGATCTCGCCACAGAACCAGAAGGCCATGGCAGAACGCCTGCAGCCCAAGCGCCTGCTGCAGCTGGAAGCGAGCCATGCCTCGATGGCCTCGCATCCGGCCGAAGTGGCAGCACTGATCCTGGAGGCGGTGGCGGCCGTCGACGGCTGACGTTTGCCACGGGGCAGCGCCTGCTCGGGCCCGGGCGCCACCCACGACAGCGGAAGCGCAGGAGAGTAAACTCCTGCGCCTGCGGCCCTTGGCCGCCATTCCCCCATTCCCTCGAGCCGCCGCCAGAGGATCCCACCCCTTCGTGGAGGTCCCGTCGTGTCGTCCGTGCCTGTTCGTTTTTCCGTGCTCTCCCTGCGTCGTCGCCCGTTGGCGAGGGCTCTTGCCCATGGTCTTCTGCTGACCTCAGTGGCCGCTGCCGGCGCCGCCTCGGCGCAATCCGCACCGGCTGAAGAAGAGGGCAAAACGCCCTCGCAGACGCTGCAGACCGTGCAGGTCACCGCCAACCAGCTGGGCACCATCACCGAAGGCAGCGGCGCCTACACGCCGGGCACCATCGCCACCGCTACCCGCCTGGTACTGACGCCGCGGCAGACCCCGCAGACCATCAGCGTGATCACCCGTGCGCAGATGGATGACTTCGGCCTGGACGGCATCGATGACGTGATGCGGGTGACCCCGGGCATCAGCATCGTCACCTACGACAGTGAGCGCACCGAGTACTACGCGCGTGGTTTTGCCGTGCAGAACTTCCAGTACGACGGTATTCCGATGTCGCGCGACTCGGCCTATTCGGCCGGCAATACGCTCAGCGATACCGCGATCTACGACCGCATCGAAGTGCTCAAGGGCGCCACCGGCCTGCTGACCGGCATGGGCGATCCCGGCGCGACCATCAACCTGGTGCGCAAGAAGCCGGGCAAGGAGTTTGCTGGCAGCGCGACGCTCGGCGTCGGCCGCTGGGATGACTACCGTGCCGAAGTCGATGTCGGCGGCCCGCTGACTGCCGATGGCCGCGTGCGTGGGCGTGCGGTAGGTGCCTGGCAGGACAAGCATTCCAATCTGGATTTCTACCAGCGCACCAGCAAGGTCGGCTATGCCGTGCTGGAAGCCGATCTGGGCGAACGCACGCTGCTGACCGTGGGCGGCGACGTGCTGGAGAGCGATCCCAAGGGCTCGACGTGGGGCGGCATTCCGTTGCTGGACAGCCAGGGCAATTTCAATGACATGCCGCGCTCGTTCAACAACGGTACCCACTGGAGTGGCTGGCGCCAGTACGTGCGCACCGGTTTTGCCACGCTGGAGCACACCTTCGACAACGACTGGGTGGCCAAGCTGCAGCTCAACCACCAGGTCAACGGCTACGATGCGGCGCTGGCTGGTGCTGCCGGTGGCAACCCCGATCCGGTCACCGGCGAAGGCGTTTCGTTGTGGCTGGGCAAGTATGTCGGCAAGACCGTCAGCAACGCTGCCGACTTCTACCTGAGCGGCAACTTCGGCCTGTTCGGTCGTCAGCATGAACTGGTGGTCGGCGGCAGTGCGTCGCGCAAGCGCTGGACCAACACCGGTTATTCGCCGCAGCCCGGCTACCCGACCGCCGTTGCCGATTACAACAGCTGGAAGGGTGATATCCCGGAACCGGAATGGCAGCGCGGCTACGGCAACAATGAAGTGACCCGCGAGAACGGCCTGTACGTGGTCGGTCGCTTCGATGTGGCCGACCCGTTGAAGGTGATCGTCGGCAGCCGCCTGGCCAGCTACCGTTCGCCGCAGACGCGCGAGAGCGGCGTGTTCGTGCCGTATGCCGGCGTGGTCTACGACCTTGGCGAGCACTATTCGGTGTATGCCAGCTACAGCACCATCTTCAAGCCGCAGGGTGAGCGCGACGAACAGGGCAAAGCACTGGATCCGCTGGAAGGCCGCAGCTATGAAATGGGTCTGAAGGCGGAGTTCTTCGACGGCCGCTTCAATGCCAGCGCGGCGCTGTTCCAGCTTGACCAGGACAACTTCGCCCAGCCTACCGGTGGCAAGACGCCGACCGGCGATATCGCCTATCGCGGATTGATGGGGGTGCGCACCAAGGGCTACGAACTGGAGTTGTCCGGACAACTGGCCGAGGGCTGGCAGGTGCAGGGCGGCTTTGCGCACAAGATCGCCCGCCAGGCAGGGACCAAGGTGTCCACGCTGGAGCCGGAAAACCAGTTCAGCCTGCATACCAGCTACCGCCTGCGCGGCGACTGGCAGGGGCTGACCGTCGGTGGCGGCGCGCGCTGGCAGGATTCCACGTTCGGCATCATCACCAACCCGGCCAATGGTGCGTCGGTGGTCCATCGCACCCAGCCGTACTGGCTGCTGGATGCCATGGCGCGCTACCAGTTCAACGATCGCCTGTCGGCCACCGTCAACGTCAACAACCTGCTGGACAAGCGCTATTACACGATCTTCAGCTGGTACAGCACCTACACCTGGGGCGAGCCGCGCAACGTGCGGCTGGCGGTGACGTACAAGTTCTGATCGCGTTGCGACATGACACGCCCGCGATGCCGGACGGCATCGCGGGCGTGTGGGTTACAGCGGCAGGTCGAACACCAGCACTTCGGCGTCGTTGCCGTTTTCCAGGGTCAGCTGTGCCTCGTCGCTGACCTGCAGGGCGTCACCCGCTTCCAGGGTGATGCCGTTGACCTGCAGCTGGCCCCGCGCCACCTGCACATACGCGCCGCGTCCGGCAGCCAGGGCGTGATGCAGCTTCTGCTCGCCATCGAGGATGGTGGCGAAGATGCGCGCATCCTGGTGGATGTGCAGCGAGCCATCGGCGCCATCCGGCGAGGCGATCAGGCGCAGCTGCCCGCGCTTGCTCTCCGGCGTGAAGTGGGTCTCCTCATACGACGGCGTGATGTTCTCGGTCTGCGGGAAGATCCAGATCTGCAGGAAATGCACCGGATCGGTGGCCGAATGGTTGAACTCGCTGTGGCTGACGCCGCTGCCGGCGCTCATGCGCTGCACGTCGCCGTAGCGCAGCACCGAACCGGTGCCCATCGAGTCCTTGTGCTCCAGCGCGCCACCCAGCACGTAGGAGACGATCTCCATGTTGCTGTGGCTGTGGGTGCCGAAGCCCTGGCCGCCGGTCACCTTGTCTTCGTTGATGACCCGCAGCGGGCCGAAGCTCACATAGCGGGGGTCGTAGTAGCTGGCGAACGAGAAGGTATGGCGCGAGGACAGCCAGCCATGCTCGGCCAGGCCACGAGTAGCGCTCTTGCGGATCTGCAGCATGATGGAATCTCCTTGTTCGATGGTTTCGATGGGGCGGGATGGGCTGGCAGCCGCTGTGTTTTCCCGTTGAGGAGAAGTATCCGCTTGCACCTTGGGTTTGAAAAACGGATAGTTTTGACAGCCATCATCGAAAATTTCGAATGCTCAAGCTCAGCCTCGATGCCCTGCAGATCCTGGACGCGATCGGCCGCCGAGGCTCCTTCGCCGGCGCCGGCAAGGCCCTGCACAAGGTGCCCTCGACCATTTCCTACACCGTGGCCAAGCTGGAAGAGGACCTTGGGGTGCAGCTGTTCGACCGGATCGGCCCGCGGGCGGAGCCGACCGAGGCCGGGCGCGCGTTGCTGGAGGAGGGCAGGCACCTGCTGCGTGCGGCCCGGGAGCTGGAGCTTCGGGTACGGCGCGTAGCCTCGGGCTGGGAGGCGGAATTGACCCTGGCGGTGGATTCGGTGTTTCCGACCTGGCTGCTGGGGCCGGATATTGCTGCATTCCGTGAGGTGGCGGCGCCGACCCGATTGCGCCTGTTTGGCGAGGCGTTGTCCGGCACCTGGGAAGCACTGCTGGACCGGCGCGCCGACCTGTTGGTCGGTGCACCGGGCGAGGGTCCCAGTGGCGGGGGCTACGTGGTCGAGCCGCTGGGCAGCGTGGGTTTCGTGTTTGCGGTGGCGCCGGAGCATCCGCTGGCGACCGTGCGGGGTGTGCTGGGCCGCGAGCAGTTGGCGCCGTACTGCGCGATCGCGGTATCCGATTCGGCACGACGCCTGCTGCCACGCACCGTGGGTCTGTTGATGGGCCAGGAGACGTTGACCGTGCCGGACATGGCCAGCAAGTTGAAGCTGCAGTGCCAGGGGCTGGGATTCGGCTTCCTGCCCGAACCGTGCGCGCGCGCGGCGGTGGCACGCGGCCAGCTGGTGATCCGCGAGGTCGAGGAGCACAAGCCGGAAGAGACCTTCTGGCTGGCGTGGCGCACCGGCGAAGATGGCGCGGCCCTGCGCTGGTGGCGCGAGCGCCTGCGACGGCCGGAGCTGCTGGCGCAATGGTGGCAGGCGATGGCAGAGGGGTAGGGTGCGGCAGGGCTGCGCCCTGCACCTGCCGAATCGACGGCAACGGCAACAGCCAAAGCAACAGCGGGCATTCCGTGGGATGGCGGGGTGGGTCCGGTTGCGGGGGGCGCTGCAAGTACGTCCATGTAAGCTCGGTCGCCGCATCCATGCGGCTCACGCCCCCGCAACCGGACCCACCCCGCCTTCGACAGATCTCCGCGATCTGTTGGATGGCATGGCCTGCTCTTGGCCTGCTCTTGGTGGGTGTCGACCTTGGTCGACACGTAGATCCACGCCATGCGTGGATGCTTTTCGTTCAATTGTCGAAATATTTGATCTCGATGAGATTCATCCACGCATGGCGTGGATCTACCAGATCGCGGAAATCTGTCAGAGGTGGGGCGGCATGGGTAGGCAGGACCGTTGGCGCCATGGATGGCGCCATCGAGCCCCCATGGATGGGTTTACGGCGTGTCCTGCCTACCCATGCCGCCCCGCCACCCACGGAATGCCTGCTTCTGCTGTTGCTGTTGCCTCTGCGGGTGCAGGGTGCAACCCTGCCGAAAAACACACAAAAAAAAACAGCAGGCCGAGGCCTGCTGTTTCGGTGTAATGGTGCGCCCGGAGAGATTCGAACTCCCGACCGCCTGGTTCGTAGCCAGGTACTCTATCCAACTGAGCTACGGGCGCCAATTACATAAACTTGTTGTGTTGATCGTGTGTGGTGCGCCCGGAGAGATTCGAACTCCCGACCGCCTGGTTCGTAGCCAGGTACTCTATCCAACTGAGCTACGGGCGCGCGGTACACAATCAACTTACTTCTCTATTTTACTGCACTTCCAGCGGCGGATGCTGAAGGTCTGTCGAGTGGTGCGCCCGGAGAGATTCGAACTCCCGACCGCCTGGTTCGTAGCCAGGTACTCTATCCAACTGAGCTACGGGCGCCCTGCGACAGGAGCGGAATTATGCGGATGTCGGCGCGAGTCGTCAACGCTTTTGTGAAAATTTTCACCCAACTGAATGAAAAACGCCTCTGCGACAGCCTCCGGGTGTTTCATCCACGCAAAGTGGTCGGCTCGCGTACCCAGCTCCTGCGCAGAAAGCACGCGCAGCTGTGAGGCGACATTCGGCAGTTTCGCCAGCAGCGCCTGCATCGATCCGATAGGCGCCAGCCAATCGTTTTCCATCAGCACCGCCTGCGCACTGCCATGCACACGCGTCATCTGGGCGTCCAGATCCTCGTCCATGCCCACAGCCGCGTAGTGATTGTTCAGCCCTACGCGCGCCCAGTCGGCGATCAATCCACGTGCTTCGGTACCGCCGAAGCCCAGCCGGCGCCCGTGCAGCACGCCCTGACGTCGCGCGATCCATGGCAGGAAGCGATAGATCAGGGGCAGCAGCCAGCCACGTGGTGACGGGAACGTACGCCAGAACGGGGTGCCGCTGGCGGCCAGCCACAATCGATCGAACGCCTGCGGCTGGCGCCCGGCGTGTACGCAGGCCAGCTGGCCGCCCAGGCTGTGACCACCAATGATCCATGGCAGCACGTCCTGCGCGTTGTCGTCAGCGGCTAGCAGCGCCTGACTGGCCGGCAGGTCGTGGTCGAGGATCTGTTTGTAGCCCCAATCCTGGGTGCGTGACGGGCGCAGCGAACTGCTGCCATTGCCGCGCCATTCGTGCAGGTAGACCGCCACGCCCCGGGCGGACAGTGCCTGCGCCAGCGGCAGGTAATGGCGTGCGGCCACGCCCAGCGCTGGCAGCCACAACAACCGCGCCAGCGGCTGTGCAGGTACGCAGGCGATGACCTCGTAATGGTGGCCATCGCCGCTGTCCACGGCGAGTGCGCGTGGCGAATCGCTCATGCGTGTGGTGCCGCGCCGAAGTGGTCGAGTACCAGCACCTCGCTGCGGCCGGGCGCGTAGCCCTGCTGCAAGCCGCGCGCTACGTAGTCGATGCCGGCTTCGCAGGCATTGGCCAGGCTCAGCCCGTTGCACAGCTGCGCGGCGATGGCCGAGGCCAGCGTGCAGCCTGTGCCGTGCGCATCCAAGGGCAGGCGGGCATGGATGAACTCTTCGCTGCTGACGCCATCGAAGTAACGGTCGACCACGCGGTTGCCCTCATGCAGGTGGCCGCCCTTCAGCAGTACCGCACCGGCACCCAGATCAAGGAGTGAGGCGGCGGCCTGCTCTGCGTCGTTGCCATTGGCGATGCTGCGGCCCACCAGCAGCTCCGCTTCCGGTGCATTGGGGGTGACCAGGTTGGCCAGTGGCAGCAGCCGTTCGCGCATTGCCTGCAGCGCGCTGTCCTCCAGCAGGCGGGCGCCGCTGGTGGCGACCATCACCGGGTCCAGCACCACGTGCGGTGGTCGATGGCGTTCCAGTGCATCGGCCACGGCGTGGATCACCTCGGCGTTGGCCAGCATGCCCAGCTTCACTGCGTGGATATCGAAGTCGTCGAAGCAGGCCTCGATCTGCGCACGCAGGAAGTCGACCGGCGGCACGTGCACGGCGCTGACGCCGCGGGTGTTCTGCGCGGTCAGTGCGGCGATCACCGACAGGCCATGCACGCGATGCGCGGCGAAGGCTTTCAGGTCGGCCTGGATGCCGGCGCCGCCGCCGGAATCGGAGCCGGCGATGGTCAGGGCGGAAACGGGGGTGGTCGGGCTCATGCGGTGATTGTGCCGTGCTGCCCAGTGTGGGGGTAGTGCCGGCCGGGTTGCACCCGGCACCCGCAGAAGCAACAGCAACACCCGGAGCAACGGCGGCATCTCGTGGGATGCGGGGCGGTGTGGGCCTGCAGGACACGCCGTAAACCCGTCCATGGGGGCTCGATGGCGCCATCCATGGCGCCAACGGTCCTGCAGCCCCACACCGTCCCGCCTCTGACGGCTTCCTGCAGTAGATCCACGCCATGCGTGGAGATCGCGGAAATGATCGGAGGGACAACGTAGATCCACGCCATGCGTGGATGACGCCATGCTCAGCGCCGCCAGCGTGCCCACTGCTGGTAGAGCACATAGCCCAGGCCGGTCAGTCCGGTCAGCAGGGCAGGGGCGAGCAGGGCGTCGTACTGCCAGCGCACGAACAGCCAGGCGCCGATGACGCCGCCTGCGAGAAAGCCGCTGATGATCAGGCCGCTCAGGGTCAGGCGCCGTACCTGCAGCGGCAGTCCGCGCAGCAGGTGGCCGAGGCCGATGCCGAGATCGGTGAACATGCCGCTGAGATGGGTGGTGCGTACGACGGCGCCACTGAACGTGGTGGCCATCGCATTCTGCAGTCCGCAGGCCATCGCGGCTGCCAGTGCGCCCCATATCTGATGCTGCTTGAACAGCGGAATGGCCACCAGCAGCAACAGTGATTCCAGCGCCAGCGCGACGCCGTAGCGGCGGCCCAGCTGCAGTGCGCTGTCCTGGATCAGCAGCCCGCTGACCATCGCGCCCAGTGAGAACGCGATCAGCAGACCCCACAGGTGGCCGACCGCGCGCCAATCCCCCTGCGCCAGCGCCATGCCGAGTTGGCTGGTGCTGCCGGTCATGTGGCTGACCGCCTGGTGTTCGAAACCCAGGAAGCCGACCACATTGACCATGCCGGCCACGCACGACAGCGCGACCGCGCCGATCCAGACCCAGGTGGGCAGGCGGATTCCCATGGCGGGCCCTCAGGGCCCGCCGAAGCCGCCGTTGAACTGCAGCTCGTTGAAGGTGCCGCTGGCCGGATCGAAGACCGCGCCCCAGAACTGCGCGCCACCATCGCAGACCCGCACCGCTTCGCGGGCGGGTCGCAGACGGTTGTCTTCAGGCAGATGGAACGCGTTGATGTAGATCACCCGCTTTCCGTCCAGCTCGATGCCGACGTACTGGCGATCGAAATCCATGACGTGCGGCACCTGCGTTTCCAGCGTTGCGAGCTTCGCTTCCAGCTGGTCCACCTGCTGCCGGCTCGGTGCCCAGTAGCCGCTGACCCGCCCGGCCTCGCGGCCGGGGCTGGGGCGCGAGCAGGTATCGAGCACCTGTGCGGCGATGATCGGGCGGGTGACCACCCAGGATTGGCCACTGCGTTCGGTGGTCGGCACGCTGGCCGGTCCCTGCGTGGTCGCGCAGGCAGCGAGCAGCGTGGTGATGGCGATCGCCATCGAGGGCAGCAGCAGACGGGTGCAACGGTTCACAACACCTCCGACGCGTAATCGGCCAGACGCGAACGTTCACCGCGACGCAGCGTGATGTGTGCGCTGTGCGGCCAGTTCTTGAAGCGGTCCACCGCATAGGTCAGGCCCGACGTGGTTTCGGTCAGGTACGGGGTGTCGATCTGTTCGACGTTGCCCAGGCAGACGATCTTGGTGCCGGGGCCGGCACGGGTGATCAACGTCTTCATCTGCTTGGGCGTCAGGTTCTGCGCCTCGTCCAGGATCAGGTAACGCGACAGGAACGTACGGCCGCGCATGAAGTTCATCGAACGGATCTTGATACGGCTGGCGAGCAGGTCGTTGGTGGCCTGGCGGCCCCAGGTGCCGCCTTCCTGGTTGTGCGTCAGCACTTCCAGGTTGTCGGTCAACGCGCCCATCCACGGCGTCATCTTCTCTTCCTCGGTGCCGGGCAGGAAGCCGATGTCCTCGCCGACGCTGACCGTGGCGCGGGTCATGATGATCTCGCGGTAGCGCTGCTGGTCCATCGTCTGCGCCAGGCCGGCGGCCAGCGCCAGCAGGGTCTTGCCGGTGCCGGCGGTGCCGAGCAGGGTGACGAAGTCGATTTCCGGGTCCATCAGTGCGTTGAGCGCGAAGTTCTGTTCGCGGTTGCGCGCGCTGATGCCCCACACGGCGTGGCTGCCATGGCGGAAGTCATCGACCAGCGACAGCACCACCTTGCCATCGCCGACGATCTTGCTGACACGCAGTTCGACTTCATCTTCGCCCGGCAGGTAGACGTACTGGTTCGGGTACCACTCCTCACCCTCCTGGGCGAGGACTTCGTAATGGGTGCGGCCCTTGTCGCTCCAGCTGCGCAGATCCTCGCCGTGGCGCTTCCAGAAGTCTTCCGGCAGCTCGGTGGCGCCGGTGTAGAGCAGGCTGAAATCGTCCAGCGCACGGTCGTTCTCGTAGTCTTCCGAAACGATGCCGGCGATGGCCGCCTTGATCCGCAGGTTGATGTCCTTGGAGACGAACACCACCGGGATTTCAGGCGTTTCTTCCTTCAGCGCCAGGATCGCGCCGAGGATGGCGTTGTCCGGGATGACCTTGCCAAAGCTCTTGCCCGCGTCGAAATGACTGGTCTGGAAGCGCAGCTTGCCCACGCTCTGTTTGCCGCGCAGCTGCAGGCCCTGCGGCCGCTGCAGCGGAATGCCCTCGGCCAGGTTGTCCAGGCCCGAAGCCTGCACCAGCTCGTTGAGGAAGCGGCTGACCTGGCGCGCATTGCGGCTCGCTTCGGTCGTGCCCTTCTTGCCGTTGTCCAGCTCCTCGATCACCTGCATGGGCAGGTAGACATCGTGCTCCTCGAATTTGAACAGCGCGGTGGGATCGTGCATCAGCACGTTGGTATCCAGCACGTAGATGCGCTTGCCTCGGGTCATCATCGGTTCCTGGTTACGGACAGGGAAAAACCACCACGACCTGCTGCAGGGCAGGGTGGTGGCGGACAAAGTGGGCGATGGGACTCACTTGGACGGATGGGCCTTCAGTTCGGCAAGCACGGCGTCGGCATGGCCGGCGACCTTGACCTTGCGCCATGACTGCACGATGCGGCTGTCGGGGGAAATCAGGAAGGTGCTGCGCTCGATGCCACGTACCTGCTTGCCGTACATGTTCTTCATCTTGATGACGTCGAAGGCGGTGCACAGCGCTTCGTCGGCATCACTGACCAGCGGGAACGCGAAGCCCTGCTTGGCACAGAAGTTGTCGTGGGACTTCACCGAGTCGCGGGAGACGCCAAGCACGACCGCACCCGCCTTCCTGAAGTCGGGCAGCAGTGCGTTGAAGTCGATGCCCTCGGTGGTGCAGCCCGGGGTGCTGTCCTTGGGGTAGAAGTACAGCACCAGCCACTGGCCGGCGTAATCGCCGAGGGTGGCGTGGGCGCCGCCGGACAGCGCCAGCGGCAGGGAGAGGGTGGTGCTGTCCAGGGTATCGCCGTTGTTCATGAGGTCCTTCTGTCGAGCCTGGGTTCTTTCTACGACAATTGCATGAAACGCCACGCGCCCGTGAGGAGCGCGCGAAAAATTCAGGGTTTCAATCAGAACTTCATCGGGTCCATGATCGCGTCCAGGTTCAAGTGGTCGCAGAACTCGAGGAAATCGTCGCGCAGGGCAGCGATGTGCATGTTGGCCGGCACACCGATGGTGACCTGTGCGCTGAACATCTCCGCACCGGTCTGCATGGCGCGGTAGCGCGTGCTCTGCAGGGTCTCGATGGTGATGCCCTGGCGATCGAAGAAATCGGCCAGCTGGAACAGGATGCCCGGCTTGTCGGCAGCGATCACCTCGACGATGTACGGCAGCAGGTTGGACTGCGCCTGCTTGGCTTCGGTGCGATACCAGACCAGCTTGAGGCCTTCCTCGCGTTCGAGCCGGGTCAGCATCGCTTCCAGCTTGGCGACCGAATCCCAGGAGCCGGTGGCCAGTGCGGTCACCGAGACATCACGGCCCACGGTGGCCAGACGTGCATCCACCAGATTGCACCCGCTGTCGGCGATGCGGCGGGTGACGGACAACAGGGGGGACTCCGGATGCGTCGTATAGGCGTTGATCAGGAGGTGGTTTTCGCTCGGCGCTGGGCGCGGGGTGGTGTCGGTCAAGGCGATTCCGGGTAATGCATGCGTTAGTCTGAATGCCCGCCAGAGGCGGGGATCCACCGGTGTCCAGCATACTTGCCCGTGCTTTCGCGCCGCAAGTAACATTCAGATCGCCCCCGGCCTTTCGTGGCGGGCGTTTTCCCTCCCCAGCCAAGAGCAGCACGTCCTTGTCCCTTTCCGGCCTCATCACCGCGCTGGCGACCCCCTTCCGGGCCGACGGTGCACTCGACCCCGACGGTTGGCAGCGCCTGCTGCACCTGCAGCTGGAGGGCGGCGTCCAAGGCGTTGTCGTTGCCGGCTCCACCGGCGAGGCAGCCACCCTGTCCGATGCGGAGTACGACCAGCTGCTGGCCAGCGCGGTCGAGCGCATCGCCGGCCGCGTTCCGGTCCTGGCCGGCACCGGCCTGTCCGGCACCGCCAAGACCATCGAGCAGACCCGCCGCGCCGCCGCGCTCGGTGCCACCCACGCTCTCGTGGTCACACCGCCGTACGTGCGGCCGACCCAGGCCGGCCTGATCGCGCATTACCGCGCGGTCGCTGACCAGGCCGGATTGCCGGTGGTGCTGTACAACGTGCCCGGCCGTACCGGTTGCGACATGCTGCCGGAGACCGTGGCCGAGCTCGCCAGCCATCCGAACATCGTCGGCATCAAGGAAGCGGTGGGTGATACCGGCCGCGTGCGCGCGTTGCTGGACCTGCGCAGCGCGACCTTCGCCGTGCTCACCGGTGATGACGGCACTGCCGCGCGTTCGATCCAGGCCGGCATGGACGGCCTGATCTCGGTCGGCTCCAACGTGCTGCCCGGCGCCTACCGCCGGATGTGCGACCTGGCCGCTGCCCGCGACCATGAAGCCGTCGAATCCTGGGATGCGCGCCTGCAGCCGTTCCATGACTTCTGCGGTATCGAATCCAACCCGATTCCGGTCAAGGCGCTGTTGCGTCGGATCGGCATCGGTCACGATCTGCGCCTGCCGCTGCTCCCGCTTTCGGCAGCACACACGCCTGCCGCCGACCATCTCGCCGGCGATATCGCCGCCCTCGAAGCCCTTTCCAGCCACTGACCTTCCGTCTTGGTCTGATCCAGGAGATTCACATGCGCCAATCCGTTTCCGCCGTCCGCGTGCTGTCCTGCGCCCTGCTTGCTGTAGCTGTCGCCGCCGGCACCACCGGTTGTTTCAAGCGTGGCGTCAAGGGTGACTATGCCCTGGCCCCGGAAGTGCGTCCGCTGGAAGTGCCGCCGGACCTGAACCTGCCGGCAGGCGCCGGCAACAACCAGGTGCCGACCCTGAGCTCGGCGACCAAGCCGGCCACGCCGGCCGCCGCCGCTCCGGCGGTCAGCGCCACCGGCTTCACTGTTGCCGGCAGCAAGGATGAAGCCTTCGCCAAGGTCGGTACCGCGCTGGAAGGCGTGGAAGGCCTGACCATCGCTACCCGCGCGCAGCTGCTGGGCTCGTACGACGTGGCCTACGAAGGCAGCAACTTCCTGGTCCGCGTGGTCGCCGTCGACGCCGGTGCCTACATCTCCGCGGTCGACCCGCGTGGCCTGCCGGCCACCGCCGCAGCGCCGGTGAAGCTGATTGCCGCGCTGAAGGCGAAGCTGGCCCCGTAATGGCCGGTAGCGCCGGGCCATGCCCGGCGAGCGCGCAGCGCGGTCCAAGGTTCCGCCGGGCATGGCCCGGCGCTACCGGAAGCAAAAAAGGGCGCCCATGGCGCCCTTTTTTCTGCCGTTGGTGGCGCCTCAGCGCTCCAGCAGCTTCAGCTTGTCCGGCTTGCCATCCCACTCACCGGCGTCGGCCGGCGGGTCCTTGCGCACGGTCAGTACCGGCCACGCCTTCGCCAGCTCGGCGTTGAGGGCGACGAAACCTTCCTGGCCCGCGGGCACATCGTCTTCCGGGAAGATCGCGTTGACCGGGCACTCGGGTTCGCAGAGGGTGCAGTCAATGCACTCGTCCGGGTCGATCACCAGGAAGTTCGGGCCTTCGTGGAAGCAATCCACGGGGCACACTTCCACGCAATCGGTGTGTTTGCACTTGATGCAGTTTTCGGTGACGACAAAGGGCATGGGTAGGGGGCGAATCGCTTTCTGAACCTGCCAATTCTAGAACAGGTTGGCCCCCGGTGTCGGTTGCCGTGTGAAAGTGGGGCAGATTGGCGCACCTAATGCCCATTTGGCGGCATGCCCGCCCTGTGCGACGCTGCCAAGGCCGCCGGCCCGCTTCGGTCGGCCCCCTTCCTTGCAGGATCCTTCATGTCGCCAGTCCAGCCCGGTGCCGCCTCCAATGGCGGTGAGAACACGGCCTTCATCGTCCTGATCAGTTGCGCCGCCACTCTTGGTGGTTTCCTGTTCGGTTTCGACAGTGGCGTCATCAATGGCACCGTCGACGGTCTGCGCCAGGCCTTCAACTCCAGCGAGGCCGCGCTCGGCTTCGAGGTGGCCTCGATGCTGCTGGGGTGCGCGATCGGCGCGTTCGCAGCCGGCTGGCTGGGTGATCGGCTGGGACGTCGTGGCGTGCTGATCGTGGCGGCCGTGATGTTTCTGGTGTCGGCGCTGGGCGCCGGCGCTGCACATGCGTCCTGGCTGTTCGTCTGCGCGCGCGTGCTCGGTGGATTCGCCGTCGGTGCGGCCAGCGTGATGTCGCCGGCCTACATCGCCGAAGTCGCGTCGGCGCGCTATCGCGGCCGGCTGGCGACGGTGCAGCAGATGGCGATCATCTGCGGCCTGTTCGCGGCGTTCCTCAGCAACTATCTTCTGGCCCGGGCCGCGGGTGCCTCGACCGAGCCGCTCTGGCTGGGGCAGGAGGCGTGGCGCTGGATGTTCTGGATGCAGGCGTTGCCGTCGCTGCTGTTCCTGCTGCTGTTGCTGGTGATCCCGGAGAGCCCGCGTTTCCTGGTGATGAAGGGCCGGCAGGCGCAGGCGAGGGCGGTGCTTGGCCGGTTGTACGGTGAACGCGCCGCGGTGAACAAGCAGGCCGAGATCGAAGCGAGCCTGGCCCAGGACCAGCACAAGCCGCGATTCGGTGACCTGCTCAGCAAGGCCACCGGCAAGCTGCGTCCCATCGTCTGGGTCGGCATCGGCCTGGCGATGTTCCAGCAGCTGGTCGGCATCAATGTGGTGTTCTACTACGGCGCCGTGCTGTGGCAGGCGGTGGGTTTCTCGGAAAGCGATGCGCTGCTGATCAACGTATTGTCCGGTGCGCTGAGCATCGGCGCCTGCCTGCTGACGGTGCTGCTGATCGATCGCATCGGCCGCAGGCCGCTGCTGTGGGTCGGTTCGGTCGGCATGTCGGTGGCGCTGCTGCTGATGGTGGTCGCCTTCGCCAGTGGCGGCCTGGCCGATGGTCGCCTGCAGCTGTCCGACGGCATGGGCCGGCTGGCGCTGGTGGCGGCCAACGTCTACGTGGTGTTCTTCAACATGTCCTGGGGCCCGGTGATGTGGGTCATGTTGGGCGAGATGTTCCCGAACCAGATCCGCGGCCCGGCGTTGGCTGTGGCTGGTGCGGCGCAGTGGACGTCGAATTTCGCGATCACCGTGACCTTCCCGATGCTGCTGGCCGGCATCGGCCTGGCCGGTGCGTACGGCATCTACACCGTTGCCGCGATCCTCTCGATCATCTTCGTCATCCGCTACGTGCGCGAGACCAAGGGCAAGGAACTGGAGCAGATGGAAGGCTGACGTGTGCCTGGCTTCGGTTGCATTTCGTCGGCGCCTGATTGTCGTCGATAGCGAAGGCGGGGCAGCCCAAGCCGGGACACGCCGTAAACCCATCCCTGGGGGCTCGATGGCGCCATCCATGGCGCCAACGGTCCCGGCTCGGGCTGCCCCGCCTTCGCGCCCGGCCATACGGCTTCGGCGGATGCTTCAAAGCCTGGTGCCGAGTCTGTTGCGGCCGCCGTCGCGGGAAATTGTCAGGAGGGGGCGGGCCACCCTTTCCTGGACCGTTGGCGCCAAGGATGGCGCCATCGAGCACCATGGATGGGCTTTGGCGTGTCCAGGAAAGGGTGGCCCGCCCCCTCCCGCGCAGGAACAGGGAGGCGCCAAAGCGACCACGCCGGTTGGAATCGAGCATCCGGAAAACAGAAAAGCCCGCACAAGGCGGGCTTTTTCGGTTCCTGCTGCGGCGACTGGTGCTCCCTAGGGGACTCGAACCCCTGTTTTAGCCTTGAGAGGGCCACGTCCTAACCACTAGACGAAGGGAGCAGTGTGTCGCTGCCGGTGCAGGAGCGCTAGTATATGCACCTCGATGCCATTGGGCAATCCCGAAACTTCAACCGGAAGCGCCAACATCATTTCCTCTGCTACATCACCGTTCAGCCTGCGCGTCATCCCGCGCGACCAGCACACGATCTCCCGCAAGGACATCAGCCCGAACGCTTTGCGCGTGCTTTATCGACTGCGCGATGCCGGCTTCGGCGCCTACCTTGTCGGCGGCGCGGTGCGCGATCTGCTGGTCAATGGCCAACCCAAGGATTTCGACGTGGCCACCGATGCCACGCCCGAACAGGTCAAGCAGTTGTTCCGCAACTGCCGCCTGATCGGCCGCCGTTTCCGCCTGGCCCATGTTGTGTTCGGCCGCGAGATCATCGAAGTCGCCACGTTCCGTGCCAACATCGATGACGGCAGCGGCGACCGCGAGATGGAAAACGGCATGCTCGTGCGCGACAACGTGTACGGCAGCATCGAAGACGACGCCATCCGCCGCGACTTCACCTGCAATGCCCTGTACTACGCCATCGAGGACTTCTCGGTGCGTGACTACACCGGCGGCTTCGAAGACGTGCAGGCACGCCTGATGAAGCTGATCGGCGACCCGGTGCAGCGCTACCAGGAAGATCCGGTGCGCATGCTGCGTGCGGTCCGTCTGGCGGCCAAGCTCGGCTTCCAGATCGAAGAGGGCACCGCCGCACCGATCCCGCAGCTGGCCGGCCTGCTCAACGAAGCCGCACCGGCGCGCCTGTTCGAGGAAGTCCTCAAGCTGTTCCTGTCCGGGCACGGCGTGGCCAGCTTCGAAGGGCTGGAACGCTATGGCCTGTTCGACGTGCTGTTCCCGGAAAGCGCCAAGGCGCTGAAGTCGAACCGCACCGGTGCGCTGCGCCGCATGCTGGTCGAGGGCCTGGCCAACACCGATGCACGCGTGGCCAATGACGAGCCCGTGTCGCCGGCGTTCCTGTTCGCGCTGTTGCTGTGGCCGGCCTATTGCCGCGCGCAGGCAACCCTGCTCAAGCAGGGCGTGGCACCGGAAGAGGCGCAGCGCCGTGCCGCCGACCGCGTCACTGTGCAGCAGTTGAGCACTATCGCATTGCCGCGCCGTTTCTCGCTGCCGATGCAGGAGATCTGGCTGCTGCAGGCGCGCTTCAGTTCGCGTCAGCGCAAGCGCGTGATGCGCACGCTCAGCCACCCCCGTTTCCGTGCCGCCTTCGATTTCCTGGCCCTGCGCCAGGTGGCATCGGCAGAGCACGAAGCCGACGTCGCGTTCTGGCGCGAAGCGCAGGCGCAGTCCGGGCATGAGCTGGATTCGTCGCTGGATTCGCTGCACAGCGAAGCCGGCGATGAGGAGGCTGGGGCACCGCGCAAGCGTCGTCGCCGTCGTCGTCGTCCTGATGGCGCCGCTGCCGGTGCCGCCGAGTAATCGATGACCGCTGCCTGGATCGGGCTGGGCGCCAATCTTGGCGACGCAGCCCACACCGTCCGCGCGGCCGTCGCCGCGCTGGGCGAACTGCCCGGAACCCGTCTGACGCTGGCGTCGCGGTTGTACGCGACGCCGGCATGGGGCAACGAGGACCAGCCGCCCTTCGTCAACGCAGTGGCCTCGGTCGACACCGATCTGTCCGCTGTCGCGCTGCTGCAGGCCATGCTCGCGCTGGAGCAGCGCTTCGGCCGCGTACGCGACCCTGCCGTGCACTGGGGGCCGCGTGCGCTGGATCTGGACCTGCTGCTGTTCGGCGAGCAGGTGCTGGACCTCCCCGAGCTGAAAGTGCCGCATCCCTATCTGCATGAGCGTGCGTTCGTGTTGGTGCCGTTGGCCGAAATCGCCGCCGATCTGGCCATTCCCGGCCATGGCCGCGTGCGGGATGCAGTGATGCGGGTGGATGCCTGCGGGATCGCGCCGTTAGGGTGATAATGCCCGGGTTATCTCCCCCGGTTATCAGCACATGAGCACCCACGCAGACAGCAAGCCCTGGACCGTTCCCGCCCTGGCCGAGGCCAAGCGCAATGGCCAGAAGCTGGTCATGTTGACCGCCTACGACGCAGGCTTCGCGCGCACCTTCGATGCCAATGGCGTCGACCTGATCCTGATCGGCGATTCGCTGGGCATGGTCGTGCAGGGTCACGATTCGACCCTGCCGGTGACCGTGGCCGACATGGTCTACCACACCCGCGCGGTCGCCCGCGTGCTGCAGCGTGCGCTGCTGATCGCCGACCTGCCGTTCGGTGCCGATGCCACCCCGGAACGCGCGCTGGATGCTTCGCTGCAGCTGCTGCAGGCAGGCGCGGAGATGGTCAAGATCGAAGGTGCCGGCTTCAAGGTCGACATCATCCGTTACCTGGTCGAGCGCGAGATCCCGGTCTGCTCGCACCTGGGCCTGACCCCGCAGTCGGTGCTGCGCCTGGGTGGCTTCAAGATCCAGGGCCGTGGCGATGCCGCGCGCCAGCTGGTGGAAGACGCCAAGGCCGTTGCCGAGGCGGGCGCCAGCATCATGGTGCTCGAATGCGTGCCGACGCCGGTTGCCGCTGCCGTTACCGCTGCCGTTCCCGTGCCGACCGTCGGCATCGGTGCCGGTCCGCAGTGCGATGGCCAGGTGCTGGTGCTGCACGACTTCCTCGGCCTGGACAGCGGCCATCGCCGTCCGAAGTTCGTCAAGGACTTCCTGGCCGAAGGCGGCTCGGTGGCCGGCGCCACCCGCGCCTACGCCGATGCCGTGCGCGATGGCAGCTTCCCCGACGAAGAGCACGCGTACGCCCAATGATCCAGACCTTCAACGAACTCGGTGCACTGCGCGCGCAGATCGCGCAGTGGAAGGGCGAGGGCCTGCGCGTGGCGCTGGTGCCGACCATGGGCAACCTGCATGGCGGGCACCACGCGCTGATCACCCTGGCAAAGCAGTACGCCGACAAGGTGGTGGCCAGCATCTTCGTCAACCCGACGCAGTTCGGGCCGAACGAGGATTTCAGCCGCTATCCGCGCACCCCCGAAGCCGATGTGGCTGGGCTGGAGCAGGTGGGCTGCGATGCGGTGTGGCTGCCCAGCGTCGAAGCGATGTACCCGCTGGGCGTGGACAAGACCACGCAGATGCATGCGCCCGGTGTCAGTGAAGTGCTGGAAGGCGCCAGCCGCCCGGGCCATTTCGATGGCGTCTGCACGGTGGTGGCACGGCTGTTCCTGCAGGTGCAGCCGGACGTGGCCGTGTTCGGTCGCAAGGACTACCAGCAGCTGGCAGTCATCAAGCAGATGGTGGCCGAGCTGTCGTTCCCGATCCAGATCGTCGGTGCCGAGATCGTGCGCGATGACGATGGCCTGGCCAAGAGCTCGCGCAACCAGTACCTCAGCGCCGAGCAGCGCCCGTTGGCGACCACCCTTCATCGCACCCTGCTGGGCATGCGCGAAGGCTACGTGGCCGGGCAGACGCGCACGCAGATCGAGGCCGAAGCCACGGCTGCGCTGCAGGCGGCCGGCTTCCAGGTGGATTACGCGGTGCTGCGCACCCCGGAGTTGGCCGAACCGACCTTTGATGGCGGTGGCCGCGTGGCCCTGATCGCCGCCCGCCTGGGCACCACCCGGTTGATCGACAACCTGGAGTTCTGAGCCGCATGCGGCTCAGGGGCGCCCGCAGCGGGCGCCTCTCACCTTCCCATGGACGGGAGACCGGAAATGAATACCCCCACTACTACTACCGGCCGTCTTGCCCGGGCCTCGATCCTGGCGGTACTGGCCGCCGGCATGGTGCCTGCCCAGCTGATGGGCGGCCTGTTGTTTGCGCTCGACTTCGCGCGTACGCCCGTACCGGCACTCACCGGCGGTGCGCTGATGTTCGTGCTGGGCGTGTGCAACGCCATCGCGGTGTTGCTGCCGATGGCGCTGATCCTGCAGTCCCAGCGGCGTCTGCGCCGGACCGCCTTTCTGCTCGTGGGGTTCGGTCTGGGCGCGCTGGCCATGGCGACCTGTGCCTGGCCGGGCGCGGACAATGGTCCGCTGCTGCAGCGCCTGCGCTATGTCGATACCTTCGACGTGATCAGCTACGGCCTGTCGGTGCTGGCCGCGGGCGGCTTCGGCCTGGTCGCCGGGCTGACCTTCCATACGGTGTTCGGCCTGTCGCTGTACGGCGCCTGCGGGCATGCCCCGGCAGCGCTACCGGTCGAGGGCGCCTGAACGGTCTTCAGCGTCCCGTCGCAGCCCCCTGATGACGGCCAAGCGGGTGCTAGAATCCGCTCTTTCCTTTGCCGTTGCAGCGCCCCCATGCACCTGTCCCTGCTCAAGACCAAGATTCACCGCGCCACCGTCACCCATTCCGAGCTGAACTACGAAGGCTCGATCGCCATCGATGACAATCTGCTGGCTGCCACTGGCATCCGTGAATTCGAGCAGGTGCACATCTGGGACGTGACCAACGGTGCGCGCTTCTCGACCTACGCGATCCGCGCCGAAGCCGGCAGCGGCGTCGTCTCGCTCAATGGTGGCGCCGCGCGCCACGTGCAGGTCGGTGACATCATCATCATTGCCGCCTTCGCCAGCATGACCGAGCAGGAAGCCGACAGCTTCAAGCCGAAGCTGGTGTACGTTGATGGCAACAACCAGATCTCCCACACCAACGACACGATCCCGACCCAGGCCGCATGACAACGAACAACGGATTCGACTCGCTGCATTCCCACGCCCAGCGCCTGAAGGGCGCAAGCATTCCCGGCCTGCTCGCCGCCGAACCCGGCCGTGTGCAGGACCTGGCGCTGCGGGTCGGTCCGTTGTATGTCAACTTCGCCCGGCAGAAATACGATGCCGCGGCGTTGCAGGCGCTGTTGGCGCTGGCTGCCGAACGTGATGTCGGCGGTGCCATCACGCGCCTGTTCCGTGGCGAGCAGGTCAACCTGACCGAAGGCCGCGCCGCGCTGCATACCGCGCTGCGCGGTGATGTGGTCGATGCGCCGGTGGCGGCCGAGGCCTATGCCACCGCGCGCGGCATCCGCCAGCGCATGGGTGTGCTGGTGCGCGCGCTGGAAGACAGTGGCGTGACCGATGTGGTCAGCGTCGGCATCGGCGGTTCCGATCTCGGTCCGCGCCTGGTCGCCGACGCGTTGCGTCCGGTCACCGGTGCACGCCTGCGCGTGCATTTCGTGTCGAATGTGGACGGCGCCGCCATGCAGCGCACGCTGGCCACGCTGGATCCGGCGAAGACCGCTGGCATCCTGATCTCCAAGACCTTCGGTACCCAGGAAACCCTGCTCAACGGCCAGATCCTGCACGATTGGCTGGGCGGCAGCGAGCGCCTGTACGCGGTCAGCGCCAATCCGGAACGCGCCGCCAAGGCCTTCGCCATTGCCGCCGAACGCGTGCTGCCGATGTGGGACTGGGTGGGGGGCCGCTATTCGCTGTGGTCGGCCGTCGGTTTCCCGATCGCACTGGCCATCGGCTTCGAGCGCTTCGAGCAATTGCTGGAAGGTGCCGCGCAGATGGATGCGCATGCGCTGGACGCGCCGCTGGAGCGCAACCTGCCGGTGCTGCACGGCCTGACCGACATCTGGAACCGTAATCTGCTGGGCTCTGCCACGCACGCGGTGATGACCTACGACCAGCGCCTGGCGCTGCTGCCGGCCTACCTGCAGCAGCTGGTGATGGAAAGCCTGGGCAAGCGCGTGCAGCGCGATGGCCAGCCGGTCACCACCGACACGGTGCCGGTGTGGTGGGGCGGTGCCGGCACCGACGTGCAGCACAGCTTCTTCCAGGCCCTGCACCAGGGCACCAGCATCATTCCGGCCGATTTCATCGGCTGCGTGCACAACGACGACCCGTATACGGTCAACCACCAGGCGTTGATGGCCAACCTGCTGGCGCAGACCGAAGCGCTGGCCAACGGCCAGGGCAGCGACGATCCGCACCGCGATTACCCGGGTGGCCGCCCGAGCACGATGATCCTGCTCGATGCGCTCACCCCGCAGGCGCTGGGTGCCTTGATCGCGATGTACGAACACGCGGTGTACGTGCAGTCGGTGATCTGGAACATCAACGCCTTCGACCAGTTCGGTGTCGAGCTGGGCAAGCAGTTGGCCAGCGGCCTGCTGCCCGCTCTGCAGGGTGAGGATGTCGAGGTCAACGACCCGCTGACCCGTGAGCTGCTGGCCCAGCTGAAGGGCTGACGCGGGCGGGGAATGCCGCCGGGCATGGCCCGGCGCTACCCTTCGTTACCCCGGTAGCGCCAGGCCATGCCGGCGGATACGACGCCGCGTTACCGGCTCGGATCGCGTTCCGGGCTCGGCCGCTTGGCCAGCTTGCGCTGCAGCGAACGCCGGTGCATGCCCAGCAGACGCGCGGCCGCCGACACGTTGCCACCGGTTTCGTGCATCGCCTGCTGGATGTGTTCCCACTGCAGGCGGCTGATCGGGGTCATCGCATCGGGCACTTCCATCTCGCCGTCATCGGCGGGACCATCGTCTTCTTCGCCCAGCGCGCGCAGGATCATCGGCACCGTCGACGGCTTCGGCAGGTAGTCGTCGGCGCCGAGCTTGATCGCCTCCACCGCGGTGGCGATGCTGGCATAGCCGGTCACCAGCAGGATCCGCATGTCCGCACGCAGCGCGCGCAGCGGCTGGATCAGCGCCAGGCCGGAATCGCTGCCCAGCTTCAGATCGATCAGTGCGAACGCTGGCGGATGCTGGCGGGCCAGTGCCAGTGCGCTGGCGGCATCCTGTGCGGTCTGCGTCTCCAGCCCCTTGCGGGCCAGGCTGCGCTGCAGCGTGCGCAGGTAGAGTTCGTCGTCGTCGACCAGCAGGCCAAGGGTAGAAGCAGTCATGGTCATTCCTCGCGGGGGGCCAACGGCAGGCGGAAGCCGACGCGGCTACCGGCCCCTTGGGCCGGGCGCATCCACATCTCGCCGTCCAGGCGTTCGATGGTGGCATGGGACAGGGCAAGACCGACGCCCATGCCTTCACTCTTGCTGCTGCCGAACAGCTTGCCCGGCAGGACGGCGGCGCGGGCATCGAAGCCATGGCCGTAGTCGCGTACTTCGCCGATCAGGTCCTCGCCTTCGATGCGCAGGCTGAGGTCGACGCGCGGGCGGCCAGCCTGCTCGCCGGCATCGGCCGCGTTGTTCAGCAGCACCATCAGCAGGTGGCCGACGCCCGGGTCCAGCGGCAGGCGCAGCGGCGCGTCGTCGTTGCGGTGCAGATCGATGGTCGGGCGCACCAGCCGCCATTGCTCCAGCACCTGCTGGGCGGTGGAGCGGGCGCGCCCGGGGCGGTCGTTGGAGGCCGGCGCGGCCAGTGCCAGCACGCGCTCACGGCACTGCACCAGCAACTCGCGCAGGGTCTCCATGTCCTCGCGCACTTCCGGCTCTTCGCTGCGCTCGGCCACGTCGTCGGCAAGCAGTGTCATCGTCGCCAGCGGCGTGTTCAGTTCGTGCGCCACCGAGGCCGCATGCGTGGCCAGGGCGACGATGCCTTCGTTGCGCGCGAAGCGTTCGCGCAGCGCCGACAGTTCCAGCTCGCGCTCGCGCAGGGCGATCGCCAGCCGGGTGGAGAAGATCAGCACCACCGCAGCGGACAGCAGGAAGGTGGCGATCACGCCCCAGCGATTGAGGTCCAGTGCGTTGAAGTAGCCGGCCGGCAGCGGTTGTCCGAACAGTCCGCTGGCGGCATAGCCGAGCAGGCAGGCGCTGGCCACGGCCAGGGCCCAGCGCAGGGGCAGGGCGAACGCGGCCAGGGCGATCAGGATCAGGAACAGCGAGCCGAACGGATTGGCGATGCCGCCGCTCCAGCTGACCATCCAGGTGAGGATGATCACGTCCACCAGGATGTGGCCGAAGGCGGTCAGCGGCGCGGTATCGGCCGGTTCCGGGCGCAGTTGCGTATACAGGTTGAATACGGCAAGCACGGCCACGCCCGACCACAACGGCAGTTGCGGCAACGGCAGTCCCAGCACCCAGGTGGCGACCAGGATGGTGGCCGCCTGGCCAGCCACGGCCAGCCAGCGCAGGCTGCACAGGGTTCGGAGAAACGGGGCGTCGGGACCGGTCATTCGCGCCCATCGTATGCGTTCGCGGGGATGCCTGCCTGCGACAATCGGCCGCAGCCGCACTGCCGCCTGAATGCGACACACCCGCAAGGTCGGGGCGGGCGTTAGAATGCCCGCATGCATGACGCCGTCACCCGCCCTACAGCCCCCTCCGATGCCACTGCCTGGCCCCGTCGCCTGACCCAATCGGTCCAGATCGGTGGAGTCACCGTGGGCGGTGGCAAGCCGGTGGTGGTGCAGTCGATGACCAACACCGACACCTCCGACGTGGCGTCCAGCGTGAAGCAGGTCGCCGAGCTCTGGCGCGCCGGCTCGGAAATGGTGCGCCTGACCGTCAACACCGTCGAAGCGGCGGCGGCGATCCCGCGCATCGTCGACAAGCTGGCGATGATGGGCATCGATGTCCCGCTGATCGGCGACTTCCATTACAACGGCCATCAGCTGCTGACGGCCGAACCGGCCTGTGCCGAAGCGCTGGCCAAGTACCGCATCAACCCGGGCAACGTGGGCTTCGGCAAGAAGAAGGACCTGCAGTTCGCCCAGCTGATCGAGTTCGCCATCCGCTACAACAAGCCGGTGCGCATCGGCGCCAACTGGGGCTCGCTGGACCAGGCCCTGGCGGCGAAGCTGATGGACGAGAACAACCATCGCGAACAGCCCTGGGACGCCGGCCGCGTGCTGCGCGAGGCGCTGATCCGTTCGGCGCTGGATTCGGCCGAGCAGGCCGTGGACATCGGCCTGCCGCGCGATCGCATCATCCTTTCGGCCAAGGTCAGCGGCGTGCAGGAACTGATCGCGGTCTACCGCGATCTGGCCCAGCGTTCGGACTTCGCCCTGCATCTGGGCCTGACCGAAGCCGGTATCGGCAGCAAGGGCATCGTCGCCTCGGCGGCGGCGCTGAGCGTGCTGTTGCAGGAAGGCATCGGCGACACCATCCGCATTTCGCTGACGCCCGAACCGGGCCAGTCGCGTACGCAGGAAGTGATCGTCGCCCAGGAACTGCTGCAGACCACCGGCCAGCGCGCGTTCACCCCGCTGGTCACGGCCTGCCCGGGCTGCGGCCGTACCACCTCGGAGTTCTTCCAGGAACTGGCCAAGGTGGTGCAGAACCACGTGCGCGAAAAGATGCCGCTGTGGAAGATCCAGCACCCGGGTGCGGAGAACATGACCCTGGCGGTGATGGGCTGCGTGGTCAACGGGCCCGGTGAGTCGCGGCATGCCAACATCGGCATCTCGCTGCCGGGTACCGGCGAAGCACCGTCGGCACCGGTGTTCGTCGATGGCGAGAAGAAGGTGACCCTGCGTGGCGAGAACATCGCCCAGGAATTCGTCGCCCTGATCGATGATTACGTTGAACGCACCTATGTCCGAAGCGCCGGGTAAGCCGACGATCCTCGCTGCACCGGAGCCAGCCTCCGGTTTCCGCCACTGGATGGCGCGCAATGCCTGGCGGCTGCTGTTGCTGTTTGCCGGTGTGCTGCTGCCGCTGGCCGGATTCGTCGCCCTGGCCGACGAAGTGCACGAGTTCGAGTCCTTCCACTTCGATGCGCCGCTGCTGTGGCAGATGCACGGCCTGCATTCGCCGTGGCTGGACCGCATCTTCGTGCTGCTGTCGAAACTGGGTTACGAGTGGTTCCTGATCCCGGCCGACGTGCTGATTGTCGGCGCATTGGCCTGGCACCGGCGTTGGCGTGAAGCGACCTTCGTGGCCGTGAGCTTCGTCGGGTCGGCGCTGCTGAACATGGGCAGCAAGCACTTCTTCCAGCGCGACCGGCCCAGCCTGTGGGAATCGATCGCGCCGGAATCCACGTTCAGTTTCCCCAGTGGCCACGCGATGGGCTCGATGACCCTGGCGGTCACCCTGGTGCTGCTGGCCTGGAATACCCGCTGGCGCTGGCCGGTGCTGCTGCTGGCGCCGTCGTTCAGCCTGCTGGTAAGCGTTTCCCGGGTTTATCTGGGGGTGCATTATCCCTCCGACATCCTGGCCGGATGGTGTGCCGCGCTGGTTTGGGTGGTAGGGTGCTACCTGGTCATGTTCAGCCGCCGTCATCCATGGCGACGGCACGGTTCGCCGCCAGCGACGGCCAGCGAAGCGATCACGCAAGGGGAGTGACGTGGATGCCCTCCCAAGGGCGTCTACCTGAGGGACGGGTTGTTTCGTTGTAACGGGTTCTGCAGGGCAAGGGGCACGATCAGTGCGTGAAGAATGTGATGCGCAAGGCAGAACGCCGGAATTGCGCAACATCCGCGCTTGCAGTGGTCAGGTGCTCCTGCCTAGGTTGACCCGTATTGGCCGCATTCGAAGAGGTACGTGAATGACGATTCGAGTCTAGCTGGTGGATGACCACGCGTTGGTCCGCACCGGGATGAAGATGATACTGTCGAGTGAAACCGACATTGAAGTGGTGGGCGAGGCCGAGACCGGCGAAGACGCGCTGCCCGCGATCCGCCAGCTGCAACCGGACGTGGTGCTGTGTGATCTGCACCTGCCCGGGGTGAGCGGAATGGAAGTGACCGAGCGCATCGTCCGTGGCCACCGCAGCACGCGGGTGGTGATCGTGTCGGTGCTGGAGGACGGTCCGCTGCCCAAGCGCCTGCTCGAAGCCGGTGCTGCCGGTTACATCGGCAAGGGCTGTGATGCACAGGAACTGCTGCGCGCGGTGCGCGACGTGGCCGCCGGACGACGCTACCTGGGCACGAGCATCGCGCAGAACCTGGCGTTGTCCACCGTGGAAGGCAACGGCTCGCCGTTCGACAACCTGTCGCCGCGTGAGCTGGAAGTGGCATTGCTGCTGACCCAGGGCCTGCGCCAGGAAGACATCGCGCGGCGCCTGAGCCTGAGTGCGAAGACGGTGAACACGCACAAGGCGCGGTTGTTCGAGAAGATGGGAATCCACGACAACATCGCGTTGGCGCGGATGGCCAGCCAGTATGGGTTGGTGGATCCGGCACGGCCGCTGTAAGGGTTTCGGCCAACGGCTGAGCCCCTCGCGGTGTGCGGTTGGTTTCATGGGGTTGGCCCTGCGGAGGGATGGCGCAGGGGACGCCGTGAATCCATCCCTGGAGGCTCGGGCGCGCCATCCATGGCGCTTACGCCCCTGCGCCATCCCTCCGCAGGGCCACGGACAGGTTCCGTGCGCCGCTACCGCGGAATGAAGAGGGAAGTGCAGGAGCGGGTCGCGCGCTGCGCGCGCTCTGGATGCTGGCCCTGTAGAGCCGAGCCCATGCTCGGCTGCTTTCCATTCCGCTGGCGTGGAGCCGAGCGTGGGCTCGGCTCTACAGCTGCGTCAGACTCAGTGGCCGCGTACGCGCTTGACGATCTTCGCGGCCTGCGCCGCGCTTTCGCGCACCTTGTCCCACTGGCCGGCGTCGATCCAGTTGCCCGGCACCATCCACGAGCCGCCGATGCAGACCACGTTCTTCTGCTCGAGGTATTCGGCCGCCGTGTTCTCGGTGATGCCACCGGTCGGGCACAGCTTGAGGTCGGCGATCGGGCCGGCCACGCCCTTGATCATGGCCAGGCCGCCCACGGCCGTGGCCGGGAACAGCTTGCAGACACGGAAGCCGCGCGCGTAGAGCGACAGCAGCTCGGTCGGCGTCGCCGCACCCGGTACTACCGGCAGCGGTGCCGCAGCCAGCGCATCAGCCAGCACCGGCGGCGTACCCGGGGTCACCAGGAAATCCGCGCCCGCATCGATGGACTGCTGCATCTGCTCCACCGTCAGCACCGTACCGGCGCCGACCACCACATCCGGCAGCTCGCGCTTGAGCATCGCCAGCGCTTCCATCGCCACCGGCGTCCGCAGCGTCAGCTCGATCGCCGGCAATCCGCCTTCCAGCAACGCCGCACTGACCGCACGCGCCTGGTCCAGCGTATGAATCGTCACCACCGGCAGGATGCCGGCCGCATGCAGCAACTCCGCCGCCCGCACCTGATGTTGTTCGATACCCATAGCTCTGCTTCTGCCTTTGCTTTCGAATTTGATTTTCAGTGATCACTTCGCGGCGCGAGGGCGCCGGGAAACTGTCCGGAGGCGGCGGGTAGCCCCCACCAGGACCGTGAGCGGCATGGATGCCGCGACCGAGCCCCCATGGATGGGTTTACGGCGTGTCCTGGTGGGGGCTACCCGCCGCCTCAACCAGGACACTCACCGCCCACGCATACCCGCAACGCTCTTCAATCCCTCAGGCGTCCTTCGCCTCATGCGGCGCCGCCGCAGCCGCCGCATCGTGCCCCAGCTCATACTCCGCGTCGTAATCCCACGGCCCACCATCAGCCGCCGCCGGACCGCACGAAATCGAGATCGCACCCTGATCCGCCGGACCCACCACGCGCCGGTTGATCGCGAACAGGTTGCGGCCCAGGTCATTGGCGGCCGGCGCAGTATTCGGCGCATGCGTACGCGCCGCCCATTCGGCCGCGTCCACCAGCACTTCCAGCGTGCCGGCCTCACCATCCAGGCGGATGATGTCGCCCTCGCGTACCTTGCCCAGCGGACCACCGCGTGCGGCTTCCGGGGTCACGTGGATCGCCGCCGGAATCTTGCCGGACGCGCCGGACAGGCGACCATCGGTGACCAGCGCCACGCGCCGGCCCTGGTTCTGCAGCAGGCCGAGCAGCGGTGCCAGCGAATGCAGTTCCGGCATGCCGTTCGCACGCGGGCCCTGGTAGCGCACCACCGCCACGAAATGCTCCGGCAGCAGGCCGCCCGCGTGCAGCTTGTTCAATACCTGCGGCGCATCGACCACCACGGCCGGCGCTTCGATGGTGCGGTACTGCGGCTTCACCGCCGACAGCTTGATCAGCGACTTGCCGAGGTTGCCGCGCAGCAGGCGCAGGCCGCCCTGGCTCTCGAACGGATTGTCGACACCGCGCACCACTTCTTCATCGGCGCTGCGTTCCAGGCCCGGCAGATACACCAGCTTGCCCTCGCGCAGCTGAGGTTCGCGGGCGTAGTCGGCCATGCCGCCACGGGCCACGCTGACCAGATCGCCATGCATCAGGCCGGCCTTGATCAGTTCGCCGAACACGAACGCCGGGCCACCGGCTGCAGCGAAGCGGTTCACGTCGGCCTCGCCGTTCGGATAGACGCGTGCCAGCAGCGGAATCAGCTGCGACAGCTCGTCGAAGTCGTCCCAGGTCAGCACGATACCGGCTGCGCGCGCCACGGCGATCCAGTGGATGGTGTGGTTGGTCGAGCCACCGGTAGCCATCAGCGCGATGACCGCGTTGATGATCGCGCGCTCGTCGATGATCCGGCCCAGCGGACGGAAATCGTCGCCCAGCGCGGTGATGTCCAGCGCACGCTCGGTGGCTTCGCGGGTCAGTGCATCGCGCAGCGCGGTGTCCGGGTTGACGAACGACGCGCCCGGCAGCTGCACGCCCATCGCCTCCAGCAGCACCTGGTTGGAATTGGCGGTGCCGTAGAAGGTGCAGGTGCCCGCACCGTGGTACGAGGCCGATTCGGCTTCCAGCAGTTCTTCGCGCGTGGCTTCGCCGGCGGCGTAGCGCTCGCGCACTTCGGCCTTCTGCTTGTTGGGAATGCCCGGCGTCATCGGGCCGGCCGGCACGAACACGGCCGGCAGATGGCCAAAGGCGAGGGCGCCGATCAGCAGGCCCGGCACGATCTTGTCGCACACACCGAGGTACACGGTGGTATCGAACATGTCGTGGCTGAGCCCGATCGCGGTGGCCTGGGCAATCACATCACGCGAGAACAGCGACAGCTCCATGCCGCCACGGCCCTGGGTGACGCCGTCGCACATCGCTGGCACGGCACCGGCAACCTGTGCCGTAGCGCCGAGTTCGCGGGCCACTGCACGGATCTGTTCGGGATAGGCCTCGAACGGCTGGTGCGCCGACAGCATGTCGTTGTAGGCGGTGATGATGCCCAGGTTGGCCGTCACGCCGCCGCGCAGGCGACTCTTGTCGGTGCCACCGCAGGCGGCGAAACCGTGGGCGAGGTTGCCGCAGCTGAGGCGGCTGCGGAACGGGCCATCGCGCAGGGAGGCGTCGATCGCTGCCAGATAGGCGGCGCGCGAGGCGGCGCTGCGGCGGATGACGCGCTCAGTGATGGCTTGCAGTTGCGGATGGAGGCTCATTGGCTACCGGCGTTCGAGGTGGCGAGAGGCAAGCGGCAGCAAGGCGCCGCCGCCGACATCAATCAGCCCAGTGGACGCGCAGGCGCGCGCCGTCCAGGTTGATCGCGTTGAGGATCGGATACTGCTGGGGGTCGTTGCTGTCCAGAGCCTGGCGCAGCACCTGCAGCTTCTGCTTGCCGCGCAGCAGCAGCAGACGCTGGCGGCACTGGGCCAGGCCACGCGGGGTCAGAGTGATGCGCAGCGGCCATTGGTTGGCACCGGGACAGCCGGTGGCATCCAGCGCGGCATACGGCAGGGTGCTTTCCAGCGCGCGGGTCAGGTCCTTCGAGCCCGGGAACAGCGAGGCGGTATGGCCGTCATTGCCCATGCCCAGTGCGACCAGGCTCGGCGCCTGGCTGTGCTGCGCCTGCAGGTTGGCGGTGTACACGCACTCGGGCAGCGGCTTGCCGATCCGCACCAGCGGATCGAAGTGCGCGCCTTCGGCACGTGTAAGCAGGTTCTCGCGCACCAGCCATGCATTGCTGTCGCGATCCTGCGGCGACAGCCAGCGCTCGTCGGCCAGGCTCACTTCAACGCGGTCCCAATGCACGTCCAGCTCGGCCAGCGCCTGGTACACCGGTGCCGGCGTGGTACCGCCGGACAACAGGATGCGTGCGCGGCCCAGCTCGGTGATGTCGTGGTTGATCGCCTGTGCCATTTCGGCAGCGACCGCTTCGATCCAGCCATCGGCATCGCCGTGGTTGATGAAATCGATGCGGTCGTCCTGGAAAATCGGGGTCATGCGGCAACTCCTGGTGCGTCACGTTCGGCGTCGGCGGCATAGGCAGCGGCGCCCAGCAGTCCGGCGTGGGGATGCATCACGGCCAGCGACGGCACCCGCGCCATGATCGAAGAGAACCGGCCCTTGTGTTCGAAGCGCTGGCGGAAACCGGAGTGCTGCAATGAATCGAGCATCTTCGGAGTCAGCCCACCGGTCAGGAACACGCCGTCCCAGGCGCCCTGGGTCAGCACCAGATCGCCGGCAATGGCGCCGAACACCGCGCAGAACACATCCACGGTACGCATCGCCTGTGGATCGCCGTGCAGGGCGCGGGCGGTCACGTCCACCGGTTGCAGCTGGCCCGGGTCGATACCCGCCATCTCGCAGATGGCGCGATGGATGTTGACCAGGCCGGGGCCGCAGATCAGCCGCTCGTTGGAGACGCGCCCGAACTGCTCGGACAGGATCTCCAGGATGCGGATCTCTTCCGGCGTTCCCGGTGGGAAGCTGACATGGCCGCCTTCGGTTTCCAGCGGGTAACAGCGGCCGTGGCGAAGGATCAGGCCGCCGACGCCGAGGCCGGTACCCGGCCCGATCACTGCGTAGTTGCGCGGCTGGCCCGGCTTGCCCGGAACCCAGGCGGCACCGCCGACCTGGACCACGTCATCGGGTTGCAGCAGCGAGATCGCCATCGCCTGCGCGGCGAAGTCGTTGATCAGGTGCAGTTCGTTGAAACCCAGCATCGCGGCTGTGCGGCTGCGCGAGATCACCCACGGATGGTTGGTGATGCGGGCTTCGTCACCATCGACACGACCGGCGACTGCGAACACGCCACGGCCTGCGGTGGCGCCGATCTGTTCCAGATGGTGGCGCGCGGCATCACCCAGCGACGGGAACTCCGCCACTGCGTACTCGCGGATGCTCTCTTTCAGCAGCGGGGCGTCCTGCGAGGTGTCGGCAAGGGCGAAGCGGGCATTGGTGCCACCGATGTCGGCGACCAGCACGGGCTGGCTGCTGGCGCTCATTCCGACGCTCCGCTATCCGGCGCATCCACGCCCTGCGGCAGGAAGTCGACCGCGTTGGCCGGGCCCCACTGGCCGGCAGGGTAGGGTTCCAGCGGCAGGTCGGCTGCCTTCCAGGCATCGGCGACGCTGTCGATCCAGGCCCAGGCGGCGCGCACTTCGTCATCGCGCACGAACAGGGTGTGGTTGCCGTTGAAGGCGTCCAGGAACAGGCGTTCGTAGGCGATACGGCGATGCAGGCCGGTCGGTACCGACAGTTCCAGTTCCAGCGGCTGCAGTTCCAGCGCGCCCCATTCCGGGCCGGCCAGGCTGCTCATCAGGCCCAGCTCGATGTTCTCCTGCGGCTGCAGCTGGAACACCAGGCGGTTCGGTGCGGCCTGCGCACGCTGCGGGCGTTCGAACAACCAGTGCGTGACCGGCTTGAGGGTCACCACCACGCGGGTGGTGCGCTCGGGCAGGCGCTTGCCGGTGACCAGGTGGAACGGCACGCCGCTCCAGCGCCAGTTGTCGATGTGCGCGGTGACGCCGGCGAAGGTCTCCACGTCGCTGCCTTCCGGCGGCTGGTAGGCCTGTGCGGGCTGGCCGTTGATGCTGCCGGCGGTATAGCGGCCGCGCACGCTGTCACGCGCGGCGTGCTTGGCATCCAGCGGGCGCAGCGCACGCAGCACCTTGACCTTCTCATCGCGGATGCGGTCGGCTTCCAGCGACGCCGGCGGCTCCATCGCCACCATGCACAGCAGCTGCAGGATGTGGCTCTGCACCATGTCGCGCAGGGCGCCGGAGCGTGCGTAGTAGGCGTCACGGCCATCCACGCCTTCGCTTTCGGCGACCAGGATGTGCACCGATTCGATGTAGTTGCGATTCCATACCGCTTCCAGCAGCGTGTTGCCGAAGCGCAGCGCGATCAGGTTCTGTACCGCCGCCTTGCCCAGGTAGTGGTCGAGGCGGAACACGCGGTCTTCGTCGATCCACTGGCCGATGGTGGTGATGATCTCCTCGGCGCTTTCGCTGTCGCTGCCGATCGGCTTCTCCAGCATCAGGCGTGCCGGTGCAGCCAGTGCGCCGCCCTTGGCCAGGCCTTCGCAGGTGGAGATGTACAGGCCCGGCGGGATCGCCAGGTAGCTCACGCAGCGGCGGTCGACCAGGTCCGACACCGCGGCGGCGACCGAGTCGACGTCACGCAGGTCGACCGAGCGGTAGTCGATGCGACGCAGCAGGGAGGCGATGTCCTCCTGGCTGGCCATCGGCATCGCCTGCTGCAGGCGCGGGCGCAGGATGTCATGGAAGGCTTCGGTGTCATGGCCTGACAGGGCCAGCGCACGGATGCGGAAATCCTCCGGCAGCAGGCCGTCGCCAAGCAGGCGCAGCAGCGAAGGGAACAGGTAGCGCTGGGCCAGATCACCTGTGGCACCAAACAGGAAGAGTGTGTCGTGCATCGCTCGAGTTTCAGATCCGGGTGACATCGTTGTCAATCGCTTCATGGCTGGGTTCGGGGGACATCCGCGCAACTGCCTGTCCGAGGCTCATCTGGATCGGTTTTCCGGCTTGCCGGAGCACCGTTCCAATCGAAACCACTACAGCGGCAACCCTTCGTTCGGTCGACGGTGCAGGTCGGCGCGCACCGACGTTCGGATAGTGCCACGTGAAAACGTTTACATGGCAGAATGGGCAACTGTATTCGATTGCAGTGGTCGCCGTCATGCGGCAACCGCGCAATCATCACTGCCATCGGGAGGGCCGAGGCAGTCCCAAAAGACAGCCCGGCGTCGGGCGGACTGGATGAGTGAAATGGCAAAAGTGCAGTTGCAGGGTGTGCGCAAGGTCTACGACAACGGCCAGGTCGCGGTGAAGGACGCCACCTTCGAGGTGGCCGACGGCGAACTGATGGTGCTGGTGGGCCCGTCCGGGTGTGGCAAGTCGACCCTGTTGCGGATGGTGGCCGGGCTGGAAGAGATCAGCGGCGGCACGCTGACCATCGGTGATCGCGTGGTCAATGACGTGGCACCGAAGGATCGCGACATCGCGATGGTGTTCCAGAGTTACGCGCTGTACCCGCACATGACCGTGGCCGAGAACCTGGCCTTTGGCCTGAAGCTGCGCGGGCATGACAAGGCGACCATCGACAAGCGCATCAGCGAAGCTGCGCAGACGCTTGGCCTGACCGAGATGATGGACAAGCTGCCCAAGGCGATGTCCGGCGGCCAGCGCCAGCGTGTTGCACTGGGCCGTGCGCTGGTGCGCGAGCCGGCGGTGTTCCTGCTCGACGAGCCGCTGTCCAATCTTGATGCCAAGCTGCGCCACAGCGTGCGCACCGAGATCGCGCAGCTGCACCGCAAGCTGGGCACCACCATGATCTACGTGACCCACGATCAGGTCGAAGCGATGACCCTGGGCCAGCGCATCGTGGTGCTGAAGGACGGCATCATCCAGCAGATCGACACGCCGATGGCGCTGTACGACCGTCCGGCCAACCTGTTCGTGGCCGGCTTCCTCGGCAGCCCGGCGATGAACGTGCTGCGCGGTACGCTGCAGGGCGATGCCGGTGGCGTGACCGTGGTCGACGGCGACTGGCGTGCTCCGCTGGGGCAGGCGACGATCGATCCGGCGTGGCTGCAGAAGCCGATCGCCGTGGGCGTGCGTCCCGAGCACCTGCAGCCGGCAGGCAGCGAAGACACGCATGCGTTCACCGCGCGCATCGAAGGCATCGAGCCGGTCGGCAACGAGATCTTCGTCAACATGAGCAGCGGCCAGCACGCGCTGACCATGCGCGTGGCGCCGCAGTCGCTGCCGGGCGTGGGTGAGGACATCCGGGTGGCGATCCACCCGCAGGGCCTGCATTTCTTCAACCCGGAAACCGGCGAGCGCCTGTAGTCCTGTAGAGCCGAGTCCACGCTCGGCTGCTTGATCGCAGTGCGGACCGACGGTCCGCACCCACCGGAACAGGGGCTCGGGCTCGGTAGATCCACGCCATGCGTGGATGACGTACCGGATCGGCGCCTCAGCGCGCCAACCCGTCCAGCAGCGGCATCCGCTGCGCGGGCGCATCACCCACCTGCAGTTCGCTGTCGCTGGTCTCCAGCGGCAGCACGGCCAGTGCCAGATCGCCGGCCACGCTGGCCAGGGTGCCGAGCGCGGCGCCATCCTGCTGCACGCCATCGCCCGCCTGCGCCGATGCTGCGGTATGCAGCAGCTGCACCGCGCGCTTGGCCTTGCCGAGGAAATGGGTGCGCGCGACGATTTCCTGACCGGGGTAGCAGCCCTTCTTCACGCTGTAGCCGTTGAGGCGGTCCAGGCCCAATTGCTGCGGCGTCCACACTTCGCGCTGGCTTTCTTCAAGCCGCGGCAGCCCGTAGCGCAGATCGGCCTGGCGCCAGGCCAGGGCGAAAGCGGCCTCATCGGCGTCACTACCGGCGGCAAAGGTATCGCTGGCGGCAATAACTAGGGTGCGCGGCAGCGCGTCGCTACCCAGGTCCAGCTCCCAGCCGTCACCTGCGCTGCGCGCAATGGCGGCGCCACTGGCGGCCTCGGGCGCGGTGAACGCACCGGCCACGGCCAGATCGTTGCGCACCGCCACCTTCACCTTGCGGCGGAACACGAAACGCTGCAGTTGCGACGCAATCGCATCGGCATCGCCGTCGGCGAGCACCAGCAGCACATGGTCATCGGCCAGCCGCAGCAGCTGAAACACCGCCAGGGTGCGGCCTTTGGCGCTCAGCCACGCGCTCCACTGCCAGTGCAGCAGGGGCAGGGCGGTCACGTCGCTGCTGAACTGGGCATGGGCAAAAGCCGCTGCATCCACGCCCTGCAGGCTCAGCAATTGATGGCCGGGCAGGCGCGGATATGCGACGAAAGCAGGGGGAAGGTTGTCAGGCACGTGAACGAGGTCTAAAATTTGTGCGTTGCGAGACCCATCATGATAGGCCAAACAACCCCCACTCCCGACGCCGAAGCTGAAGCCCCGCTGGTTCCCCCGGTCCCTGTGCCCGTGGAACAACCAGAGGTGGAAGAGGAATTCGGTGGCCGCGGCGGACTCGATCCGGTGCGGTATGGCGATTGGGAAAAAAACGGACGCTGCATCGATTTTTGATCAGCATTGAGCCAACGCGGCCTTATGCCGCCCAGCCGAGACAACGAGCCCAGCGAATGGCGACCAGACAACGTCCCCTTTCTCCGCACCTTCAGGTGTATCGCTGGCAGATTCAGATGGCCACCTCGATCCTGCATCGAGCCACTGGCGTCTTTCTGTCTGTTGGTGCCCTCATCATCGCCGGAGGCCTGTTGGCTCTGATGATGGGGCCCGAATCCTGGAACTGCTTCACCGGCCATGCCGGGGCCTGGTATGGCCGCGTGTTCCTGTTCGCGTGGACATGGTCGTTCGCCTATCACCTGTGCAATGGCATCCGCCATATCGTGCAGGACTTCGCGATCGGATTCCGCATTGCCACCTTCATCCGCAGCAGCTGGATGTCGGTGATCGGCAGCCTGCTGATCACCCTGGCGGTGTGGGCCTATGTGATTTTCGGAGGTGCCGCGTGAGCAAGTTCCGTACCCCGTTGAAGGGCGTGCGCGGTCTCGGTTCGGCCAAGACCGGCACCGAGCACTTCGTGCATCAGCGCCTGACCGCCGCCGCACTGGTTGTGCTGGGCATCTGGTTCCTGGTGTTCGTGCTGGGCCTGCTGGGCTCGGATTACGTGACCGCCACTGCCGCGATCGCCAAGCCGTGGAACGCCGTTCCGCTGATCGGCCTGCTGATCGCCATGTTCTGGCACGCCCAGCTCGGCCTGCAGGTCGTGCTGGAGGACTACATCCACGAATCGCTGCTGGCCCTGGTGCTGCAGACCGCGGTGAAGTTCGTCGCCGTGCTCGGCATGATCGTCAGTGTGTTTGCGGTGGGCCGCATCGCCCTCGGCGTTGCCTGAGCCCAGGCGCCAAGACAGGAATCCAGACTAGATGTCCGCTTACAAGATTACCGAACACAAGTACGACATGGTCGTGGTGGGCGCCGGCGGCGCCGGCCTGCGTGCCACGTTCGGCCTGGCCGCCAAGGGCCTGCAGACCGTGTGCCTGACCAAGGTCTTCCCGACCCGGTCGCACACCGTCGCCGCCCAGGGCGGTATCTCCGCTGCGCTCGGCAACATGGGCGAGGACGACTGGCGTTACCACTTCTTCGACACCATCAAGGGGTCGGACTGGCTGGGCGACCAGGACGCCATCGAGTACATGTGCCGTGAAGCGATTCCGGCGATCATCGAGCTCGAGCACTACGGCGTGCCGTTCAGCCGCACCGCCGAAGGCAAGATCTACCAGCGTCCGTTCGGTGGCATGACCACCCAGTACGGCGAAGGCCCGGCGGCGCAGCGTACCTGCGCGGCGGCCGACCGTACCGGCCACGCGATGCTGCACACGCTGTACCAGCAGTCGCTGAAGCACGACGCACGCTTCATGATCGAGTACTTCGCACTCGACCTGATCTTCGATGACGAAGGTGCCTGCCGCGGCGTGCTGGCGTTGGACATGTCCGACGGCACGCTGCACCTGTTCCGCGCCCAGGGCGTGGTGCTGGCGACCGGCGGCTACGGCCGTGCCTACTTCAGCGCCACCTCGGCGCACACCTGCACCGGCGACGGTGGCGGCCTGGCCATGCGCGCCGGCATCGCCATGCAGGACATGGAGTTCGTGCAGTTCCATCCGACCGGCATCTACGGCGCCGGCTGCCTGATCACCGAGGGTGTCCGCGGCGAAGGTGGCATCCTGCGCAACAGCAGCGGCGAGCGCTTCATGGAGCGCTACGCACCGCACTACAAGGATCTGGCGTCGCGTGACGTGGTCAGCCGTTCGATGACCATCGAAATCCGCGAAGGCCGCGGCGTCGGCGAGCACAAGGACCACATCCTGCTCGACCTGACCCACCTCGGCCCGGGCGTGATCGACGACAAGCTGCCGGGCATCGCCGAGAGCGCCCGCATCTTCGCTGGCGTCGACGTGCACAAGCAGCCGATCCCGGTGATCCCGACCGTGCACTACAACATGGGCGGCATCCCGACCAACTACCACGGCGAAGTGGTGCGCAAGGACGGCGAGAACCCCGACGCGGTCGTGCCGGGCCTGTACGCCATCGGCGAAGCGGCCTGCGTTTCGGTGCACGGTGCCAACCGCCTGGGCTCGAACTCGCTGCTGGATCTGGTGGTGTTCGGGCGTGCGGTGGCCAATCGTTGCGCTGCGACGATCACCCCGGGCGCGGCGCACAAGACCCTGCCGGCCGACGCCTGCGACAAGGCGCTGGGCCTGCTGGACAAGTTGCGCCACGCCAACGGCGATACGCCGACGTCGGTCATCCGCGATCGCATGCAGCGCACCATGCAGGCTGACGCGGCGGTCTTCCGTACCAGCCAGACGCTGAAGGAAGGCTGCGAGAAGATGGACAAGATCTTCGACTCGTTCCAGGACGTGAAGGTCTCCGACCGTTCGCTGGTCTGGAACTCGGACCTGATCGAGACCTACGAGCTGAACAACCTGCTGCTGAATGCGGTGGCGACGATCAACTCGGCCGAGCAGCGCAAGGAAAGCCGCGGCGCACACGCGCACGAGGACTTCCCGGACCGCGACGACGTCAATTGGCAGAAGCACACCCTGGTCAGCGTGGACGAGAAGGGCAAGTGCAGCTTCGACTACCGTCCGGTGCACATGTACACGTTGACTGATGACGTGTCCGTGGTGCCGCCGAAGCCGCGCGTGTACTGATCCGACCCCGCCTAACATGCAATCCGCGCCCTCGGGCGCGGGCCGCCTGAGCCAACGAGAGCAGCCATGGCCGAGTTTTCACTCCCCAAGAATTCCAAGATCACGAAGGGCAAGCACTTCCCCGCCAAGACCGGCGGCAAGAACGTGCGCACCTTCAAGATCTACCGCTGGAGTCCGGACGACGACAGCAATCCGCGCACCGACACCTATGACGTCGATCTGGACGCCTGCGGCCCGATGGTCCTGGACGCGCTGATCAAGATCAAGAACGAGATCGACCCGACCCTGACCTTCCGCCGCTCGTGCCGCGAAGGCATCTGTGGTTCGTGCGCGATGAACATCGACGGCACCAACACCCTGGCCTGCACCCGAGCCATCTCGGACTGCGGCAAGAAGGAAGTGCCGATCTACCCGCTGCCGCACATGAACGTGGTCAAGGATCTGGTTCCAGACCTGACCCACTTCTATGCGCAGTACGCCTCGATCAAGCCGTGGATCCGCACCCAGACCCCGGCACCGCCGGACCGTGAGCGCCTGCAGTCGCCGGAAGACCGCAAGAAGCTTGATGGTCTGTACGAGTGCATCCTGTGCGCGTGCTGCTCGACCAGCTGCCCGAGCTACTGGTGGAACGGCGAGCGTTACCTGGGCCCGGCGATCCTGCTGCAGGCCTACCGCTGGATCATCGATTCGCGCGACGAGGACACCGGTGCGCGCCTGGACGATCTGGAAGATCCGTTCAAGCTGTACCGCTGCCACACCATCATGAACTGTGCCCGGACCTGCCCGAAGGGTCTGAATCCGGCACTGGCGATCGCCGAGATCAAGAAGCTGATGATGGAACGCCGCGCCTGATACGGCCCGGCTGTACCCGGTAGAGCCACGCCACGCGTGGCTGCGCCTCCCAGCAGAGCCACGCCATGCGTGGCTTTGCTGTATCTGGAGAGACACGATGGAAGAAGATGTTCTGCTGAAGAAGCTGCGTTGGCGTTGCCGGCGCGGCATGCGTGAACTGGACCAGTTGTTCGGTCGCTACCTGGACCGCGAATGGAGCAGTGCGCCGACCGAAGAGCGCGAGGTTTTCCTGTTCCTGCTCGACTGCGAGGACGATAAGTTGTGGCGCTGGTTCATGGGCTACGAGGCCTGCCCACATGCGCACGCCGTCCCCCTCATGCACAAGATCCTCGCCCTCAAGCCTTGAGTGGCGCCCCTCGCGGCTGCAGGCCAGCGCCCAGCTGGCGGTACTGTTGGCTGCGCCGTGGCTGCTGCGTGCCTCGGATCTGCCGCCGGGGCACCTCGTTCCCGTACTGATCGGGGTCTGGGTGCTGGGCCTGGCCGAGCTGGCCTGGCTCCTGCGGCGGCCCCGCGCGTTGCTGCAGTTGCCGCCCCTGCCTGAGCCGCTGCGCGTGGACGGGCAGGACATTGCCGAGCCGCGACTGGTGGTGCGCGGGCCCTGGCTGCTGCTGCAGTGGCGCGAAGGCTGGCGTCGTCGACGGCTGTTGTTCTGGCCGGATGTACTCGATCGCGGGCAGCGACGTGAACTGCGACTGGCCGTATCCGCACGCGCCGTTTCCCGTAAGCCCCGGTCGGTGGCACCATAGGCTGAATCGACTGGCGTGCCTGCATGTTCAAACCCATTCCCGTGGCCATTGGCCTGCGCTACCTGCGCGCCAAGCGCCGCAACGGCTTCATCTCCTTCATTTCGATGGCATCGATCCTGGGCATCGCGCTCGGGGTGACGGTGCTGATCACCACACTGGCGGTGATGAGCGGTTTCCAGAAGGAGATCCGCAGCCGCCTGCTGCAGATGACCGCACACACCACCATCAGCCGCGACGGCGAGCCGATGCCGGACTGGATGCGCGTGGTCGACGTGGCCAACAAGGACCCGCGTGTGGCCGGTGCTGCGCCGTATATCGAGATCCAGTCGATGATCAGTGGCCCGCGCGTGCAGGGTGCGATCATCCAGGGCATCGACCCGGCGCTGGAGCCCAAGGTATCGGTGATCGACAAGAAGGTCACCAAGGGCAGCTACGGGAGCCTGACCCCGGGCAGCTTCAACCTGCTGCTGGGCAAGGAACTGGCCGTCTGGCTGGGCGTGGATGTCGGTGACCAGGTGCTGGTGACCTTCGCGGAAGTGCAGGGCACGCCGGCCGGCGCGGTGCCGCGGATGAAACGCTTCACCGTCAGCGGCATCTTCGAGGCCGGTTACAACGAAGTCGATCGCGGTGTGGGTTTTGCCAACATGAAGGACCTGGAGCGCGTACTGCGTTCCGATGGTGCCACCGGCGTCCGCCTGAAACTGCATGACATGGACCGCTCGCTGGAGGTGGGCGTGGACCTGGCGCAGAACCTCGGTGGCGCCTATCGGGTCAGCGACTGGACCCAGCAGAACGCCAACCTGTACCACTCGCTGCGCATGGAAAAAGTGGTGATGGGCATCCTGCTCTCGCTGATCATCGCCATGGGCGCGTTCAACCTGGTGTCCTCGCAGGTGATGCTGGTGACCGACAAGCAGGCCGACATCGCGATCCTGCGCACCCTCGGCCTGACCCCGGGCGGGGTGATGCAGGTGTTCATGGTGCAGGGCTCGCTGATCGGCATCTTCGGCACCCTCGCAGGCCTGATCGGCGGCATCACCCTGACCTTGAACCTGGAGCGCATCCTCGGCGCGATCGAAGCGGTGTTCAAGATCAAGCTGCTGCCGGAGGATGTGTACTACATCACCGGCCTGCCCACCGACATGCAGACCAGCGACATCGTGGTGATCACCCTGGTCGCGCTGTTGATGAGCTTCCTGGCCACTCTGTATCCCGCCTGGCGGGCAGCACGCACCCAGCCGGCGGAGGCCCTGCGTTATGAATAAGGTCTTCAATCGCGGCGATGAAGTGATCCGTGCCGAAGCGCTGGGCAAGACCTACGCTGAAGGGCGCATGCAGACCCCGGTGTTCGATGGCCTGGACCTGACGGTGACCGCCGGCGAGACGGTTGCGATCATCGGCGCCTCGGGCGCCGGCAAGAGCACGCTGCTGCACCTGCTGGGCGGGCTGGACACGCCCACCGCGGGCGAGGTCTACGTCACCGGCCAGCGCATGTCCGCGCTGTCGGACACCTCGCGCGGCCTGCTGCGCAACCAGGCGCTGGGTTTCGTCTATCAGTTCCACCACCTGCTGCCGGAATTCACCGCGCTGGAAAACGTGATGATGCCGGTGATGCTGGCCGGTACCGCAGTTGCGGAGGCCAGTACGCGTGCGACCGCGCTGCTGGAATCGGTCGGCCTCGGCCATCGCCTGGACCACAAGCCCGGCGAATTGTCCGGTGGCGAACGCCAGCGTGCTGCAGTGGCGCGCGCGTTGGTCAATCACCCGGCCTGCGTGCTGGGCGACGAGCCGACCGGCAACCTGGATGACCGCACGGCCGCGACCGTCTTCGAGCTGATGCTCGAGCTCAACCGTGCCCGTCACACCAGCCTGGTGCTGGTCACCCATGACCGCTCGCTGGCGCGGCGCTTGGACCGGGTGCTGGAGCTGCGCGAAGGGCGCCTGCACGCGCTGGCCCACGCCGACGTCTGAGCGGGCTGGCCCCGCTCTGGTAGATGCCGACCTTGGTCGGCTGCTCCTGCAGGCCAAGTGCCAACCAAGGTTGGCGACTACCGGACGCGAAGGGCGCCTGCACGCGCTGGCCCACGCCGACGTCTGAGCGGGCTGGCCCCGCTCTGGTAGATGCCGACCGTCGGCTGCTCCAGCAGGCCAAGCGCCAACCAAGGTTGGCGATTACCGCGGTTGCAAGCGACCTGGGACCGCCGACCAACGGCTGAACTGGGCTGCCGGCCGTTGCGCCGGCACCACCCCGGCGGGTGCATGATCGGCACAGTTCCCCCGTGGAGATCGCCATGAAGACCCCGTTGTTGATCGCCGGGCTGTGCCTGGCCCTGGCTGGCTGTGCAACCACTGGCCGCTTGGGCAGTGCCGAGAAGCTGGAGCTGTATCGTGCCCACGCCGGGGCACCGCAGAAGGACATGCAGTTCTTCGGCAGCCTCAACGGCTGGACCGAACTGGGCGACAGTGCGCTGGCGGTCTGGACCAAGCCCAGCGAGGCCTACCTGCTGGAGCTGAGCGGGCCGTGCCCGGATCTGTCCTACGCACCGGCGATCGGCCTGACCAGTCACATGGGCCGCGTCTCGGCACCGTTCGACAAGGTGCTGGTGCGCGACCCGACCAGCGGCCCGCGCATGCCGTGCTTCATCAAGACCATCCGCAAGCTGGACGTGAAGTCGCTGCGGGCAGAGGAAAAGCAACTGCGCCAGGCGCAGGTGCAGGAACGCGAAGAGTCCGCGAAATAGGCCGGTGGCGCCGGGCCATGCCCGGCGGATGCGGGAACGCCGGGCATGGCCCGGCGCTGCCTCCAGATCAGGCTTCCGGGGTGAAGCCGGCAGGCTTCTCGGCGTCTTTCTCGAACAGGAACTTCACCAGTTCCGTTTCCAGGAACGCGCGATGCTCCGGCTTTCGTGGCGACAGGCGGTTCTCGTTGATCAGCATGGTCTGGTGTGCCAGCCATGCGGTCCAGGCCGGCTTGCCGATGTGGTTGAACACACGTTGGCCGAGCTCACCCGGGTAAGGCACGAAGTCCAGGCCCTCGGCATCGCGTTGTTCGTACTGGCAGAAGACGGTTCGGGGCATGGCACTCACTTGTGGTTGCGGGATTTCGCGGAGGTTTGCTTCGGGGTCTTGATGGGGGTGCCATCAAGCAGCTTCCGGATGGGGGCTGGCAAGCCCAGTGCGGGCAGTTCGGCAGCGCCGACCCAGCGCAGCGTGGGTTCTTCCACGCGCAGGCCGTGCACCAGGCGTGACAATACCTGCAGATGCAGCTTGTAGTGGCTGAAGGTGTGCTGCAGCACCGGTAGTTCCTCGGCATCTTCCAGTGAACCATCGACGTGCACGTCGAACCAGTCCTGCAGCTCGCTGCCCGCATCGGCCTGCGGAAGCGTCCACAGCTGCGCCCAGATGCCGGTATCCGGCCGCTTCTGCAGCAGCACGCGCTGCTGCTTGTCGCGCAGCAGCAGGGCCACCGCCTCGCGTTCGGGCAGCACCTTGCCCGGCTTTGCTGTTGGCAGCTCGGCCGTACGGCCTTCGCGACGTGCCACGCAATCGGCCTGCAGGGGACAGATCACGCAGGCCGGTCTGGACCGGCTGCAGACCGTCGCACCGAGGTCCATCTGCGCCTGGGTGTAGTCGGCCATGCGTCCCGCCGGTACCTGCGCGACCTGCGCTTCAGCGATGGACCACAGCTGCTTTTCGACGGCGGGCAGGCCAGGAAAGCCTTCGACGCCGTGATAGCGGCTGAGCACGCGTTTGACGTTGCCGTCGAGGATCGCGAACGGGTCGTTCCAGGCCTGGCTGAGGATCGCGCCGGCGGTACTGCGGCCGATGCCGGGCAGGTCGTGCAGGGCATCGAAATCACGCGGCAGCTCGCCCCCATGCTCGCTCACGCAGCGCTTGGCGGCGGCATGCAGATTGCGCGCACGGGCGTAGTAACCCAGCCCGGCCCACTGCGCCATCACCGCGTCGTTGCTGGCGGCGGCAAGGTCGGGCAGGGTGGGGAAGTGCTGCAGGAAACGGTGGAAGTAAGGAATGACCGTTGCCACCTGGGTCTGCTGCAGCATGATCTCCGACAACCAGACCCGATACGGGCTGCGCGGATGCTGCCAGGGCAGGTCGTGGCGGCCGTGGTCGTCAAACCAGTGCAGCAGGCGGGCGACGAAGCCGTGCTCGGGGGCTGGCATGGCGCTGGCGTTCTGCTGGCGGGGCATCGGTACTCCAGGGGGCAGCCACCCATGGGGTGGCTCTACTACGGCAGCGGCCGGTCACACATGGGGTGGCTCTACCGGGTTGCAGTAGAGCCACGCCATGCGTGGCTGCACGGTGTATCAGGCGCCCAGCGCTTCGGGCAACAGGGCGTCGACGAACGCTTCCGGATCGAACACGCGCAGGTCTTCCGGGCGCTCGCCGATGCCGGCGAAACGGATCGGAATGCCGAACTCACGGGCCAGTGCGAACACCACGCCGCCCTTTGCGGTGCCGTCCAGCTTGGTCACCACCAGGCCAGTCACCTTGACTGCGGCATTGAACTGGCGCAGCTGCGAAAGCGCGTTCTGGCCGGTAGTGCCGTCGATCACCATCAGCACTTCGTGCGGCGCGTTTTCGTCGATCTTGCCGAGCACGCGGCGGATCTTGCCCAGCTCGTTCATCAGCCCGGACTGGGTGTGCAGGCGGCCGGCGGTATCGGCGATCAGTACCGACGTGCCACGGGCCTTGCCGGCCTGCAGTGCGTCGTAGGCCACCGAGGCGGCATCGGCGTTCTGCCCCTGCGCGACCACGGCCACGCCGTTGCGCTCGCCCCAGATCTGCAGCTGGGCCACGGCAGCGGCGCGGAAGGTATCGCCGGCGGCCAACATCAGGCTGTGGCCCTCGTCCTTGAAGCGCTTGGCCAGCTTGCCGATGGTGGTGGTCTTGCCGACGCCGTTGACGCCAACGGTCAGCACCACGAAGGGCTTGGCGTTGCGGTCGATGACCAGCGGCTTGGACACCGGCTGCAGGATCGCGATCAGATCGGCGCGCAGTGCCGCCAGCAGGGCGTTGGCATCGATGAATTCGCGCGCCTTCATGCGCTTGCGCAGGTCGGCGATCAGCTCGGTGGTGGCGGCAACGCCGACGTCGGCGGTCAGCAGTGCGGTCTCGATCTCGTCCAGCAGGTCGTCATCGAGCTTGGGATTGCGCGAGAACAGGCCGCCGAAGCTGCGGGCGAAAGCGCTGTTGCGCAGGCGTTCGCGCCAGCCGGGCTTGCCGGCCGGGGCGGGCGGGGCATCGACCAGCACCGGCAGGTCGGCAGCGGGGGCGGCCGGTTCCTGCGCGGGGATGACCGGGGCCAGCGGGGCAAGCACCGCAGCAGCGGCGGCCGCCTCGGCTGCGAAGTTCTCCGGTGCCAGCACGCGTTCCGGCAGGGCTTCGGCAGTGGTTTCCTGCGGCGATTCCAGCGTTGCCTGCGAGGGCGGCGCTGCTGACGTTGCGGGCGCGACGACTTCGGGCGTGGCAGCTGGCACAGGCGCATCCGCCACGGGCGGGGCTACCGGTGCGGCCGGGGCCTGCTCGGGCGGCGCGGCCGACGGGAATGCCGCCGCCAGCTCTTCAGCCGAGTAGTGCTGGGTCTTGGGCGCGTCCGCTGTGGCGGCGTCCTGGGGCTTCTTGCGGCGGAAAAAACTGAGCATTGGCAAAAGGCGCTGAAATCAGAGGGATATGCTACCACCCGGGCCTGTCTGGCCGGCGTGGACTCAAGGTCGCAGCCGCGCGGCCGTTAACCGGTGCGGAAGGCTGCGTTGGGTGGCCTGGGAGACCTCCCGATGAACGATGTGACCGGTATTGCCCTCAGCGGGATGCGTGCGGCCCAGCGGGGTGTGCAGGTGGCCGCGCACAACGTGGCCAACCTGGCGACCGCGGCTGCACCGCGCCTGCAACTGCAGCGCGATGCCGCAGCGCAGGGCGGGGTGGACTCCCGCGTGATCTCCACTGGTGACACCGACCCGTCCGCGCCGCTGGGTGACCTGTTGGCTGCCAAGGCCGAGGTGGTGGCCTTTGCTGCCAACGCTGCGCTGATCCGCCGCGAGGACCAGATGCTGGGCTCGCTGCTGGACCGGCAGGCCTGATCCGACCGGCTCTGGGCGGGCCCGAGTCGACCGGCTCTGGGACGGGCCTGATCCGAGCGGCTCTGGTAGGTGCCAACCTTGGTTGGCACGCTTTCGCTGTCAAGCCATCCTCGGCAGCTTTTGAAGCGCCAACCAAGGTTGGCGTCTACCAGGCCAATGGCGGTGCCAACCGGGGTTGGCACCCTCCAGGCTGGGCGATCCGGGCATCGATCAGGCCGACAGCTCCAGCAGCAGCTTGTTCAGACGGGCCACGTACGCACCCGGATCCTTCAGGCTGTCGCCGGCGGCCAGCGCAGCCTGGTCGAACAGCACCCGGCCCAGATCGTCGAAACGTGCGCCATCGGCTTCGGCATCCAGCTTGGCGATCAGCGGGTGACCCGGGTTGATCTCCAGTACCGGCTTGCTGTCGGGTACCTTCTGGCCGCTGGCTTCCAGGATCTGGCGCATCTGCAGGCCCAGGTCCTGTTCGCCGATGGCCAGCACCGCCGGTGAATCGGTCAGCCGGTGCGACACGCGCACTTCGGCCACGTCATCGCCGAGCACGGTCTTCAGGCGCTCGACCAGGCCCTGCTTGTCCTTTGCAGCGGCTTGCTGTTCCTGCTTGTCCGCTTCGCTTTCCAGAGCGCCCAGGTCGAGGTCGCCGCGGGCGATATCGACGAAGCCCTTGCCGTCGAAATCGGTCAGGTACCCCATCAGCCACTCGTCGATGCGGTCGGTCAGCAGCAGGACTTCGATGCCCTTCTTGCGGAACACTTCCAGGTGCGGACTGTTGCGTACCTGGCTGTAGCTCTCGCCGGTCAGGTAATAGATCTTGTCCTGGCCTTCGGCCATGCGGCCGATGTAGTCGGCCAGCGACACGGTCTGTGCATCGGCCTCGCCACGGGTGGAGGCGAAGCGCAGCAGGCCGGCGACCTTCTCACGGTTGTTGTAATCCTCGGCCGGGCCTTCCTTCAGCACCTGGCCGAATTCCTTCCAGAACGCGGCGTACTGTTCGGGCTTGTCGTTGGACAGCTTCTCCAGCATGTCCAGCGAACGCTTGGTCAGCGCGGCCTTCATCGAATCGATGACCGGGCCCGACTGCAGGATTTCGCGCGAGACGTTCAGCGACAGGTCGTTGGAATCGACCACGCCCTTGATGAAACGCAGGTACAGCGGCAGGAACTGCTCGGCCTGGTCCATCACGAACACGCGCTGCACGTACAGCTTCAGGCCCTTGGGGGCATCGCGGTGGTACAGGTCGAACGGCGCGCGGCCCGGCACGTACAGCAGCGAGGTGTACTCCAGCTTGCCTTCAACCTTGTTGTGGCTCCACGCCAGCGGATCGCTGTGATCGTGGGCGACGTGCTTGTAGAACTCGGTGTACTCCGAATCGCTGATCTCGGTACGCGGGCGGGTCCACAGCGCGCTGGCGCGGTTGACGGTCTCCCATTCGACGGCAGCACCTTCTTCGCCGCCTTCCTTGGGCATCTGGATCGGCAGGCCGATGTGGTCGGAGTACTTCTTGAGGATGCTGCGCAGGCGCCAGCCGTCGGCGAAGTCGTGCTCGCCATCCTTCAGGTGCAGGACGATGCGGGTGCCGCGCTCGGCCTTGTCGATGGTGGCAACGTCGAAATCGCCTTCGCCACGCGAGGTCCAGCGCACGCCTTCACTGGCGGCCAGGCCAGCGCGACGCGAGGTGACTTCGACTTCGTCGGCGACGATGAAGGCGCTGTAGAAGCCTACGCCGAACTGGCCGATCAGCTGCGAATCCTTCTTCTGGTCGCCGGACAGCTGGCGCAGGAAGTCGCCGGTGCCGGACTTGGCGATGGTGCCGAGGTGGGTGATGGCATCGGCGCGGCTCATGCCGATGCCGTTGTCTTCGATGGTGATGGTGTGTGCGGCCGGATCGAAGCTGACGCGCACGCGCAGTTCGCTGTCGCCCTCCAGCAGCTCGGGCTGGGTCAGGGCTTCGAAGCGCAGCTTGTCGGCAGCGTCGGCGGCATTTGAGACCAGCTCGCGGAGGAAGATCTCCTTGTTGGAGTACAGCGAGTGGATCATCAGCTGCAGCAGCTGCTTGACTTCGGTCTGGAAGCCAAGGGTTTCGGTCTGGATCGTCTCGGACATCGGTTAGGGCTCCATGTGCAATGCCGCGCAAGCGCGTGCGGCCTCGCCAAGGGGTAAGGGTGATTGTCCCGAAATCAAGGGGTTGGTCGGACAGGGCGGCGCCCTGCACCCGCAGAGGCCAGGGCAACAGCAACAGCGGGCATTCCGTGGGATGGCGGGGCGGTGTGGGTGGGCAGGACACGCCGTAGACCCCCAGACCGGCCCAGCCGCTAGCGGCTGGGCGTTCGGGCGCTTGCGAAGCAGTGCTTCGCAGGCAAAGCGCCCTCACCCATGGGGGCTCGATGGCGCCTTGCTCGTGTGCGCTGTCCTGCGCACACGGCAAGACCGGGGTTGGGCATCCTGCCCAACCCGCCCGAGGCATGCCTCGGGCCCATGGCGCCAACGGTCCAGCCCACCCACACCGCCCCGCCTTCGACAGATCGTCGCGACCTGCAGTAGATCCACGCCATGCGTGGATGAAATCTCTCAGATATCGAAATCCAAACCAGGATCTGACCCCAAGAGACGTTCCGACAGATCGCAGGAAACTGTCGAAGGCGGGGTGGGTCCGGTTGAGGGGGCGTGAGCCGCATGGATGCGGCGACCGAGCTTACATGGACGTACTTGCAGCGGCCCCCTCAACCGGACCCACCTCGCCAACCCACGGATAGCAGGCTTTTGCCGTTGCTTCGGCCGTTGCTGTGGCTTCTGCGGGTGCCGGGCGCCGCCCGGCCGAACTACAATCCCGCTCATGCTGAAATTCTCGAATACCTCCCGCCGGGGGCGCCGATGAGCGGCCGTGGTGGCAATGACGGCCAGGTCCGCATCATCGGCGGGCGCTGGCGCAATACCCGGCTGCCGGTGCCGACCCTGCCGGGCCTGCGGCCCAGCAGCGACCGCGTGCGCGAAACCCTGTTCAACTGGCTGACGCCCAAGCTGGGCGGGGCACGCGTGCTGGACCTGTTCGCCGGCAGCGGCGCGCTTGGGCTGGAAGCCGTCTCGCGCGGTGCCGCGCATGCCACCCTGGTCGAACGCGATCCGCAGCTGGGACGCAATCTGACCGCGGCCGTATCCAAACTGCAGGCGGGCGACAGCGTCACGGTCGCCCAGGCCGACGCGCTGCGCTGGCTGCAGGCCGCGCCGGCGCAGCAGGCCGATCTGGTGTTCATCGACCCGCCGTTCGCCGATGGCCTGTGGCAGGACGTGCTGGCCCAGCTGCCGCGGCATCTGGCCGCCGATGCCTGGCTGTACCTCGAGTCGCCAGCCAGCCACGTGCCGGCGCTGCCCCCGGAATGGCTGCTGCACCGCGATGGCAGCACCCGCGAAGTGCGCTTTGCCCTGTACCGCCGTGCCGCTGCTACACTTTGACCTCATCTGAACATCTGCAACCGCCCATGACCGTGGCCAACCGCCGCATCGCCGTCTATCCCGGCACGTTCGACCCCATCACCAACGGTCACATCGACCTGGTGAGCCGGGCCGCGCCGCTGTTTGAAAAGGTCGTGGTGGGCGTGGCGCAGAGCCCCTCGAAGGGACCGGCACTGCCGCTGGAACAGCGCGTGCAGCTGGCGCGTGGCGCCCTCGGCCACCACAGCAACGTCGAGGTCATCGGCTTCGATACGCTGCTGGCCCATTTTGTACGTTCGGTGCAGGGCGGCGTGCTGCTGCGCGGGCTGCGCGCGGTGTCCGACTTCGAGTACGAATTCCAGATGGCGAGCATGAACCGCCACCTGATCCCGGAGGTCGAGACCCTGTTCCTGACCCCGGCCGAGCAGCACAGCTTCATCTCGTCCTCGCTGGTCCGCGAGATCGCACGCCTGGGGGGCGATGTGTCCGGCTTCGTGCCGGCCGCCGTGCTCGATGCGCTGCGCAAGGTCCGCGAAGCGAAGTCGGCGCAGTCGTAAGCCCTGCCCAGCAGTAGATCCTGTAGTACCACGCACCCCATTACGCACACCAACACGCAACATTCCGGGAGGAAACCCATGAACAACACCATGCGCGCGATGCTGATCGCCTCGTTTGCCCTGGCTTTCACCGCCTGCAAGAAGGAAGAAGCCGCTCCGGTCGACGAAGCCAAGCAGGCGCTGGTCGCCCCGGCCAAGGAAGACGACGCAGGCTGGAAGAAGTACCTGCAGGAAGTGGCCATCCAGAACATGGGCAACATCACCAACAGCCCGTTCCTGTACTACCTCTCGCCGGAAACCGACCCGGACTTCCAGGCCAAGTACGAGCGCCAGACCGAGAGCGCGACCCAGGCCGTGGCCCGTGGCGTGCAGCCGGGCAACATGCTGGCCTTCGGTTCGTCGGCCTCGGGCAAGATGGCTGACATGATCCAGGTCGTGTTCAAGGACGTCTCGCCGGATTCGATGAAGGGCGTGCGCGTCGTCTTCATCGGCCAGTCCGCCGACAACGCCCGCGTGCAGGCCGTTGTCCAGCCGACCGGTGCCGAGTACATTTTCGTCGAAGCCAAGTAAGACCGAGCCGAGGCGGTCGTGCTGCGGCACGACCCGGGCGGCGCCCTGTGATGGGCGCCGCTGATGACCTGACCGGCCCGCGCGCCCGCGCAGGCCGGTCCTTGTCCCAAGGCGCGGGCGTGGAGTATCGCCATGTCGCTGAAAATAAATGAGCTCTGCGTCAACTGTGACGTATGCGAGCCGGCCTGCCCGAACCAGGCCATCACGATGGGTGAAACCATCTACGTGATCGACCCCGCCCGCTGTACCGAGTGCGTGGGCCATTTCGACGAACCGCAGTGCGTGGTCGTCTGCCCGGTCGAATGCATCGACCCCGATCCGGACATCGTCGAAACCGAAATCGAGCTGCTGGCCAAGCTGCGCCAACTGCAGCACGATCATCCCGAACTCTATGCGGAGCCCCCATCCGAATGAAGCCGTTCGCCCGCCCCCTGTTGTTGCTCGGCCTGCTGCTGAGTTCCGTCGCCTGGGCTGATGCCCCGGCCCGCGCCGAGCGTCCTGATGGTGCTGCCATCGCCAGCGGCCACGCCCTGGCCACCCAGGCCGGTGTCGACATCCTGGCCCAGGGCGGCAACGCCTTCGATGCGGCGGTGGCGGTGTCCTCGACCCTGGCCGTGGTCGAGCCGATCAGTTCTGGACTGGGCGGCGGCGGCTTCTTCCTGCTGCATGATGCGGCCACCGGCAAGGACGTGATGCTGGACGCGCGCGAGACCGCACCGGCCGCGGCCACGCCGCAGGCCTTCCTCGACAAGAAGGGTGACCTGGACCGCGATCGTTCGGTCAATGGTCCGTGGTCGGCCGGCATTCCCGGCCTGCCGGCGGCGCTGGTCGAACTGTCGGCCAAGCACGGCAAGCTGCCGCTGGCGGCCTCGCTGCAGCCGGCGATCCGCATCGCGCGTGAAGGCTTCCCGGTCTATGAGCGCATGGCCAAGGGCTATGCCTCGCGCCGCGAAGTGATGGAGCGCTATCCCGGTACGCGCGAGGTCTACCTGCGCAATGGCAAGCCGATCGCCACCGGTGACCTGTTCAAGCAGCCGGAACTGGCGCAGACCCTGGAGCGCCTGGCCGCCGGCGGCTTCGATGGCTTCTACAAGGGCCAGACCGGCAAGCTGCTGTTGGCCGGCGTGAAGCAGGCCGGTGGCAAGTGGACTGCCGAGGAACTGGCCGGCTACCGCGTGAAGCAGCGCGCGCCGATCGTCTTCAACTACAACGGCTGGAAGATCACCACCGCGCCGCCGCCGTCCTCCGGTGGCATCGCCTTGGCCAGCATGCTGCAGATCCTGGAAGGCTGGGACATCAAGCAGATGGATGCCGCGCACCGCACCCATCTGGTGGTCGAGTCGATGCGTCGTGCTTACCGTGACCGCACCTTCTTCCTCGGCGATCCGGATTTCGTGCAGATCCCGCAGAAGGTGCTGGCCAGCAAGGATTACGCGCAGGGCCTGCGTGCCACCATCCACCCGGAAAAGGCCACCCCCAGCGACCTGCTGTCGGGCAACCCGACGCCGCTGGAAGATGACGAGACCACCCATTTCTCGATCATCGACCGCGACGGCAACCGTGTCGGCGCCACCCAGACCGTCAACCTGCTGTACGGCTCGGGCCTGATTCCGAAGGGCACCGGTGTGCTGCTGAACAACGAGATGGACGACTTCGCGCTGAAGCCGGGCACGCCCAACGCGTTTGGCGTGATGGGTTACGCCGCCAATGCACCGAAAGCGGGCAAGCGCATGCTCAGCTCGATGACGCCGACGTTCATGGAGAACGACGACAAGGTGATCGTGCTGGGCACGCCCGGTGGCAGCCGCATCATCACCATGGTGCTGCTGGGCATCCTCGGCTACGACGCTGGCCTGGATGCGCAGCAGGTTGCCGCGCTGCCGCGCTACCACCACCAGTGGCTGCCGGATCTGATCGAAGCCGAAAGCAATGCGTTCGACGCCGCCACCATCAAGCAGCTGCAGGCGATGGGCCACAAGATCGACCTGCCGGGCGAGGTCGCTGCCGGCGGCCGTGGTTCCAGCCACGTATGGGGCAACCTGCAGACGGTGGAGTGGGACCGCAAGGCCAACAAGCTGTTTGGCGGCAGCGATCCGCGCAACCCGGTCGGCAGCGCCCAGGTCGTGCCGGCTCCCTGATCCGGCGGTAGCGCCGGGCCATGCCCGGCGGATGCAACCTGAGAACCCCGCCCGCAACGGCGGGGTTTTTCATTTTCCCGCTAGCGATTATTTAACGAGCGGCGACCGATAATTGCGCCATGAAACTATGGTCGATCCGCGGTAATACCCAGCGCCTGGATGGCGGTGCAATGTTCGGCAATGCGCCGCGTGCGTTGTGGGAGAAATGGGCAGCGCCAGACGAGCTCAATCGCATCGAGCTGGCTTGCCGCGCGTTGTTGGCGAGCCCGCTGGAAGGCAAGACGGTGCTGTTCGAAACCGGCATCGGTGCGTTTTTCGATCCGCGCATGCGCGAGCGCTATGGCGTGCAGGAAAGCCAGCATGTGCTGATCGATTCACTGCGCGAAGCCGGCTTTGAGCACGAAGACATCGACGTGGTGGTTCTCAGCCATCTGCATTTCGATCATGCCGGTGGCCTGCTGGCCGCGTGGCGCGAAGGCCGCGAACCGGAACTGCTGTTCCCCAATGCGACGTACGTGGTTGGTGCGCAGCATTGGCAGCGCGCGTTGCAGCCGCACCCGCGCGATCGTGCCAGCTTCATTCCGGAACTGCCGGGCCTGCTGCAGGCCAGTGGGCGCCTGGAAGTGGTGGACGGTGAGTATTCGAAGGTGCTCGGCCACAGCGTGCGTTTCAGTTACAGCGACGGCCACACGCCGGGGCTGATGCTGGCCGAGATCGTGGGGCAGGGCCATGCAGGCGCAGGGGCGCACGGCGGCGTGGTGTTCTGCGCCGACCTGATTCCCGGTCGTTCGTGGGTGCACGTGCCGATCACGATGGGCTACGACCGCAATGCCGAGCTGCTGATCGACGAGAAGCGGCAGTTCCTGGAGGACAAGCTGGCGCGCAACGTGCATCTGTTCTTCACCCATGATCCGCAGGTGGCGCTGGCGCAGGTCGGGCGGGATGAGAAGGGGCGTTTCGTTACGCTGCATGAGCAGGGCGAGTTGAAGGCGCGGGCGTTGGGGTGAGGTTTGCCGGCAGGGCTGCGCCCTGCACCTGCCGAATCAACGGCAACAGCAACAGCAACAGCAACAGCAACAGCGGGCTATCCGTGGGGTGGCGGGGCGGTGTCGGATGGCGGGGACGCCGCAAGTACGTCCTTGTAGGCTCAGCCGCGCCATCCATGGCGCGGATGCCCCGCAATCCGACACCGCCCCGCCTTCGACAGTTTTCCGGTGGCCAGTAGATCCACGCCGTGCGTGGATGGGCCTTTCTTCAGTAGATCCACGCCATGCGTGGATGGGCCTTTCTTCGCTGTTTTTACGATGCCTTGAGGCAGCTGCTCATGAAGGTCTTGCGGGCGTCGCCGGCGAGCTTCCTGGTGGCGGCGTCGGCGTTGCACTTCTTCATGCGTTCCTGCGGCGTGGTGGGGGTTGCCGGGGCGGCTGCGTGCGAGCTCAGGCATGCGCTCTGCGCGGACTTGTAGGCGTCGCCCTTCAGCCCTTTGTTCTTGGCCGAGCAGTCGGCCATGCGCTGCTGCTGCGGGGTGGCTGCGTTGGCGGCAAGCGGGAGGCTGAGCAGCAGGGCGGCGGCGAGCAGGAATGATGCTTTCATGGTGGCTCCAGGGCAGGGCGGGTGCGCGGAGCATTCGCCCGTCGCCGCAAAGCCGGCGTGAAGGTGCCTGGAGCTGGTGGAGCACTTCCTTTCGAAAGCGCTCCGACCCCGGTCGATCTCAGCCCACGCGGGTACCGAAGATGCGGTCGCCGGCATCACCCAGACCCGGCAGGATGTAGCCCTTGTCGTTGAGCTGCGCGTCGATCGCGGCGGTGTAGATCTCCACGTCCGGGTGCACGGCCTTCACTGCTTCGATGCCCTCCGGCGCGGCAACCAGGAAGATGCCCTTGATCCGGCGGGCACCGGCGCGCTTGAGCATGTCGATGGTGGCGATCAGGGTGCCGCCGGTGGCCAGCATCGGGTCGAGGATCAGCGCGTCGCGCTCTTCCAGGCGGCCGGTCAGGCGCTCGAAGTAGGGCACCGGCTGCAGGGTTTCTTCATCGCGCTGCAGGCCGACCACGCTGACGCGGGCGGCCGGGATCAGCGACAGCACGCCGCTGAGCATGCCCAGGCCGGCGCGCAGGATCGGCACCACGGTGATCTTGGCGCCGGCGATGCGCTGCACGGTGACCGGGCCGGACCAGCCCGGCAGGGTGTGCGGCTCGGTTTCCAGGTCGGCGGTGGCCTCGTAGGCCAGCAGCGTGCCAAGTTCGTTGGCCAGTTCGCGGAAATCCTTGGTGCTGAGCGCGGCGTTGCGCATCAGGCCGATCTTGTGCTGCACCAGCGGGTGGCGCACTTCGACGATCTTCATGGGAGGGTCTGGCAGAAGGGGAGAGCCCCATTTTAAGCGGAATGCGCGGTGCTGCCGAGCTGGCGCCGGCAGGCCAGGCTCCACCGGTGTCATGCCCATGCAACCTCGCGGACATACCGTGCTGACCCAATCTTTACACCGTTGGGGATAGCTGTGCAGAAGAAGAACACGTTGGGCCTGGCAATCAGCCTCTCGCTGCTGGTGACGGCCAGCCCGTCGCTGCTGGCAGCCGAAATTGCTGCAGCGGCCGGCGGCGGCGCCGCGGCGACCGATCTGGACCGCATCGAAGTGCGTGCGCAGCTGGAATCGCAGGTCCGCGCGGTTGACCTCAAGCGCAGCAGCGACGCCATCGAAGACGCTGTGTCCTCCGACGCGCTGGGCCAGTACCCGGACAAGAACGTGGCCGAGTCGCTGCAGCGCCTGCCGGGCATCAGCGTGACCCGCGACCAGGGCGAAGGCCGTTTCGTGGTGGTGCGTGGCCTGGATGCCAACCTCAACAGCGTCAGCGTCGACGGCATCGCCATCGGCACCCCGGAAGATTCCAGCCGTGCCGCGCCGCTGGATGTGATTCCGTCCGATTCGACCGAGCGCCTGCGCGTGGTCAAGTCGCCGACCCCGGACATGCCGGGCGACGCCATCGGCGGCGCGATCCTGGTTGAATCGGCCTCGGCCTTCGATCGTGACGGCCGCAGCCTGCGCGGCAAGATCGAAGCCAGCCACCAGCAGCTGTCCGGCGAAACCAGCCCGAAGGCCGCTTTCAACTACAGCGAAGTGTTCAACGACACCTTCGGCGTGGCGCTGGGCGTGAACTACCAGAAGCGCAAGTTCGAATCGGACAACACCGAAGTGGAGTACGACGGCGAAGACGATGCCGCGCCGGGCGACGTCACCGCGATCAACCTGCAGCACCGCAAGTATGAGATCGAGCGCAAGCGCATCGGCGCCAACCTCAACCTGGACTGGCGCCCGAACGATGACAGCAAGTACTACCTGCGTGCGCTGTACAGCCAGTTCGACGACGCCGAAACCCGCCAGCGCGTGATCTTCAATTTCGACGACGCGAAGATGGTCAGGACCGGTACCGACCAGTACCGCCTGGACGGCATGCCGAAGGATTCCATCGACAAGCGCATGCGTTACCGCACCAAGGAAGAGAACACCTTCGCCGCCAGCCTGGGCGGCGAGAACAAGTTGACCAACGCCGTGGTCGATTACAAGCTCGGCTTCACCCGGACCGAAGAGCGGGTGAACGATGAGATGGAGGCGCGCTTCAAGCTCAACGGCAAGGCGTTCAACGGCACGCTGGACCAGAGCAGCCGCCTGCCCAGCTACAGCTTCGACAACCCGCAGTGGCTGGACAACGGCAACTACGCGTTCGATCGCTTCGTGATCTCGCCCAAGCAGGTGAACGACAAGGAACACAGCGCGCAGGTCAACGTGCGCTTCGACGGCGACAACAGCAGCATCAAGTTCGGCCTGCTGGGGCGCTGGCGCGACCGCGACGTCAACGTCGACGAAAGCGAACTGCGTGTCGGCCCGAAGGTCGCGCTGTCGAGCTGGACCACCGGCTCGCCCGACTACCGTCATGGCACGCTGGGCGATGGCATGGATTCGGATGCCATGCGCGCGTACTGGGCGGCCAACAGCGGCCAGTTCAGCGCCCGTCCGCAGGACGTCGGTGCCAATGCGATGACGTCGCTGGAAGAGGACTACACCGCCAGTGAAGACATCTTCGCCAGCTATGCCATGGGCACGTGGGATGTCGGTGCGCTGCGCATCATCGGTGGCGTGCGCGTGGAGAACACCCGCTTCAAGGCCGAGGGCAACCAGGTCGATGTGGCTGCCAACGGCCGCAGCTACACCGTGACCCCGCGCGTGGCCAACAGCAGCTACACCAACGTACTGCCGGGCCTGCACCTGCGCTACGACGCGGCCGATGACTGGGTGCTGCGTGCTTCGGCCAACAAGACCGTTTCGCGCCCGTCCTTCGGCGATATCTCGCCGCGCGTCGGCTACAGCCGTGGCGACGAGGAAGTGCGCCTGGGCAACCCGGAGCTGGACCCGTACGAGTCGAAGAACATCGATCTGTCGGTGGAGAAGTACCTCGGCAGCAGCGGCATCGTTTCGCTCGGTCTGTTCCACAAGTCCATCGACGGCTACATCGTGCAGACCGTGCGTACCAATGATCCGGCGTACGGCGGTTTCGACGTGACCCAGCCGATCAATGGCCGCAAGGCCACGGTGCGTGGTGCGGAGCTGAACTGGCAGCAGCAGCTGGCCTTCCTGCCCGCCGGCCTGGACGGCCTGCTGGTGGGCGCCAGCGGCACCTGGCTGGATACCGACTTCGACGCCGGCATCGAGGATCGCGCCGGTGAGGACTTCACCTTGCCGCGCGCCTCCAAGCACGTGTACAGCGCACACATCGGCTATGAGAAGTACGGCCTCAGCACGCGCCTGGCGGCGGTGTACCGCAGCGAGTACCTGGACAGCATCGGCAAGGGCCGTGCGTTCGACATCTATGTGGCGCCCAACACCCAGCTCGATTTCTCGCTGGACTACAGGTTCAACGCGAACGTGAGCGTGTACTTTGAAGCGCAGAACCTGCTGGACAAGCCGTTGGAGCTGTACCAGGGCACGCGCTCGCGCACCCTGCAGCTGGAAGAGTACGGCCGCACCTACGCCGTTGGCCTGAAGGTGGCACTGTGATGGTGCGCGGCATGACCCTGATGGCCGCCTCGCTGGCCGCCGTTCTTGCCGCCGGCTGCACACCGGCAGCGGACAAGGCGCCGGCTGCGGCCGGCGCTGCGGCACCCGTCGAGCGCAAGGTGGTGACCATCGCCGAGGCGTTCCTGACCCCGATGACCCCGGCCGACAACATCGATTCGCCGGCTTCCTGGCAGGCACCGGATGGCAAGACCTGGTTGATCGCCACGGCCAAGGCCACCGACAAGCTGGTGGTCTACGACGGCAGCACTGGCCAGCACCTGCGTGACGTCGGCAGCACCGGCACCGATCTGGGCCAGTTCGATCGTCCCAACGGCATCGCAGTGATCGATGACCTGCTGTGGATCGTCGAGCGCGACAACCACCGTGTGCAGGTGCTTTCGCTGCCGGACTTCACGCCGTTGGCTACATTCGGTGCCGACGACCTGCGCAAGCCCTACGGCCTGTGGGTGGACCGCCGGGTCGATGGCTACAGCGTCTACGTCACCGACTCCTGGGACAACGGCGAGGACGCACAGGGCAAGGACATCCTGCCGCCGCTGGCCGAGCTGGACAAGCGCGTGCGCCAGTACCACGTGATCCGCGACGGTACCAAGGTCCAGGCAACGCTGTCGGCCAGCATCGGTGATACCAGCGAAGCCGGCGCGCTGCGCGTGGTCGAATCGATCTGGGGTGATCCGGCCAATGATCGCCTGCTGATCGCCGAAGAGGACGAAAGCTACGCCAGCGAATTCAAGGTCTATACCCTTGCGGGGCGCTTCACCGGCACTACCTTCGGCCGCGACGTGTTCAAGGCGCAGGCCGAAGGCGTGATGCTGCGCACCTGTGGCAAGGACGGCTGGTGGATCACCACCGAGCAGGGCAAGCAGCGCAGCGTGTTCCATCTGTTCGACCGCCATACGCTGAAGCCGGTAGGCGCGTTCCAGGGCAATACCGTGGCCAACACCGATGGCATCTGGATGATGCAGCAGCCGACGCCGCGGTTCCCGCACGGCGCTCTCTACGCGGTGCACGATGACCAGGGCGTGGTGGCCTTCGACTGGGAGAGCATTGCCAAGCAGCTGGCCCTGCCGCTGGAGTGCGGTTCGTGAGCGCGCGTTTGATGCGCTTGCTTGCGGTCGGCCTGCTGTTGGCATTGTCATCGGTGGCGATGGCGGCGGCCGAGCCCAACACCCAGGTGCCGTCGGGTAGCCGTTACTACGCAGCCGCATCGGTGCCGGACCGCATCGTCGCCTCTCCGTCGGTCGACCCCAGCCACGGCTTCGCGGTGGCCTGGCGCACCGACGGCAGCGTGCAGTCGCCGCTGCTGGAAATCGCACTGGCCGACGATTCGCCGGCCATCGAGGGCATCCGCCAGCTGCGCGCAACCACCCAGGTGCTACAGACCGAGAACGGCCTGTCGCATCATCATCGCGCCGACATTGACGGCCTGCAGCCGGACACCCTGTACGTCTATCGCGTACAGGGCAATGGCAGCTGGAGCGCGTGGAACCAGCTGCGCACGCTGGCCGCTGCCGAGCAGCCGCTGACCCTGCTGTATTTCGGCGACACCCAGAACAAGAACGTCAGCCATGTCAGCCGCGTGGTGCGGGCCGCACAGAAGGCCGCACCGGATGCGCGGATCAGCCTGTTTGCCGGTGACCTGGTCAGTGGTGGCGACAACATGGACGACAGCGAATGGGGCGAGTGGTTCGCCGCCACCAGCTGGCTGGCACAGGAGACGCTGGTGGCGCCGGCGATCGGCAACCACGAGTATTTCGAGGAATTCGAGGACACCCCGCAGGAGCGCCGCGTACTGGGCCGTCATTGGCCGGTGACCTTCGCCCTGCCGGACAACGGTGCCAATGCCGCGGCGGGTACCAGCTACTGGTTCGATGCGCAGGGCGTGCGCGTGGCCGTGGTCGACGGCACATCAGCGCTGGATCTCGGCACCGCCAAGGCGCAGGCGCAGTGGCTGGACAAGGTGCTGACCGGCAACCGGCAGCCGTGGACCATCGTGCTGCTGCACCAGCCGTTCTATTCACCGCGCGAGGGCCGCGAAAATGCTGCCCTGCGCAAGGTGCTGCTGCCGGTGGTGCGACGCCACAAGGTCGATCTGGTGCTGCAGGGGCATGACCACACCTACGGCCGTCGCGGTGAAGGGCAGGCCGCAACGCCGCAGTACGTGGTGACCGTAGCAGGGCCGAAGCAGTACCGGCTGTCGGACGAGGCGCGCAGGACGATGGAGCCAGTGGGCGAGGACACCCAGCTGTTCCAGGTGTTGCGTATCGATCCGCAGCACCTGCGCTACGAGGCGCGCACGGTTACCGGACGCCTGTACGACGCCTTCGAGCTGACGCGAGATGACAATGGCGGCAAGCAGCGGGTGGAGCACCAGGAAGGGCGGATTGCACCGCGTGATTGTGCACGTGCGCAGACCGCCAAGGGCCGCACCGACCGCTGCTGGGAGTGAGGACAGACCGATGAGCACGCGCCCGCGCATCGTTCCGATGGCCGCCATTGCCGTTGCCCTGCTGCTGATGGGCAGCGCGGTGGCTGCCGCGGATTCGGTCCTGCACCCGTTCCTGACCGCCCAGCCGAAGCAGGCGCCGCAGGAAAGAAAGACGGGCGGGTGATCAACGAAGGCATGAAGTAGATCCACGCCATGCGTGGATTGAACCTTCCCGTGCACCATCCACGCACGGCGTGGATCTACTGCAGCACGTCCGGGAACAGTTCTGCCTCGTCCGTGCCACCCAGCAGCGCCGAAACAGGCGCCGCAGGAAAGAAAGACGGGCGGGTGATCAACGAGGGCATGGAGTAGATCCACGCCATGCGTGGATTGAACCTTCCCGTGCACCATCCACGCACGGCGTGGATCTACTGCAGCGCGTCCAGGAACAGTTCTGCCTCGTCCGTGCCGCTCAGCAGCGCCGAAGCAGGCGCCGCAGGAAAGAAAGACGGGCGGGTGATCAACGAAGGCATGAAGTAGATCCACGCCATGCGTGGATTGAACCTTCCCGTGCACCATCCACGCACGGCGTGGATCTACTGCAGCGCGTCCAGGAACAGTTCTGCCTCGTCCGTGTCGCCCAGCACCGCAGCGACAGCGCGCAGCGCCGCTTCGCGATGTTCGGGACGGATCCCACCATCATCGTCATCGCTGTACAGGTCCTCATCGGCCTCGAGGTAAACGCTGCCCGCCGCCGCCAATGCGGCCATCAAGGTCGGTACGTCGGCGACGAACGTGTCGGCGTCCCAATGCCCCGCGCCATGACGGGCGAACAGCACGCGGCCGTCGTTGATGTCGAGGATGAGGGGATCGGCGCCACGGTCGGCGATCACCAGCCAGTGTGCTGGCCAGTCGCTGATCGGTTCGCCATCGATGCCGTTCCAGCGGTAGCCCGCCTGATACGCCCACAGGCGCTGCAACGGCGGCAGCCACACCTCTACGCCCGGTACGGTGATGCCGCTGGGGCCTTTGGCAGGATTGAATACCTCACCGAACGGGCCGACGCGTGCATAGAATCCGGCCAGCACGTCCGGCAACGGGAATGGTCCCTGCCACGCATCAGCGTGTTGCGGTTGCAGGGTGCCGAAGCGGGCAAACGTTGCGCGAAGATCATCCATGACGAGGGCAGGGCGGAAGCAGGACAGCACGCAGCCTAGCAGAGGCCGTCGCACGCATCGCCTTCACCGCCACTGGCTATCATGGCCGACCAGGACAGAGAGGCAGTGCACGTGTCGGTAGCGTTGGTATGGTTCCGTCGGGACCTGCGGTTGCAGGACAATCCGGCGCTGCAGGCGGCGCTGGAAGCGGGCCACGATGTGGTGCCGGTCTACATCCACGCCCCGCACGAAGAGGGCGATTGGGCGCCGGGTGCCGCGTCGAACGCCTGGCGCCACCGCTCGCTGGCAGCGCTGGATGGCGACCTGCGTGCACGCGGCTCCTCGCTGGTGCTGCGCACCGGCGACAGCCTGCCGACACTGCAGGCGCTGATTCAACAGACCGGCGCCGAGGCGGTGTACTGGAACCGCAAGTACGAGCCGGCGACGCAATCGCGCGATGCCGCCGTCAAACGCACGCTGCGCGAGCAGGGCATTGATGCGCAGAGCTGCAACGGCAGCCTGCTGTTCGAGCCTTGGGACATCGCCACCCAGCAGGGTCAGCCCTACAAGGTATTCACCCCGTACTGGCGCAACGTGCTCAGCCATTGGCGATTGCCGGCCCTGCAGGAGGCGCCGCGCAGATTGACCGCACACACGGTCGAAGGCCTGGCGCTGGACGCGCTGCAGCTGGCGCCGTCGTTGCAGTGGGACTCCGGCTTCTGGGAGCACTGGCAGCCGGGTGAGGCCGGTGCGCTCGAGGCGCTGTCCGTGTTCGAGGAGGGTGCGCTGCGCGGCTATCGCGAGCAGCGCGATCTGCCGGATCGGGTAGGTACCTCGCGGCTGTCGCCGCACCTGCATTTCGGCGAAATTGCCCCGTGGCGCATTGCCCACGTGCTGGAAGGCCTGCGCAGCGCCGCGACCGATGCCGACATCGACGGCTACCTGCGCCAGCTCGGCTGGCGTGACTTCGCCTACCACCTGCTGCACCACTTCCCGAAAACGCCCACGGACAATCTCAACCCGCGTTTCGACCGTTTCCCCTGGGCCAACCCCAGTGCCGCCCAGCTGCAGGACTGGCAGCGCGGCAACACCGGCGTGCCCATCGTCGATGCTGGCCTGCGCGAACTCTGGCATACCGGTTACATGCACAACCGGGTGCGGATGATCGTCGCCAGCTACCTGTGCAAGCACCTGCGTGCGCATTGGCTGCACGGCGCCCACTGGTTCTGGGACACGCTGGTGGATGCGGACCTGGCCAACAATACGATGGGGTGGCAGTGGGTGGCCGGTACCGGTGCCGACGCGGCTCCCTATTTCCGGGTATTCAATCCCGTTACCCAGGCCGAGAAGTTCGATCCACAAGCGAGTTACATCAGTCGTTGGGTGCCGGAGCTGGCGGCGCTGCCGGTGAAGGCGCGGTTCGCTCCCTGGCAGCACCCGCAGCTGTTGGCCGAACGCGCGCCCGGGTATCCGCGTACGCCGCTGGTGGACCTGGCGGCAGGCCGTGATGCGGCACTGGCCGCCTACCGTCAGTCGGCGGCGGGGTAAAGCGCTGGCTGAGCGGTCCAGACAGCTAGCTGAACACGTCCCTGTCGGCCGCTGCGATCATCATGCCGACATCGCGTCCGGCTGTTTATCCTCGTTGCCGCCCGCAAGCCGCCGGCCCGACCGGAAACCAAGGAGAAAACCATGATCCGCAATACCACCCGCAACGTCGCACTGGCCCTGATGAGTGCGGCCGTCCTGTCGGCCTGCGCCACCGGCGGCTCCTATGTGCAGAGTGATCCGTACGGCAACCCGACCGAGCAGCAGAACCGCACCGGCCGCAATGCCCTGATCGGTACCGCCATCGGCGTGGCCGCGGGCCTGCTGACCGGCGACAGCGCGACCGAGCGTCGCCAGCATGCGCTGATCGGCGCGGGTATCGGTGCACTCAGCGGCGCCGCCGTGGGTCAGTACCAGGATCGCCAGGAGCGCGCGCTGCGCGAGCGCACCGCCAACACCGGCATCGACGTTGAGCGCCAGGGCGACAACATCATGCTGAACCTGCCGGACGGCATCACCTTCGATTTCGGCAAGTCGGCGCTGAAGCCGCAGTTCTACGGCTCGCTCAATGGCGTTGCTGGCACCCTGCGCGATTACAACCAGACCATGATCGAAGTGGTCGGCCACACCGACAGCATCGGCAGCGACGCGGTCAACAACCGCCTGTCCAAGGAACGCGCTGATTCGGTGGCGCAGTACCTGATCGGCCAGGGTGTGCAGAGCGTGCGCATCGAGACCCTGGGCGCTGGCAAGTCCTACCCGATTGCCGACAACAGCACCGATGCCGGCCGTGCCAAGAACCGCCGCGTCGAGATCCGAGTGATTCCTCTGAAGCAATAACGCGCAGCGTTATTGCTGTTCCGGCGCAGCCGGAACCAAAATGCCGCCCTTGCAGGCGGCATTTTTTGTAGGTGCCGAGCTCGCTCGGCACGCCGATAGCGCATGTGGAAAGCCGTGCCGACCAAGGTCGGCATCTACCAGGATGGGCGCGCGGCATTGTTGTGGATTACGCCGCCGACGCCGCCACCTTCTCCAGAATCCGCTTGCCGCTGCTCGCCAGCGCCGCTTCTTCCTGTTCCTGCTGCTGCCGCGCCAGCTTCGCACCGGGGCACTGCGCCAGCATGTAGTTGGCGTCGAAGTTGAGCTTCTCCACCAGGAAATCGACGAACGCGCGCACCTTCGGCGAGACCAGGCGGCCGCCGGCGAACACGGCATTGAAATCCACTTCCGGACCGGTCCAACCGGCCAGCACGCGGCGCACCATGCCCGACTCGACGAACGGCTTGGCCATCACGTCGCCGGTCAGCAGCAGGCCTTCGCCGCACACCAGCGCACCATTCAGCGCCGACATATCGTTGGCCGTCATCAGCGGCGTCACCGGGAAGTCGCGCAGCTCGCCGCCGTTCTCGCCCAGCTGCCAGGTAAAGCGTGGCGAATTGCCGGTGTGGTATGGCTTGCGCATGGCCAGGATGCGGTGGAACTGCAGTTCTTCCGGATGCAGCGGCTCGCCGTAGCGCTCGATGTAGGCCGGGCTGGCGAACACCTGCGTGCGCAGGCTGCCGAGCTTGCGCGCCACCAGGTTGGAATCGGGCAGGGCACCCACGCGCAGGGCGAGATCGGCCTCGCCGGCGATCAGGTCCAGCTTCTCGTTGCCCATGTGCATGTCCAGGCGGATTTCCGGGTACTGCGCATGGAACTGGCCCAGCAGCGGTGCGATCCAGGTGATGCCGATCGAATAGGGCACGGTGAAGCGCAGCCAGCCGCGCGGGCCGGACTGCAGCTGGCTGACCGCGCTTTCGGCTTCTTCAAGCTCGCGCGCGATGCGCTGGCAATGCTCGTGATAGATCGAGCCGGCCTCGGTGAGGCCGAGGCGGCGCGTGGTCCGGTGCAGCAGGCGCGCACCGAGGCGCGTTTCCAGTTCCTGCACCTTGCGGCTGACCGTGGTCTTGGGCAGGCCGAGCGATTTGGCAGCCGCGATGAAGCTGCCTTGCTCGACCACTTTGACGAAGATCAGCGTCTCGTTGAGATCGTGGGACATGGTCAGGAATCCTGGACGTCGGGGATGGGGCAATCGTGACAGAACGATTGGACCGGGGACGGGATGATTATTCCCCTTAATCAGGACTAATCAAGTAGGGGTTTGAGGTCTATCGTGGCGCCATTCGCTAATTGGAGCCCGTCCGCCATGAGCCTGCGCAACATTCTTGCCCGCTTCCGGATTGCCGGCCAGAACGCTCTGGACCTGGCAATGACCGTCGAATCCCGTCCCAGCTCCTTGGTTAACAAGGATTTTCGGGAGTTTACCGCACCCATGCGTCAGCAGCGTGGCGGTGCCTTGCGCCTCGCTTCGCACAAGGATGACCGACTGCGTCGAATCGGGACTATCCCGGATTTGGGAGGAAATGTCCCGTGAATGGGATTCTGACCCCCGAAGTCCTGGTTCTCGGCGGCACCGGTGCCGTCGGCCAGGGTGTGGTCGGCGCGCTGCTGGAGGCCGGCAGCCCCGTGCTGGTGGTCGGCCGCGATCCGCGCCGCCTGGCTGCGTTGCACGAGCAGTTCGCAGATGAACCGGGCCTGCAGACGATGCTGGGTTCGCTCAGCGACGACGGCTCGGCACGCGCGCTGGCCGAACGTGTGACGCAGCGTCCGCGTCCGCTGGCGGCGGTGATCGCGGCAATGGGCGGTCCGTACAATCGCGGTCGTGTGGTCGAGCGTGGTGGCGACGCACTGTCGGCGGCATTGCAGGCTGACCTGATGCCGCATGTGCACGCGGTGCGTCATCTGTTGCCGCTGCTGCAGGACAACGTGCATGCCCGTCGCTACGTGATGATCGGCAGCCCGGCCGGGCTGAAGCCCTGGGCCGGTTATGGCGAGACCTCGATCACCACGGCCGCGCTGCGCATGTACGCGCAGGTGGTGCACCAGGAAGCGCAGGCCGTCGGCGTTCGTGCGCAGATGCTGGAAGTATGCAGCCCGGTATGCACCCCGGCCAACGCCGCCAACGCCTGCATCGAATGGCCCAGTTCGCTGCTGGTCGGTCGCCGCGTGGTGTCCCTGCTCGATGGTTGCCGCGACAACCGCGCGATCGTCCGTTGCGACAGCAGTGATGCCGAACTGCCGCGCGGGCTGCTGCACCTGGAAATACCGCCGCTGTGGCGCGACACCGCAGGCGTTGCTTGACCTCAGCCTTGGTTGAGGTCGCAGGATACGCCGCCAAAAGTTGATAGCAATTCTCAAATAGCTGTACCACCCCTCCGTACGGATGCATGCCATGACTTCCCCCAACACCACTCCACATCGTTTCCGTCATCGCCTGGCGATGGCTGGCGTGTCGATCCTCGCTGCCGCCGTTCTGGCTGCCTGCAGCGGTGGCCATGCCGAAGAAGCTGGCGCACCGCCCCCGCCGCAGGTCAGCGCTGCCCCTGTACTGCTCAAGCAGATCAGCCAGTGGGATGAATTCAGCGGTCGCGTCGAGGCCGTACAGAGCGTCGAACTGCGCCCGCGCGTGTCCGGCTACATCGACAAGGTCAACTATGTAGAAGGCGAAGAAGTGAAGAAGGGCGCCGTCCTGTTCACCATCGATGCCCGCAGCTACCAGGCCGAGTACGATCGCGCCAACGCCGAACTGGCCCGTGCCCGCACCCAGGCGGTGCTGGCCCGCAGCGAGTCCGAGCGCGCCAAGCGCCTGGCCGAGCAGCAGGCGATCTCCACCGAAACGGCCGAACAGCGTCGCGCGGCCGCCGACCAGTCCGGTGCGGCAGTGCAGGCTGCGCAGGCCGCGGTGGATGCAGCCCGCCTCAACCTTGAGTTCACCAAGGTGCGTGCGCCGATCGACGGCCGTGCCGGTCGCGCGATGGTCACCGCCGGCAACCTGGTCACCGCCGGTGACAGTGCCAGCGTGCTGACCACGCTGGTCTCGCTGGATACGGTGTTCGTCTATTTCGATGCCGACGAAAGCACCTTCTTGCGGTACGCGCAGATGGCACGCAAGGGCGAGCGCCCGAGCGAGCGCGACAGCGAGCTGCCGGTGAAGGTCGGCCTGTCCGGTGAAGATGGCTACCCGCACACGGGCAAGGTCGACTTCCTCGACAACCAGGTGACCCGCAGCACCGGCACCATCCGCGTGCGCGCGCTGCTGGACAACGCCGATCGCCAGTTCACCCCGGGCCTGTTCGCCCGCGTGCAGCTGCTCGGCAGCGGCCAGTTCCAGGCGATGCTGATCGACGACAAGGCCGTGCTGACCGACCAGGACCGCAAGTACGTCTACGTGGTCGACAAGGATGGCAAGGCCCAGCGCCGCGACATCCAGCTTGGCCGCACCGCCGAAGGCCTGCGCATTGTCGAGAAGGGTCTGGCCGCCGGTGACAAGGTGATCATCGATGGCGTGCAGAAGGTCTTCATGCCCGGTATGCCGGTGCAGGCGAAGGCGGTGGCGATGCAGCCCACCGCTGCGCCGGCGCCGGGTCGCGATGCAACTGCCGCACTGAACCACTGATCCGCGTCCCCGCTTAGCTGCCGGTGCCAGCGGCAGCCGTCACTGTCTTCGCCAGATTGGCGAGGGGCAGGGCGGCTGTTGCCCGCCGACGGCCTTTTCCAGGAATTCTTCCATGGACTTTTCCCGTTTCTTCATCGACAGGCCGATCTTCGCGGCGGTGCTGTCGATCGTGATCTTCGCCGCCGGCCTGATCTCGATTCCGATGCTGCCCATCGGTGAGTACCCCGAAGTAGTGCCGCCGTCGGTGGTCGTACGCACGGTGTATCCCGGCGCCAACCCCAAGGTGATCGCCGAAACCGTGGCCACCCCGCTGGAGGAGGCCATCAACGGCGTCGAGGGCATGATCTACCTCAAGTCGGTGGCCGGCTCTGACGGCGTGCTGCAGATGACCATCACCTTCCGCCCGGGCACCGACCCGGACGAAGCGGCGGTGAAGGTGCAGAACCGCGTCGCCCAGGCCCAGGCGCGACTGCCCGAGGACGTGCGCCGGCAAGGCGTGACCACCCAGAAGCAGTCGCCCACCTTCCTGATGGTGGTGCACCTGACCTCGCCCAACGGCAAGTACGACACCCTGTACCTGCGCAACTACGCCCGCCTGCACGTCAAGGACGCGCTGGCACGTATCCAGGGCGTGGGCGATGCGCAGATCTTCGGCGGTGGCGACTACGCCATGCGCGCCTGGCTGGACCCGGACAAGGTGGCCGCGCGCGGCCTGACCGCCAGCGATGTGGTGCGCGCCATGCGCGAGCAGAACGTGCAGGTCTCGGCCGGCCAGCTCGGCGCCGAGCCGATGCCCAACAGCCAGTTCCTGACCCTGATCAACGCCCAGGGCCGCCTGCGCAGCGAGCAGGAGTTCGGCGACATCGTGCTCAAGAGCGGCGCCGACGGTGAAGTGGTGCGGTTGTCGGACGTGGCCCGGGTTGAACTGGGTGCCGGCGACTACACCCTGCGCTCGCAGCTGGACGGCAAGAACGCGGTGGGTATCGGTATCTTCCAGGCCCCCGGCGCCAACGCGCTGGAGATCCGCGATGCGGTGATGGCCAGCATGGACGAGATGCAGAAGACCATGCCGGCCGACGTGAAGTACGAAGCGGTGTATGACACCACCATCTTCGTGCGCGACTCGATCAAGGCGGTGGTCTCGACCCTGCTGGAGGCTATCGCGCTTGTGGTGCTGGTGGTGATCCTGTTCCTGCAGACCTGGCGTGCCTCGATCATCCCGCTCATCGCAGTGCCGGTGTCGATCGTCGGCACGTTCGGCGCGCTGTACCTGCTGGGCTTCTCGATCAACACGCTGAGCCTGTTCGGCCTGGTGCTGGCGATCGGCATCGTGGTCGATGACGCGATCGTGGTGGTGGAAAACGTTGAACGCAACATCGAAGAAGGCCTGACCCCGCTGGCCGCTGCGCATCAGGCGATGCGCGAAGTGTCCGGGCCGATCATCGCCATCGCGCTGGTGCTGTGTGCAGTGTTCGTGCCGATGGCGTTCCTGTCGGGCGTCACCGGTCAGTTCTACAAGCAGTTCGCGGTCACCATCGCCATTTCCACGGTGATCTCGGCAATCAACTCGCTGACCCTGTCGCCGGCCCTGGCCGCCCGCCTGCTGAAGCCGCATGGCGCGCCGAAGGATGCCCCGACCCGCATCATCGACCGTCTGTTCGGCTGGGTGTTCCGTCCGTTCAACCGCTTCTTCAAGTCCAGCTCGGAAAAGTACGAGCGTGGCGTGTCGAAGATCCTCGGCCGTCGTGGTGCGGTGTTCGTGGTGTACGCGGTGCTGCTGGTCGGTACCGGCTTCATCTTCAAGCTGGTGCCGCCGGGCTTCATTCCGACCCAGGACAAGCTGTACCTGATTGCCGGTGTGAAGCTGCCGGAGGGTTCGTCGATCGCGCGCACCGATGAAATGCTGCGCAAGGTCGCCAAGATCGCCCAGGAAACCGACGGTGTGGCCCACACCATCTCGTTCCCGGGCCTGAATGCCCTGCAGTTCACCAACACGCCCAACACCGGTGTCGCGTTCATTCCGCTCAAGCCGTTCAGCGAGCGCCATGGCCGTACCGCCGCGCAGATCAATGCCGAGATCAACCAGAAGATCGCAGGCCTGCAGGAAGGGTTTGCCTTCGCCATGATGCCGCCGCCGATCCTTGGCCTCGGTAACGGCAACGGCTACCAGATGTTCATCCAGGACCGTGGCAACCTCGGCTATGGCGCGTTGCAGAACGCGGTGCAGTCGATGCAGGGTGCGGTTGCGCAGACCCCGGGCATGGCCTTCCCGATCACCAGCTACCAGGCCAACGTGCCGCAGCTGGATGCCGAGGTGGACCGTGTCAAGGCAAAGGCCCAGGGCGTACAGCTGACCGAGTTGTTCGACACGCTGCAGACCTACCTGGGTTCGGCCTACGTCAACGACTTCAACCAGTTCGGGCGTACCTGGCAGGTGATCGCACAGGCCGATGGCCAGTTCCGTGACAGCGTCGAGGACATCGGCAAGCTGCGCACCCGCAATGACCGTGGCGAGATGGTGCCGATCGGCTCGATGGTCACCGTCAAGGAAACCTACGGTCCGGACCCGGTGCTGCGCTTCAACGGCTACCCGGCCGCTGACCTGGCCGGTGAAGCCGACCCGCGTGTGCTGTCCTCGGCCGAAGCGATGAACAACCTCACCGCCATCGCCGCCAAGGTGCTGCCGGTGGGCATGGCGACCGAATGGACCGACCTGAGCTACCAGCAGGCGACCCAGGGCAAGGCGGCCTTCATCGTGTTCCCGGTGGCGATCATGCTGGCGTTCCTCGTGCTGGCCGCGCTGTACGAAAGCTGGTCGCTGCCGCTGGCGGTGATCCTGATCGTGCCGATGACCCTGCTGTCCGCGCTGTTCGGCGTGTGGATGACCGGCGGCGACAACAACGTGTTCGTGCAGGTCGGCCTGGTGGTGCTGATGGGCCTGGCGTGCAAGAACGCGATCCTGATCGTCGAGTTCGCCAGAGAGCTGGAGATGGGCGGCAAGGGCATCGTCGAAGCGGCACTGGAAGCCTGCCGCCTGCGTCTGCGCCCGATCGTGATGACCTCCATCGCCTTCATCGCCGGCACCGTGCCGCTGGTGCTGTCGCATGGTGCTGGCGCCGAAGTGCGCTCGGTGACCGGTATCACCGTGTTCGCCGGCATGCTGGGCGTGACCCTGTTCGGCCTGTTCCTGACCCCGGTGTTCTACGTGGCACTGCGCAAGTTCGTCACCCGCAACGGTGGTGGCCAACTGGTGCAGCACGGCGAGCCGACCATCCACCACTGACATGGAAAACAGCGGCGCCGGCAACCACCGGCGCCCGCTTCCCCCTACCAAGGCAATGAATCCATGAACACCCATCAGAACAAGATCGCGCTGGTCACCGGCGCAACCCGCGGCATCGGCCTGGAAACCGTGCGCCAGCTGGCGCAGGCCGGCGTGCATACGCTGCTGGCCGGGCGCAAGCGCGAGACCGCCGTCGAACTGGCACTGAAGCTGCAGGCAGAAGGCCTGCCGGTGGAGGCACTGCAGCTGGACGTCAACGATGGCGCCAGCATCGCCGAGGCGGTCGAGCAGGTGCGCCAGCGCCATGGCCGTCTGGACATCCTGGTCAACAACGCCGGCATCATGATCGAGAACCCGGCACAGCTGCCGTCGGAACAGTCGCTGGACACCTGGCGTCGCACCTTCGACACCAACGTGTACGCGCTGGTGGCAGTGACCCAGGCCTTCCTGCCGCTGATCAAGCAGGCCAAGTCCGGCCGCATCGTCAACGTCTCCAGCATGCTCGGCTCGCAGACCCTGCATGCCGACCCGACCTCGGGCATCTACGACTTCAAGATCCCTGCGTACAACGCGTCCAAGGCCGCAGTGAACAGCTGGACCCTGGCCCTGGCCCATGAGCTGCGCAGTACGCCGATCAAGGTCAACACCGTGCACCCCGGCTACGTGAAAACCGATATGAACGGTGGCAACGGCGAGATCGAGATCGCCGAGGGCGCGCGCTCCAGCGTGCAGATGTCGCTGATCGGCGAGTCCGGCGCCAGCGGCAGCTTCACCTACCTGGGCGAGGTGCTGCCATGGTGATCCGCACCCTGGCGATGGCCGTCTCCAGCCTGGTGCTGGCGGGCTGTGTCAGCGTCGGCCCCAACTACAAGGCACCGGTGCAGGAGCCCGTCGTCCTGCAGGGCGCGCAGCAGCCGGTGTTCAGCACCACCTCGCCGGTGGCCAGCTGGTGGGCGCAGTTCGATGATCCGGTGCTTGAAGAACTGGTGCACGGCGCCTTGTCGGACAACCTGGACCTGCGCGTGGCTGTGGCCCGCGTCAGCCAGGCCCGTGCCGTGTTCGTCGAGAGCCGCTTCGACCAGGCACCGCACGTTACCGCCGGCGGCAGCTACGATCGCCGCAAGCAACCGGATCCGCAGCTGGGTGGGCAGCGGGTGTTCAGTGAAAGCTACCAGCTCGGCTTCGATGCGGGCTGGGAGCTGGATCTGTTCGGCCGCAAGCGCCGCGCGGCAGAGGCTGCGCGTGCCGACCTGGACGCCGAGCAGGCCAACCTTGCCGACGCGCAGGTGCTGATCGCTGCCGAAGTGGCACGCAACTACTTCGAGTTGCGTGGCACCCAGAAGCGCATCGCGGTCGCCCAGCGCACCTTGGTCAACCTGCGCGATACGCAGCGGCTGACCGAGGCACGCTGGGAACTGGGTGCCGGCAGCGAGCTGGACGTGCAGAGCAGCCGCGCACGCTTGAAGGCCATCGAAGCCGACATCCCGCTGCTGGAAGTGGCCGAGACGCAGTCGCGCAACCGGCTTGCCGTCCTGCTTGGGCAGCGCCCGGAAGTGCTGACGGCCATGCTGGCACCGCACGAAGTACCGGCGTTTGCCAAGGCATTGCCGCTGGGCGATACCCGCGAACTGCTGCGTCAGCGTGCCGACGTGCGGGTGGCCGAGCGTCGCCTGGCTGCCGCCACCGCGCGTGTCGGTGTTGCCACCGCCGATCTGTTCCCGCGGCTGTCGCTGTCTGGTTTCGTCGGCTTCCTCGGTGGCGATGCCAGTGGCCTGGTCAACGGCAACAACAAGGCCTGGTCGCTGACCCCGTCGCTGAGCTGGGCGGCATTCGATTTCGGCACGGTCAAGGCACGCCTGCGTGCGAGCAAGGCCGAGGCCGAGGGCGTGGCCGCACAGTACGAGCAGGCGGTGCTGCTGGCGCTGGAAGACACCGAGAACGCGTTGACCCGCTACTCCAAGCAGCAGGCACGGCTGGCCATCGTGGTCGAGCAGGCGCAGGCAGCACGACGGGCCGAATCGCTGGCGCAGATCCGCTACCGCGAGGGCTCGGAAGACTTCCTGACCCTGCTTGACGCGCAGCGCACGCAGCTGGTGGCCGATGATGCACTGGCCGCCGCCGAATCGGAGGTCAACGTCAGCGTGGTGGGCGTGTACAAGGCACTGGGTGGCTGGGGCCAGTCACCGCAGGCGCCGAGCGTGGCCCAGGCGCGCTGATCGGCAGGGGACGGGAGCATCAGCTTCCGTCCCTTTTTTCGCTACGGCCAGAGGTTGGCCGGGGCATCGGGGTCGCGCATGCGCACGATGCAGAAACGATGACCGGTGGGCGCTTCCATCACCCACCAGCGTTTGACGAAACCGACCCGGCGCGCACCGAGCTTTTCCAGCCGTTCGGCTTCGGCGTCGATGTCGTCACTTTCGATATCCAGGTGCACCCGCGACGGGTGATCGACCCGCTGCACCTCCACGTTCAAGCCTGCCGGCGCACCTGTCAGGTCGGCGTACTCGGCGTCGCCTTCGCCACGGGCGGGCCCAGCCTGCAGGCCCAGCGCTGCGGCCCAGAAGCGGGCACTGTCTGCGGCAGGGGTGTCCTGGCAATCGATGATGAATCCGGCCAGTCGGCTGCGATGGGTCATGTGCCGTCTCCGCTCAATGAGGGTGCTGGCAGGGTAGCGCGTGTGCCGCCGCGCGCGTTCTCGCCGCCATGACGTTTCTGACTCTGCCGGAAGTGCCGCCCACCGTGTAACTAGTGGGGAAACACGGGAGGACAGGACATGAGCGAACAGAAGCAATCGGCCCAACGGACGCTGCTCGGCGATCCCGGCTTGCCGGGAGCCGGGCTGTCGGTGGCGGTGGTGGTGGTGCTGGTACTGGCGGCGATGGCTGCGGTGATCGGCTTCCTGCGCCTGCCCGATTCAATGCTGGGGGTCGGCCTTGTCGGCATTGCGGTGTTCCTCGCCGTCGGCGCACGCATCTGCCAGGCGCGCGACCAGCACCAGGCGTTGTACCGCCTGCTGGGCAAGCGCCCCCCGCCGTAGCGAGGGCCGCTACAGTGCTCAGGGCTTCGGCCAGTCCAGCTCAACCACCAGCGGGAAGTGGTCGGAGGGCAGCACGCCGTCGATGCGGCGGTCATCGGTGAGGAAGCTGCGCGCGTGGAAGCCGCGCACCAGCACCCAGTCCAGCTCGGCGGTCGCCGTGCCGGTGAAGTTGTGGAAGGTCAGGCGCGGACCCTGCGGCGACTTGACCTGGGTGCGCGTGTCCTGCAGCACCCGGGTGAAGGCCTGGTAGGTGCCGCCGCCGGGCTCGCTGTTGAAATCGCCGGTCAGCACCACCGGCAGATCGGAAGGCAGTGCGGCCACGCGCGTGGCGATCAGTTCGGCGACCTTGATCCGCCGCGGTTCGTCTTCGTCGCGGTAGGGCAGGTGGGTGTTCATGAAGTAGAAGCGACGGCCATCATCCAGGCGGCGGAACACCGCCCAGGTGACCATGCGCGGGAACAGGTTGCCCCAGCTGATGCTGCCCGCAACGTCAGGTGTATCGGACAGCCAGAAGTTGCCGGACTGCTCCACCGCCAGCACCTTGCTGTCGTAGAACACGCCCATGTGCTCGTCGCCGCTGCCCCCGCGGCGGCCTTCGCCGAACCAGCGATAGTCGGGCAGCTGCTCGGCCAGGTAGTTGGCCTGTTCCAGCACCAGTTCCTGGGTACCGATCACGGCCGGGTGTGCCTGCTGGATCACCTTGACCATGGCATCGCGGCGATCTTCCCAGCGCTTGCCAGGGTCGGTATCGGCCGGCGTACGCACGTTGAAGGACATCACCTTCAGCGGCGCGGGCGAGGCTGCCCAGGTGACGGCAGGCAGTGCAAACGCCAGGAGTGCGCAGAGCGCGGACGTGCGGAAGCGTGACAACATCGTGGAATCCCTCCATTCCATGAAAGCGGTTTCATGGAGGATGCCATGGAAGGCAAGGGCAGCGGTATGCCGGGACAGGCGGCTGCAAGGGCCGGGCGGACGGCGAGCGACCGCCCGGCAGATGCCACTGGGCGATCAGGGGTCGTACATCATCCCGTTCTCGTCGCGGTTGTAGTGGTCGCTGGCCACGCGGGTGCCATCGTCATAGACCACATACAGCGTGCAACGCTGGTGGATGCCGAAGCCGGCACGGAAGGGCACGCACTCTTCCTGCAGGCCGACCTCTTCGGCGGCAGTTGCCGGCGCTGAAGGCACCAGCCCGGCAAGCGCCAGCACGGCACCGAATGAACACGCGAACAGTTTCTTGTGCAGCATCATTGATCACTCTCCTTGTAGTCGAGGTGCTGTGCAGATCAGTCTGCCGGGAGGTACCACTGACCGTTCTGGTCGATCCAGTACACCGACGTGAAAACGGTGCCATCTGCCAGAGTGCGGGTAACTGTGCAGCGCTGATGCACGAGGTTTGGCCCCAGTCTTACGGGCACGCAATCGGTCGTCGATCCGGGAGACCCGGCCGCGTGGCTGCTTGCCGGTACCATACTGCCCACTGCCAACATCAATGCGGCCATCGAGGCCAGTTGCAGTTTCATCAGCATCATCCTTGCTTCTGCAATCGCGCACATGCGCCTGGCCTGTTTAGCATGCGACCGCAGCAGCCGGAAGTGTCGCGCCTCGTTCAGTCGCCGATCTCACCGCGCCGGCCGGCGGCCCGCACTGCCTGTGCGGTGGTCGCCACGCCCAGCCGCTGGCGTGCTCTGCGCAGGTGGTTTTCCACGGTGCGCGCGGACAGACCAAGGGTGGCAGCGATGTCGGCCTGGCGACGACCGGCGGCAACCCAGCGCAGGACCTCACGCTCGCGCGCGCTGAGTGTGCCGGCAGGCACAACCGCCGGGGCGAAAGAAAGCCGATGCGCCGCACGGAAGGCGGCGGTGCCGATCAGCTCCAGCAGCAACCGTGCCGATGGAGATGCGTCGATCGTGCGCCCGCCCCAGCTGACCGCCCCTTCCAACCCGGTTGCACCGAACACCGGCACCTGCAGGCCGTGCAGTCCTTCGCCCCGCGGTTGCCGCACGACCTGGTAGCGCTCGCCGCGCACGCCTTGCTGCTTGCTCCAGAAGAAGGGCGCATCGCTGTCCAGCACATGGCGATTGACCGGGCACGCATGCAGGTAGTGCGCCATGTCAGTGCTGGCGGCCTCACCGAACCAATCGCCATCGATCCAGTACAGGCGCTGCGCGCCGCGTTCCAGATCGGTGCCGGTGGCGAACATCAGCGTGCGGTCATAGCCCAGCGGCGCGCCGGTGCTGCGCAGCAACGCGCCGACCGCCGCCAGCGAACGCGCGCGCTCGAGCACCAGCAATGACGGCACCACGCTGTCCATGTCGATCAGCGCGTTGCCAACGCATCCAGCAGGGTGCGCGCGGCCAGCTTGCCCAGCGCATTGCCCGCCAGCGGGCTGTCGCCGGTCAGCAGCAGACGGTCCTGCATCACGCTGCCGTCGATGCCCTCGTTGACGATCTGCACGCCCTGCTGGGCCAGACGCTCACCGAAGAACCAGGGCAGTTGACCGGGCATGTAGCCGATATCCGGGGTCTGCCGGTCCATCGCATCGGGGAAGGCGCAGATCCGATGGCCACGGAACAATGAACCGCCATCGGCTTCATCCACGCCCGCCGCCAGCAACGCGGCAGGACCGTGGCAGAGGGTGATGATGTGGCGCTGATGGTCCATCGCCCACTGCAGGGTGGCCTTCACTGCGCGACTTTCCGGCAGGCCGATCAACGCACCGTGACCACCGGGAATGAACACTGCGGCATAGTCCGAGCCGGCATCCAGCGCGGCCGCCACGTCATCCAGGTGCAGAGGCTGGCGGAAGCGTGATTCGTAGCGCTCGTACAGTCCGCCGATCTCGCGGTCCTCGCCTGGGAACGCCCACCACTCGAACTTCACCGGGTTGCCCGACAGCGTGGCCACGTCGATCCCGAAACCGGCCTTGTCCAGGTGATACATCGGCAGCAGCGTCTCCACCGGATGGTTGCCGGTGGAGAACAGATGGCCGTTGGCGGTAGGCAGGTAACGTTCGTCGGCGGCGATCATCAGCACCTTCCAGCGCCCGTCACGGCGGGCGTCCGGATAGTCCGCACCGGACAGATCGGTGGTTGCCGAAGTGAACTGGGACAGCGAGTACGGCGACGGGAAAAACGCATCGTGCTCGGCCGGATCGGGGCTGGGCTGGCGGCTGGGCTCTGAGGTGTTCATGTGGACCTCCTGCGGAAGAGAGTGGCCAGCTTAGCCAGAGCGATGCGTACGCACGATGAGGGATTTCCCCCAACGCGATCAGGCAGGCTGCGCTTGCTGAACCCGCTGATAGGCGTCGTCCAGCAGTGCCAGGAAGGCCTGTCGCTGTGCGGCATCAAGCACCACCGCGCGCTCGAATGCATCCACGCTCGCACTCCAGTCCACCAGTGTGTCGTCGTTGTAGAGGGCCTGATGCCGTTCCCATGCCCCGCCCGCCTTCAGGTACAGCCACTTGTCGAACAGGTGCAGCGAGCTGCCGTTGTCCAGTTGCAGGGGGCGGGTGGTCCTGGTGTGGGCCAGCAGGCTGCGCAGCGCAGGTGAATCGTGAAGCTGGCCTGCCCAGACGTGGTTGCCGAGATGTTGATCGGCAAAGTGCAGGATCGCCTGGTGATCGTCCTCCAACCCGGCCTCGTAGAGTGCCTGCGGCACCCGCAGGTGTCGGCGATCGAACAACCACTTCAGTACCAGCGTTGCCGCCTGCGGGGTGGTGTTGTGTTCATTGCCAGGGTCGAAATCATGATGGCCGATGAACTCGCGGTCCTCGCGCAGATTGAGCTGGATGGTGTCCACGCGCTGCCTGCGCTTGCAGAACCAGAGCTTGATTTCCACGTCCCCGGTCAGCGGCCTTTCAAAGTAGACCGTATCGCCGAATTCTTCCATCAGGCCGTTGAAATACGCCAGGCAGTCCTGGAGTGTGGCTGCAGGCTGCACGTATCCGTCCCAGAAGCCTTCGGGCTTTGGCGGATTGCCCTTGGGCCGGCGACTGAACAGGGTGGCGGACTTGAAGTGGCTCAGCAGGCTGCCACGCGCTCCGCTGGTGGGCGGATAGAAGCGATCGTTGATGATGTCGAAGGCGAAGTAGAACTCCATGTCGTGGAGCTTGTCCTTGACTGACTTCTGCCCCTGGTTCGCGCTGATCGTGGCCGGCGGCTTGCCGATACCGTGCTGTGCGAACCATGCCTGCAGATGAGCGTCTGAGCCTTTGCTGCCGAGCAGTTCGACCAGTGTTGAGATATGCATTCCATTGCCTCGTTGTTGGTGGCCCGGTCGGAAAAGCGCGGGCCAGGGTTGCTGGATTTCGTGTGCTACTTCGCCGGCAGAGGATGGACCTCCATGTCCTCATGCAGGATGCGGCGAAGTTCGACGATGGCCGGCGTAGCTTCCTGCACGCTGTGACCGGACACGATCACCTTTTCCGAAACGGCATGTGGCAGGTGCGAACTCCAGTACGGCACCAGTCCATCGTCGGTCTTTTCCAGCGGACCTTCGGCCTGGGTGCGCGCGATGATCGAGTGGTAACGCACCTTCGGCGATATCGGTAGATCGGCCACGGCCTTGACGAAGGCATCGTCCTTGTCCAGGTTCTGGATGCTGTTCATCTGGTAGCCGTGCTTGTCGTCGTTGCGCTCGACCTTGCCGTCGTTTGCCAACGTCGCGACATCCTCCAGCACGGTCAGCGGCAGGCGCACGAAGCGGCCCAGCCAGCGTCCCAAGCGCGTGCCTGCGACATCGGTGCCGCGATGCGGGGTAGCGATGAACACCACCCGCGAGATTTCCGGCTCCGGCTGGAATGTCAGCACCGGTGCGCCCTTCGTACGCAGCAGTTCGCGCTGCGCCGGAGTCATCTGCGCGGTCGCCAACAGGGTATCGACCAGATGGTCGCCGGAGGAGGACACCATCAGCCGCGAAATCACCCCGCCCATGCTGTGGGCGACCACCACCATGTCGTGCGAGGCGAGCGCCTGGCCGCTCGGGTCGAAGTGCCGCAGCGTGTCGTGCAGGATCCGCCGGATCTCATCGTGGCTGAGCGCGATCGGCATGTTGGTCGGGTAGTAGAACTGCCAGATCTGGAAATCGCCGCGGATCTCATCGTCGCGCATCAGTTCGTTGGCCACGTTCACCCACGCTTCCGGGCTGCTGGCCAGGCCATGGATCATCAGCAGCACGCGGCGGTTCGGATCGTACGGCTGCATCATGAACAGGTGCGGTTTTTCGATGCCGCCCTTGCCACCGAACAATGTACGCAGCGATTGCCGGCTGAAGTTGGAGCGGGCCAGCCACAGCGCGTAGCCGGCGGTGAAGTTCGCCGCCAGCGGCACCTGCTCGCCATGCAGTTCCACCACCGCCACCTGGTAGGGGTCGTGGATCTCCAGTTCCGGCTCGTCGTCGTGCAGCACTTCCCACAGGTTCTTGCCCGAGAAGCGCAGCAGCACAGTCATCGACGGCGACGGCATCTCGCTCCAGTCGCGCTCGGTCGCCGGTGCCGTGCCTGCAGCGGCCGCCGCCAGTCCTGTGCTGGCCGGGTCGGCCATCACCGCCACCAGCTCGGCACCGAAGCCATCGCGTCGATGCACGCTGCGCAGGGTGCCGGTGAAGGACATCGATGCAGCCGGTACCAGTTCGATCGGTTCGCGCGTGTCCGCTGCCGCGCCGTCATCGGCAGGCGCCAGCACGAAGGTCCAGCGGCCCAGCTGGAACCGCCCGTTGTGGTTGCGCACCTGCTTGCTCGAGTAGGCCTCGAACAGCAGCACGGCGGATTCCTGCACGGCCAGATTGTAGTAGTCGCGCACCTGGGTCTGGCGGTCTTCGAAGCCACGCTGGTTGGCGGTGCGTTCGGTGAAGAACAGATACGCATAGGACTGCCGTGCGATCTGCATCCACGCATCCAGGCGCGGTTGCAATGTCGGGTCGGGCTGGGCAGTCGCGGCCTTGCTGCGCGCCACCGACGCCGATTCGCGCTTCGGCGCCGGCATCGTCATCGCGTACTGCACCCACAGCTCGGCCAGCGACGAGCGCTTGTCTTCCTCGCGGACGACGATGCTGGCCTCCATCGCCTCGATGCACGGCAGACCCGGCTTGGCGCAGGCGCCTTCGTCCAGGCCTGCCACGCGCAGGGTCTCGGTGGTGGCCGCGCTGAGCTTGCCGCTGGTGAGGATGTCACCGCGCTTGAGCGCGATGTACTGGCCCGGTGTGACCGTGCCCACCTGCACCGATGGGCCGAACTGGCGCAGCGTCGCGCACCCGCTCAGCGTGAGCAGGGCAATGAGGATGAAGGTGGTGTGGCCGATGAAGCCGATGCCTGTTCTTGCCATGTGGACTCCCTGCGCTGGCGCCACTCTAGCGGCAGGCGTGTCAACGCGGAAGCAGGGCTCAGCTGGGTCATTGCGGGCCGACGTGTGGGGCCAGCGTCGGCGTGTGACACTGGTTCGGACATCCGACGCCGGGACGGCCGATGCGATTGCTGGAAACCCGTATTCCCCCACCTCTTGTAATGCTGCTGTGCGGTCTGCTCGGTCTCGGCATCAGCCGCTGGCTGCCCGCAGCGGAATTGCCAACGCCGTGGTGGGCTGCGGTGGCGGTGATGGCCGCGGGACTGGCGATGAACCTGTTGCCCAAGTTTGCATTCCAGCGCGCGGGTACCACGGTCAATCCGATGCGGCCGGCGTCATCCACGGCTCTGATCACCAGAGGGGTCTATCGCTATACGCGCAACCCCATGTATCTGGGGCAAGCCGCGTTCCTGCTCGGAGGCATGCTGTATCTGCAGAACCTCTTGGCACTCGCAGTGGTGCCGTTGTTTGTCCTGTACATCACGCGCTTTCAGATCCATCCGGAAGAGCGCGTTCTTGGCGAGCGTTTCGGCGCCCAGTACAACGCGTACCGGCAGCAGGTCCGGCGCTGGCTGTAGCGCCGGCAGGCGCTTCAGTCGATCATCGGTCCGGTCACGGATGGATCTGGCAGGTCACTGAGGCCGAATAGCCCTCGTAGTCGTCAGCGGCGCCGACGTGCAGGGTGTGACGGGCGTCGGTCTGCTTGATGTACGACGGTTCCTCCGTCTGGGCGGCATCGTCGACGGTGGTCACCGACCACGCTTTAGCCAGGCGCTTGTGGTCGACGTTGTTCAGGTACACGTGCAGGCTCTTGTGGACATTTGACACGCTCACATCCGCGCTGGCCACGGTTCCACCGAACAGCGCCACGGGCTTGTCCTTCGGCTCGAACACGCTACCGGGGTCGCGGCTCAGGCCGGCGGCATGGAATGCCTGCTCCACCTGCGCTTCAGTGAAGTCGGAGCCGGCCTTGCAGGCCAACAGGGCTTCCAGTGCGGCGGTGCTATTCGTGGCCGGCTCGGCGAGTGCACCGTTCGCGGTGGCCAGGCCTAGCATCAGGGCAATCAGCGGCTTGTTCATTGCAGATCCTTCTGTATCGCGGAGGAGCGTGGGCGCCGGCACGAAGTCCGGGCAGACAGCCGGAAGTGTGGGGCAGGGCAGCGTTGTCGGCTAGGCCCCCATGCTGGGCTGCCAGGAGGTTCCCCGATCAAGCGCATCCAGTGCCAGTTGCGCCCAGTTGCGTACCTCTTCCAGCGGATGCTGCAGCTCAGCCTGTAAAGTCGGGATGACGGTGCTGTCGCCTGATTCGCCGAGCAGTTCCAGCAGTTTTCCACGCGAGTAACCATCGTGCGCAGCCGCCAGGCGGGCGAGCAGGTGCGGTACCGCAATGGCCGCGGCAGGGCGAAGACCCCAGTAGGCGTCTTCGAAGGTCGCCGGGTCCTGATCCAGGATCTGGTCGAGCCAGCAAACAACGTCGATTCTCTCGAGATCCATGGCGGTTCCTCCTGGGCCAAGGATTACACCATCTGCACGCCAGAGGCGTCGGTTTCCACCGTGATCATTTCCACCAGCGCCCACAGGCCGGTGATCATTACGCCGATCAGAAGCCAACCCAACAGCAGCGTGATCAGTAGTTGGCAGATCGCACGTCCGTGGTAACCGGCGTAGAAGTTGTGGGCGCCGAAAATGCCCAGGAACAGGGCGAGGAGGATGTAAATTGCCCGGTTCTTGGCGATCGGCAGGGCTTGCGATACCGGTGCCGCATAGACGGCGTCGATCGGCCGCGGAATGGCCGGCGGGGCGCCTGCATCGCAGAGTGGGCAGGCCGTCATATCGCTGCGTGCCTTGCAGTTGCATTCGGAGCTGTTCATCAACGCCACGGTGCTTCTCCCTGTCGAGGCGGCAGTTCTGGACCTGATGTAGCCAACAAAAAAGCCAGACCCCAATCGACGGGAGATCTGGCTTTTCGTGCCCCGAAGGGCGGTACAAATGGTGGAGGTGGGCGGAATTGAACCGCCGTCCGAAGGCACTCCATCCCCAGCACTACATGCTTAGCTCACCGTTGAATCTCATCCCGGGACAGCACGGCGTGCAAAGCGCATCCAAGGACCAGCCTGTTGTGTTCTTGTGCCGGACTGACAGGCAGCCGCCCAGCGCGATTCCATGATAATGACTCTACGCTGCGAGCATGGACACAAGCAGTTTCGAGGCTCCGCCTAAGTCGGCAGAAGGTCACGCACCGCAGTTTTTAGGCTGCGAGGGCGACCGGAGCGTAGTTGTCGTCGTTGGCAACTAGAGTTTTGCAGCTGGATTTACGAGGAAAGCTACCCCCTCGGCATGCGCCAGGCGACTTCACAACCCCCGTCGAAACCAATGCACCCCCGGTTTCTTCAAGTCCTGCAAGGTACAAGGCCTGTTTCGTGTTGCCACGGTCAGTGCCCGCCTAACGCTGCACATGCTACGCCAAAAAGCCTGAACAGTCACCCGGCCCGCCCAGCCGTTCCCACGTCTATCCGCAACATGTTGTAGAGCTTCCGTCATAGCGGATTGCTAACGTCGTTGGCACGAATTTGCGACACACTGGCCACGACCATTCGAGCCAGCACAGAGACGGAGACGGCCGGTGACCGAAGCAATGCAACAGCGCAGCCTGCGTCAGCTGGTTGGCCCGGTAGGGGCCGATTACCAGCGGCGGGCACTGCCGCCCGGCTGGGTCTGGGCGGTGCTGGCGGTGTTGCTGGCTGGAACGTGGGCCACCGAGCTGCCGGCCACGGCTGCAGCTGCGCTGATCGCCAGTGCGGTGGTGGTGCACTGGCCGCGGCGTGGCCGCTTCCACTGGCTGGGGTGGCGGCTGCCGGCGCTGGCGGTGCTGGCCGCGCTGTTGTGGGGTCCGGATGTGCTGTCACAGTGGTTCGAGCACGGCCTGGCCTTGACCCTGATGTCGCTGGCCAGCCTCAGCATCGGCATGCACGTGTGGCAGTCGCGGCAGTTGGCGCGGCAGCTGCAGGCGTCCGCCGATGCGCTGGATGATGCGCAACTGCTGGCCTTGCTGCCGGTTGAGGCCGCGCGGTTGGCGCAGCAGTGGCGGGCCGGTGATGATCGCCATGCGCCGGAGCTGTCGGTGGTGATGCACCTGGCGGTGATGCACGCTGCATTGTCACCGCGTCTGCGCGGGCAGGGCCTGCTGGCGGGCTGATCAGCGTCTTGTAGAGCCGAGCCTGCGCTCGGCTGCTTCCTTGCCGAAGCCGAGCATGGCTCGGCTCCACACGAAAGCGGGCCGGCGTCCTTATGCGTCGCGGTTGCCGCGACGCATCACCCGCTGCTTCTCGATCGCCCAGTCACGATCCTTGGCGGCATCGCGCTTGTCGTGGGTCTGCTTGCCCTTGGCCAGCGCCACTTCCAGCTTGATCTTGTTCTTGCTCCAGTACATCGCGGTGGGCACGATCGTGTAGCCATCGCGCTCGACCTTGCCGACCAGCTTGTCGATCTCGCTCCGGTGCAGCAGCAGCTTGCGCTCGCGCCGGTCGTTGGCCACCACGTGGGTGGAGGCCTGGATCAGCGGGGTGATCTGCGCGCCGATCAGGAAGATCTCGCCATCCTTCACGTAGGCGTAGGCGTCGACGATGTTGCCGCGGCCAGCGCGGATCGACTTCACTTCCCAGCCCTGCAGGGCCAGGCCGGCTTCGAAGCGGTCTTCGATGTGGTACTCGTGACGGGCACGCTTGTTCAACGCGATGGTCTTGTTGGCCGTCGCGCTCTTTGCTTTATCCTTGCCGGTGTTCTTGCTCATTTCCGTATTGTCTCCGATTCGGGCCCGCCCGGTCGATTGCCGAAGCGTCCTGTATTCATGCCTACTATCCGCCGCAGTGCCCTGGTCGAACATTCGGCCGCGCGCATGTTCGATCTGGTCAACGATGTCCAGGCCTATCCGCGCCGCTTCCGCTGGTGCTCCGACGCCCGCATCCTCGAGCAGGGCGAAGACCGGCTGGTCGCTCGCCTGGACCTGGGCCTGGGTTCGTTCAGTACCTGGTTCCAGACCGAAAACACCCTGCAGCGCCCGCACAGCATCGACATGCAGCTGCGCGAGGGGCCCTTCAAGCAACTGCACGGCCGCTGGGAGTTCCATGCCCTGGCTGAAGATGCCTGCAAGGTCACCCTCACCCTGGACTTCGAGCCGAGTTCACGCCTGCTGGGCCCGGCGCTGGCGATCGGCTTCCAGGGGTTGGCCGATCGCATGGTCAACGATTTCGTCCGCGTCGCCGACGAGGGCTGAACGATGATCGAGGTCGAGGTCGTGCTGGCCTGGCCACAACAGGTGCTGTCGCGCCGGCTGCAGCTGGAGGAAGGGGCGACCGTGGCTGATGCAGTGGCAGCGGCCGGGCTCGAAGGCAGTGCCGATTGTCCGGCCGCTGCGGTGCATGGCGTGCTGGCGCGGCCGCAGCAGGTGCTGCTGGATGGTGATCGTGTGGAGCTGCTGCGTGTCCTGCAGGCCGACCCGAAGGACAACCGCCGGCGACGTGCGCGCGGCGGATGATCCTCAAGACCCGTCCCGAAGGACGGGCAGGGTGGCTCAGCGGCCGCCCTTCTTCTTCTTGTCCTTCGGCAGATTGCGGCCGAACTGGCGCACGGTCTGCTGGGCAAGGGCCTTGTCGTTGGCCGGGAAGTAATCGCCATCCCAACGGGTGACCACATCATTTTCGAAGTACACGACGAAATTCTTCACGTCGGTACGGCCCAGGCGGTTCACGCGCTCGGTCGAGGTGTAGTCCCAGCGCTGGGCGTGGAACGGGTCCGGCACCGAGGGGGTTCCCAGCAGAGCGTTGACCTGCTGCTTGCTCTGCCCGACCTGCAGCTTGGCCACGGCATCTTCCCGGATCAGGTTGCCCTGGTAGATGGGTTGCTTGTAGATGATGCCGCACCCGGTGGTGGACAAGGCAACGGCGGCGACCAACAGGAGATTGCGCATCGGGACTGGCGGTTGGGGAAATCAATCCGATGATACACTCCCGGCGTGCCACCGCGACCCAATCCGAGGCAGCTGGCGCTAAATCGCCAATGAACGGAGACCTATGGAAACCCACGACCTGCGTAAAGTCGGCCTGAAGGTGACCCATCCGCGGATGCGGATCCTGGCGCTGCTCGAGCAGCGCAATGCCCAGCACCACATGACCGCCGAAGACATCTACCGCCAGCTGCTGGAGCATGGCGACGAGATCGGCCTGGCCACGGTGTACCGGGTGCTGACCCAGTTCGAGGCCGCCGGCCTCGTGCTCAAGCACAATTTCGAAGGCGGCCAGGCCGTCTACGAACTCGACCGCGGCGGCCACCACGACCACATGGTCGATGTGGACAGCGGCAAGATCATCGAGTTCGAAAGCACCGAGATCGAAGACCTGCAGCGCAAGATCGCCGCCGATCACGGCTATGAGCTGGAAGAGCACTCGCTGGTGCTGTACGTGCGCAAGAAGCGCAAGTAAGCCCCGCAGCCAGCCGATTGCGACGAAACCCCGGGCATGCCCGGGGTTTTTCGTTTGTCAGCGTAGATCCACACCATGCGTGGATGGGCCCAGCAGAACCTCCAGATCCACCGCCTCGGCCATCGCCCGGTTCCCCACATCGCCCGGGTGCAGGTGGTCGCCGGAGTCATAGGCCGCCGCCATCCTTGAGGGATCGGCCGGATCGCGCAGGGCGGCGTCGAGCTCGATTACCGCATCGAACGGACCGTCCGTGCGCAGCCAGGCATTGAGCTGCTGGCGCAGGGCGTCCTTGCCAGGGGCGTAGTAGTCGTCCAGCGGGGTGCCGGGCAGGGCATCGGCAAACGGTGTCAGGGTCGCACCGAGGATGCGCAGGCCGCGGGCATGGGCGCGCTTGGCCAGGTCGCGGTAGCCGGCCTGCAGCTCGGCCAGGGTCGGCCGCGTCTCGTCGCGGGCAAAGGCGGTGCCCGGCCAGCTGATGTCGTTGACGCCGATCAGCACGATCACACTGGCGACGCCGGGCTGATCGAGCACATCACGCTGGAAGCGGCCCAAGGCCGATTCGCCCATGCCATCGCGCAGCAGGCGACCGCCGGAGATGCCGGCATTGACCACCGCTATACCTTCTGGTGCCAGCCGCGCGGCGAGGTGATCGGTCCAGCGCTGGTCCTGGTCGAGGCTGGCGGTGGCGCCATCGGTGATTGAATCGCCGACCACCACCACGCTGCGCGCGCTGGCCGCAGCCTCGACTTCGATGCCAGACAACAGCAGGCGGGCCGTGGTGCTGCTGGCGCCGTGCAATGCAGGCAGGCGATGCTGGTCGCCCGGCGCAATCCAGCTGGTCTGCCTGCCTTCCCAATGGAAGGTCTGCAGCGGCGTGGGGTCAGGCAGGTACACGTCCACCTGTAAGGCCTGCCGATCAGCCGTGGGAAGGGAGAGCGGATCGCTCAGGCGGTCCTGCCCCGGCCCGATCACGACCCCGGGTTGGCCGTCGAAGCGCAGCGGCTGCGGTGTATCACCCGTATGTGCGGCCACGCTGGCAGCGCCGATCTTCAACGGCCGGGTGCCATAGGCATTGCTCAGCCGGACCCGCAGGCGCGGCCCGCCCAGGCTGAGGCGCGCGCTCTGCCGGAAGGTCTGGTCCTGCAGTTGGCCGGGGATGAGGGTGGGAAACAGAAAATCGCTGCCCCACACCGGCTGCGGGCTGGCTTGCCAGCTGGCGACCCAGTGCGCGGCAGGTGATGCGGCGGCGGCGCCGGACAGGGCAAGCAGGGCGGTGGCGGTCAGCTGGCTCAAACGATTCATGGGAGTGACCCGGTAGCAGGGACGGCCATGGTGCGTCCGCGCTCGCCTGTGAACTAGAATGCGCATGGACAATCATCTGTGAATCAAATTCATTGCCATGGCACGCACCGACATCAACCGATCCGGCGAACTGGAAGTGTTCGTGCGGGTGATCGAGACCGGCGGCTTTTCCGCTGCCGCCCGCAGCCTGGAGATGACGCCCTCGGCGGTCAGCAAGCTGGTTGCGCGGCTGGAACAGCGGCTGGGGACGCGCCTGCTGCAGCGTTCCACCCGCCAGCTGCAGCTGACCCCGGAGGGGTGTGCGTTCTATGAGCGCGGCCTGCGCGTGCTGGCTGATCTGGAAGAAGCCGAACGCTGCGCCAGCGCCCACGCCGAGCCGCGCGGGCGGCTGCGGGTGAATGCCAACGTGCCGTTCGGCCAGCACTTCCTGCTGCCACTGCTGCCGGAATTCCTGCAGCGGCACCCGCAGGTGGGGGTGGACCTGACCCTGACCGACGAGGTGATCGATCTGCTGGAGCAGCGTACCGACGTGGCGGTGCGGGCCGGTCCGCTGAAGAGCTCCAGCCTGGTCGCGCGCCGGCTGGGGGCAACGCGGATGATGATCGTGGCGGCACCGGCCTATGCGGCACGACACGGATTGCCGGGCAATGTCGAGGCGCTGCTGGCGCACAACCGGCTGGATATCGGCCACGCACGGTCGGTGCAGGGCTGGCCGCTGTTGCAGGATGGGCAGGAGCAGCGGGTGCTGCCCAGCGGAAATGCGCGCGCCAGCAATGGCGATGCACTGCGTCAGCTGGTGCTGGGCGGGCTGGGCATGGCCCGGTTGGCGGCGTTCCAGGTGCAGGCCGACATCGCGGCAGGACGGTTGTTGCCGGTGCTGGAGGACGCCAACCCGGGCGACCTGGAAGAGGTGCACGCCGTGTTCCTGGGGCAGGGTGGTTACCTGCCGCTGCGGGTGCGCGCGTTCCTCGATTTCCTGGTGGAAACGGTGGATCTGGCGCGACCGCTGGGGTGACATGCGCCGCGCTGCCGCGCGGAAGCCGAGCATGGGCTCGGCTCTACACGTCGGTTCCGTTCGAGATTCCTGTAGAGCCGAGCCCACGCTCGGCGCCACCAGCCTCAGGCCTGCAGCAGCTTGCGCGCGGCGGCGCGGGCTTCCTTGCTCACTTCCACGCCACCGAGCATGCGCGCCAGCTCTTCCTCGCGCGCCTTGGTGTCCAGCTTCTCCACCGCGCTCTGGGTCATGCCTTCCACCGGCGCCTTGCTGACCCGGTAGTGCGCGTGACCCTTGGAGGCGACCTGCGGCAGGTGGGTCACGCACAGCACCTGACGCTTCTCGCCGAGCGCGCGCAGCTTCTGCCCGACGATATCGGCCACCGCGCCACCGATGCCGGAGTCGACTTCGTCGAACACCATGGTCGGTACCGCGTCGAGGTCGAGCGCGGCCACTTCGATGGCCAGCGAAATGCGTGACAGCTCGCCACCGGAAGCGACCTTGCGCAGCGCACGCGGTGGCTGGCCAGCATTGGCCGCCACCAGGAATTCAACGCGCTCGGCGCCCTGCGGGTCCGGCTTGCCGCTGTCCTGCGGCTCCAGTTCGATCAGGAACTGGCCGCCGCCCATGCCCAGCTCGGCGATGATGCCGGTGGTGGTGGCCGACAGTTCGGCAGCAGCGGTGCGGCGGCTGCTGGTCAGCACCGCGGCCTCGACGCGCCAGGCCGCTGCGGCCTTTTCAATCTCGCCGGCCAGTCGCTGCAGGCGCTCGTCGGCGCCACGCAGCTGTTCCACTTCGGCGTGCATGCGCTCGCGCTGCATACCCAGCTCATCCATCGGCACGCGGTGCTTGCGGGCCAGATCGTGCAGGCGGCCCAGACGGCGCTCGTTCTCCTCGAACTGGTCCGGATCGGCGTCCAGGTCGTCATGCACCCTGTCGAGCAGGGCCAGGGCTTCGTGCAGCTGGATGGAGGCGCTGTCAATCAAGGCATCGACATCGCCCAGCCGCGGGTCATGTTCGGCCACCCTGGCCAGCTCATGCCGCACCTGCTGCAGCAGATCGAGCGCCGAGTGGCCTTCGTCGCCGTTGAGCTGGTCCGAAGCTGCCTGGCAGGCGGCCAACAAGGCGCTGGCGTGCGCCTGACGGCGATGGCTGGCGCCGAGCGCGGTGATCGACTCCGGTTCCAGATCCTCACGGTCCAGTTCGCGCAGCTGGTGTTCGAGGAAGCCGATGCGGTCACTCACATCGCCCTGTTGCGACAGTGCCAGGGATTCATCGACCAGCGCCTGCCAGGTGGCGGCAGCACGGCGCACCTGGCGGCGTTCGCTTTCGTTGCGGGCATAGGCGTCCAGCAGGGCCAGCTGCGACGGACGCGTCAGCAGGGCCTGCTGCTCGTGCTGGCCATGGATCTCCACCAGCAGGCCGGCCAGGTCGGCCAGTTGCGCCAGGGTGACCGGGCGGCCGTTGATCCACGAGCGTGAGCCGCCGTCGGCGCGGATCACACGGCGCAGCTGGCACTGGTCGTCATCGTCCAGCTCGTTGCTGGCCAGCCACTGGCGGGCGGCCTGCAGCTGGTCCAGCGCGAACTCGGCCGACAGTTCGGCCCTGGCAGCGCCATGGCGGACCACGCCACTGTCGGCGCGCAGGCCGGACAGGAAGCCCAGCGCGTCGACCATCAGCGACTTGCCCGCGCCGGTCTCGCCTGAAACCACGGTCATGCCCGGCCCGAACTCCAGTTCGGTGGCGCGGACGACGGCGAAATCCTTGATTGAAAGATGTCTGAGCATGGGTAAGGGGGTGTCTGCAGCCGCGCAACGCTAGCACGCGCGGCGGGGTCGTCCAATGACTTGCCAAGGGGATGCGTCGCCATTATCTAATGTCCCTGTCTCACAGGTTGATTCCATGCACGGTTCTCCCGACCAACTTGCCCCGCGCGCGCGGCACCTGCTGCGCACGCTGATCGCGCGCTACATCCAGGACGGCGAACCCGTGGGCTCGCAGACGCTGGCGCGCGTGGCCGGCCTGGAGGTCAGCCCGGCCACCATCCGCAACATCCTTGGCGACCTGGAAGACCTGGGCCTGCTGGCCTCGCCGCATACCTCGGCGGGGCGGATTCCGACCGCGCATGGCTATCGGGTGTTCGTCGACAGCCTGCTGCAGATGCAGCCGCCGGGCGAGGGTGAGCTGGCCCGGCTGCGTCAGGAGCTGGCCGGAGGCGGCAGTACCCAGGCCCTGCTCGGCAGCGCCTCGGAGCTGCTGTCGGCGATGAGTCATTTCGTTGGCGTGGTCAGCGCCCCGCGGCGCGAGCAGTTCGCCTTCCGCCAGATCGATTTCGTGGCGCTGGATGGGCGCCGGGTGCTGGCGATCCTGGTGTTTGCCGACAACGAGGTGCAGAACCGGGTGATCGAGACCCGCCAGGACTTCGCGCCGGGGCAGCTGGAGCAGGTGGCCAACTACCTCAATGCCCACTTCGCCGGACTGCCCCTGGCCGAGATCCGCACGCGCCTGCTGCTGGAGCTGCGCGACGCGCGGTCCGAGCTGGAACAGGTGCTGGCGCACAGCATCGAGCTGGCCGAGCAGGCCCTGCAGCCGCCGGCCGATGACATGCTGGTGGCCGGCCAGACCCGCCTGATGGGGGTGCAGGACCTGTCCGACCTGGAGCGCCTGCGCGAGCTGTTCGAGCTGTTCTCCAGCAAGCGCGAGATCCTGCAGCTGCTGGAGCGGACCATCCAGGCCCCCGGCGTGCGCATCTTCATCGGCGAAGAAACCGGCGTGGTGCCCCTGCAGGGCGTCTCGCTGGTCACCGCGCCGTACACCGCCAATGGCCAGGTACTGGGCGTGCTGGGCGTGATCGGGCCGAAACGGATGGCCTACGACCGCATGATCCCGCTGGTCCAGGCCACCGCCGATGTGCTCGGTGCGGCCTTTTCGCCCGGCGGGCGAACTCCGGGTGCATCGGACGCTTGAAACGCAGCATCCCGCCCACACTAGGGTGGGTGGAGGCGGAGAGTGACCGCCAGGGACCCAGACATGAATCAAGATCAGCCAGACATCGCCGCCCAGCAGGCCGCCGCCGACGCAGCTGCCGCCGAGGGCGTCAACGAACAGATCGAACAGCTCCGTGCCGAAGTGGAGCAGGTCAAGGCCGAAGCGCTGCGAGAGCGCGCCGACCTGGACAACCAGCGCAAGCGCGTGGCCCGCGACATCGAACAGGCGCGCAAGTTCGCCAACGAGAAGCTGCTGGGCGAGCTGCTGCCGGTATTCGACAGCCTGGATGCCGGCCTCAAGGCCGCCGGCGACGATGCCCATCCGCTTCGCGAAGGCCTGGAGCTGACCTACAAGCAGCTGCTGAAGGTTGCTGGTGACAACGGCCTGGTGCTGTTGGACCCGACCGGCCAGCCGTTCAACCCGGAACACCACCAGGCGATCAGCCAGGTCGCGGCCCCCGGCGCCGCCCCGGGCAGCGTGGTGACCGTGTTCCAGAAGGGTTACCTGCTCAACGAGCGCCTGCTGCGACCGGCGCTGGTGGTGGTTGCCGCCGATTGACCCCGCGCGCCGGGCCCGGCCTGGCGAGGGTGTCCGTGCCCCGGACGGGGCATCGGCACGACCGACGCTGAACGTGTTGAGCGAACGGAAACACAGCGTTCGGGGGATGGCTTGAATGTTCCACGAGCCTCCCCCACATCCCATTCATCCACCGGCCGAACGGCCGGACTGACAAAAACAACATCCTTCAAGGAGTCTCCCCCATGGGCAAGATCATTGGTATCGACCTCGGCACCACCAACTCGTGCGTGGCGATCATGGACGGCGGCAAGGCCCGCGTCATCGAAAATTCGGAAGGCGATCGCACCACCCCGTCGATCGTCGCCTACACCAAGGACGGCGAAGTCCTGGTCGGTGCCTCGGCCAAGCGCCAGGCCGTGACCAACCCGAAGAACACCTTCTACGCTGTGAAGCGCCTGATCGGCCGCAAGTTCACCGACGCCGAAGTGCAGAAGGACATCGCGCACGTCCCGTACAGCATCCTGGCCCATGACAATGGCGATGCCTGGGTGGCCACCAGCGATGCCAAGAAGATGGCGCCGCAGGAAATCTCGGCCAAGGTGCTGGAGAAGATGAAGAAGACCGCCGAGGACTTCCTCGGTGAGAAGGTCACCGAAGCGGTCATCACCGTGCCGGCCTACTTCAACGACAGCCAGCGCCAGGCGACCAAGGACGCCGGCCGCATCGCCGGTCTGGACGTCAAGCGCATCATCAACGAGCCGACTGCGGCCGCGCTGGCCTATGGCCTGGACAAGGGCGACAACAAGGATCGCAAGATCGTTGTGTACGACCTGGGCGGCGGCACCTTCGACGTCTCGGTGATCGAGATCGCCAACGTCGACGGCGAGAAGCAGTTCGAAGTGCTGGCCACCAACGGCGACACCTTCCTGGGTGGCGAAGACTTCGACAACCGCGTCATCGAGTACCTGGTTGAAGAGTTCAACAAGGACCAGGGCATCGACCTGCGCAAGGATCCGCTGGCCCTGCAGCGCCTGAAGGATGCTGCCGAGCGCGCCAAGATCGAGCTGTCCAGCGCCCAGCAGACCGAAGTGAACCTGCCGTACGTCACCGCTGACGCGTCGGGTCCGAAGCACCTGAACATCAAGCTGACCCGCGCCAAACTGGAATCGCTGGTGGAAGAGCTGATCAAGAAGTCGATCGAGCCGTGCCGCGTCGCGTTGAATGACGCCGGCCTGCGTTCGAGCGACATCAGCGAAGTGATCCTGGTCGGTGGCCAGACCCGCATGCCGAAGGTGCAGCAGGCGGTCACCGAGTTCTTCGGCAAGGAGCCGCGCAAGGACGTCAACCCGGACGAAGCCGTGGCACTGGGTGCTGCGATCCAGGGTGGCGTGCTCGGCGGCGACGTCAAGGACGTGCTGCTGCTGGACGTGACCCCGCTGTCGCTGGGCATCGAAACCATGGGCGGTGTGTTCACCAAGATCATCGAGAAGAACACCACCATCCCGACCAAGGCCTCGCAGGTGTTCTCCACCGCCGAGGACAACCAGTCGGCCGTGACCGTGCACGTGCTGCAGGGTGAGCGCGAACAGGCCCGCTTCAACAAGTCGCTGGCCAAGTTCGACCTGTCCGGCATCGAGCCGGCCCCGCGTGGCCTGCCGCAGGTGGAAGTGTCCTTCGACATCGACGCCAACGGCATCCTGCACGTGTCGGCCAAGGACAAGAAGACCAACAAGGAACAGAAGGTCGAGATCAAGGCCGGTTCGGGCCTGTCCGAGGAAGAGATCGCACGCATGGTCGCCGACGCGGAAGCCAACCGCGAAGAAGACAAGAAGTTCCAGGAGCTGGTGCAGGCCCGCAACCAGGCCGATGCCCTGATCCACGGCACCCGCAGCGCGATCACCGAGCACGGCAGCAAGGTCGGTGGCGAAGTGATCGGCAAGGTTGAAGCGGCCCTGGCCGACCTGGAAACCGCGATGAAGGGTGACGACAAGGCACAGATCGAAGCCAAGTCGAAGGTGCTGGAAGAAGCTGGCCAGTCGCTGTTCGCTGCCGCTTCGGCCGACCAGGGCGGTGCTGCCCCGGGCGCCGACGCCGGCAATGCGGGCAAGGCGCAGGATGACGTGGTGGACGCCGAGTTCACCGAAGTCAAGGACGACAAGAAGTCCTGATCCGGACCGACGCGGGACGCTGCTTACCAGCGTCCCGTTGTCGCATCAGGGTCCTGACCGCCCTCTGGCGTGTCGGGGCGCCCGACGCAAGAGCGGACCTGGTTCCGCTCTTCCGCTTTGACGAATCCCGACTTTCCGGAATGCGATCCACGATATGAGCAAGCGCGATTACTACGAAGTGCTGGGCGTTGCCCGCACCGCCACCGACGAAGAACTGAAGAAGTCCTATCGTCGTTGCGCGATGAAATTCCACCCGGACCGCAACCCGGGTGATGCGGCGGCCGAAGCCTCCTTCAAGGAGTGCAAGGAAGCCTACGAAGTACTGTCCGACGGCAACAAGCGCCGCATGTACGACAGCCATGGCCACGCCGCGTTCGAACACGGCATGGGCGGTGGCGGTGGTGGTCCGGGCGGCCCGGACATGAACGACATTTTCGGCGACATCTTCGGCAACATCTTTGGTGGTGCCGGCGGCGGCGGTCCACGCCAGGCGCGTCGCGGCGCCGACATCGGCTACGTGATGGAGCTGGACCTGGAAGAAGCGGTGCGTGGCGTCGAACGCCGCATCGAGATTCCGACCCTGGCCGAATGTGGCGACTGCGATGGCAGCGGCTCGGAAGACGGCAAGGTCGAGACCTGCAACGTCTGCCATGGTCGCGGCCAGGTGCGCATCCAGCGTGGCATCTTCGCCATGCAGCAGGCCTGCCACAACTGCGGCGGCCGTGGCCAGATCATCGCCAAGCCCTGCAAGACCTGCCACGGCAACGGCCGTGTCGAGGAAGACAAGGTGCTGTCGGTGAAGGTACCGGCAGGCGTGGATACCGGTGACCGCATCCGCCTGGCGGGTGAGGGCGAGGCCGGTCCGGCCGGTACGCCGCCGGGCGATCTGTACGTGGAAGTGCGCGTGCGTGAGCACCACATCTTCCAGCGCGACGGCGACGACCTGCACTGCGAAGTGCCGATCCGCATTTCGCAGGCCGCACTGGGTGACACCGTGCGCGTGGCCACCCTCGGTGGTGAGGCGGAAATCCGCATTCCGGCCGAGACCCAGACCGGCAAGCTGTTCCGCCTGCGCGGCAAGGGTGTGCGTTCGGTGCGCAGCCGCAGCGAAGGCGACCTGTACTGCCGCGTGGTGGTGGAGACGCCGGTCAACCTCACCAGCGACCAGCGCAAGCTGCTGGAACAGTTCGAAGCCACCTTCAACGGCGAGGATGCGCGCAAGCATTCGCCGAAGTCGGCGACCTTCATCGACGGCGTCAAGGGCTTCTGGGATCGGATGACGTCCTGATCTGTCAACGGACATGTTGAACGACAGCGCCGGGCTCTGCCCGGCGTTTTCGTTTGTGGCTGTTTTACAGGATTTCCCAATCGGCTTTTCCGTACAGCCGGCGCCCCTCGAACAGAAGCGTTCCGCGATCACCCACTACATCCAGTTCGAACCAAGGGTGGCCATCCCGTTTTTTGGGCCGGATGTAGAAGCGCTTCTGGGCACGGTTCATTTCGACGTAGTACGGGTTCCGCGGGGCGGCATCCTTGGGCTGTCCCTTCCAACGAACATGGATGTAGCCATCGTCGCTTCGACCTTGGATCTCGAGAAAGAAATGAAAACCGTCCTTCTGTTCATCCGAGTAGAAACGGAACTGCGTGCCGCTCGCATATGCGGATGGTTGCATTGCCGTCAGGGCCAGCAACACAGCAACCGCAAGCCATCGGCTGATACTCCATGCCTTCGTCACAAGTGCTTCCTCTTCCGTGAGGTGCTATCGGAACATGGGTGCGGTTGCGAAAATGAGACGGACTTTCCACTTGTATCCTGACAAGCAGAATCCCTACCTGTAGGTGGCGCAGTAGATCCACGCCATGCGTGGATGCCGTTCAACGGCTCAACGGAAAAATGCTGCCGGCGTCTGCCCCAGCTGGCGCTTGAACATGCTGGTGAACGCACTCGGGCTGTCATAGCCCATCGCCAGCGCCACGTCGATCACCTTCTCGCCGCGGGCCAGCCGTTCCATCGCGGCCAGCAGGCGCGCCTGTTGCCGCCACTGGCCGAAGGTCATGCCCAGTTCGCTGGCGAAGTGGCGCTGGATGGTTTTGACGTCGATCGCCAACGCCTGCGCCCAGTCCTGCAGGGTCGCCTCGTCGCCGGGATGCTTCTGGATGTGCTGGCAGATCCTGTGCAGGCGCGGGTCGACGGGCTCGGGCAGGTGCAACGGCAATACGTCCATGCGGTGCAGCTCATCGAGCATCAGTCGCACTACGCGGCCGTCGCGGCTGTCTTCTTCATGCGGTCCGTCGATCAGGATGGCCGCCTGCAGCAGCTCGCGCAGCAGCGGCGCCACCTGCACGGCGAAGGGCTCGGCGGGCAGCTGCGGGGCGAACGCCGGTTCGATGTACAGGCTGCGCATGTGCACCTCGGCGATGCAGTCCACCGCATGCGCCATGCCCGCCGGCATCCAGATGGCACGGGTGGAGGGCACCACCCAGCGGCCGACTTCCGACCGCACCACCATCAACCCGGACATGGAATAGACCAGCTGGTGTCGGCGGTGCTTGTGTGCCGAGATGTGGGTGCCGGCACGGTAGTCGCGCGCGCGGCAGGTGACCGGGCGATGCACCGGCACCTCGTTCCACGGCGCGGTTTCGCGGACAGGGCAGGGGGTGTCCTTTTTGCGATAGGCCATGACCAGAACGCGGCAGAAGGGAGTGGAAGGCCACCGTAGCATGCACGGCTCGCCCCCATCCTGACCGTGCGCAATGTCGACTCTGGCTTCTCCCACCGTATCCGCCCGCCCCGTATCGCCCGGAGTGCTGGCGGCGATCTCCAGCTCGCACATGGTCAACGACATGATGCAGTCGCTGATCCTGGCCATCTATCCGGTGATCAAGGGTGGCTTCAATCTCAGCTTTACCCAGATCGGTCTGATCACGCTGACCTACCAGCTGACCGCCTCGATCTTCCAGCCGCTGGTCGGCCTTGCCACCGACCGCCGGCCGGCCCCGTACTCCCTGCCGATCGGCATGGCCTCGACCTTGTGCGGCATGTTGCTGCTCGGCTTTGCGCCCAATTACGCGATGGTGCTGCTGGCCGCCGCGCTGGTCGGCATCGGTTCGGCCATCTTTCATCCGGAAGCCTCGCGCATCGCGCGCCTGGCCTCCGGCGGCCGTCATGGCCTGGCGCAGTCGGTGTTCCAGGTGGGCGGCAACTTCGGTACGGCGCTGGGGCCGCTGATCGCCGCCGCGGTGATCGTGCCCTACGGCCAGCATTCCGCATCGTGGTTTGCCGGTGCAGCGTTGATCGGCATTGCCCTGCTGACCTATGTCGGCCGCTGGTACTCGCTGCATCTGGGGGCTCCTCGCCCCGCAGCACAGGGTGTGATCGCCGCACGCCATCCGCCGCGCACGATCGCCCGGGTGCTGGCGATCCTGCTGGTGCTGATCTTCAGCAAGTATTTCTACATGGCCAGCATCGGCAGCTATTTCACCTTCTACCTGATGCATCATTTCGGCATTCCGGTGGCGCAGGCGCAGCTGCATCTGTTCGCCTTCCTGGTGGCGTCCGCGGCGGGCGGTTTCTTTGGTGGGCCGCTGGGTGATCGTATTGGTCGCAAGCCGATCATCTGGGCCTCGATCCTGGGCGTGGCACCGTTCGCGCTGATGCTGCCGCATGCCGATCTGCTGTGGACCACGATACTGGCTGTGCTGATCGGCTTCGTGCTGTCTTCCGCGTTCTCGGCCATCGTGGTGTACGCACAGGAAATGATGCCGCATCGGATCGGCATGGTTTCCGGGTTGTTCTTCGGCTTCGCCTTCGGCATGGGCGGCCTCGGCGCGGCGGTGCTGGGGCTGTTGGCCGACAAGACCAGCATCGAATTCGTCTACCAGCTCACCGCGTTCCTGCCGTTGCTGGGCATCGTGGCGGCATGGTTGCCGTCGTCCAGGCCTGCTGCGCACTGAGGGGGCTCTTCTGCAGGGCTGCGCCCTGCACCCGCCGATGCCAGGGCAATGGCGACAGCCAAAGCAACAGCGGGCATTCCGTGGGATGGCGGGGTGGGTCCGGTTGCGGGGGACGCCGTAAATACGTCCCTGTAGGCTTGGCCGCGGCATCCATGCCGCGGACACCCCCGCAACCGGACCCACCCCGCCTTCGACAGATTTCTGCTGCTGTTGGTGGGTGTCGACCTTGGTCGACACGTAGATCCACGCCATGCGTGGATGCTCTTTGATCAATTGTCGAAATATTCGATTTCGATGGAGATTCATCCACGCATGGCGTGGATCTACTGCTCGCGGGGAACTGTCGAAGGCGGGGCACTGTGGGTTTGCGGGGTGTGAGCCGCATGGATGCGGCGACCAAGCCTCCATGGACGGATTCACGGCGTCCCCGCAAACCCACAGTGCCCCGCCATCCCTCGGAGTACCGCTGTTGCTGTTGCTGTTGCCGTGGCTTTGGCCGTTGCCTCTGCAGGTGCAGGGCGCAGCCCTGCCGAAAACCCCCTTGGGCGTAGAATGCGGGCATGAGCGAATCCCTCGACAACCACCTGGTCCACGGCCGCCGCCAGCGGCCCGACGGCCCTTCGCCGATCGATGTCATTTCGGTCCAATCACAACTGGTCTACGGCCATGCCGGCAACAGCGCCGCGCTGCCGCCGATGCGCGCGCTCGGTGTGCGCGTGGCCTCGATCCCGACCACGCTGCTGAGCAATGCGCCGTTCTACGAGACCACCCGTGGCCGAGTGCTGCCCAGTGACTGGTTCGCCGACCTGCTGCTCGGCACGCGCGAACGTGGTCTTCCGCAACGGGCGAAAATGCTGGTGTCCGGCTACTTCGGCAGCGCCGCCAATGGTGCCGCGTTTGCTGATTGGCTGGACGAGATCCTGCCGGCATGCCCGCAGCTGCGCTACTGCCTGGACCCGGTGATCGGCGATACCCACACCGGTCCCTACGTGGAGCCAGGCCTGGAGGCGATCTTCGCTGAACGCCTGCTGCCGCATGCCTGGCTGGTCACCCCGAATGCGTTCGAACTCGGTCGCCTGACCGGCATGCCGGCGTTGGCCGAAGCCGATGCCATCGCCGCCTCGCGTGCGCTGCTGGCGCGCGGTCCGCAATGGGTGCTGGCCCACAGCGTCGGCGGCAATCCGGGCGAGCTGGTGACGTTGGCGGTAGGTCGCGAGGAAACCTGGCGCTGGACCTCGCCGCTGCTGCCGGTCGACGTGGCGGGCACCGGCGACGTGCTGATGTCGCTGATGGTGTCCTTCCTGCTGCGCGGTGAGCCGATGCAGATGGCCATCTCGCGTGCCATCGCCGGCACCCACGCGGCGCTGGAGGCAACCCTGGCCCATGGCTTCGAGGAGTTCGACGTGATCGCGGCCGCACCGGCGGCACTGGCCGACGGGATGCGCTTCCGCGCCGAACGGCTGGCATGAGCGGGCTGCACGAGCGCACGCCGCGCACGGTCGGCATCGTCGGCAGTGCCGGCGCCTACGGGCGCTGGCTGACCCGGTTCTTCGAACAGCACATGCAGGTGCGGGTGATCGGCCACGATCCGGCCGATCCAGATTCGCATGCGCCGGAGCAGTTGCTGGAACAGGCCGATGTGCTGGTGTTCTCCGCACCGATCCGGCACACGTCCGCGTTGATCGCCGAGTACGCGCGCCTGTCGGCTGGCCGCGAGCAGGAACGCTTGTGGCTGGATGTGACCTCGGTGAAGGAAGCGCCGGTGCAGGCGATGCTGGCCTCGCGCGCCGAGGTGGTGGGCCTGCATCCGATGACCGCGCCGCCCAAGGCGCCGACCCTGAAGGGCCGGGTGATGGTGATCTGCGAGGCCCGGCTGCAGCAGTGGCGGCCCTGGGTCGACGCGTTGTGCCAGGCGCTGCAGGCAGAGTGCGTGCGGGCCACGCCACAGCACCACGACCAGATGATGGCGCTGGTGCAGGCCATGGTGCATGCGAGCCATCTGGCCCAGGCGGGTGTGCTGCGCGAGTACCAGCCGCAGTTGGGCACGCTGGCGGCGATGCTGCCGTATCGGTCGGCCTCGTTCGAGCTGGATACCGCGATCATCTCGCGCATCCTGTCGTTGAATCCGGCGATCTATGAAGACATCCAGTTCGGCAATCCCTATGTGGCGCCGATGCTGCAACGGTTGATCGGCCAGTTGCAGACCCTGCAGGCGCAGGTAGGGCAGGGCGACGATGCTGCGCGTGGCGCATTCCGCGAACACCTGCTGGGGGCCAACAGGACTGCCTTCGGCGATCAGGCACTGGCCGCGGGAAACTACACCTTCGAACGCGTCGGCTATCTGCTGGCCGACTTGACCGAGCGCAACGCCCTGTCGGTGCATCTGCCTGAAGACCGCGCGGGTTCGTTGCGCGAACTGCTCAACGTGTTCGAGCAGCATGGCATCAGCCTGGCCTCGATCCATTCCTCGCGCACGCCGGCCGGTGAGGTGCATTTCCGTATCGGCTTCGTGGCGGGCAGCGAGCCAGAGGCTATCGCCGCCGCCGCCGCCGAGGTGGATGCCAGCGGGATCGGCCGGGTGCTCGCATAGAACATTCATCCACAGGGCGTGTGGATGGCTTCTGCGCAAACATGTGGATAACCGGCTGCAGGCCTTGGCAGGCAAGGTTGTCAAGATGGTTGGTCAAAAAATGACCAACCTTTTTTGATGGAACCAACGGCTGAGCCAAACGTGGCTCGGCGCTGCAGCGGAACGCTAGATCGACAACCTGACCTCACCACCGCTGGTCGTGAATTCGCGGCCGTTGCGCACCAGCTGGCGGCCGTCGTCGAGTTCATAACGTGGCGTCGTCTCGGAACCGTGCCCGCTGCCGCTGGCCTCGGGCTTGAACTCGATGATGATGTGGCTTTCGCCATTGCTGTCGACAGCAGGGAACTGACGGAACGACATGGTGGACCTCCCTCAGCGGTTGTTCGCTACGCTGCCAGAGTGATCCGGCCGGTGTTAGCCGGCCGTCATCAATCGATGAACTGCAGGCGTGCAAGCTCGGCATACAGGCCGCCTTCAGCCAGCAGCTGCGCATGCGTGCCCTCGGCCACGATGCGGCCATGATCCATCACCACGATGCGGTCGGCCTTGAGCACGGTCGCCAGCCGGTGGGCGATGACCACCGTGGTGCGCCCGGCCATCAATCGTTCCAGTGCCTGCTGCACGCCATGCTCGCTCTGCGCGTCCAGCGCGCTGGTGGCTTCGTCGAGCAGCAGGATCGGTGCGTCCTTCAGCAAGGCACGGGCGATCGCCACACGTTGTTGTTGGCCACCGGACAGGCGGGCACCGCGCTCGCCCAGTTCGCTGTCGTAACCCTGCGGCAGTGCACGCAGGAAGGCGTCGGCCTCGGCGGCACGGGCTGCCTCTTCCACTTCGGCGTCGCTGGCATCCAGCCGGCCATAGCGGATGTTGTCGCGTGCGCTGGCGGCGAACAACGTCGGCTGCTGCGGCACCAGCGCAAGCTGTGCGCGAAGCGCGGCCGGATCGACGTCGCGCACATCGATGCCGTCCACGCAGATGCGCCCGGCGGCCGGATCGTGGAAGCGCAGCAGCATCGACAGCACCGTGCTCTTGCCGGCGCCTGAGGGGCCGACCAGAGCGACGGTTTCACCCGGTCGCACGTGCAGGTTGAAATGGTCCAGTGCGGCCTGGTCCGGTCGCTGCGGGTAGTTGAACACCACGTCGTCGAAGTGGATTTCGCCACGCAGTGGCTGCGGCAGCGCACGCGGCGTGGCCGGCGCACGGATCTCGATGTCTTCCTGCAGCAGCTCGCCGATGCGGCCCATGCCGCCGGACGCGCGCTGCAGTTCGTTCCACACTTCGGCCAAGGCACCGACCGAGCCGCCGCCGATCAGTGCGTACAGCACGAACTGACCCAGCGTGCCGGCGCTGAGGCGCCCGTCGATGACGTCGTGCGCGCCCAGCCACAACACGCCGACAATCGCGCCGAACACCAGCAGGATGGCACTGGCGGTGACCAGCGACTGCGCTCCGATGCGCCGGCGTGCGGCGCGGATCGCATCGCCCAGCGCATGGTCGAAACGGCCGCGTTCATAAGGTTCGCGCGCATGCGCCTGCACCGTGCGCACCGCGCCCAGCGTTTCGCTGGCCAGGCTGTTGGCATCGGCGATGCGGTCCTGGCTGCTGCGGGCGACAACGCGCAGTTTGCGCGCGCCGATGATGATCGGCAGCACCGCCAGCGGAATGCCGAGCAGCGACCAGGCGGCCAGCCGTGGGCTGGTGACGAACAGCATCGCCAGGCTGCCGACCACGGTGACGCTGCTGCGCAGCGCCACGGACATGGTCGAGCCGACCACGCTGCGCAGCAGTTCGCTGTCGGCGGTCAGGCGCGACACCAGTTCGCCGCTGCGGCTGCGGTCGTGGAAGCCAGCGCCGAGCTGGATCAGGTGCGCGTAGAGGCGGCTGCGCAGATCCGCCACGACCTTCTCGCCGAGCAGCGAAACAAAGTAGAAACGCGCGGCCGTCGCCAGCGCCAGCACCACAGCCACCAGCATCAGCAGCGCAAAGGCACGGTTGATCTGGCCGCCGCTGCTGAAGCCGTGGTCGATCATCTGCTTCACGGCCGGCGGCAGGCTCAGGGTCGCCGCCGAAGAAACGGCCAGGGCCAGCAGCCAGGCGCTGAACAAGCCGCTGTGGCGGCGCACGAACGGCCACAGCGTACGCAGGCTGCCCAGTCGGCGCAGCGGCGGGGTGGCCGGGTCGGAGGCCGGTGCGTCCTTGTCAGTCATCGAGGCGGTCATCTTGGATACGGATACGATCACGGGTGGCGTCGCGCAGGCGGATTTTCAATGCGTCGACCTGGTCGGCGGGCAATTCCACCCGCAATCTCACGCCATTGGCATCGAACTGTTCATCGCGCTTTTCGGCGGCATGGGCGGGCAGGGCCGCGTGCAGTGCGCCCAGATCCTCGAATCCGGCCAGCAGCTGCAGCCGCGCCATCGCGACCAGCGGCAGGCGTGGCGCGGTGCGCAGGCATTCGGCAGCGGCGCCGCCGTACGCGCGGACCAGGCCACCGGCGCCCAGCTTGATGCCGCCGAACCAACGGGTGACCACCACCATCACCCGGTCGAATCCCTGGCCATCAATGGCGGCCAGGATCGGCCGGCCAGCGGTGCCGGCCGGTTCGCCATCGTCGCTGGAGCGATAGTCCTGGCCGTGCCGGTAGGCCCAGCAGTTGTGGGTCGCATCGGCCACGGCCACCTCCTGCAGAAAGGCCAGCGCAGCAGACGCACCCTCGATCGGCGCGGCATGCGCGATGAAGCGGCTGTGCTTGACGTCGAGGGTGTAGCTGACCGGTTGGGCGAGGGTATCGGGCATTCCCTTCATTCTACGGGCTTGCCGTCGACGTGCCTCAGTCGTCCAGCAATGGCCGCACATCCTTTGGCAGTCGCGCCTCGGGATAGGTCTGCAGGTAGCGCTCCAGGCTCGCCCTGGCCAGGTCGCGCTGGCCGGAATCGCGACGCTCGCGGATCTTCTGCAGCCATTGCCGGCGGGGCAGCCCGGCATCGGCCTGCACTTCGGCCTGTACGGCCTCCGCGCTGAGGCCTGCATCGCTGGCGCGGCGCATGACGCCCGGTGCGGTTCTGCCGGCCGCGTCCTGCTTGGCCGCGGTGAGTGCGATGCGGTCTTCGGCCGTGGCCTGTGCGGAAGACGTTGATTCCGCCGTCGCCGCCGTGGCCTTGCGCGCCCTCATCGCCGCGGCAGGAACCGCAGGCGCGGATGCAGGCGCAGGCACCGAATAGGCTTCCGGTGCGGCTGGCGCTGCCGCGGGCATCGCAGGCGCGACGAACGCTGTGTCGGCGGTGGGCGCAGGTGGCGGTGCCGGCGCCATCATCGGAGCAGGTGCCTGTCGGGGCATGGCGGGCGCGGGTTTCGGCACGTCTGCGATGGCCGCCGCCGAAGCAGGTGCTGCCTCAGCGGGCGCAGATCCAGGTGCTGCTGTCGGTGCCGGTGCCGGTGGCGGTGCCGTCTCGGCGGAGGCGACATCGGCGGCTGCGCTGTCGGCGGCCATGCCTTCGGCGCTCGCATCGGCTGCCATTTCCTGTGCAGCCGGCGCGGTGGCAACCGCCTCCGCAGGGGCCGACGGCGGTTCTGGACGCATCTGCCACGCAATGCCGACGGCGAACACCGTCGATGCGGCTACGCCGAATACGGCCGGCCAGCGGCGGCGCGGGCGCAGCGTACGCGGTGCGGCCGGCAGCAGAGTCGCCTCAGGGGCCGGCGCCTCCACGGCCGCACGCGCGGCGGCCAGAATCGCCGCGTCCAGCGCCGGCGGAGGGCTCTGTTCGGCGCGGCGCCCCAGCAGGCGTGCCAGCTCGCGTTCTTCCGGCGTCAGTGGATCGTCTCGGTTCATGCGTTCAGTCCCGCACGCAGCTTGTCCATCGCATAGCGCAGCCGCGATTTCACGGTTTCCCGGCCAACGCCGGTGATCTGGCCGATCTCCTCCAGGCTCAGTTCCTGTTCCAGCCGCAGCTGCAGCACTTCACGCTGTTCTGCGGGCAGTTCTTCCATCGCCAGTTGGATGCGGCGACGTTGTTCGAATTCGGACAGCTCCGCTTCCGGGGTCTGCCCATCCTCCAGCGCGGCCAGGCGCAGATCGGCATCGGCCGGTGCATGGGGGCGATGGCGGGCGGCGCGCCAGTGGTCATTCAGGCGGTTGTGGGCGATGCGGAACAGCCAGGTGCTGAAGGCCGCGTCGGCCTGCCAGCCGGCCCGCGCGCTGATCACCCGCTGCCAGACGTCCTGGAACATCTCCTCGGCCAGCGCGGTGTCGCGCAGCTGCCGCAGCAGGAAGCCGAACAGGCGCTTGCGATGACGTGCATACAGGCTTTCGAACGCGTGCACTTCACCGGCGGCCCAGGCCAGCATCAAGGCTTCATCGGTTGGCAGGGCGCTGGCATCCACGCCGTACAGGGTAAGCCCTGCGGGCGGTGGCGCATAGCCGGCGATGGTGTGGGACAGGGCGACAGTCACGGCGGGAATCGGGAGAGGATCGACAGGAAAAACGTCCGACGGCACGTTTCGGGGTTAGCGGGCTTCCATTGCCCCCCGGGTGGCGCGTTATGCTCGGTAATTCAGGGGAGGCGGCGCTCAGGCGGCGCCAAGAGAACGTCATTTGTCCACCGAAGCCGACCGCGCGCTGGAAGCGTCACACAACGAGCCCGTGCTGAGCGCGGCGCTGGTGCGCGCGCTGCATGCGCTGCTGCCGGAAACGGCGGTCGTGCGCGTCGGCTGGGACGATCCGCAGCTCGGCAGCGGGCAGGGCGGTTGGCCGATCGGCAACGGTGACGAGGACGTCTGGTCGCCGCTGGCCGACCCTGCCGAAGGCCACCACGGCTGGGAGTACGACGGTGCCCGGCTGCTGCTGTCGGTACGCGGCGCGACGCCTTCCCCGGCCTGGTGGGGGCTGGCCCGGCAGGCCATGGAACTGGCCCTGCAGCGTGGCCGCCAGGCGGGGCAGATCAAAGCGCTGGAAGAGGCGGAGCGGTTGCAGCAGGCGCTGTTCCAGATTGCCGACCTGGCCGGTGCGGACCTGGAAATGAGCGAGATGCTGCGCCATGTGCACGGCGTGCTGGGTACGCTGATGTATGCGGAGAACTGCTACATCGTCGAGTACGACGATGCTCGTCGGCAGATCCGCTTCCTGTATTTCGCCGACCAGGTCGATGACTTCGTCGCCGATCCTGCACAGGGCTACGACATCGACCAGATGCCACGCAGCCTGACCGTGGCGCTGCTGCGGCATGGCCGGCCGCTGAGCGGGCCCTCGCGCGAACTGCTGGCCCGCGTCGACCAGGAGCACGACCCGCAGCGCGGCCCGGAAAGCCTGGACTGGCTGGGCGTACCGATGCTGCGCGATGGCCGTGTGTGCGGTGCGATCGTGGTGCAGAGTTACGAGCATGCCGACCGCTACGGCGAAGCCGAACGCGCGCTGCTGGGTTTTGTCGCCCAGCACGTGCAGACCGCCATGGACCGTCGCCAGGCGCAGGTGCGGCTGGAGCAGCAGGTGGAACGGCGCACGCAGGAGCTGCAGCGCGCCAATCTCAGCCTGCAGGATGAAGTGGCCGAGCGCCGCCGCGCCGAGCAGTTGCAGACCGCGCTGTACAACATTGCCGAAATGGCGATGTCGGCCGACAGCCTGGCGCAGTTCTACGGGCAGGTGCACGGCGTGGTCGGGCGCTTGCTGGATGCGCGCAATTTCTATATCGCGCTGGTCAATGCCGAGGGCGATGGGCTGGATTTCGTCTATTCGGTCGACGAGCACAACGCGAGTCGTGCACCGCGCGCGTTCAGTCGCGGCCTGACCGAATATGTGGTTCGCCATCGCCGGCCCCTGCTTGCCTCGCGTGCACAGATCGATGCGCTGCTGGAAACCGGGGAGGTGCGCGAATCCGGCGCCCGTTCGCAGTGCTGGCTCGGCGTGCCGTTGCTGCGCGATGACGAAGTGGTCGGTGCGATCGTGGTGCAGAGTTACACCGAGCAGATCGCCTTCAGCGTGCATGACCAGCGCCTGCTGATCTTCGTCGCGCAGAACATCGGCACCGGTCTTGCGCGCCAGCGCGACCAGCAGCGCCTGCGCTCGGCGCATGCCGAACTGGAAAAGCGGGTGGAGGAGCGCACCCGTGAACTGGCCGAGGTCAACGACAAGCTGCTGGGCCAGATCGGCGAGCGTCTGCGCGCCGAGCAGCGCCTCACCCACCAGGCCATGCACGACGCGCTGACCGGGCTGCCCAATCGCCTGCACCTGCTGGACAGGCTGCAGGATGCGCTGGCGCTGGCCCGGCGCGAAGGCGGCCCGGTGTTCGCGGTGCTGTTCCTGGACCTCGACCGCTTCAAGCTGGTCAACGACAGCATCGGCCACGCCGCCGGCGATCGCATGCTGGTGGAAGTGGCCAAGCGCATCGTGTCCATGGCGGGTGACAACGACGTGGTGGCGCGCCTCGGCGGCGATGAGTTCGCCGTGCTGCTGCACTGTCCGGAGGGCCTGGCGCAGGCCCTGGATTTCGGCCAGCGGTTGTTGCTGGCGCTGCAGGAGTCGATGTGGATCGCCGGTCGCGAGCTGTTCCCGTCCGGCAGCCTGGGCATTGCCCTGTGGAACCCGCGCTATCGCACCGGCGAGGAACTGCTGCGCGATGCCGATGCGGCGATGTACCGGGCCAAGGCGCAGGGCCACGACCGCTGCTCCATCTTCGATGAGGAGATGCGCGAGCAGGCGTTGCGCAGCCTGGACCTGGAGGCCGACCTGCGACGGGCGATCAACAATCGCGATTTCGTGCCGTTCTACCAGCCGATCGTGCGCCTGTCCGACGGCGAGGTGGTCGGCCACGAGGCCCTGCTGCGCTGGAAGCACGAGCGCCGTGGCCTGTTGCTGCCGGGCGCGTTCCTGGAGCTGGGCGAGGAAAGTGGCCTGATCGAACAGGTCGACTGGTTGATCTACGAGCAGGTCATCGCCGGCCTCGCCGACGGCGGGCGTGGCTACGTGTCGGTCAATGTGTCGCCACGGCATTTCCGCTCTGCCGAGTTCAGCGAGCGCCTGTATGGTCTGCTGGAGGCCTGCAACGCGGACCCGCGGCGGCTGCGCCTGGAGATCACCGAGGTCGCGCTGCTCGACGATGGTCCGCATACGCTGCGCATCCTGAAGGGCCTGCGCGAACGCGGCATCCAGGTGCAGCTGGATGACTTCGGTACCGGCTTCTCGGCGTTGTCCTACCTGCACCGGTTCCCGATCAGCACATTGAAGATCGACCAGAGCTTCATTGCCGGCCTGCATGGACCGGAGGCGCAGAGTACGCGCGCGCTGGTGGAGGGCGTGCTGTCACTGGCACGCACGCTGGGCATCGAGACGATCGGCGAAGGCATCGAGACCGAGGCGCAGCGTGACACGCTGTTCGAACTCGGCTGCGACTATGGCCAGGGCTACCTGCTGGGCCGACCGGCGCCGTGGACGCGCGCGGCGGCCTGAGCCACCGCGCGCGCAGTCTTCAACGCAGCGCCGCGCGGCGCTTCTCGTCGATCCACTTCGACGCCTGGGCCGGCTGGTAGTTCTTCATCCAGGCCAGCATCTCTTCGATGTCCGAGCCGTACCACAGGTCCTGGCGCTGCTCGGGGTGCAGGAAGCGCTCTTCCACCATGCGATCGATCATGCCGATCAGCGGTGCGTAGAAGCCGTCCACGTCGAGGAACGCGCAGGGCTTGTTGCCGATGCCGAGCTGGCGCCAGGTCAGCATCTCGAAGATCTCTTCCATGGTGCCGAAGCCGCCGGGCAGGGCGACGAAGCCATCGGACAGATCGAACATGCGCGACTTGCGCTCATGCATCGAACCGACGATCTCCAGTTCGGTCAGGCCGCGATGGGCCACTTCCCAGTCGGCCAGCTGGCGCGGAATCACGCCGGTGACCTCACCGCCGGCGGCGAGCACGGCATTGGCCACGGTGCCCATCAGGCCGACATTGCCGCCGCCGTACACCAGGCGCATGCCGTCGCGGGCGATGCGGTCGCCCAGCGCAATGGCGCGTTCGGTGTAGACCGGCTTGCTGCCAGCGTTGGAACCGCAGTACACACAGATCGACTTCATGGATCTTCCTGTCTTGGCCGGAAACGAAAACGCCCCGCGGTCGACCAGTGAAGCCGGTCGCAGGGCGGGGTGTCCGGGCAATTATGAGGCCTTACCGATGTTCTCTGTAGCGCCGGGCCATGCCCGGCGGCATTTCGTTCAGATCACCGCCAGCCCGTCGGCCTTCAGCCGGGCAGTGCCCGGCTCTACGAGGGTCTGCGGTTACGCAGCGGCAGCCTGCTCGCGGCGGGGACCTTCACGCAGCGCGCGGCCGACCATGCCCACCAGCAGGTCCAGCTCGCTGCTGTCCATGCCGAAGTGCGGGGTGAAGCGCAGCGAGTTCTCGCCGCCATGGATCACGTTGATGCCGTGCTGGCGCAGCCATTCCTCGGTGGAGTTGGCGCCATAGCACTTGAACTGCGGCGCCAGTTCGCAGGAGAACAGCAGGCCGGTGCCCTGCACCTTGGTGATCAGGCCGCCCAGCTCGTTCTTCAGCTGCTCCAGCTTGCGCACCGCTTCGGCGCCACGCTCGGAGATCGCGGCACGGACCTGCGGGGTCAGCTGGGCCAGGGTGGCGCAGGCCACGTCCAGCGCACGCGGGTTGCTGGTCATGGTGTTGCCGTAGATGCCCTTGCGGTACAGCTGCGCGGCGTGCTCGGTCACCGCCAGCACCGACAGCGGGTACTGCGCGGCGTTCAGTGCCTTGGAATAGGTTTCCATGTCCGGCGCATCCAGGCCTTCGAAGCCCGGGTAGTCGACCACCGACAGCACGCCATGGGCGCGCAGGCCGGCCTGGATCGAGTCCAGCAGCAGCAGGCTGCCATGGGCGCGGGTCAGTTCGCGGGCCAGTGCATAGAACGCCGGCGGCACGGAGCGGCCCGGGTCACCTTCGCCCATCACCGGCTCCAGGAACACCGCTTCGATGAACCAGTTGTTCTGCGCGGCATCCTCGAACACCTTGCGCAGCCCGGCCTCGTCGTACGGCGCGACGGTGATCACCGACTCCTCGCCACGGTAGCTGGCCAGGTGCTGCATGTAGGTCTTGCGGCTGGAATCGGAATACAGCGCCGGGCGGTCGGTACGGCCGTGGAAGCTGCCCTTGATGACCACCCGCTTGATCGCCGCACCGGCATGGCGGGCGCCCGGGTCGGTCTGCAGCTTGGCGTTGACGTCGGCGATGCGCGCGGCCAGGCCAACCGCTTCGGAGCCGGAATTCAGGCACATGAAGCGCGTGAACGGACAGCCGCCACGACGGTGGCCGATCTCGGCCCGCAGCGCGGTGATGAAGCGCTGCTGGGACAGGCTGGGGGTCATGATGTTGGCCATCACCTGCGGCCGTGACATTGCCTCCATGACCGCATCGGGGGTGTGGCCGAAGCCGAGCATGCCGTAGCCGCCGGCGTCGTACAGCACCGCGCCCTTCAGGGTGACCACCCACGGGCCGCGCGCGGCCAGCGCCACGTATGGGGTCACCGCATCATCGGCGTAGAAATTGACGAAGCCGTCCTGCATGGCATCGATCTGCGCCTGCTCATCCTGTGCCAGCAGCGGCCCCAGCTCGGCCTGCACGCGCGCGAATTCGGCAGCAGCGGCATCGACTGCGGCAACCAGTTGCGGATGGTTGGCGGCGAGGGCAGTCAGGGTTGCGTCATCCAGGCCGTTGGTGAGGCGGGTGCCGGGCTGGGTGCGCAGGGGGGCGAGGCGTTCGATGAAGCTCATTGCAGATCTCCTGAAACGTTGGGTCGCACGGGCCTTCAAAAGCAAAACGCGCGTCTTTACGCGCGCTTGGGGCGGGCTCGTGCAGCGGACTTCCTCGTCGATGCTAGCACTTGTTTTTTTGCGCGATAACCCCGCAAAAGACTGCTGCATAGCAGCATTTTGCGCGACGTTCGGGCTCGGTCGTGCCGGCTCGCAGACGCTGGACGTACAATGCGCGCCATTGTCGACCTGTTGCCGTCCACTGCCTTGAAGAAGTCCGATTTCCATTACGACCTGCCGGCCGAACTGATCGCCCAGGCCCCCTTGGCCGAACGCTCGGCGAGCCGCCTGCTGCTGGTGCCGCCGGCACCGGCTGCCTTCACCGACCTGCAGGTGCGCGACCTGCCGTCGCTGCTGCAGCCGGGCGACCTGCTGGTGTTCAACGACACCCGGGTGATCCCGGCGCGCCTGTTCGGGCAGAAGGCCAGCGGTGGTCGCGTGGAGATCCTGATCGAGCGCCTGCTCGGCGGTCAGCAGGCCCGTGCGCAGGTGGGCGCCAGCAAATCGCCGAAGGCCGGCAGCCGCATCGCCCTGGATGCCGGCGGCGAAGCCGAGGTGCTGGGCCGCGACGGCGAGTTCTACGTGCTGCAGTTCCACGTACCGGAGTCGCTGGAACAGTGGCTGCTGCACGCCGGGCGGCTGCCGTTGCCGCCCTACATCCAGCGTGAGCCGGGCGTGGACGATCGCGAGCGCTACCAGACCGTGTTCGCGCGCGAAGTGGGCGCGGTGGCGGCGCCGACCGCCGGCCTGCACTTCGATGAGGCGCTGCTGGCGGCACTGAAGGACAAGGGCGTGGATTTCGGCCACGTCACCCTGCACGTGGGTGCAGGCACGTTCCAGCCGGTGCGCGCCGACGACCTGAAGGACCACGTCATGCATCGCGAGTGGTTGAACGTGGGCGCCGAGCTGGTGCAGCAGGTGCGGCGCACGCGTGCGGCAGGCGGCCGGGTGATCGGCGTCGGCACCACCGTGGTGCGCGCGCTGGAAAGCGCGATGCGCGATGGTGAGCTGCTGCCGTTCGCTGGCGAAACGCAGATCTTCATCACCCCGGGCTACCGGATCCGCAGCGTCGACGCGATGGTGACCAATTTCCACCTGCCGGAAAGCACGCTGCTGATGATGATCTCGGCCTTCGCCGGCAAAGAGCGGGTGTTCGAGGCCTACCAGCACGCCATCGAGCAGCGCTACCGGTTCTTCAGCTACGGCGACGCGATGCTGCTGTTCCCGCAGGCGGGCTGAGGCGCCAACACGCGCTTGCGGTGGGTGCGCACCGTTCGTGCGCACTTGCGGGCAATCCGCCGGGCATGGCCCGGCGCTACCGGAGCAGGAAAGGTGGTTTTGGGAGACAATAGGCGACTATTTGCCCGAATGACCGCTCCATGTCCCGATTGCAGTTCCAGCTCCAGACCCGTGATGGCCGCGCCCGCCGTGGCCGCCTGACCTTCCCACGTGGCACGGTGGAAACGCCGGCCTTCATGCCGGTGGGGACCTATGGCTCGGTCAAGGGCATCCTGCCGGACCAGGTGCGCGCGCTGGGCGCCGAGATCATCCTCGGCAACACCTTCCACCTGTATCTGCGCCCGGGCCTGGACATCATCGCCGACCATGGCGGCCTGCACGGCTTCTGCCGCTGGGATGGCCCGATTCTGACCGACTCCGGCGGCTTCCAGGTGTTCTCGCTGGCCCACCGCCGCAAGATCACCGAGCAGGGCGTGACCTTCGCCTCGCCGACCGACGGTGCCCGCGTGTTCCTGGGGCCGGAAGAGAGCATGAAGATCCAGAAGGTGCTCGATTCGGACGTGGTGATGATCTTCGACGAGTGCACGCCGTACCCGGCCACCGAGGACGTCGCCCGCCGCTCGATGGAGCTGAGCCTGCGCTGGGCCCAGCGCAGCCGCAACGCCCATGATGAACTCGGCAACGACGCGGCCCTGTTCGGCATCGTCCAGGGCGGGGTACATACCGACCTGCGCAGCCGTTCGGCCGAAGCCCTGCAGGGGATCGGCTTCGACGGCTATGCCATCGGCGGCCTGGCCGTGGGTGAGCCGGAAGACGAGCGCAATGCCATGCTCGACCATCTGGACCCCGAGCTGCCCGCCGACCGTCCGCGCTACCTGATGGGCGTCGGCCGCCCCGAGGACCTGGTCGAGGGTGTCGCACGTGGCGTGGACATGTTCGACTGCGTGATGCCGACCCGGAATGCGCGCAACGGCCACTATTTCACCTCGTTCGGCACCGTCCGCATCCGCAATTCACAGTACGCGCGGGACATGGACCCGATCGAGCCGGGCTGTGGCTGCGTGGCCTGCGCCGGCGGCTATACCCGCTCGTACCTGCGTCATCTGGACCGCTGCAACGAGATGCTGGCGCCGATGCTGGGCACCCAGCACAACCTCTTCTATTACGAAAAACTCATGGCCGACATCCGCGCGGCCATCGAGGCGGGAACCTTCCTGGCCTTCCGCGAGTCCTTCTATGCAGCACGCGGGGCGGTAGCGCCGCCCCTGTAAACCCGCAGCACCCCCTGCCAAACGGCCCAAGGACGAATGCCCGGGGCCGTGGCATACTTCAAGGCTGACCCAGATCCGCGGTCGACACCTCGTGCCCGTGAAACGGCCGAAGCGCCGCCCAACCAAAGGACCAACGATGAACCTGCTTGCCTTCCTGATTCCCGCCGCCCACGCCCAGGCCGCCGGCGGCCAACCGCAGGGCATGGGCCTGACCACGCTGCTGTTCCCGATCATCCTGATCGCCATCATGTACTTCCTGATGATCCGCCCGCAGATGAAGCGGCAGAAGGAGCACAAGGCCATGCTGGAGAAGATCAAGCGCGGCGACGAAGTGCTGACCAACGGCGGCATCGCCGGCAAGGTCACCGATATCGGCGACAACTTCGTCACCGTCGAAGTGGCCGAAAACGTGCGCATCCGCGTGCAGAAGGGCGCCGTGGGCAGCGTGCTGCCGACCGGTACCCTGGATTCGGCCAAGTAAGCCACTCCCTTTCTGAAGCACAACCGCGGCGCCGGGGATGGCGCCGCGCGGGACCCAAGCAATGCTCGAATTTCCACGCTGGAAGTACGTCGTCATCGTGATCGTACTGGCGCTCAGCGCGCTGTACGCACTGCCCAACATCTACCAGAAGGACCCTGCCATCCAGATCACCGCCAACCGTGGCGGCCAGATCGACGATGCGCTGCGTGACCGTGTGCTGGCCGACCTGAAGAAGGCCGGTGTCACCACGCTGGGCGCAGAGAAGGAAGGGGACAGCCTGATCGTCCGCCTGTCGGACCTGAAGTCGCAGTCCGCCGCCAGCGATGCGCTGCGTGACAGCGTGGGCGAGAACTACACGGTGGCCCTGAACCTGGCCTCGACCGTGCCGGACTGGCTGGCCAAGCTCGGCGGTCGCCCGATGGTGCTGGGCCTGGACCTGCAGGGCGGCGTGCACTTCGTGCTGCAGGTCGACCAGAAGGCTGCGCTGGACAAGCGCCTGGATGCCTACACCGAAGACGTGCGCAGCACCCTGCGTGATGCGCGCATCGCCTACCAGTCGGTCGAGCGTCGTGCCGACAACACCATCGTCGCCAACCTGAGCCCGTCGGCCGGCGAAGATGCCGGTACCCGTGCCCGCGCCGCGCTGGCCAAGGCGCAGCCGACCCTCGGCTACGACGTCAGTGGCAACCGCATCACGGTGTCCATTCCGGAAGCCGAGATCGCGCAGATCGCCAACGGCGCCATCGAGCAGAACATCAATACCCTGCGCAACCGCGTGAACCAGCTCGGCGTGTCCGAGCCGATCATCCAGCGCCAGGGCGCCGACCGCGTGGTGGTACAGCTGCCGGGCGTGCAGGACACCGCCGAAGCCAAGCGCATGATCGGCGCCACCGCCACCCTGGAATACCGGGCTGTGGTGGAAGGCAACGCGCAGGACGCCATCGCGTCGGGTCGTATCCCGCCGGAAGCCAAGGTCTACCAGCGTCGTGACAACGGCGGTCCGGTGCTGCTGAACAAGCGCGTGATCGTCACCGGTGACCAGATGGTGGCCGCGCAGGCGGTGACCGACTCCACCAGTGGCACCCCGGCAGTCAGCGTGACGCTGAACAACGTCGGTGGCCAGCGCATGTTCGACTTCACCAGCGCCAACGTGAACAAGCCGATGGCGGTGGTCTACACCGAGCGCGTGCCGACCGTGACCGTCGTCGACGGCCAGGAAGTGCGCGGCTTCAAGGTCAACGAGGAAGTCATCTCGGTGGCCAACATCAACGGCGTGTTCGGCAAGAACTTCCAGACCACCGGTCTGCAGAAGAAGGAAGCCGAGGACCTGGCCAAGCTGCTGAAGTCGGGCTCGCTGGCTGCGCCGATGGACTTCGTCGAAGAGCGCGTGGTCGGCCCGAGCCTGGGTGCGGAGAACGTCAAGAACGGCATCACCGCGGTGGTCTACGCGTTCATGTTCACCCTGGTGTTCTTCACCATCTACTACCGCATGTTCGGTCTGATCACCTCGATCGCGATGCTGTTCAACCTGCTGATCGTGGTGGCAGTGATGTCGCTGTTCGGCGCGACCATGACCCTGCCGGGCTTTGCCGGTCTGGCGTTGTCGGTCGGTCTGTCGGTCGACGCCAACGTGCTGATCAACGAGCGTATCCGTGAAGAGCTGCGTGCCGGCGTGCCGGGCAAGACCGCGATCGTGACCGGCTACGAGCGCGCCTCGGGCACCATCCTCGACGCCAACCTGACCGGCCTGATCGTCGGTGTGGCGCTGTTCGCATTCGGTACCGGTCCGCTGAAGGGCTTCGCGCTGACCATGATCATCGGTATTTTCGCTTCCATGTTCACCGCGATCACCGTATCGCGTGCACTGGCGACGCTGATCTACGGCCGTCGCAAGAAGCTCCAGAACGTGGCCATCTGACGGGACGACACGCACATGAAACTGTTTCCGCTGCACATCCTCCCGAACGATACCCAGATCGACTTCATGCGCTGGCGCCATGTCGCGATGGTCGTCACGATCATCGTGTTCCTGGCATCGATCGGCATCATCGGCTTCAAGGGCTTCAACTACGCTCTGGACTTCACCGGCGGCACCCTGATCGAAGCCCGCTTCGAGCGCCCGGTGGACGTCGAGCAGGTCCGTTCCAAGCTGGAGCAGAACGGCTTCGACGGCGCCCAGGTACAGAGCGTCGGTGGCAACACCGACCTGCTGATCCGCCTGGCCCCGCACGGTGAGCACGCTCCGGGTACCGGCGGCGCCTCTGCCGAAGACAAGGCCACTGCTGCGGCCGTGGTCAAGGCGGTCTCTTCGGCCGACAATCAGGCCACGGTGCTGCGCAACGAGTTCGTTGGCCCGCAGATCGGCAAGGACCTGGCGATGAATGGCCTGTACGCCACCATCTTCATGCTGGCCGGCTTCCTGATCTACATCGCGGTGCGCTTCGAATGGAAGTTCGCGGTCACCGCCAGCATCGTGGCCATGTTCGACCTGATCGTGACGGTGGCTTACGTGTCGCTGCTCGGCCGTGAGTTCGACCTGACCGTGCTGGCCGGCCTGCTGTCGGTGATGGGCTTTGCGATCAACGACATCATCGTGGTGTTCGACCGCGTCCGCGAGAACTTCCGCAGCCTGCGCGTGGAGCCGATGGAAGTGCTGAACCGTTCGATCAACCAGACGCTGTCGCGTACGGTGATCACGGCGGTGATGTTCTTCCTGTCTGCGCTGGCCCTGTACCTGTACGGCGGCAGCTCGATGGAAGGCCTGGCCGAGACGCACATGATCGGTGCGGTGATCGTGGTGCTGTCCTCGATCCTGGTGGCGGTGCCGATGCTGACCATCGGTGCCCTGCGGGTGACCAAGCAGGATCTGCTGCCCAAGGCCAAGGACGTCGAGGCCCTGGCGCGTCGTCCGTAAGCCTCCGCTGCACGCAGTACACAGAGAACCCCGCGCAAGCGGGGTTTTTTGTTGGCAGGGCTGCGCCCTGCACCTGCAGAGGCCAGAGCAACGTCAACGTCAACGTCAAAGGCGAGTATCCGTGGTTGGGCGGGGCGGTGTGGGTGGGCAGGACACGCCGTAAACCCATCCATGGGGGCTCGATGGCGCCATCCATGGCGCCAACGGTCCTGCCCACCCACAGCGCCCCACCCCTGACAGGTTCACGCGGCTGTTGGTGGGTGCCGACCGTTGGTCGGCACACCTGTCAGATATCGATACACACAAATGGGGTCAGATCCGTTTTCCTTCGGAAAACGGATCTGACCCCGAGAGCAGTCCCGACAGATCGCAGAAAACTGTCGAAGGCGGGGTGGGTCCGGTTGCGGGGGTGTCCGCGGCATGGATGCCGCGGCCAAGCCTTATCTGATCGGAATCTGGCAGCGTAGGTGTCGAGAGCCGGCGTGGGCCGCCGTGCAAGCCTGGATCTCGACGATCGCCATGTAGCTTGGCGCCCACGCCGGAATCTCCCTTGATC
>NZ_PEJT01000007.1:0-291395 GCF_002750935.1 Stenotrophomonas sp. LMG 10879
GCGCCAAGCTACATGGCGATCGTCGAGATCCAGGCTTGCACGGCGGCCCACGCCGGCTCTCGACACCTACGCTGCCAGATTCCGATCAGATAAGGCTTGGCCGCGGCATCCATGCCGCGGACACCCCGCACTCCGACACCGCCCCACCTCTGACAGATCTCCGCGACTTGGTAGATCCACGCCATGCGTGGATGGATCTCCATCGGAATCGATTATTTCGACAATTGAACGAAGAGCATCCACGCATGGCGTGGATCTACGTGTCGACCAAGGTCGACACCCACCAAGAGCAGGCCATGCCATTCCGACAGTTGGCCGCGGCATCCATGCCGCGGACACCCCGCACTCCGACACCGCCCCACCTCTGACAGATCTCCGCGATCTGGTAGATCCACGCCATGCGTGGATGAATCTCCATCGGAATCGAATATTTCAACAATTGAACGAAAGGCATCCACGCATGGCGTGGATCTACGTGTCGACCAAGGTCGACACCCACCAAGAGCAGGCCATGCCATTCCGACAGTTGGCCGCGGCATCCATGCCGCGGACACCCCGCACTGCGACACCGCCCCACCTCTGACAGATCTCCGCGATCTGGTAGATCCACGCCATGCGTGGATGGATCTCCATCGGAATCGAATATTTCGACAATTCATCGAAAAGCATCCACGCATGGCGTGGATCTACGTGTCGACCAAGGTCGACACCCACCAGGAGCAGGCCATGACATTCCGACAGATCGCGGAAATCCGTCGAAGGCGGGGTGGGTCCGGTTGCGGGGGCGTGAGCGCCATGGATGGCGCGACCGAGCTTACAGGGACGTACTTGCAGCGTCCCCCGCAACCGGACCCACCCCGCCATCCCACGGAATGCCCGCCGTTGCTTTGGCCGTTGCCGTTGCCGTTGCTTTGGCCGTTGCCGTTGCCGTCGATTCGGCGGGTGCAGGGCGCAGCCTTGCCGACCCACCTGTTACTTGGCAGCCGCGATCTGCTGTTCGATGTCGGCGGCGGTGACCGGGCCCAGGAAGCTGTGCGCCAGCTTGCCCTGCGGATCGATCAGGTGGGTCAGCGGCAGGCCGCGCGGGGTGGCGAAGTCAGCCGGCGGGTCGAACGGATCGACGATCACGATCGGGTAGGTCACTGGATGCTTGGTCAGGAACGACTGCATCTCCGGCGCCTCAATGTCCTCGTAGGCCAGTCCCACCACTTCGATGTTGCTGCGCATGGCATGCAATGCCGACAGCTCGGGCATTTCCTTGCGGCAGGGTGCACACCAGGTCGCCCAGAAGTTCACCACCACCCACTTGCCGCGATGTGCGGCCAGGTCGTAATCACTGCCATCGACCGCCTTCATCTTCAGCGTCGGGAACTCGGCAGTGACGCGCTCGGCGGGCGTGTCCTCCACCGGCGCCGGCGCGGCCGGGGTCGGTGCCTGCGCGGGCGGCTGGCTGCTGGCCGGGGTCGGCTCCTGCGCGGGTTTGCAGGCGGCCAGGGCCAGCAGCGCAGCCAGCAGCAATGGGGTCTTGCAGGTCATGGGGCGTCTCCAGAATCAGGGTAGATGTCGCTGACGCGACGCTTGAGGCGTTCACGCAACGGCAGGCGCAACTCGTCCAGCGCAGCCAGTGCGGCCCGGCCGAGGCTGTCATCGCGGTAAGGCAGGTGTTGTTCGGCCACCGGAATGCGCAGCTGCGTGCATTCGTACAGATCGCCCAGGCTGACCTGGTCCAGGTCGCGGGCCAGCAGCCATTCACCGCGCTCATCACGGCGCAGCAGACCGATGCCCTCCAGGTGGCAGGCCAGGTCCTGCAGCAGCGAGTCGGTCAGCATCGGTTCCAGCCGCAGGATCTCATCATCGGCCAGGCCCCTGCCCTTGGCGCGTGCGTGCTGGAAGCGCCCGAGCAGGCGCAGCAGGCCATAGAACTCGTAGCCCTGCGGCAGGCGCAGTTCCACCGGCTGGTAGCGGAAGGCCGCCATCGACGATGCCAGCGACGCGCCCAGCAGCACGGCCACCCAGCACAGGTAGATCCACAGCAGCAGGATCGGCACGAAGGCCACCGTGCCATACAGCTTCTGGTAGGACTGGAAGCTGCCCAGATAAGCGCCGATGCCCCACTTCACCAGCTCCAGGATCACCGCGGCGAGAATCGCGCCTGGAACCGCGTGGCGCCACTTCACGGTGTGGTGTGGCACCACCCGGAACATCAGGGTGATGCAGACGAATTCGATCAGGATCGGTGCCAGCCGCAACGCGAGATCGGCCAGCCAGCGCCCCTCCTGCGTGCCGAACAGCGGCATCGCGAACACCCGCGCCGACACGGCCAGCGACGCAGCGGCGAGCATCGCGCCGAGGGTCAGCACCGTCCAGTAGACCAGGAAGCGGGTCAGCCGCGGTCGGCTGCTGCCGACGCGCCAGATCTGGTTGAAGGTCTCTTCAACACTGTTGAGGGTGATCAGCAGCGAGATGACCAGGGCGATGAAGCCGGCGGCCGTGAGCTGGCCCGCGCTGGCCGAGAACTGCCGCAGGTAGCCCTCGGCAGCGCGCGCGGCATTGGGCACGAAGTTGGAGAAGACGTAGTCGCTGAGCTGGTCGCTCCAGCGGTCGAACACCGGGAAGGCCGAGAGCACGCCGAACACCACGATCGCCAACGGCACCAGCGCGAACACCGTGGTGTAGGCCAGCGCGGCGGCCGCCTGGAACAGGCGGTCGTCGAGGAAGCGGCGCCACAGGAAGCGGCCGAAGCTGGCGGCGCGTGCGCGATCCCGCGCGCGCTCCATCCACAAATTGAGCGTATCCAAAGGTTCCATCGGCGCAAGGGTACCCGATGCGGAATCGATGCAGGATAGCCATACTGGCGTCCACACGATGAGGAGAGCTGGGCGCGATGGGCGAAATCCTGGTGCTTTACTACAGCCGCGGCGGTTCGGTGGCACGGCTGGCGCGCCAGATCGCGCGGGGCATCGGCGAGGTGCCGGGCATGGCGGCGCGACTGCGCACGGTGCCGCCGGTGGCCGCCGTCACCCAGACCGCGCAGCCGCCGGTACCGGACGATGGCGCGCCGTATGTGAGCGTGCAGGACCTGGTGGAGTGCCAGGGACTGCTATTGGGCAGCCCCACCCGTTTCGGCAACATGGCCGCGCCGGTCAAGCATTTCCTCGATGGGCTCGGCGCCGAATGGGTGAACGGCACGCTGGCGGGCAAGCCGGCCGGGGTGTTCACGTCCACCGCGTCGATGCATGGCGGCCAGGAGTCGACCCTGCTGTCGATGCAGGTACCACTGCTGCACCACGGCTGCCTGATCGTCGGCATTCCGTTCACCGAGCCGGCGCTGAGCCACACCACCAGTGGCGGCACGCCGTATGGCGCAAGCCACGTGGCCGGTGCCGCCGACGACCCGCAACCAACTGACGATGAGGCGGTGCTGGCACGGGCGCTGGGCCGGCGCGTGGCCGACATCGCGCAGCGGCTGGCACGATGAGCGCCGCGCCGCGCACCGTGCTGCTGCTGGCCTTGATGGGGCTGGCGGCGCTGTTTGCCGGCTGGTTCATCAACGACAGGCACTGGCTGGCCACCCAGCTGGTGTTCACTGCGCCGCCGCTGGCGCTGGCCATCGCCCTGCGGCTGGGCTGGCGCAAGGCCGGGTTCTGGGCGGCGGTGCTGGCGCTGGGCTGGTTCAGCCACGGCGTGATGAGCGCCTGGAGCCACCCGGAAACGCGCTGGCTGGCACTGATCGAAATCGTGCTGGCGCTGCTGGTGATCTTTTCGGCCAGCCTGCCCGGCCTGCGCGCCCGTTTCGGGCGGCGGCGCTGACGCTGCGCCCGGTGGGCCGTATCATCTGTGTTCCCGGCCCCGCGCCGCTGTACCTGCCTTGGTTTCGCGCATGCACATGATGGAAGAGCTCCTGGTCGTCACCACCGGTGGCACGATCGACAAGATCTATTTCGACGACAAGTCGGACTACCAGATCGGCGACCCGCAGATCGGCATGATCCTGCGCGAACTGGGGGTCACGTTCCGGTTCAACGTGATTCCGATCCTGCGCAAGGATTCGCTGCACATCAACGACGACGATCGTGAGCTGATCCGCGCGACGATCGCTGCGCAGCCCACCCGCCACGTGCTGGTGACCCACGGCACCGATTCGATGGTGCAGACCGGCAAGGTGCTGGCGACGATTCCGGACAAGACCATCGTGATGACCGGTGCGTTGAGCCCGGCGCGGTTCCGTGGTTCGGATGCGGAGTTCAACATCGGCTGTGCGATCGGTGCGGTGCAGTCGCTGCCGGCGGGGGTGTTCATCGCGATGAATGGCCGGATCTTCGATCCGCAGCATGTGCGCAAGAACGTGGCGGCGAACCGGTTCGAGTCGGTTTGAGGGACGTGTAGTGCCGAGCCCATGCTCGGCAGCCCTCTGATAGCCTAGCGTGGGCTCGGCTCTACAAAAAAACACCCCGGCCGAGGCCGGGGCGTGCCCATGGAGAGGGGCTTGGGCTCAGTACTGGGCGTTGAGGGTCACGCCCGAGAAGGTGCTGTACGCCTTCACCCGCACGTGCCATACGCCGGCAGCGGGGCTGTTGACGGTGCAGGTCTCGTTGTTGCCGCTCAGGTACGGGCGGCAGGTGTAGACGGTGTCGGTCGGGGCACTGCCCTGGCGCAGGTACAGGTCGGCGTCACCGCTGCCGCCGCTGATCGCCACGCGCAGCTGCGCGCTGCCAGCCGGGACGTTGACGGTGTAGCTGAGCGATGCGCCGCTGGCCGCGCCGAGGCCGGTGACCGGCACGTTGTTCTGCAGCACGGTGCCGCCCGGGTTGGGCGTGGTGCCGTTGATCGCGGCTGTCACTGCGGCATCGGCGTCGATGATGCCGGCGCCGCAACCACCCGAGCACGCACCCGGCAGCGGACGCGCGGTGCTCTTGATGATGCTTTCCACCTGCGCCGGGCTGAGCGGGCTCGGTGCCACCGACTGCATCAGCGCAACCACGCCGGCCACGTGCGGCGCCGCCATCGAGGTGCCGTTGTAGGACGCATAGCTGGCGCTGCCCGGGGTGGTGGTGCCGCTGTTGAGCGTGGACAGGATGCCCTGGCCCGGTGCGGAGATGTCGATGCCGGTGCCGTAGTTGGAGAAGCTGGCACGTGCGCCTGCCGAGGTGGTCGCGGCCACCGCGATCACGTTCGGGCAGTTCGCCGGGACCGACGAGGACACGTTGGTGTTGCTGTTGCCGGCAGCGACCACCACGGTGGTGCCACGGCCGACCGCGCCGTTGATGGCGTTCTGGTAGGTGGTCGAGCAGCTGCCGCCGCCGCCGAGCGAGAGGTTGATGACCTCGGCCGGATTGGCGTTGGCGGGCACACCGCTGACCGTGCCACCGGAGGCCCAGACGATGGCGTCGGCGATGTCGGAGGTATAGCCGCCGCACTTGCCGAGCACGCGCACCGGCACGACCTTGGCATTGAATGCGGTCCCGGCCACGCCGTTGCTGTTGTTGGTCACCGCGGCGACCGTGCCGGCCACGTGGGTGCCATGCCAGCTGGAGTTCGAGCCCGGGTAACCGGCCTGGCACTCGTTGTCGCCGTACCAGTCACCCTCGTCGTTGGGATTGCTGTCACGGCCACCACCATCGCGCGCCATCGCCGCGTCGCTGATGAAGTCATAGCCGGGCAGGATGTTGGCGTTGAGGTCGGCATGGTTGGTGATGCCGGTATCGATCACGGCCACGACCACGCCGGTGCCGGTGGCCTTGTCCCAGGCCGGGCGCACATTGATCGACGCGTTGGACGTACCGAAGCCCCACTGCTCGCTGAAGCGGGTGTCGTTCGGGGTCAGCGTCGCGCGCATGATCTGGTCGACTTCGACGTATTCCACGTTCGGGTCGGCGGCGAGCTTGCGCATCAGCAGTTCGGCGTCGGCCTGGTCCAGCGCACGGTCGGTCCTGACCACGGTGGAGCCGACAGCGAGCTTGCGGACCTGCTGCAGGCCCAGCGCGCGGCCCTGGCTGCTGGCGATGCCGGCAGCGGCGGTCTTCAGCGAAGAGGCGAGTGCGGTGGTGTTGGCCACCGGCGCACTGCCGTCGCGGTACTTCACGATGAACCGCTGGTGGGTCGGCGCGGACTGCAGGCCGCTGAGCTGGACATCACCGGCCAGCGCAGGCGTGGCCAGCAGCAGCGATGACAGGACGGACGCACCAAGGACCACCCACACACGACGCACACGCGGTTGCGTTACCTGGGACATCGGATTTCCCTTCTAATGGTAGGAATGCCGGAATCGGCAGAAGCACCGGCCTGAACCGTGGGCTGGCTTGCAATGGCGAGGTTCGGGTCCGGCGAGCCAGCGGATTCCCCTGACCATCCGCTGTGTTGATGACGCTAGTGGCTGAAACCGGACACCACAAGATTTTCAGCGTCTTTTCAGCAAGATGAAATGTTGGATCTGAGACTTTCCGGGTCGAGGGTTTGTGAAGGTGAAGGAACTTTCGCGTCACCTGCACGGACCTGACTGCGCAATGTCGTGTCTCGTCATGTCTTTGCCGACATAGGCGGCGGTAGATGCGGGGTCAGATCCCTTTTCCGTGGGAAAAGGGATCTGACCCCCCGGCTCACAACGCAAAAAGCCCGTCACAAGGACGGGCTTTCCGGAAGATCAGCCGAGCGTGGGCTCGGCTCTACAGTTCAATGCGGGCGATCAGCCCAGCTTGACCAGCCAGCCGTGGCGGTCCGGCAGGCGGCCGTACTGGATGTCGGTCAGTTCCTTGCGCAGCGACATGGTCACTTCGCCGGCCGGTGCATTGATGTCACCCACCGAGAAGCCCTCGCCCTTCAGCTGGCCGATCGGGGTGACCACCGCAGCGGTACCGCAGGCGAACACTTCGGCGATCTCGCCGGAGGCCACGCCCTGCTTCCACTCATCGATGGTGACCTTGCGCTCTTCGACCTTCATGCCGCGGTCGCGGGCCAGCTGCAGGATGCTCTCGCGGGTGATGCCCTCAAGGATACTGCCGGACAGTTCCGGCGTGACCAGCGTGCCGTCCTTGTAGACCAGGAACACGTTCATGCCGCCCAGTTCTTCCAGGTACTTGCCTTCGACCGGGTCCAGGAACAGCACCTGCGAGCAACCCTGTGCCTGCGCCTTCTGCTGCGGCAGCAGCGACGCGGCGTAGTTGCCACCACACTTGGCCGCACCGGTGCCGCCCTTGGCCGCACGCGCGTATTCGGTGGACAGCCAGATCGACACCGGGGCGACGCCCTTGGCGAAGTACGGGCCGGCCGGGCTGGCGATCACGTAGTAACCGGCCTTGTGCGCGCCGCGCACGCCAAGGAAGGCTTCGTCGCCGATCATGAACGGACGGAAGTACAGGCTCGACTCATCGGCCGACGGTACCCAGGCGCTGTCGACGGCGATCATCTGCTTCAGCGATTCGACGAAGATCTCCACCGGCAGTTCCGGCAGCGCCAGGCGCTGCGCCGAACGCTGCAGGCGACGGCCGTTGGCATCGGGGCGGAAGGTCCAGATCGAACCATCGGCATGGCGGTAGGCCTTGATGCCCTCGAAGATCTCCTGGCCGTAGTGCAGCACGGCCGCGGCCGGGTCCAGCTGCAGCGGGCCGTAGGCGCGCACGTTGGCGTTGTGCCAGCCGGTGTCCTTGTCCCAGCGCACTTCCACCATGTGGTCGGTGAAGTGCAGGCCGAAGCCCGGCTTCTCCAGGATCTGGGCGCGCTCTTCAGCGCTGCGCGGGTGGTCCGAACGGGTGACGGCGAAGCTGGGAATGGACTGGGACACCGGAGATTTCCTGTTCTGGTTGCGGGTAATGCCGGGCCCGCATCACTGCGGGCCGTGGGTCAAAGCATGCCGGTTTCGAGCCGGGCGGCCTCGGACATCATGTGCTGGTTCCACGGCGGATCGAAGACCAGCTCGACGTCGGCCTCGGCCACCGTCGGGATCATTTCAAGCTTGCTGCGCACGTCGTCGACCAGGATGTCACCCATGCCGCACGCAGGCGCGGTCAGGGTCATCTTCACGTCGATCTCGCGCTGCCCTTCGTCCAGATGCTTGATCTCGACCTCGTAGACCAGGCCCAGTTCGACGATGTTCACCGGAATTTCCGGGTCGAAACAGGTGCGCAGCTGCTGCCACACCAGTTGTTCGACCTGCTCGTCGCTGGCATCGTCGGGCAGCTCCAGCGGTGCCGGCGCCTCCTTGCCGATGGCATCGCCATCCTTGCCGGCGATACGGAACAGGTTGCCCTCGACGAACACCGAATAACTGCCGCCCAGCGCCTGGGTGATGTACCCATAGCTGCCGGCGGGGAGGGTCACGGTGTCGCCCTGCGGGACCATCACGGCCTCGCAATCGCGTTCGAAGTGGACAGGTTCGCTGCTACGGGAATACATGGGGACCGATATGGGGCTGCGGCCGAAGCCACGCAAGACGGCATTCTAACGTAGGCGCCCGGCCCTCGCCGGTGCACTGCGGCAAACCACAGTATCCTGTGGGCGACCTTCAGGAGCTTCGATGTCCTCCAATGCCGCACGTGCCAGGACCGTTACCTGGCTCTGGCCCTTCATGTTGTTGCTGGCGCTGGCCACCGCCCCCCTCGCCTGGATGCTGATCGCCCTGTTCACCGGCCGTCCGGTCGGCTGGATGGCGGTACTGACCGCCCTGGAACTGGTGTTCATGCTGCGTCTGGGCACGCTTGGCCCCGGCAAGCTGCGCATCGCCCTGGTCGTGCTGGGCACGCTGCTGGTGGCCGCCATCGCGAACTGGGCCATCGCCAGTGCCTGGATGGGCGGCTCGATGGGCCTGAACCCGTGGGATGCCTCGCTGCGGATGGGCCCGCACCTGGCCTGGACGCTGATCACCCTGGCCAACGGCGTGGTCGAATGGCTGTGGCTGGCGGTGGGCATTGCCGTAGGCGCCTGGCTGGCGCGTTGATCGCGCCGGTGATGCCCTGATGGATCCACGCCACGCGTGGACATGTCTGGTAGATCCACGCCATGCGTGGATGGGGGGGTAGCGCCGGGCCATGCCCGGCGAGCGCAGCGGTCTGCACGAAAAGCCGCCGGGCATGGCCCGGCGCTACCGGTACGGCCTCAATGCCCGCCGTCGAGCGCCTTCAGCTCACTGACCAGCGACGCCGCCGCCTCGGCACCATCGCCATACAGCATGCGCGTGTTGTCGGCGTAGAACAGCGCATTCTCGATACCGGCAAAGCCGGTGCCCTTGCCGCGCTTGATCACCACCACGTTGCGTGCGTTGACCACGTCCAGCACCGGCATGCCGTAGATCGGACTGGCCGGATCGGTGCGCGCCACCGGATTGACCACGTCGTTGGCGCCGATCACCAGCACCACATCGGTGGTGGCGAATTCGGGATTGATGTCGTCCATGTCCGCGATCAGGTCGTAGGGCACACCCGCTTCGGCCAGCAGCACGTTCATGTGCCCAGGCATGCGCCCGGCCACCGGGTGGATGGCGAACTTGACCTTCACCCCGCGCGTGATCAAGCGCTGTGCCAGTTCCCAGATCTTGTGCTGGGCCTGGGCCACGGCCATGCCATAGCCGGGCACGATCACCACACGTTCGGCAAAGCCCATCATCGCGGCCACGTCGGCAGCTTCAATGGGCTTCTGCGAACCGGAAATCGCCTGTGCTTCCCCCCCGGCGCCAGCGCCGAAATTGGAGAACAGCACGTTGCGGATCGGCCGGTTCATCGCCTTGGCCATCAACCGGGTCAGCAGGATGCCCGCTGCGCCGACCATCATGCCGGCGATGATCAACGCCTCGTTGCCCAGCACATAGCCCTCGAACGACACCGCCAGGCCGGTGAACGCGTTGTACAGCGAGATCACCACGGGCATGTCGGCGCCACCGATCGGCAGCGTCATCAACACGCCCAGCGCCAGCGCCAGCACGAAGAAGGTGACGATCGCCCAAGGGCTGAGCGTGCTGGCAGCGATGATGCCCAGCACCACTACGGCCAGCGCCACCAGCAGGTTCATCACCTGCTGGCCCGGCCAGGTCACGCGCTTGTCGAGGCGGCCATCGAGTTTGGCCCAGGCGATCACCGAACCGGACAGCGACACCGCACCGATCGCCGCGCCGACCACGGCCAGCACCAGGACCGTGCCGGACGGCTGCCGCGCGGCCAGGTCGGCCAGCGCCTGCGCGCTCCAGTGGGTGGTATCGCGGTTGGCCAGGAAGGCATAGCGCAGCAGTTCCACCGCACCGATGGCCGCCGCCGAGCCACCGCCCATGCCGTTGTACAGCGCGACCATCTGCGGCATGTCGGTGACCGCGACCTTGCCCGCCGACCACCAGGCCAGTCCGGCCCCCAGCAGCAGCGCCACCAGGATCAGCGGCACGTTGTGCAGTTCGGGCAGGAAGAAGGTCGCCACCGTGGCCAGCAGCATGCCCAGCCCCGCCCAGCGGATCCCACTGCTGGCGGTCATCGGCGAGGCCATGCGCTGCAGGCCGAGCAGGAACAGGGTGGCGGCAACCAGGTAGCTGGCCTTGACCAGCCAATCGAGCAGTTCGACGGTGCTGATGTTCAAGCCTGCGGCTCCTTCGGTTCATCGTTGCCGGTCTTGCGCACGCTCGGCTTGAACATCTCCAGCATGCGCGCGGTGACCACATAGCCGCCGGCTGCGTTGCCGGCGCCGAGCACCACGGCAAGGAACCCCAGGATTTTCTCCAGCGGTGTCTGCGCGTGCCCCAGCACCACCATCGCGCCGATCAGCACGATGCCGTGGATGAAGTTGGAGCCCGACATCAACGGGGTATGCAGGATCACCGGGACCCGGGAAATGATCACGTGGCCGGCAATGGCGGCCAGCATGAAGATGTACAGCGCCACGAACCCGTCACTCACCGGCAACGCTCCTGCTCTGTCTTCGTCGCCCCATCATAACCACGGGCTGAACCCCGCGCGCGTCCCGGTCAACCACGGCCGCACTCACGCGTTGTCGATGGTGACCCCTGCCGAGGAACCGTACCCTGTGCTGGTGAGCAGCCCTGTCCCCCCGAGCGCCGAGACCGATGCCCTGCCGGCGTCGCTGGAAGCGTTCCTGGCCAGCGTCGGCCCCCGCGCCTTCCGCTTCGCCGAGGCCGGCCTGCGCCAGCGTGATGACGCGCTGGATGCGGTGCAGGACGCGTTGATGCGCATGCTGGACTACGCCGACAAGCCGGCCGCCGAGTGGGCGCCGCTGTTCTGGAGCATCCTGCGCCGGCGGGTGATCGACGTGCAGCGCCGTCGCCGCTTCCGCCTGCCGTTCTGGCGCGACAACCAGGATGCGGAGGGTGGCGAGATCGACTGGGCCGATCCCGGCCCGGACCCTGCGCAGGCGCACGAGCAGCGCCAGCAGTACCAGCAGCTGGTGCAGGCGCTGCGCGAGCTGCCCGCCCGCCAGCGCGAAGCCTTCACCCTGCGCGTGCTGCAGGACCTGGACGGCGCCACCACCGCCCGCGCCATGGGCTGCAGCGAGGGCGCGGTAAAGACCCATCTGGCGCGCGCCCGACAGGCGCTGCAGAATCAACTGGAGATGCACCCGTGAACCGCCCCCTGCCTTCCGATGACGCCCTGCGCAGCCTGCACGCGCAGTCGTTGCAGGCGCTGTCGCCGGCCACGCTGGCACGCTTGCGTAATGCCCGTCACAGCGCCAGCAGGGCACACGCCGGTCGCTGGCGCTGGTGGCTGGCCAGCGCCTGTTCGCTGGTGATCGCGCTGGGCGTCGGTGTCCAGTTCGTCGGCCCGGGCGAGCATCAGGGCGCTACCACCACGCCGATCGCGGCCGCAGAAGAAGACAATGGCGCGCTGTACGACGAGAATCCCGATCTGTACCTGTGGCTGGGCGACAACGACCTGGCGATGGAGTGAACCCATGTTGCGATACCCCTCCCTGCCCCTGCTGATCGCCCTGACCCTGTTGCCGGCTGGGTCGGCCCTGGCGCAGGCCTCCGCACCGGTGCCTGCCACCCGGCCGGCACCTGCTGCCACGCCGCTGCCAAACTGGGAACAGCTGGGCCCGGCCCAGCGCGAGGCGCTGCTGGCGCCGCTGCGTGACCGCTGGAACGGCGCCGATCCCGCGCAGCGCCAGCGCATGCTGTCGCACGGCCAGCGCTGGCAGTCGATGAGCCCGGAAGAGCGCGACAAGGCCCGCCGCGGCCTGCGCCGCTTCGAACACATGAGCCCGGAACAACGTGAGCAGGCCCGGGCATTGTTCGGCCAGATGCGTGACCTCAGCCCGGCCCAGCGCGATGCCATGCGCGAGCGCTGGTCACAGATGAGCGCGGACGAACGCAGGGAATGGGTGCGCGACAACCCACCGCCGGCGAAGCCGCGGTAACCCGCCATTCGCACGCTGGGCCCCTCATCCACGCATGGCGTGGATCTACCGGAGAGGCCCGGCGCTACCAACTCATGCCTGCCAGCGGGTCTTGGCCAGCAGTTCGTCTTCCCAGTCGAAGCCCAGCTGGCCGTCGCGCACGAACAGGGCCACGAAGTTCATCAGGTTGCGCGCATACATCTCGCTGGCCTGGGTGGCGCCCCGGCTGGCCAGACCCAGCGGGCCATCGATGGTCACGCCCTGGTGCTCGATGCATTGGCCGGGCTGGGTCAGTTCGCAGTTGCCGCCACTCTCGGCGGCCAGATCGACGATCACGCTGCCCGCGGCCATGCCTTCGACCATCGCGGCGGTGACGATCGTCGGCGCGCGACGTCCCGGCACGGCGGCAGTGCAGACCACCACGTCCACGCTGCGCAGATGGTCGCCCAGGCGCCGCTGCTGTTCGGCGCGCTCTTCGTCGGTCAGCGCCCGCGCATAACCGCCCTCGCCTGCCGCACTTACCCCGAGATCGAGAAAGCGCGCACCGAGCGACTGGATCTGCTCGCGGGTTTCCGGGCGCACGTCGAAGCCCTCCACCTGCGCACCCAGGCGGCGCGAGGTGGCAATGGCCTGCAGGCCGGCGACACCGGCGCCGATCACCAGCACCTTGGCCGGACGCACGGTACCGGCCGCGGTGGTCAGCATCGGGAAGAAACGCGGCGCACGTTCGGCAGCGATCAATGCCGCCTTGTAGCCGGCCATGCCGGCCTGCGAACTGAGCACGTCCATCGCCTGCGCGCGCGTGGTGCGCGGCAGCTGCTGCAGCGGAAACAGGTGCAGGCGGTCATCCGAAGCCAACGCGGCCAGCGCCGGATCGGCGGCCGGAGTCAGCAGGCCGACCACACTGGCGCCCGGCTTGAGCTGCGCCAGCACCGCGGCCGGTGGCGCCTGCACGCACAGCAGGATGTCGATCTCGGCCCAACGGGCGGCATCGAAGGCGCGGGCACCTGCGTCGTCGTAGGCGGCATCGGTGAAACCGGCGGCCTGGCCCGCACCGGGCTGATACCACACGGTGATGCCCAGCGCACCGAGCTTGCGCGCCGTCTCCGGCGTGAGCGCAACGCGTCGTTCGCCCGGCGCGGTCTCCTTGATCCCCAGCAACGCCACGGCCATGCAGATTCCCGCTGATCGGTGAGTGGGTCCGATCCTAGCAGGCGTACGCGGCTCAGTGCAGCGTCGCGCCGCCCGGGTCGAGACGGTCGAGCACGCCCTGCATGGCGCTGTCGAAGGCGCCATCGTCAACGTGGGGACGCAGCCGACCCAGCCGCACCATCACCGCCAGTTCCTCGGGCGAGGCCACGCAGAAGCGCACGCCACGACGGTTGACGAACAGCAGGCGCGAAGAAATCGGGCTGATCCAGGACAGCTTGCCGGCCTGCACCTTGCCATCCTTGTCGACGAAGTCCAGCCAGTTGCCGATTTCCATCCGGCGGAAGCGATCGGCATCGGCGTTGTCGAAATCGTCGGTATTGAAGCTACTTCCCAGCTCCACGGCCGGCGTTTCCGGTGCCGGCGGTGCGGGCAGCACCACCTGCGGCAGCTCGGGCAACGCGCGCTCCAGCTCCGGTCGCGATTCGGCGATGCCCTGCAATGTGTCGTGCAGCGCGTCGACGGCTGCGGTGGCAGCGTCGCCATGCACGCCGACGCTGGCAAACACCTTGGCCAGCAGCGGCTGCCAGGCCTGCAGCCACGGCTTGCCGACAATCTGCCGGCGCGCCTCGGCCACTTCCTCCAGCAGGCCATCAGCCAGGGTCAGCGCCTCGGCCACCGAAGCCCCCTCCTCGCCCTCGCGCAGCAGCGCCAGGGTCAGGTGGTGCTGCCAGGGCTGGCGCAGGAATTCGGCGATCGCCGGCGGCAGGGTGGCATCGCCGATGCGGCGATCCAGTTCCGCGCCGGCACGGGTACGGGCCATTTCCAGCTTTTCCTGGCCGCGCTGGGTCTCGGCGGCCCGGCGCTCGGCGATTTCCACGCGACGACGGTGCTGTACCAGGAAATCGCGGAATTCTTCTTCCAGGGTCAGGAAGATCGCCAGGTTCTCGTTGAACTCGGCGACCAGCCGCTCGATGATCTCTTCGACCTTGGCCATCAGCATGCGCTCGGCCTGGCTTTCGCCGGTGTTGCCCTCGCAGGCCTCGGCCAGCGAGTTCAGCAGCTTGCGCGCCGGGTGGGTCTTCTGCACGAACATGCGGCGATCCAGCATCGCCACCTTCACGAACGGAACCACCAGGCGGCCGATCAGCTCACGCGAGCGGCCTTCCAGTTCACGCTCGTCGAGCATCACATCGAACAGCATGCCGACCAGGTCGATCGCATCCTCGTCCTGCGCGTCCAGCCGGGTCTGGCCGGGATCGACACCCAGCCGGGTGGCGCTGGACAGCACTTCGCTCTTCAGCCGCTGCGCCAACGATTCGCCGTCCTCGCCGATCGCCGCGCGCAGGGTCGCACTGGGCGTGGCCTGCAGCAGCGACAGCACCGACATCATTTCGCGCTGGCTCAACGGGCGATGCTGGCCGACCGCGACCTGCGCCGCAGAGGTCGCGTCCTCGCGCACGTGGCGGGTCTGCTGCAGCAGTTCGTGCAGCGCTTCCAGCAACATGCCCTGCTGGCCGGAATAGGCTTCACCGGACGCGCTCTCTTCGCCACCGGCATGCTGCTGCATGTGGCCACGACGCTCCGACCAGCGCGCGGCAAAACGCTGTGCCCAGGCCGGCGCGGCCTGTTCGTCGTCATTGAATTCGTTGTCGAAGCCCGGTGCCGTGCGCTGCTCGACCAGATCATCCAGGCCATGCGGAACGTGCTGCGCCGGGGCCGGCGCAAGCGGTCGGCGCGGGGCACCCATCTGCGACATCACCCCGGCCGCGGCCAGGTGCTCGTCCAGCTTCTCGTAGATCCGGCCCACCGGCGCGCGCAGATCGCGCTCGCACAGCTTGATCAGCACCAGGTGCACTTCCGGGGCCAGCTCACAGCCGGCGAAGGCTTCGTGGATGGCCACGCCCAGATGCTCGGGGCTGATCGGGTTGCGGTCGGCATCAAGGTCGATACCGCCGCCCAGCCAGCCCAGGCGGCGGTCGAGCCGCGCCAGCACCGGCTTGAAGTCGCGCAGCAGCACGGTGGCGAAGTTGCGCACCGCCAACCTCGATTCCAGTACATGTTCCGGTACCAGGCTCAGGCCGTCCTGGGCCTGCCCGGACAGGGTCAGCTCGGCAGAGACGGGCTCGCCCGCAGCCAGGCCGGCCCAGGCATGGCCGAGGTGGCCGGCAAACGCGCCGGCAATGTCCTCACGGCGGCGGCGCAGCTCGCGCATCGCGTCCAGGAACAGCAACTGCGACGAGCCGGCATTGCCGGCACGGTCGAACAGGGCATCATCGAAGCGGGCCAGTGCCGCGCCAAAGGCCTGGCACAACGCCGGCAGGACGATGTCCCGGGCAAGCTGGAGCTGGGCCGGGTCACGGCCCGGCGATCCCATCGGAGTGGGCGCGCTCATCATTCGGGAAGGCTCCCCACCTTCTCTGGTGCGACAGACATCATGGACATCGCGACGGCCGGTACACCCCATGCACCGGTCCCTCGATGGTAGGCCGGCCAGCCCATCACGGACAGTGAAACAGTCCTCACTTCAAACCTCATGAACGGCGGCCCGGCAGTATTGCGTATCGTAAGCCGTGCAGGGCCTGCGAGGCGAGGGGAAGCGGGGCTCCGTGATCCGCCAGTGGCATGATGTTCATCACAGTTTGCTATTCAGGGGCCTGACGCGACACAAACGGCGTCATCTACCTCCCCGACTATAATCAGCGACCCGTGATGACCGGTTCAGACTCCATGCCCGACCCAGCTGCCCTGCTTGCCCTGGATGCCCGCCGTTCGGTGCCCTCGCGGCAACTGGGCGAGCCCGGACCAGACCCGGCCACCCTGCAGCGGATGCTGACCTCGGCGGTGCGCGTGCCCGACCACGGCAAGCGCGTACCGTTCCGCTTCCTGAAGATCGCCGGCGATGCACGTCACACTCTGGGCGACTTCCTGGCCGCGCGCAGCCGTGAGCGCGACCCGCATGCCGGCGATGCCGTGTTCGAGAAGGACCGCCAGCGCTTCAGCCATGCACCGCTGGTGATCGTGGTGGTGGCCAGCCCGCGCCCGGACCCGAAGGTGCCCGCCCAGGAACAGCTGATGACCGCCGGCTGCGTGTGCTTTGCCCTGTTGCAGGCGGCCCAGGCGCTGGGCTTCGGTGCGCAGTGGCTGACCGCGTGGATGGCCTTCGATCCCGCCGTGCACGCGCATCTGGGGCTGGCCGAGGGCGAAGGCATCGCCGGGTTCATCCACATCGGCACGCCCAAGGCCGAGGTGCCCGAGCGCGAGCGCCCGGACCCGATGGCGCTGCTGCGTGACTGGACCCCGCCGGCATGACCCTGCCGGCACCGCCGCCGCTGTACCTGGTCGACGCCAGCATCTATGTGTTCCGCGCCTGGCATTCGCTGCCGGACGAGTTCCAGGACAGCCAGGGCTGGCCGACCAACGCCGTGCATGGTTTCGCCCGTTTCCTGCTCGACCTGCTCGAGCGCGAACGCCCGCGGCACATCGCCATCGCCTTCGATGAAGCGCTGGACAGCGGCTTCCGCCACCGCCTGTACCCGGCCTACAAGGCCAACCGCGACCCGGCACCGGAAGCGCTCAAGCGCCAGTTCGTGCACTGCAAGGCGTTGTGCGCAGCGCTCGGCCTGGCGGTACTGGCCCATCATGATTACGAAGCCGACGACCTGATCGGCAGCGCCCTGCATGGCCATCGCGCCAGCCATCGTGGCGTGATCATTTCCGCCGACAAGGACCTGTCGCAGCTGCTGCTCGACCACGACGAGCAATGGGATTACGCACGCAACCAGCGCTGGGACGTGGCCGGGGTAAAGGCCCGGCACGGCGTGCACGCGCACCAGATCGCCGACTACCTGGCGCTGTGTGGCGATGCGGTCGACAACATTCCGGGCATCAGCGGTGTCGGCGCCAAGTCGGCGGCCGTGCTGCTGGCCCATTTCGGCAGCATGGACGTGCTGTACGAACGCCTCGACGAAGTGCCGTTCCTGCGCCTGCGCGGCGCGGCGCAGATGGCGGTGCGCCTGCGTGAGCAGCGCGAGCATGCCCAGCTCTGGCGCCAGCTGACCACCATCGCACTGGACGCCCCACTGGAAGGCTGCCAGCCCGGCATGCCGCGCCAGGCGGCCGATCCGGAGCTGCTCGGCGGCCTGTGCCAGACCCTGCGCTTCGGCCCCATGACCCGCCGCAGGCTGTTCAATGCCGCCGGCATTTCCGACCCCGTTCCCACTTCCAGCGAGCCCGCATGAGCCAGCGCAATACCGAAGCACCGCGTGTCGTCTACGAAGGCAAGTACCAGCGCATGGTCGTGCGCGGCAGCTGGGAGTACAGCGAACGCACCCACGCCGGCGGCCTGGCCGCGATCATCATCGCCGTCACCCCCGAGGACAAGGTGCTGTTCGTCGAACAGTTCCGCGTACCGCTGCAGGCACCGACCATCGAGATGCCGGCCGGGCTGGTCGGCGACATCGATGCGGGCGAGTCCATCGAAGTTTCCGCGGTACGCGAACTGGAAGAGGAAACCGGCTGGACCGCCGAGCACGCCGAAGTGCTGATGATCGGTCCTACCTCCTCCGGTGCCAGCAGCGAGAAGATCGCCTTCGTCCGTGCCACCGGCCTGCGTCGCATCGGCGAAGGCGGCGGCGACGAGAGCGAAGACATCACCGTGCATGAGGTTCCGCGTACGCAGGCGGCCGCCTGGCTGGTGCAGAAAATGGCCGAAGGCTATGAAGCCGACGCCAAGCTGTGGGCCGGCCTGTGGATGATCGAGCACCATCTGGACGGCCGCCCCCGTGGCTGATGCCGGCCAGCACGCGCTGCCGGCGCTGCTGGGCGCCGACGACCCGGCGATCTACACGATCCACCGGTCGCAGGGCGCCTCGCCGTTCCTGCTGCTGGCCGATCATGCCGGCCAGCAGGTGCCGCGTGCGCTGGCCGATCTTGGATTGCCGCAGACCGAACTGGACCGCCATATCGGCTGGGACATCGGCATCGGCGGCACCACCCGTGCACTGGCCGAGCGGCTGGATGCGTGGGCGATCGAGCAGACCTATTCGCGGCTGCTGATCGACTCCAACCGCCCGCTGATTTCGCCCACGCTGATCCCCGAGGTCAGCGACCACACCGTGGTGCCAGGCAATGCCGGGCTGTCGCCCGCGCAGCGGCAGCAGCGCATCGATGCGATCCACGCGCCCTACCATGCACGCATCGATGCCGAACTGGATGCGCGCCGCAATGCGGGACGGCCGACGCTGCTGGTGATGATGCACAGCTTCACCCCGGTGATGAACGGCGTTGAACGTCCGTGGCATGCCGGCGTGCTGTACCACCAGGACACCCGTTTTGCCCACGCCCTGCTGCAGGCGCTGCGCGATGAAGGCGACCTGGTGGTGGGCGACAACGAACCCTATTCGGTCAACCGCAGCAGCGACTACGCGGTGCCCGTGCATGGCGAAGGCCGTGGCCTGGTGCACGTGGAACTGGAGATCCGCCAGGACCTGATTGCCGATGACGCCGGGCAGCAGGCATGGGCGGAGCGGTTGGCGCGGATTTTCAGCGCGTTGCAGCCGCGGTTGTTGGCGTTCGGATGACCGCATCCGCGCATGGCGTGGATCTACTGCAGCGCTGACGGACATCCGCATCCGGCGAAAAACGAACGAGGCCGGTTCCCAGTAGATCCACGCCATGCGTGGATGATTTTCGTCAACGCAGCACGGGCGCATCCATCCACGGGAACGGCTTGAAGCCGTGCACCTGCACGGTCGCGCCGATCGCTGCAAAATCATCCTTGATGGTCTGTGCGCGGTTGCGATCCAGGGCTTCGCCCAGCACCAGCGGCAACGCGCGGCAGCGTGCCAACGCCTCGCCCACCGGAATATCCAACAGACGCGCCACGCGCTGTGTCGCAGCCTTGATCTGCTCGTCCGCACAGCCCGCCAGCGTCAACTCGAACGCAGCGAAGATGCCCGGCCCGACACCGGCGGCGCGTGCGGCGGCCTGCTCGACGGCACCCGCCTCGCCCAGTGCTTCATCGACACCGTCCACCTGCAGGAAGGCGTCGTACTCGGCGTAGTACGCCAACGCTTCCGCGTAATCGTGCAGGGAAGAAAGCGGACGCTGGCGCTTCTGCACATCCAGGACGTCAGCGAACGTGGCCGGTTCCAGGTAGGTCGTCAGACCCAGCGCCTGCGCGGCTTCGGGCACCTCACCGTCATCATCGAACGCGGCGTCTTCATCGGCCGGCAACCAGAAGCGCGCCTGCAGCAGGTCGTCATCGGTTGCGTGCACCCAACCGAATGACGCCCATACGTCGTGGTCGTCATTGCAGGAGGCAAACGCCTCCAGCGTCTGGCGAAGATCAAGCAATGCAATCATGCGTCGTTGGGCAGGGCGTCGGGAGAGCTGCAGTCTACCCGTGCCGGACGCAGGCCCAGCGCGATGACCACGCCGAGCGCGGCGAACAGCGCGGCACCGTACTGTGCATTGACCATGCCCTGCAGGGCATCGGCACTGGTTGCTGCCTGCGTACCGCGCGCGGCATTGGCCACCATCACCAGTACCGCCAGCCCCAACGCGCCGCCGATCTGCTGTGCGGTGGCGGCCATGCCGGAGGCTACACCCTGCTGCGGCCCCGGCACGCCCTGCCCGGCCACGATCCACATCGCCGTCCAGCTCATGCCCTGGCCGACGCTGAGCACCACGATGCCCGGCAGCAGCGGCCAGTAACCGGCGCCGTGCGGCATCGCCAGCGCCACCGCGGCGATGCCGACGGCACCAGCGGCGAAGCCCCACGCCAGCACCTGCCGCGGCGAACGGCGCTGCAGCATGCGCTCGGCAATGCGGATGCCGAAGGTGCATACCAGCGTCGGCAGCAGGAAGGCCATGCCAGCCTGCAGCGGGCTCCAGCCGTAACCATCCTGGAAGTACAGCGCCAGGAAGTAGTACTGCACGCCATAGCTGCTCATGAACGCGAAGGTCAGGCCGAGTGCTGCACGCAGGCCAGGCAGGCGCAGCAGTGCGAACTGCATCAGCGGATCACGGCTGCGCTTTTCGATCTGCACGAACACCGTCAGCAGTACCGCTGACAGCAGCAGGCAGATGAGCGTGGCCGGCGCGGTCCAGCCCCACTCCGGTCCCTGCACCAGGGTGGTGACCAGCAGGCTGCCGCCGGCGGTGACGGTGAGGCAACCGGCCAGGTCGAAGGAACGGCCGCGCACGCGCGGGCCATCGGCCGGCAGCCACGCGCCCGCGGCAACCGCACAGGCCGTGGCCAGCGGCACGATCACCGCCAGTACCGCCGGCCAGCCGAAGGCCTGGGTCAGCACGCCGCCCAGCAGCGTGCCCAGCGCCAGGCCCGCCGCACTGGCCATGCTCCAGATCGCCAGCGCGCCGTTGCGCACCGGGCCTTCGGCATACAGGGTATTGATCAAGGCCAGGGTGGCCGGGAACAGCAGTGCCGCACCGATGCCCTGCGCCGCACGCGCCACGATCAGCAGCGTGGCATTGGGCGCCAGCGCGCCCAGCAGCGAGGCCAGCGCGAACAGCAGCATGCCCAGCCGGTAGAAACGGCGGCGGCCGAGCAGATCGGCCGCACGCCCGCCCAGCAGCAGGCTGCCACCGAAGGCCACGGTGTAAGCGCTGACCACCCACTGCAGCTGCTGCGCATTGATCTGCAGCGCGCGGCCCATGTCGTGCAGGGCCACGAAGATGATGGTGGCGTCCAGGGCGATGATCAGCTGCGCGGTGGCCAGCAGGGTCAGCGCCCAGCGCGGGTATTTCAGGGGAGGCATGCGGCGCCCGGTGCGGAGGGGGGACGGCAGTCTCATTGATGCCGGTGCATCAATAAACCCCCTAAGTGCGATTTCTGTCATGATTTTCGGCATGAATGGATCCTCGATGGACCTCAATGCGGTGCGCATGCTGGTGCAGGTGGCCGAGGCGCGCAGCTTCACCGTGGCCGCCGGTCAGCTCGGCCTGAGCCAGTCCGGGCTGTCACGCGCGATCGGCAGGCTGGAAGCGTCGCTGGGAGTGAAGCTGCTGCAGCGGAACACCCGCAATGTCGCGCTGACCCCGGATGGCCAGCAGTTCGTCGAGCAGGTGGGACCGTTGCTGTGCGGCATGGAAGACGCCGAGCGGCTGCTGGCCGACCGCCCCTGCACGCCCTCGGGGGTGCTGAAGATCAGTGCGCCGTCGATGTTCGGGCGCAAGGTATTGGTGCCCTTGCTGGGGCCGTTGCTGCAGCAGCATCCGCAGCTGCAGGTGGAAGCGGTGCTCAGCGACCGCCTGGTGGATCTGGTGGAGGAAGGCTTCGATGCCGCCCTGCGCACCGGCACCATCGCTGACCAGCGGATGGTGGCGCGTCCGTTGAAGCCACTGCGCTGGGTGACCGTGGCCAGCCCGGCCTACCTGGCCGCGCAGGGCGAGCCGGCCGATGTGGCGGCATTGCAGGACCATGCCTGCCTGGCGGTGCGCAACCTGCGCAGCGGCCGGCTGGTGGACTGGCAGTTCCTGCAGGACGGGCAGCTGCGCGAGGTCACGCCGCCGACGCGGATGGTGTTCGACTGCGGCGACCCGTTGGTGGAGGCAGCGATCGCCGGCATCGGCATCGTGCAGGTGATGGATTTCGCGGTGGCCGACGCGTTGGCCGATGGCCGCCTGCAGCGCGTGCTGCAGCCGTTTGAAGGCCGCAGCCGCGCGTTGTCGTTGATCTATCCGCCGTCGCGGCAACACTCGCCAAAGCTGCAGGTGCTGGCCGAGGCGTTGCTCGCCGGGGATTGGTAGATCCACGCCATGCGTGGATGAGATTCAAACACAGGAGCAGCCAGGCATGGCCTGGCTCTACTGGGCCGTAGTAGATCCACGCCATGCGTGGATACCGACCCGTAGTAGATCCACGCCATGCGCGGATACCGACCCGTAGTAGATCCACGCCATGCGTGGATACCGACCCGCAGTAGATCCACGCCGTGCGTGGATGATTCAACGCGAGAGCAGCCAGGCATGGCCTGGCTCTACCACGACCCGATCAGGCGAAACTATCGGTGGCGCGCACCAGCGCGTCGACGTTCTCGGCTTCGAACGCCGAGTGGCCCGAGGCCGGGGTGATCTCCAGCTTCGCCTTCGGCCATACCTTGGTCAGGTCCCAGGCGTTGGCCAGCGGGCAGACCACGTCGTAGCGGCCATGCACGATCACGCCCGGGATGTCGGCGATGCGGTGCGCGTCGCGCAGCAGCTGGTCTTCCACTTCGAAGAAACCGCCGTTGACGAAGTAGTGGTTCTCGATGCGGGCGAACGCCAGCGCGAAATGCGGGTCTTCATGGCTGTTGATGAAGTCGTCGTCCACATGCAGGAAGCTGGTCGCGCCTTCCCACACCGCCCAGGCCTTGGCCGCATCCAGACGCGTTGCTTCGTCTTCGCTGGTCAGGCGGCGATGGAAAGCAGAGATCAGATCGTGGCGCTCCACCGCCGGAATCGGCTTCAGGTAGTGCTCCCACGCATCCGGGAACAGGCGGTTGGCGCCTTCCTGGTAGAACCATTCCAGTTCCCAGCGGCGCAGCATGAAGATGCCGCGCAGCACCAGTTCGGTCACGCGCTGCGGATGGGTTTGGGCATAGGCCAGCGCCAGGGTCGAGCCCCAGCTGCCGCCGAACACCTGCCAGCGATCGACCTTCAGGTGCTCGCGCAGCTTCTCGATATCGGCGACGAGGTCCCAGGTGGTGTTGTCCACCAGATCCGCGTGCGGGGTGGAACGACCGGCGCCGCGCTGGTCGAACAGGATGATGCGGTACTTGGCCGGGTCGTGGAACTGGCGCATCTTGTCGCTGCAGCCGCCGCCCGGGCCACCATGCAGCATCACCACCGGCTTGCCGTCCGGGTTGCCGCACTGTTCGAAGTACAGCGTGTGGCGGTCGTCGACCTTCAGGGTGCCGACGTCGTAGGGGGTGATGGCGGGGTACAGCGTACGCATGCTTGCAGCTCCGTGGTGGTGCCCTGCCCTTGGCAGGAGAACCCCCATTCTAGGCCGGTCGCCGGCCCAGGGTGACCCGGTCGCGCTGCTCCAGGTCCTGCACGGTCTGCACGTCGCTGTAGCCGGCCTGCTCGAACAGCGCGCGGATGGCATCGCCCTGGTCCCAGCCGTGCTCGATCAGCAGCCAGCCGCTTGGCTGCAGGTGGTCGGCGCCGCCGGCGACGATGCGACGGATGTCGTCCAGCCCATCCACGCCGGAGGCCAGCGCGGTGGCCGGTTCGAAGCGCAGGTCGCCCTGCACCAGGTGCGGGTCGTCGCTGGCGATATACGGCGGGTTGCTGGCGATCAGATCGAAGCGTTCGCCGCGCAGCGGCGCGTACCAGTCGTGACCACCTTCGGCAAAACGGACGTTGCCCAGCTCGTGGCGCGCGGCGTTGCGGGCCGCCACCGCCAGCGCAGCGGCACTGGCGTCGGTGGCCAGTACCTGCGCCTGCGGCCGCTCGCTGGCCAGGGCCAGGGCGATGGCGCCGCTGCCAGTGCCGAGGTCGGCCAGTTGCAGCGCGCGGTCCGGTGGCAGGCGGTCCAGCGCCAGCTCCACCAGCAGTTCGGTCTCCGGGCGCGGAATCAGAGTGGCCGGGTCGACCTCCAGGTCCAGTGTCCAGAAGCCACGGTGGCCAGTCAGGTAAGCCACCGGTTCACCCGCAAGGCGACGGCCCAGCAGGGCCTTGAAAGCGGCCTGTTCGGCGACCGGCAACGGATCGGTGGCATGCGCGAACAACCAGCTGCGCGGTCGCTCCAGCACATGCAGCAGCAGCAGTTCGGCCTCATGGCGGGCGTCGACGCCGCCCAGCCGGGTACTCGCGTCGGTCACGACTTGGCGCAGGGTGGGTTCGGGTTGCAGAGACATCCGGCAATTGTAGAGCCGAGCCGATGCTCGGCTACTTCTGGAACAGCCGAGCGTAGGCTCGGCTCTACAGGTCCACTGGAACAGCCGAGCGTAGGCTCGGCTCTACAGGTCCACTGGAACAGCCGAGCGTAGGCTCGGCTCTACAGGTCCACTGGAACAGCCGAGCGTAGGCTCGGCTCTACAGGTCCACAGCCGAGCGTAGGCTCGGCTCTACAGGTCCCCAGCCGAGCGTGGGCTCGGCTCTACGGATCCACAGCCGGGCATGGCTCGACGCTACAACGTGCTGGAATCCGTTCAGGTTCCGCCAGAGGGGATAAAGAGGGGCTATCAGCCCTCTTCACACGTCCAGGAAGATTTTCCTTGTCACACAGGCAGTTGCAGGATGGACGTGGCCGGATTCAGTGCCTGCTCATTGGATTTTGATAGTCTCCATCTATCAAATAGATGCAATCAATGCATTATCCTTATCGAAATGGAACCGGTAACCTAGCTCCTGTCGATTCACCCACTCCCCTTCACCCAGAGGAAAAACGATGTCCCTGATCAACACCCAGATCCAGCCGTTCGAAGCCAATGCTTACCTGAATGGCGAGTTCATCAAGGTCTCCGACAGCACCCTGAAGGGCCAGTGGTCGGTCCTGATCTTCATGCCGGCAGCCTTCACCTTCAACTGCCCGACCGAGATCGAAGACGCCGCTGACCATTACGCCGAGTTCAAGAAGGCCGGCGCCGAGGTCTACATCGTCACCACCGACACCCACTTCTCGCACAAGGTCTGGCACGAAACCTCGCCGGCCGTCGGCAAGGCCCAGTTCCCGCTGGTCGGCGACCCGACCCACCAGCTGACCCGCGCCTTCGGCGTGCACATCGAAGAAGAAGGCCTGGCCCTGCGCGGCACCTTCATCATCAACCCGGAAGGCGTGATCAAGACCCTGGAGATCCACTCCAACGAGATCGCCCGTGACGTCTCCGAGACCCTGCGCAAGCTGAAGGCTGCCCAGTTCACCGCCGCCAACCCGAACCAGGTCTGCCCGGCCAAGTGGAAGGAAGGCGAAAAGACCCTGACCCCGTCGCTGGACCTGGTCGGCAAGATCTAAAGCAGTACCCGCAGTACCGGCCTGCCGCAGCCCCACGCTGCGGCGCGCCTTTCATCCCCGTGCCGGTCCCCCCGCCGGCGTGGGGGTGAACCCAAGACAGCCAACGCGCGCCAGCCTTGGCCAGCCAGCCCCTTCCACGGTCGCTGTCTTGGGTTCACCCCTACCCCCTCGCTGGTCCGCTACCTTCTACAGCGGTGCCACGCCCCCGTTTTGCCTGAAGCCAGGAGAAGACCATGTTGGACGCCAACCTGCAGTCGCAGCTGAAGACCTATCTGGAGCGCGTGACCCGCCCGATCCAGATCACCGCGCATGCCGACGACGGTGCCAAGTCGCAGGAGATGCTGGACCTGCTGCAGACCCTGGAAAGCCTGTCGGACAAGATCTCGCTGCAGGTGCTGCGCGATGGCCAGGGCCGCGTGCCGTCCTTCGACCTGGGCACGCCGGGCCAGGACATCCACCTGACCTTCGCCGGCTTGCCGATGGGCCACGAGTTCACCTCGCTGGTGCTGGCCCTGCTGCAGGTCGGTGGGCATCCGTCCAAGGCCACCGCCGAGCTGATCGAGCAGGTGCAGAACCTGGAAGGTGAGTACAAGTTTGAAACCTACTTCTCGCTGTCCTGCCAGAACTGCCCGGACGTGGTGCAGGCGCTGAACCTGGCGGCGGTGCTCAACCCGCGCATCCAGCACGTGGCCATCGACGGTGCGCTGTTCCAGGAAGAAGTCGAGCAGCGCGAGATCATGTCGGTGCCGACCGTGTACCTCAACGGTGCGGTGTTCGACCAGGGCCGCATGACGCTGGAGCAGATCGTGGCCAAGCTGGACACCAATGCCAGCAAGCGCGATGCCGAGAAGATCGGCGCCAAGGACGCCTTCGACGTGCTGGTGGTCGGTGGCGGCCCGGCCGGCGCCGCAGCGGCGATCTACGCTGCGCGCAAGGGCATCCGTACCGGCATCGCCGCCGAGCGTTTCGGTGGCCAGGTGCTGGACACGATGGCGATCGAGAACTTCATTTCGGTGAAGGAGACCGAAGGCCCGAAGCTGGCCACGGCCCTGGAGCAGCACGTGCGCGAATACGAGGTCGACATCATGGACCTGCAGCGCGCCACTGCGCTGGTGCCGGCCGGTGAAGACGGCCTGGTGCAGGTGCAGCTGGAAAACGGCGCGGTGCTGAAGTCGCGCTCGGTGATCCTGTCCACCGGCGCCCGCTGGCGGCAGATGAACGTGCCCGGCGAAGACCAGTACCGCAACAAGGGCGTGGCCTACTGCCCGCATTGCGATGGCCCGCTGTTCAAGGGCAAGCGCGTGGCGGTGATCGGCGGTGGCAATTCCGGCGTTGAAGCCGCCATCGATCTGGCCGGCATCGTGTCGCATGTGACCCTGCTGGAATTCGATTCCAGCCTGCGCGCCGACGAAGTGCTGCAGAAGAAGCTGCGCAGCCTGGCCAATGTCACCGTGCTGACCAGCGCGCAGACCACCGAAGTACTGGGCGACGGCAGCCGCGTCACCGGTCTGGTCTACAAGGACCGTGTCGGCGGCGATTCCCATCGCGTCGAACTGGAAGGCATCTTCGTGCAGATCGGCCTGCTGCCGAACACCGAGTGGCTGAAGGACACCGTGGCCCTTTCGCCGCGTGGCGAGATCGTCATCGATGACCGCGGGCAGACCAATCTGCCGGGCGTGTTCGCCGCAGGTGATTGCACGACGGTACCCTACAAGCAGATCATCATCGCGATGGGCGCCGGTTCGACCGCCGCACTGAGCGCTTTCGATCACCTGATCCGCTCCTCGGTTCCCAAGAGCAGCGGTGCGGTGGCCGAAGCGGCCTGATCCAACGTTCCCAGGCCATCGGGAGCACCATCAACCGGCGGGGCAACGCCCTGCCGGTGCAGTACCCCGAGAGGTCTGAGGATGAACCTGCGTGACCTGAAATACCTGGTGGCCCTGGCCGATCACAAGCACTTCGGCCGGGCCGCCGCCTCCTGCTTCGTCAGCCAGCCGACGCTGTCGACCCAGATCCGCAAGCTGGAAGAGGAACTGGGCCTGCCACTGGTGGAACGTGCGCCGCGCAAGGTGATGCTGACCCCCGCCGGCCACGAAGCGGCCGCGCGGGCACGGGTGATCGTGTCCGAGGTGGAACAACTGAAGGAAGCGGCGCGGCGCAGCCGTGATCCGGAAGCGGGTACCGTGCGCCTGGGGATCTTCCCGACCCTGGGCCCGTACCTGCTGCCGCACGTGATTCCGCGCATCCGCAGCCGCTTCCCCGAGCTGGAACTGCTGCTGGTGGAAGAAAAGAGCGATGTGCTGCTGGAGCGCCTGCGCGAAGGCAAACTGGACGCCGCACTGTTGGCGCTGCCGGTGATCGACGACCAGCTGCATGCCGAATTCCTGTTCGAGGAGCCGTTCCTGCTGGCCGTGTCCGGCCGCCATCCGCTGGCCACGCGCGAGCATCTGGACGTACAGGAACTGGCCACGCAGAAGCTGCTGCTGCTGGAAGACGGCCACTGCCTGCGTGACCAGGCGCTGGAAGTCTGTCGCCTGTTCGGCGCCAATGAAAAGTCCGAATTCCGCGCCACCAGCCTGGAAACACTGCGACAGATGGTCGCTGCCGACGTCGGCATCACCCTGCTGCCCAGCCTGTCGGTGCAGCCGCCGGTGCCGCGCTCGAACAACATCCGCCTGCTCGACTTCGTCGGCGAGGGCCGTCCCAGCCGGCGCATCGCCATGATCTGGCGCCGCAGCTCGGCGATGAACGAGTTCCTGATGGAGCTGGCCGAGCAGTTCAAGCGCCTGCCCGATGCGCTGTTCACGCTGGAGGCGCTGGCCCCGGCCAACGGCGATGCTGCCACCCCGCTCACGCCGGTGCTGAACGGCTGAGACACCGCAGCCGGGCCTCGAAACCACCGGGAGTCGATTCCGGCCGCATTTGTCCCCACAATACAGTCAGGCGGCGCCAGCAGGTGCCGCCTTTTGCATGGCTTTCAACCAAGGAGCGTCACCATGAACACAGCCAGCGGCCTGCCGCCGTCGATCACTGTTTCCACCCTCGACATGGACCGCCTGGACGCCATGCTCGAATCTCCGGCACACAGCCAGACGCCGGCCGCGCGTGCGCTTGCCGACGAACTCAACCGGGCGACCGTGTTGCCGCCAGACCAGATTCCCGAAGGCATCGTCATGATGCATTCGCGCGTGGAGTGCGAAGATGAAGTGTCGGGCGAGAAGCATGTCCTGACCCTGGTCTTCCCCCGCGAAGCCAATGTCGATGAAGGCAAGGTGTCCGTGCTGGCGCCCGTCGGCAGCGCCCTGCTTGGCCTGGCCGTGGGCCAGAGCATCGACTGGACCGCCCCCGGCGGCCGCAAGCTGCGGCTGCGCGTGAGCGCGGTCCACAACGACCGTCCCTGACCTGCGCTGCGCACCGCGCGCGATCAGTTTCCCTGCAATCCCCGCACCAGGAGCCGTAATGAGTACCCCGTCCAAACTGTCCCAGCTGCGCGAACTGTCCGTGGTCGTTGCCGATACCGGTGACTACGAGGCGATCAAGCGCCTGCAGCCGGTGGACTGCACCACCAATCCGACCCTGGTGAAGAAGGCGCTGGACCTGCCGGTCTATGCGGAACTGATCGAACGCGAACTGGCCTGGGGCCGCCAGCAGGGCGGCGACCGTGAGACCGTGGTGCACGCCGTGGCCGACCGCCTGACCATTGGCGTCGGCGCGCTGCTGAGCACGCTGGTACCGGGCCGCGTATCCACCGAGGTCGATGCCGACCAGGCCCACGACACTGCCGCGACCGTGGCCAAGGCCCGCCAGTTCATCCAGATGTACGCCGATGCCGGCGTTCCGCGCGAGAAGATCCTGATCAAGATCGCCGCGACCTGGGAAGGCGTGGAAGCCGCGCGCGTGCTGCAGGCCGAAGGCATCGACTGCAACCTGACCCTGATCTTCAACCCCACCCAGGCACTGGCCTGCAGCGAAGCGGGCGCGTTCCTGATCTCGCCGTTCGTCGGCCGCATCCTCGACTGGTACGTGGCCAACGGCCAGACCCCGGCGAACATCGACGAGGACCCGGGCGTGGTGTTCGTGCGCGGGGTGTACGCCGAATTCAAGCGCCGCGGTTCGCCGACCGTGGTGATGGGTGCCTCGTTCCGTTCGACCGCGCAGATCGAAGCGCTGGCCGGCTGCGACCGCCTGACCATTTCGCCGGACCTGCTGGAGAAGCTGGACGCCGACCACGGCGCGCTGCCGCGCAAGCTGGTGGCCGGTGCCGCTGAAGCGGTGCAGGTGACGCCGATCGACGCGGCGACGTTCGCTGCCGACCTGGCGGCCGATCCGATGGCGACCGAGAAGCTGGCGACCGGTATTGATGCGTTTGCCAAGGATCTGGAAGCGCTGCGTCAGCGGATCCGCGAGGCACTGTGAGGGTTCCGGCCAACGGCTGAGCCCCTCGTGACGGGGGGCTTGGTCGCGAACTGCATGAAGCAACAGCCGCGCTGGGTCGGGCGGGTTGGGTTCGCGGGGGACGCCGTGAATCCGTCCCTGGAGGCTTGGCCGCCGCATCCATGCGGCGGACACCCCCGCGAACCCAACCCGCCCGCCCTCTGACAGTTTCCTGCGGCGGTCCGCCACGGAAGAAAGAAAAGAAGAGCAAAAGCCGGTCGCGCGCTGCGCGTGCTCACAAACAAAAAGGACGCGGCGAATGCCGCGTCCTTTTTGTTTTCTATCAGGTCGTCAGTAACCCAATGCTCTTGCCCACCGTCACCGGGAAACTGTCGAAGGCGGGACGGGTGCAGATGGCGGGACCGTACACGGCATGGATGCCGTGGCCGAGCCCCCAGGGATGGGTTTACGGCGTGTCCCGCCATCTGTCCCCGTCCCGCCAAACCCACAGCAACCCAGAGCCGCTTTGGCTTTGGCTTTGGCTTTGGCCGTTGCTTTCAGCCTCTGCCCGCCGCAGGCGGACCACCGCGCGTCAGCGCGGCACCTCCACATCCAGCCCGATCGGGCAGCTCACGCCTGTACCACCAATCCCGCAGTAGCCGTTCGGGTTCTTCGCCAGGTACTGCTGGTGATAATCCTCGGCGTAGTAGTACTCCGGCGCCGGGTACACGATCTCGGTGGTGATCGGCCCGTATCCGGCCGCAGCCAGCTGCGCCTGGTAGGCCTCGCCGCTGGCCAGCGCCGCCGCGTACTGCACCTCATCGGTGGCGTGGATCGCCGAACGGTACTGGGTGCCGGTGTCGTTGCCCTGGCGCATGCCTTGGGTCGGGTCATGGCTCTCCCAGAACAGCTGCAGCAGCCGCTCCAAGCTCACCACCGCCGGGTCGAACACCACCTGCACCACCTCGGTGTGGCCGGTCAGGCCCGAACAGACCTCTTCATAGGTGGGGTTCGGAGTGATGCCGCCGGCATAGCCCACCGAGGTGCTGTACACGCCCGGCTCGGTCCAGAACTTGCGTTCCGCACCCCAGAAGCAGCCCAGCGCGAAGCGGATCTGCTGCAGGCCGGCGAACCGGTCCTTCAGCGGATGGCTGTTCACGAAGTGCTGGTTGCTGTGCAGTGGCAGCGGTTGCTCGCGGCCCGGCAGCGCTTCTTCCGGGCGCGGCAGGCGCTGCTTGAAGGCCCCGATGCCGAGGATGCCCTGGCCAATTCCCAACATGATGCGCTCCTACGCCGGAAGGCCGGCAATGTCGTCGGCATCTGAAATGGGGTCGCCGGGGGCGTGGCCCAAGTCCAGCGCGGCGACGATGTCCTCGGCCTGCGGGCGCGCGGCATCGGGGATACCCACGCGCAGCACGCCGAAAAGCGGCAGCTCGCCCATGCCACCCAGCAGCGACTCGCCGAACACGAACGCCGGGATACCGGCGTCTTCCAGCGCGTGCTTGACCAGGTGGGCGTCGAACAGATTGTCGGCCTTGTACACGATGTGCATGGGGCGGCTCCGTGGGACAGGATTCCAGCATACGCCCGGGGGCTGAATGGTGCCGCTGCGCTGGCCGGGCATGGCCCGGCGCTACCGGTGCGGGATGATAGCGCCGGGCCATGCCCAGCGAGCGTAGCGGCAACCCGGGCAGCCCTTCCCGGTAAGCGTTAGACTGGCAATCTTTCTGCCTTTCTCTCGCCGACTCATGTCAGAGCACACCCCCGCCAGCCCCGAGACCCCCGCCGACAGCCACGAGAAGCGCGATTTCATCCGCCAGATCGTGCGCGAGGACCTGGCCAGCGGAAAGCACCAGGCGATCAAGACCCGCTTCCCGCCGGAGCCGAACGGCTACCTGCACATCGGCCATGCCAAGTCGATCTGCCTGAACTTCGGTGTCGCCGGTGAGTTCGGCGGCGTCTGCAACCTGCGTTTCGACGACACCAACCCGGCCAAGGAAGACCCGGAGTACGTGGCCGCGATCCAGGACGACGTGCGCTGGCTGGGCTTTGAATGGAACGAGCTGCGCCACGCCTCGGACTACTTCCAGACCTACTACCTGGCCGCCGAGAAGCTGATCGAACAGGGCAAGGCCTACGTCTGCGACCTGTCGGCCGAGGAAGTGCGCGCCTACCGCGGCACCCTGACCGAGCCGGGGCGTCCCTCGCCGTGGCGCGAGCGCAGCGTCGAGGAAAACCTTGACCTGTTCCGCCGCATGCGTGCCGGTGAATTCCCCGATGGCGCGCGCACCGTGCGCGCCAAGATCGACATGGCCAGCGGCAACATCAACCTGCGTGATCCGGCGCTGTACCGCATCAAGCACGTCGAGCACCAGAACACCGGCAACGCGTGGCCGATCTACCCGATGTACGACTTCGCCCATGCACTGGGCGATTCGATCGAGGGCATCACCCACTCGCTGTGCACGCTGGAATTCGAAGACCACCGCCCGCTGTACGACTGGTGCGTGGACAACGTCGACTTCGCCCACGATGACGCGCTGACCCAGCCGCTGGTCGACGCCGGCCTGCCGCGCGAAGCGGCCAAGCCGCGCCAGATCGAGTTCTCGCGCCTGAACATCAACTACACGGTGATGAGCAAGCGCAAGCTGATGGCGCTGGTCACCGAACAGCTGGTGGACGGCTGGGAAGACCCGCGCATGCCGACCCTGCAGGGCCTGCGCCGCCGTGGCTACACGCCGGCGGCGATGCGCCTGTTCGCCGAGCGCGTGGGCATCAGCAAGCAGAATTCGATGATCGATTTCAGCGTGCTGGAAGGCGCGCTGCGCGAAGACCTGGACAGCGCCGCACCGCGCCGCATGGCCGTGGTCGACCCGGTCAAGCTGGTGCTGACCAACCTCGCCGAAGGCCACGAAGAGCAGCTGACCTTCAGTAACCATCCGAAGGATGAAAGCTTCGGTACCCGCAACGTGCCGTTCGCACGTGAGCTGTGGATCGACCGCGAGGACTTCGCCGAAGTGCCGCCGAAGGGCTGGAAGCGCTTGGTTCCCGGTGGCGAAGTGCGCCTGCGCGGCGCCGGCATCATCCGCTGCGATGACGTGATCAAGGATGCCGACGGCACCATCACCGAGCTGCGCGGCTGGCTGGATCCGGAATCGCGCCCGGGCATGGAAGGCGCCAACCGCAAGGTCAAGGGCACCATCCACTGGGTCAGCGCGGTGCACGGTGTGCCGGCCGAGATCCGCCTGTATGACCGCCTGTTCTCGGTGCCGAACCCGGACGACGAATCGGAAGGCAAGACCTACCGCGACTACCTCAATCCGGAATCGCGCCGCACCGTCACCGGCTATGTCGAGCCGGCGGCTGCCACCGCTGCGCCGGAACAGTCGTTCCAGTTCGAGCGCACCGGCTACTTCGTTGCCGACCGCCGCGACCACACCGAAGCCAAGCCGGTGTTCAACCGCAGCGTGACGCTGCGCGACACCTGGTCGGCCTGATCGGATAGGCGGGCACCTGAACGGTGCCCGCTCTCGAGCCGCCATGCTGACAGTTCTGTCTTTCCTGTTCTGGCTGCTGACCGGGCACGCGGTGCTGGTCTTCTTCGCCGCGCTGCTGCTGATCGGCCTGGTATCGTGGCGCCGCCGCCGCCCTGGCTTCGCCCTGGTCGTGTTCCCTCTGGCCCTGCTGAACATGATCGTCGGGCAGTTTGCCAATGCCGCCTTCCTCAACCTGGCCGGCGAACCGGGCGAGGCGATCATCGTGCGGACTGAACAGACCAGCTCGCAGTTGAACGAACAGTACATCTGGCGTTACGAGGTCGTGCTGCACACGGCCGACGGCCGCGATGTCGAAACGGTCATGCATACTGATACGGCAGCCCTGTGGCCGCTAAGCAATGCGATCCGCATTCCAGGGGCCAACCAACCTTTTGCAGTCAAGTACGTCAACGGTTTTGCCCGCAACTTCGTCATCCTCACCGAGCAGTCGCCTTATGGCATTGCCCAGGCCCGCGCACGTGCGCGCGAACGGGTCGAGGTGGCCGCGCGCAAGCTGCATTTCAGCCCGGACAACGCTGGGTTCCGCGCGGACTATCGACGCGAGCTGGAGACCTGGCTGCGCGACCATGGCAACGATCCGCAGCAGCAATCCGACGCACGGCGATATCGCGCCGAACTCGACGCTCTGTAACGCCAGCCCTGCCCGGCGGCTGCGCCCCACCCTGCAAACCAGGTGCCCCGATGACCACGACCGCTTCTCCCCTCCTGCCGCTGCTGCACCAGGTCCTGCTGGGCCGTGACATCGCCTGCACCGTCGAGGGCGACGACCTGCGACTCGACAGCGGCCTGCAGCTGACGCCACACAGCGTCGCCAGCAACGAACGCGACAACGGCGGCTGGCAGACCTCCACGGTCATCGAGACCCGCCACGCCGGCCTGTTCGCCGATGGCCTGTTCGAGTACCAGCACGCCAATGGCGCGACCGAACAGGAATCCCTGCTGTCCGGCTTCGACACCTGGGTGCGGGTGGATCTGGCGACCCTGCAGGCCGCCGTCGGCGCCGAAGACGCACCGGATCTGCCGATGATGGGCCTGACCTACCCGACCGGCGACGAAGGCCAAGAACACGAGCGCACCGTGGTGCTGGGGCCGCTGGCCCATTACCGCGCCCGCGAACTGGACGACGCTGCCGCGTGCAGCGAGGACGACCACGGTTCCTGCCCCTGCTGCCTGTTCACCAAGAGCATCGACGCCTTCGACGACCTGCTGAAGGCCCACCACTTCCTGGCCATCCGCCTGTTCGCGTCGCGCGACGAGCAGGGCCAGTGCGAAGCCGACTGCCGGGTCAACGGCCATGACTTCGCCCCTGCCCTGCCGCTGCTGCGCGCCTACGCCGCGCGCTGGCCGCAGGCGGGGCTGGAGTTCCGCAAGCAGTACGTGGTGATCCGCACCGGCTCACCGTCACCGGCCTGAATCCAGCGCGCACGCCCGGTACATGCCACTGCCGCTACACTGCGCGCCGACATCTGTTGCACCTGTTCCTTTCACTCCCAACGAGGCACCCCCGCGATGCTGTACGCGCAAGTCCACCTGACCCTTCCCGCCTGGATCCACGACCAGATCGACCTGGATCGTCGATATCCGGGCGACGAGGCCAAGGTCGCGCTGGCGATCGAGCTGTCGCGGTTGAATGTCGACCACGCCAGTGGCGGCCCGTTCGGCGCCGTGGTGTTCGGGCCGGATGACAAGGTGATCGCCGCCGGCGTGAACCGGGTGATGCCGCATTCGACCTCGCTGGCGCACGCCGAGAACATGGCCTACATGCTGGCCCAGCAGCGCCTGCAGACCCCGCGCCTGAACGCGGTGCTGTCGCCGATCACCCTGGCCACCAGCTCGCAGCCGTGCTGCCAGTGCTACGGCGCCACCGTGTGGGCCGGCATCGACCGCCTGCTGATCGGCGCCAGTTCGGCCGACGTGGAAGAGCTGACCCCGTTCGATGAAGGCCCGCTGCCGGCCGACTGGGTGGGCGAACTCAACAAGCGCGGCATCGAGGTGGTGCAGGGTCTGAACCGCGATGCGGCGCGCAGCGTGCTGCGTACCTATGGGGAAAGCGATGGCGCCCGTTACTGAGACCGGCATCGGCCTGCTGTGCCTGTGCCGGCAGGGCTTCGAGCCGGAGCTGGCCGGCGAACTGCAGTTCCGCGCAGGCGCCGCCGGTTTTGCCGGTTACGCCCGCACCCAGCGCAATGATGGCTACGTGCTCTTCATGTGCGACGAAGCCGCGGCGCTTGCACCGCGACTGCCGTGGCGCGAGCTGATCTTCGCCCGCCAGAAGCTGGTGGTGCTGGCCGAGCTGCCGCAGCTGGACCCGGCCGACCGCATCACCCCGATGCTGGAGGTGCTGGCCGATGCGCCGCGCTTCGGTGATCTGTGGGTGGAGCATCCCGATTCGGATGCCGGCAAACCGCTGTCCGGGCTTGCGCGTGCGTTCGGCAATGCGCTGCGCCCGGCGCTGCGCAAGGCTGGCAAGCTCAGCGACAAACCCAACGCACGCCTGCCGCGCCTGCACGTGGTGTTCGTCGATGGCACGCACGCCTTTGTCTGCGTGGCCAACCCGGACGACAGCGCCCCCTGGGCACTGGGCATTCCGCGCCTGAAGCTGTTGCCGGACGCACCCTCACGCTCGGCATTGAAGCTGGACGAGGCACTGCTGACCCTGCTCGCCCCGGAAGAACGCGAAGCGCTGGTTCGCCCGGGCATGCGCGCGGCCGACCTCGGCGCGGCACCGGGCGGCTGGACCTGGGTACTGACCCGCCAGCACGTGCATGTGCTGAGCATCGACAACGGCCCGCTGCGCCAGCACGTACTGGACACGGGCCTGGTCGAGCACCTGCGTGCCGACGGCTTCCACTGGCATCCGGAACAGCCGCTGGACTGGATGGTCTGCGACATGGTCGAGCAACCGCGTCGCGTCGCCGAACGCATGGCCACCTGGTTCCGCGAGGGCTGGTGCAGGCACGCGATTTTCAACCTGAAATTGCCGATGAAGAAGCGCTGGGACGAGACACGCCTGTGCCTGGACCTGTTCCAGGACCAGGCCGGCAAGCCGCTGGTGGTGCGTGCCAAGCAGCTGTACCACGACCGTGAGGAAATCACGGTGCTGGCGTCGCCGCTGCGCTGATGAACGCCACGCGCATTTTCCAGCTGCTGAGTACCGCGTTGCTGGCATCGCCGGCACTGGCACAGCCGGCGCGCCCGCAGCCGGCGCAGAGCGCTCCGCTGCGCGATGACAGTGGCGTGGTCCGCCAGCAGTCACTGTCGGCCGGCCGCGTGACCGGCAGCGTCGACATCGTGGTGCCGCTGGGCGAAACCCCGGTAACGGTGCGTTCGCTGGCGCCGGCCAGCGTGGTCGGCCAGTACCGCCTCCATTTCGCCGAGCTGGACGTGGACGGTGATGGCTTCATCAGCCGTGAGGAGGCGCAGGCGAACCCGGCGCTTGCCGACGAGTTCAACGCGTTGGACGTGAAGCGTCGCGGCACGCTGGACCGCGCCGATCTGGCCGGTTGGCTGGTGGATTGAGGCCACTGCGGTAACGGTATCCACGCATGGCGTGGATCTACTGACGACGGCCGTAGCGCCGGGCCATGCCCGGCGGAATCCATGAACCGTGCTGCGTGCTACCGGCGAATGATCCGGCGCACGCGCGCCAACCAACGTTGGCGTCTACTCGCGATGCGCCGTCGGTCACACCCCTGCGGCGCGCTTCCAGAACGCCTGCACCAGCGGCGGCCACTTGCCCGCACAGCCCAGCGCGCGGCCACGCGCCAGGGTCAGGTGCATCTCGTCGTTGGAGAACAGCCGGTTGATCGCGTCGAAGCTGTACGCGGCGATCTGGTTGTCGCTGCGACGCTCACGTGCCCAGCGCTGCAGACGCTGCGGCGACAACCGGGGTTGCCCACGACGTTCGGCGGACGGCGCCAGCCAGTGCTGCAGGGCGGCGACGTCGCGCAGGCCGAGGTTGACGCCCTGCCCGGCCAGCGGATGCACCACGTGGGCGGCATCGCCCAGCGCCAGCACGCGACCGGCCACGTAGTGGCGGGCCAACTGCCGGCGCAGCGGAAACGCCGCGCGCGGCGAGGCCAGCCGCAGCTCACCCAGGCGTGCGGCGAAGGCACGGGTCAGTTCACGATTGAATGCGTCGTCGTCCAGCGCCAGTACGCGTGCCGCCTCGTCGTCGGGCAACGTCCAGACGATGGAGCTGCGGCGCTCGGCCACCGGCAGCAACGCCAGCGGACCGGTCGGCAGGAAACGCTGCCAGGCCGTCGCCTGGTTGGGCAGCTCGCTGTCCACATAGGCGACGACACCGCGCTGCTGGTAGTCGTGGCGCTCGACCTCGATCCCGGCCAGTCCGCGCAGGGTCGATTCCGCACCGTCGGCGGCCACGGCCAGCGCGGCTTCGATGCGACGGCCATCATCCAGGCGCAGGCGCACACCGTGCTCGTCCTGCTCAAGCGCTTCCACGCGCGCCGGGCAATGCAGCTCCACGCCGGCGGCCGGCAGCGCCGCCCACAGACGATCCTGCAGCAAGCCGTTCTCGACGATGAAACCCAGTTCGCGACGGCCGAAGCGGTCCGCGTCGAACAGCAGGTCGTCGCCACCGGCTGCGTCCCAAACCTGCATGCGCCGGTACGGCCAGGCCCGCGCCTGCGCGATCGTCGGCCACACGCCGAGTCGCTGCAGCAACTGCACGTTGTCGGCGGCGAAGGCGAACACCCGCAGATCCGGCTGTGCGGCCTGCCACGGTGCAGGCTCGCGTCCTTCCACCAGCGCCACGGCAAGACCAGCATCGGCCAGGGCCAGCGCGCAGGCAGCGCCGACCACGCCGCCGCCCACAATGACCACGTCCAGGCGTGCGCGCCGGTTCATGCGGCTTCTCCACGGCACAGGCGCGGCACGTCGCCACGGAAGCCCATTGCACCGCCAACCAGCATCGACTGCACCGAGGCGCGCTGTGCGGCGACCAGGCCCAGGCTGCGCAGGGGGCGCAGCAGCGGCGCCGGATTGCTGGTCAGCCGGGCAAGACCGCCGGAAAACGCCACCGTCTGCCGCCGATCTTCTTCGCGGCGGGCCACATAGGATCGCAGCAGTGCGTCGCTGCCAGCGTCGCCCTCCACTTCCAGCAGCTCGGCCAGCGTCAAGGCATCGCGCAGGCCGAGGTTGAAGCCCTGCGCACCCAGCGGGTGGATGGTCTGCGCGGCGTTGCCAAGCAGCACCGTGCGCTCCCCCACCAGCGCGCGCGCCAGTACCTGGATCAGCGGATAGGCGCTGCGCGGACCAGAGTCGAGCAGGCGACCCGCACGCCAGCCGATGGCCTGCTGCAGGCGCTGCAGCCACGCGCTGTCGTCCAGCGCCATCACCGCTTCGGCCTGATCACGGGCAACGCCGTGCACGGTGCCGAAATGGCGGTCGCCACGCGGCAGCAGCGCCGTCGGCCCGGTATCGGTGAAGCGCTCCCACGCAGTGCCATCGGGGGCACGCTGGCTGCGCACGCGGGCCACGAACAGCGTCTGCTGGAAATCGTGGCGATCGACCTCGATGCCCAACGCATCGCGTACGCCGCTGCTGGTGCCGTCGGCACCGACCACCAGCCGCGCCAACAGCATGCGCTCGCCGCTGTCGTCGGCCACCCGCACCTGACGGTAGCCGTCAATCACCTCGCCCAGGCCAAGGAAACGCATCGGCCGGTAGCGGCGCAGCCGTGGCAGCTCCTGCAGCCGGCTTTCCAGTGCCTGGCCGAAATCACGCGCGACCACCACCTGGCCGAACCACGGCCTGTCGTAATCGGCAGCATCGAGCTGCACGCGGCCAAAATCACCGGCGCGGCTGACATGGATGCGGCGGATCGGGCCGGGCGCCATCGACAGCTTCTGCATGACCCCCAGCGCGGTCAGCGCGTTGATCGTGGCGGCAGCAAAACTGAGGTTGCGCTGGTCGAACACCGCGGGCAGCTCGCCGGCCGGACTGGCTTCGAGCAGGCCCACGTCGCGGCCCAGGCGGTCCAGGGCGATGGCCAGGCTGGCACCCACCAGACCGCCACCGACGATCAGCACGTCATGTCGTTCACTCATGGGCGCATGATACGCGCTCGCCGTGCCGGCATGCCCGGCAGGGGGCCGGCCTGCGCCAAGCGCCGCGCCGGGCTAGAATGAAACCTGAATCCGCTCCGGCCCCACCGCCATGTCCGACTCCGCACCCCGCGCCTTCGTCCTGTCAGTGCTCGTGCTGTTGCTGGCGGCGACCCGCGTCAATCACTTCGCGGCAATCCCGGACGCGTCCTGGGCCGTGTTCTTCATCGGCGGCTTCTACCTCGCCCGCTGGACCCGCTGGGCGTTCCCGCTGCTGATGGTGTTCGCGGTGCTGGTCGACTGGATCGTGATCCGCAGCAGCGGCCTCGATTTCTGGCAGCACTACTGCGTGTCGCCGGGCTACTGGCTGCTGTTGCCGGCCTACTTCGCCATGTGGGCCGGCGGCATGCTGCTGGGCCGCAACTACCGCAGCGCGCAGTGGTCGGTGCTGGGCAAGGGTGCGTTGCTGCTGGTGGCGTCGGTGGCGCTGTGCCATCTGCTGGCGCAGGGCGGTTTCTACTGGACCAGCCAGAACGTGGCCGAGCCGACCGTGGCCGGTTGGGCGCAGAACTACGCGCAGTGGTTCGGCCCCTACCTGCGCACCACCGCGATCTACGTGGCCCTGGCCGCCGCACTGCAGCTGGCCGTGGAGCAGGTGCTCAAGCTCCTGCAGGCCCGCCGCGACATCCATCACTGAGCCGCGCCATGGGTCATCGCCTCTCGCGCATCTACACCCGCACCGGCGACGACGGCAGCACCGGCCTGGGTGACGGCAGCCGGGTCGGCAAGGACGATCTGCGTGTTGCCTCCTATGGCACCGTCGACGAAGCCAATGCCACGCTCGGCCTGTTGCTGGCCGTGCCGCTGCCGGAGGACGTCCGCGCGCTGGTCGTGCACCTGCAGCACCAGCTGTTCGATCTGGGCGCCGAACTGTGCGTTCCCGGCCATGCCGCGATCCACGCCGCCGACGTATCGGCGCTGGAACAGCAGCTGGACCACTACAACGCCGACCTGCCGATGCTGAAGGAGTTCATCCTGCCGGCCGGTGGCGAGGCCGCTGCGCGCTGCCACCTTGCGCGCACCGTGGTCCGCCGCGCCGAGCGCGACACGGTGGCCCTGGCCCGCGTTGAACCGGTGCGCAGCGAAGCGCTGCAGTACCTCAACCGGCTGTCGGACCTGCTGTTCGTGCTGGCGCGGGTGCTGGCACGGGCCGATGGCCACGGCGAAGCGCTGTGGCAGCCACAGCATCGCCAGCGCTGAGCCGCCATGCTGGCCTTCACCCATCCCGCCTGCCTGCTGCACGATCCCGGCCCAGGCCATCCTGAATGCCCGCAACGCCTGCAGGTGGTGCTCGACGCACTGCACGAGGCCTTCCCCGGCCAACTGGACTGGCGCGAAGCACCGCCGGCCAAGTTCGGTGAACTGACCTGTGTCCACGACAGCGCGCTGCTGGATCTGGTGCTGCAACCGCAGACCGCGCCGCTGCGCCAGCTGGACATGGATACCTGGACCTCGCCAGGCTCGGCCAGCGCCGCGGTGCATGCCGCCGGCGCAGGGGTCGCGGCCGTCGATGCGGTGATGCTGGGTGAGGATCCCCTGGCCTTCTGCGCGGTACGCCCGCCCGGCCACCATGCCACCAGCAGTACCGCGATGGGCTTCTGCCTGCTCAACAACATCGCCATTGCCGCCGCCTACGCCCGCGACCGGCACGGTCTGGAGCGGATCGCGGTGGTCGACTTCGATGTCCACCACGGCAACGGCACCCAGGACATCTTCCAGCACGACGCCCGGGTGTCCTACTACAGCACCCATCAGGCAGGGCTGTTCCCCGAGTCCGGCCTGCGCCGTGACCGCGGTGCCGGCAACCTGATGAACATCCTGCTGCCACCGGGCAGTGGTGGCTTCCGTTTCCGCAATGTCTGGGCCGACGAGATGCTGCCGGCGATCGACGACTTCCGCCCCCAGCTGCTGCTGATCTCGGCCGGCTTCGATGCCCACCTGCGCGATCCGCAGGCCGACCTGATGCTGGAAACCGACGATTTCGCCTGGATCACCCGCGAACTGCACGCGCTGGCACGCCGCCATGCCGCTGGCCGGGTGGTGTCGATGCTGGAGGGTGGATACGACCTGCAGGCCCTGGCCGAGTGCAGCGTGGCCCACCTGCAGGCACTGATGGCGACGCCTTCCGGCAACGGGCCTGGATGAACCCGAACCGGCAATCCGGGGAGGCCTTCATTGCCCCTATGCAAGGGATGGGGCAAGCTACCGTCCGTTTTCGCCCGAATCCGAACCGCGTGCGCCGAGCCCTCCGCCTGCTTCCCCTGCCCCTGAGCATCGCCGTCTGCCTTCCGGCATGGGCTGATGACAAGCCGCTCAACTGGGGCCTTTGCCCGGCCACCGACGTGATCCCTGCGTTCACCGACGCGCCGACGCCGGTGCCCGGCCAGGACAAGGCTGCCGCCAGCGCTGCGCGCGAACAGCAGCCCACCGACATCGAGGGCGACCAGCTGCTGGGCACCACCACCGTGCCGCAGTACCAGGGCAATGTGGCGCTGCGCCGGGGCGACCAGTTCGTCGGTACCGACAAACTCAGTTTCGATACCGAAAGCGGCAACTACGTCGCCGACGGTAATGTCCGCTATCAGGATGCCTCGATCCGGATGGTCGCCAAGCGCGCCGAGGGCAACCAGGAAAGCGACACCCACAAGATCACCGACATCCAGTACCAGCTGGTGTCCCGCCGCGGTAACGGCGAAGCCGAATCGGTCGACCTGCAGGGCGCGGTCGGGCAGATGCACCGCTCCACCTACACCACCTGCGACCCGTCGCAGCCGGTGTGGAAGCTGACCGCCCCGGAAATCGAAGTCGACAACGATGAAGGCTTCGGCACCGCCCGCAACGCGGTGCTGCGGATCGGCAAGGTGCCTGTGCTGTGGGCACCCTACTTCAAGTTCCCGATCGATGACCGGCGCAAGACCGGCCTGCTGTTCCCGCAGCTGGGCATGTCCGGGCGCAACGGTTTCGATTACGCACAGCCGATCTACTTCAACCTGGCGCCGAACTACGACGACACGTTGACCCCGCGCTACATGAGCCGGCGCGGCCTGATGCTCGACAACGAGTTCCGCTACCTCTATGAAGGCGGCCGCGGCGAACTGCTGACCGCGTTCATGCCCAACGACAAGCTGCGCGACCGCGACCGCGGCCGGGTGATGTTCGGCGGCTACCACAACCTCGACGACCACTGGCAGGCCCGCGCCAACCTGGCCTGGGTCAGCGACGAGCGTTACGTGGAAGACTTCGCCAACCGCCTGGTGGGCGTCACCGCCTCGAACCTGCAGAGCACCGTCGGTCTGTACGGCACCGGCAAGAACTGGACGGCCGGCATCATGGCCGACCGCTGGCAGCTGACCGACTACACCCTCAACGAAAGTGCGTTGGCCTACAACCGCCAGCCGCGCCTGTATTTCAACTGGGACAAGCCGCTGCTGCCGTGGCTGGAGACCGGTGTCTACGCCGAGGCCGTGCGCTTCACCCACGACGACATCAACTTCAAGTACGGCGCCGATGCGGGACCCGACCTGCAGTACACCCGCAACGGCAGCCGGCAGACCGACGGCATCGGTGTCAGCGGCGGCTCGCGACTGGACGTGAAGCCGTACGTGTCGTTCCCGATCAGCGGCGCGGCGTGGTATGTCACGCCTACGCTGGCTTACCGCTATACCGCCTACCAGTTGGACCGTGGCCTGGTTGATGGCGTGAACGGCATCCGCGGGCAGATTCTGCGCTCGCAGGGCATCGACCCGAACACCGCCACCCCCGAACAGCTGCGCGGCAATACCTCGCCCAGCCGCAGCCTGCCGATCGCCAGCCTGGATGCCGGCCTGTTCTTCGACCGCGAGACCACCCTCGGCGGCAAGTCGTTCCTGCAGACCCTGGAGCCGCGCCTGTTCTACCTGCGCACGCCCTACCGCAACCAGGACGAGCTGCCGATCTTCGATACCCGCGACTTCACCTTCAGCTGGGGCCAGCTGTTCCGCGATTCTCGCTATACCGGCGCAGATCGCCAGAACGACGCCAACCAGCTGACCCTGGCGCTGGGCACCCGCTTCATCGACCAGACCACCGGCAAGGAACGCTTCTCGGCCTCGATCGGCCAGATCCAGTACTTCGACGAATCGCGGGTGACGGTGGTCCCCGGTGGCGCACCGGTGGAAAAGGGCAAGTCGGCGTGGATCGCCGACGGCAACTACATGATCAACGACCGCTGGACGCTGGGTGCCACCTATCAGTGGGATCCCAAGTACAAGCGCGAGGATCTGGCCAGCGTGCGCGCCCGCTACCTGATGTCCAACGACGGCGTGGTCAACCTGACCTACCGTTACCGCATCAATTCCGGTGCCCCGGCCACCGCCAACAAGCACGACCGCACCCTGCTGGAACAGGCCGACCTGTCGTTCCTGTACCCGCTGAACGAGCGCTGGAGCCTGGTGGGCCGCTATTACTATTCGTTGCAGGACAAGGAACCGCTGGAAATCATCGGTGGCGTACAGTGGGACAGCTGCTGCCTGGCCGTGCGCGCCGTGGCCCGCCGCTACGTACGCAACCGCGAAGGCGAAATGAACAACTCCATCCAGCTCGAGTTCGTGCTCAAGGGCTTGAGCTCCCTCGGCCAGGACACGGACCGCACTTTGCGCCGTGCTATCCTCGGCTACAACCGCGACGACCTCTATCTCGTGCCGCCCAGCAACACCGGAGCGGCCCGCGATGACTACGATCCGAATCAGATCCCATGACCAAGAGCTTCCCCGTTCTCCTCGCATCGCTTCTGGCGGTGTCCAGCGTGTCCGCCCCCCTGCAGGTCATTGCGCAGGAGGCCCAGCCGTTGGACCGCATCGCTGCTGTCGTCGATGAGGACGTGATCCTGCAGAGCGAGCTCCAGCGTGCGATCGCCAACATCAAGGCGCAGTACGCCGGCCGCGAGGCCCAGCTGCCCCCGGATGATGTGCTCAGCCGCCAGGTGCTGGAGCGCCTGGTGCTGGTCAAGCTGCAGGTGGCCCGCGCCCAGGGCAGCGGCATCCGCGTCAGCGACCAGGAACTGACCCAAGCGATGAACGCCATCGCCCAGCAGAATGGTTCGACCCTGGATGCCCTGCGTCAGCGCCTGGCCCATGACGGCATCGACTTCAACGATTTCCGCGCCTCGGTGCGTGACGAGATCACCGTGCAGCGCCTGCGCCAGAGCTTTGCGCAGAGCCGCATCAGCGTCAGCGAAGGCGAGGTCGATGCGGCCCTGAAGCAGCAGGCCGACGCCGGCAACCAGTTCCACCTGGCACACATCCTGGTCGCCCTGCCCGATGGCGCCAGCGCCGAGCAGATCGCCACCGGCCAGAAGAAGGCCGACGGCGTGAAGGCATTGCTGGACAAGGGCGAACTGGACTTCAATGCGGCGGCCGTGCGTTATTCCGACAGCCCCAATGCACTGGAAGGCGGCGACCTCGGCTGGCGCACCCTGGATGAAATCCCGGCGGCGTTCGCACAGACGATGCAGCAGATGAAGCCCGGCGAAGTGGTCGGTCCGATCCGCGGCCCGAGCGGCTTCCAGCTGCTGAAGCTGGTGGAAGTGCGTGACGCCAGCGCGGCGGCAGGCACCCACACCGTCACCGAGTACCACGGCCGCCATATCCTGGTGCGCGTGGACGATGCCCAGTCCGACGCGGCCGCCAAGGCCAAGATCGACACCCTGCGCGCCCGCATTGCCGGCGGTGCCGACTTCCAGCAGGTGGCCAAGGAATCGTCCGAGGACACCAACAGCAAGGGCCAGGGCGGCGATCTGGGCTGGTTCCCGGCCGATGCGTTCGGCCCGGCCTTCGGCCAGCAGGTGGCAGGCATCCAGGACGGCGGCGTCAGCCAGCCGTTCCGCACCGATGCGGGCTGGCACATCGTGCAGCGCGTAGGCACCCGCCAGACCGACGTCGGCAGCGACAACCAGCGCGCCCAGGTCCGCGAGACCATCGGCCGCCGCAAGCTGGAAGACGAATACAACCGCTTCCTGCAGGAACTGCGTGGCGAAGCCTACGTCAGCTTCCGCAGCGGTGACCGGGCGGAAAATACCGCCACGCCGCCGCAGTCCTGAGCCATGCTCCCCGAGCTCGCTCTGGTACCGGGCGAGCCCGCCGGGATCGGCCCGGAGCTGTGTGTTCGACTGGTCCAGCAGCCGCGCGATGATTGCCGGCTGCTGGCATTCGCCGATCCGGACACCCTGCGCGCGGCCGCTGCCGCGCTGAACCTGCCCCTGCAACTGCTGCCCGAGGACGCGCATGCCCGCGTCCCCGGCGACCTGCGCCTGCGCGCCGTCGCCAACAGCGCCCCCAGCCGTTTCGGCCATGCCGACCCTGCCAACGCAGGCGCGGTGATCGGCGCCCTGCTGGGTGCCGGCCAGGCCTGCCTGTCCGGTGAACTGCACGGCGTGGTGACCGGCCCGGTGCACAAGGCGGTGATCAACCAGGGCGGCATCGCCTACAGCGGCACCACGGAACTGCTGGCCGACCAGGCCGGAGTGAAGGTGGTGATGATGCTGGCCAACGACATCGTCCGCGTGGCCCTGGCCACCACCCACCTGCCGCTGCGCGAGGTCGCCGATGCGATCACCGCGCCCGGTCTGGAACATACCCTGCGCACCGTGCATGCCGCGCTGCGCCGCGAGTTCGGCCTGGCCGCACCGCGCATCGCCGTGCTGGGCCTGAACCCGCACGCAGGCGAAGACGGCCACCTCGGTCGCGAGGAACTGGATCTGGTCATCCCGCTGCTGCAGCGCCTGCGCAGCGAGGGCATGGACCTGATCGGTCCGCTGCCGGCCGATACCGCGTTCCTGCCGGCCAAGCTGGCCGGCTTCGACACCGTGCTGGCGATGTACCACGACCAGGGCCTGCCGGTGCTGAAGTACTCCGGCTTCGAGCAGGCGGTGAACCTGACCCTGGGCCTGCCCTACCCGCGCGTGGCGGTCGACCACGGCACCGCGCTGGATCTTGCCGGCCGCGGCATTGCCGATCCTTCCAGCCTGCAGGCCGCCACAACGCTGTGTGCGCGGCTGGCACGGCAACGTACACTGAGCACATGACTTCCCCGCATTCCCCCTCCGGCCCGGTGTTTTCCGCCCCGGCCAAGAAGCAGCTCGGCCAGCACTTCCTTGCCGACCGCTACTACATCGACAAGATCGTGATGGCGGTCAATCCCAGCGACGGCGACCGCCTGGTCGAGATCGGCCCGGGCCAGGGTGCGATCACCCTGCCGCTGCTGCGCGTGCACCCGAAGATGACGGTGATCGAGTTCGACCGCGACCTGATCGCGCCGTTGACCGCCGCCGCCGAACCGCTGGGCGAGCTGACCATCGTCAACCGCGACGTGCTGCGGGTGGACTTCACCGAGCTGGCCGATGGGCAGCCGATCCGCCTGGTCGGCAACCTGCCCTACAACATCTCCTCGCCGATCCTGTTCCACGCGCTGGAACACGCTGCGGTGATTTCCGACATGCACTTCATGCTGCAGAAGGAAGTGGTCGATCGCATGGCCGCCGGTCCCGGCAGCAAGGTGTTCGGCCGCCTCAGCGTGATGCTGCAGGCCTACTGCGAGGTGACCTCGCTGTTCGTGGTGCCGCCGGGTGCGTTCAGGCCGCCGCCGAAGGTCGACTCGGCCGTGGTGCGGCTGATACCGCGCGATCCGGCCACGATCAACATCAAGAACCACAAGCGCTTCGCCGACGTGGTCAGGGCCGCCTTCGGCCAACGCCGCAAGACCCTGCGCAATGCCCTGAACAACGTGGTCAGCGCCGAGCAGTTCGTGGCCGCCGGCGTGCGTCCCGACGCCCGCGCCGAACAGCTGGACGTGGCTGAATTCATCGCTTTGGCCAATGCCACCTGATTACACTGCCGGTATGGAAGACGCTGACGTTTATGCCATCTCCGTCGAAGTCGCCCCGCGCTTCCTCGACGACCAATCCGCACCGGAAGACGGTCGCTATGCGTTCGCCTATACGATCCGCATCCACAACCAGGGCCGCGTTGCCGCCCGCCTGGTCGCACGCCATTGGCGCATCACCGATGCCAACGGCCGCGTCGAGCATGTCGATGGCGATGGCGTGATCGGCGAACAGCCGCGCCTGCGTCCGGGTGAAGACTTCCATTACACCTCAGGTGTCATGCTCGGCACCGAGCACGGCACGATGCAGGGCCATTACGACATGGTGGCCGACGATGGCACCGAATTCGCCGCGCCGGTCGCACCCTTCGTGCTGGCCATCCCGCGCACCCTGCACTGACACGGAGGCCGAACGATGAGTGTATGGGCGATCGGCGACCTGCAAGGCTGCTATGACGTAACCCAGCGCCTGCTGGAAAAGATCCGCTTCGATCCGGCGCAGGACACCCTGTGGTTCTGCGGCGACCTGGTCAACCGCGGCGGACAGTCGCTGGAAACGCTGCGGCTGGTGCATTCGCTGCGCGAACACAGCGTGGTGGTGCTCGGCAACCACGACCTTTCGCTGCTGGCCGTCGGTGCGCGCACCGAAGAGGAACAGCGCAAGGTCAACCCGGACCTGCTGCGTATCGTCCAGGCCGAAGACCGTGACGTGCTGCTGGACTGGCTGCGGCTGCAGAAGCTGGTGCACGTGGACCGTGAGCTTGGCTGGATGATGGTGCATGCCGGCCTGGCCCCGAAGTGGACCACGCAGATGGCCGAGAAGCATGCGGCCGAAGTGGAAGTGCAGCTGCATGGCGCCGGCTACCGCAAGCTGTTCCGCAACATGTACGGCGACAAGCCCAGCTGGGCGCCGAACCTGACCGGCTACGAGCGCTCGCGGGCAATCATCAACGTGCTCACGCGCATGCGCTACTGCACCTCGCGCGGCCGTATCGGCATCGAGGACAAGGGCACGCCGGGCACCCAGGAACAGGGGCTGTATCCCTGGTTCGAAGTGCCGGGCCGGGTCGAGCGCGACCTGAAGGTGGTCTGTGGCCACTGGTCTGCGCTGGGCCTGACCATCACCCAGGGCATCCACGCGATCGACACCGGCGCCGTGTGGGGCGGCAAGCTCACCGCGATCCAGCTCGACACCGATGAACTGCGTGTGGTGCAGGTCCCGGGACGTGACGTGCCGGCACCGGTCGCCAACGCACGGCCGCCTGCGCGGCCCGCACATGAGCGCACCGCAGGGCAAGGCAAGGACGGTGGCCAGGGCAACGGCAACGCTGCAACGGCTGGCGCCCCCGGCAACCGTGGTCCGCGCCGCCGCCGCCGCCGTGGTGGTGGTGGTGGTGGTGGCGGCAACAACAACGGCGCGCCTCCTTCGGCATGAAGCCAGGCAACCGCGCACCATGGACGGTGCTGCTGCTGACGCTGGCCCTGGCCAGCGGCTGCCAGCCCTCGTCGTCGCCAGCGACCGTCGGCGACGACAATGCCACCGCCCCTGCACCGGCTCCCACACCTTCTCCACCGTTGGTCGCTGCCGCGCGCGCGCAGATCGGCGTCACCACCCGCTACGACCCGGCCTATCAGGTGCTGGCCTACCCCGGTGGCGACGTGCCCGCTGATCGCGGCGTATGCACCGACGTAGTGGTCCGCGCCCTGCGTACGCAAGGGCTGGACCTGCAGGTCCGCGTGAACGAAGACATGCGCGCTGATTTCAGCGCCTATCCGGCGCTGTGGGGGCTGTCACGACCGGATCGGAACATCGACCATCGGCGCGTGCCCAACCTGATGCGCTGGTTTGATCGCCAGGGTTGGCAGCAGCCGATCAGTGACCGCGGCAACGACTTCGCTGCCGGCGACATCGTGGCCTGGAAGCTCAACGGCAACGGCCTGCTGCACGTGGGCATCGTCTCCGACCGGCGCCTGGCCGACGGCACGCCGCTGGTGCTGCACAACATCGCGCGGGGCACGCGGGAAGAAAACCTGCTGTTCCAGCACGCGATCATCGGGCACTACCGGATGCCGTGAGTGAGGCGGTGCTGTAGAGCCGAGCCATGCTCGGCTGCGATTTGTGTCCGCCAAAAGCAGCCGAGCATGGCTCGGCTCTACAGGACTCCGCGCTCAGCGGCGCACGTAATGCACGAAGCGGAACGCGTAGGCATGGCGTTCGTCAGCCGGGTGCGGCTCGCTGCTCGCTTCCTGCCAGTCCTGCGCGTCCACCTCGGGGAAGTGGGTGTCGGCCGGCACTTCGGCATCGACCCAGGTCAGGTACAGATCGCTGGCCTGGTCCAGCAGCTGATGGAAGATCTCGCCACCGCCGATGATGCACAGTTCGCTGGCGCCCTCGCCTTGTGCAATCGCTTTCGCCTCGTCCAGCGAGGCCACCGCACGCATGCCCTCGAACGGCACCTGGCCGCTGCGGGTCAGCACCAGGTTGGTCCGACCCGGCAGCACGCGGCCGATCGATTCGGCGGTCCTGCGTCCCATCAGGATCGGCTTGCCCAAGGTCAGCGCCTTGAAGTGCCTGAAGTCGTCCGGCAGGTGCCAGGGCATGGCATTGCCCTGGCCGATGCCGCGATTGCGATCCAGCGCCACCACCATCGACAGCTTCATCGTACTCACACCGCCACCGGCGCCTTGATCGCCGGATGCGGATCGTAGCCGTCGATGCGGATGTCATCGAACTGGAAGCCGAACAGATCGGTCACTCCCGGGTTCAACCACAGCGTCGGCAGCGCGCGCGGTTCACGCGACAACTGCTCGCGGGCCTGCTCGAAGTGGTTCGAATACAGGTGCGCATCGCCCAGCGTGTGCACGAAATCGCCCACGCCCAGGCCGGTGGCCTGCGCCACCATGTGGGTCAGCAGTGCGTAGCTGGCGATGTTGAACGGTACGCCGAGGAAGATGTCGCCACTGCGCTGGTACAGCTGGCAGCTGAGCTTGCCGTCCACCACATAGAACTGGAACAGGTTGTGGCACGGCATCAGCGCCATCTGCGAGAGCTCGCCCACGTTCCAGGCACTGACCACCAGCCGCCGCGAATCCGGGTTGCGCTTGATCTCCTCCACCAGCCACTGCATCTGGTCGATGCTGCCGCCGTCGGCCGTGGCCCAGCTGCGCCACTGCTTGCCGTACACCGGGCCGAGGTCACCGTTGTCGTCGGCCCACTCGTCCCAGATACGCACCTGGTTGTCCTTGAGGTAACCGATGTTGGTATCGCCCTTCAGGAACCACAGCAGCTCGTGGATGATCGAGCGCAGGTGCAGCTTCTTGGTGGTGACCAGCGGAAAGCCGTCGTTGAGGTTGAAGCGCATCTGCCAGCCGAACACGCTGCGGGTGCCGGTGCCGGTGCGGTCGCTCTTCTCCGCGCCGTGTTCAAGCACGTGCGAGAGCAGGTCCAGGTAGGCCTTCATGCCTTGCCCTCCGCCACCACCAGCGGCTGCGGCTGCAGCACCGGCGCGCGGCGCGACATCACCAGCAGCACCAGCCCGAAGGCGATCAGCGGCACGCACAGGATCTGGCCCTTGGTCAGCCAGCCGAAGGCCACATAGACGCCGTTGTCGGGCATGCGCACGAACTCCACGGCGAAGCGGAAGATGCCGTACAGCAGCGCGAACAGGCCGCCGATGAGATAGCGATGGCGCGGCTTGGCCGACACCGTCCACAACACCACGAACATCACCAGCCCTTCCAGCAGCGCTTCATACAGCTGCGACGGGTGGCGGGCGAACGGGTTGAGCGCACCGCTGGCGAACTGCGACTGCAGGGTGGCGTGGTCGAGCTGGTTCAGCGGTGCCGGCAGGCCGGACGGGAACACCACGCCCCAGCTGCCGTCGGTGTACTTGCCCCACAGCTCGGCGCCGATGAAGTTGCCGATGCGGCCAAAGCCCAGGCCCAGCGGCACCAGCGGCGCCATGAAATCCATGGTGTCGAAGAAGTGCAGCGCGTGCTTGCGCGACCACCACCAGCAGGCGGCGATCACACCCAGCAGGCCACCGTGGAAGCTCATGCCGCCGTCCCACACCTTGAACAGCAGCAGCGGGTTATGCAGGAAATCACCCAGCGCATAGAACAGCATGTAGCCGATGCGCCCGCCCAGCACCACGCCGAGCATGGCGTAGAACAGCAGGTCGGAGAAGCCGTTGGCATCGACCCCCGGCAGGCGCCTGTCGGCGATGCGCTTGCGCCCCAGCAGCCAGGCGGCAGTGAAGCCGAGCAGGTACATGATGCCGTACCAGTGCACCTTGATCGGTCCCAACGAAAGGGCGATGGGGTCGATGTCGTGGAAATAGATCATGAAGGGCGCCTTGCAGGGATGCCGATATTCTAGCGCCGCCCGGGAGCGGCCTCGCGGCGGCCCCGGTCACGCGATTGCCAGGCTTCAGCCCAGGATCTGCGGCGTGTCCGGCAGGCCGTCCTGATCGGACCGCGCCGACGCCGGAAAGTGCCCTTCCAGCAGGGTGGAAACCTCATCGATGGCATCGCGCAGCGCCGCCACCGGCTGGGAGCCGCGCAGGCCCTCGCGCAGGTGGGTACAGACCCGCTGCCATTGCTCGGGCGCGACCCGCCCCTGCAGGCCGCGGTCGGCGACGATCTCGATGGCATGGTCGGCCAGCAGCAGGTAGATCAGCACGCCGTTGTTGTGCGCGGTATCCCAGGTGCGCAGGCGGGCGAACGCATGCTCGGCCGCCTGCCGCGGGGTGACCTTGTGCCACAGCGCGTGCAGCGGCAGATCGGCCTCGACGGCGAACATCACCTGGCCGCCATGGCGCCGCTCGCCCGCGGCGATCGCCTCGGTGATCGCCTGCAGCGTGGCCGGCGGAAACGCCCGGCGTACCGATGGCGAAAACAGATGCCTGCACAGACGTTGGATCATCACCAGCCCCCCGACGCGCCGCCGCCGCCGGAACGGCCACCGCCGCCACCCCAGCCGCCGCCACCGCCAAATCCGCCACCGCCGCCGAAGCCGCCACCGCCCCAACTGCCTCCACCCCAGCCGCCACCGCCGGCGAAGCGCCCCGGATGGCCGGACAGCATCGCCACCACCAGGCCAACCACGCCGGCCAGGCCACTGGCCAGCAGCGTGGAGGTGAACAGGAAGGCAGCAACGGCCGCACCGGCGCCCCCCAGCAGGCCGCGCAGCGGACGCGGTACGCGTGAGAACACGCCACGCAGGATGCTGCCGGCGAACACGCCGATGAACAGCGCCAGGAACCAGGTATCGCCGCCGCCCTCGGGCGCACGCCCCTGCTGGCTGCTGACCGGCGCCGGCAGCGGTTCGCCGTCGATGATCTTCACCAGCATCGCCGTGGCGTCGGTGATGCCACCGGCATAGTCATTGGCGCGGAAACGTGGCACCAGGTACTCCTGGATCACCCGGTTGGCGATCGCATCGGGAATCGCGCCCTCCAGGCCATAACCCGGTTCGATGCGCACCCGCCGATCGTCCTTGGCCACCACCAGCAGCACGCCGTCATCCACGCCCTTGCGGCCGATCTGCCACTGGTCGAACACGCGGGTGGTGTACTGGGCGATGTCTTCCGGCTGCGTGGTCGGCACCACCAGCACCTGCATCTGGCTGCCCTTGCGCTGCTGCAGGTCCAGCGCCTGCTGCACCAGCGCCTGCTTCTGAGCGGCATCCAGGGTGCCGGTGGTATCGACCACCGGCGAATCCAGCGCCGGGATCGGCGCCAGCGTCTGCGCCTGCACGGCCAACGGCAGCCACAGCAACAGGGCCAGCAGCGTGGTCGCCAAGCGCATCGGTCAGTGGCCCGGGGCCGGGGCGGGCTGCTGCTGCGGCGCGTTGCCGAAATCAACCGCCGGCGCGTTGGAGATCTGCGCTTCGTTTTCCACGGTGAAGTTCGGCTTGGGCTGGTAGCCGAAGATCTTCGCGGTGATCAGCTGCGGGAACGAGCGGATGTAGGTGTTGTAGTCCTGCACCTGCTGGATGTAGCGGCCACGGGCGACGGTGATGCGGTTCTCGGTACCTTCCAGCTGCGCCTGCAGATCGCGGAAGTTCTGGTCGGACTTGAGCACCGGGTAGTTCTCGGTGACCACCAGCAGGCGCGACAGCGCGCTGCCGAGTTCGCCCTGGGCCTGCTGGAACTGCTTGAGCGAGGCTTCATCGTCGGCGTTGACGTTGATCTGGCCAACGCGCGAGCGGGCATTGGTGACTTCGGTCAGCACGCGCTCTTCCTGGCTGGCGAAACCCTTCACGGTCTGCACCAGGTTCGGCACCAGGTCGGCGCGGCGCTTGTACTGGTTGAGCACTTCGGACCAGCTGGCCTTGACCGCTTCGTCCTTCTGCTGGATGGCGTTGTAGCCGCAGCCGGACAGCAGGGAGGCCAGCAGCAACAGGGGAATGAGGCGGGTCAACAGGCGCATGGCCAAGGCTCCGGGTGGACTGAGCGTCGAGCATGCCATGGTCGGTGTTAACGGGCGTGTGGAGATGAACAGAACTCCGGCAGGGCCAACTGGCCCAAGCCTGCAGGGCGCTGATGACTAGGATCTGGCGCATTGCCTGGGCCGCGTCAGCGCACCAGCGCCGGGCCTGGGGGCCGCTCTGCTCTGGGCTTGCGCCTTCCGCCAGCACGGTCCCACTGGCAGGTCAGTTACGGGCTCATTTCGTACTTGTTGCATGGCCCTCACAAATTACGCATCTGATAGTGCACGGATCTCGCACTTGAACCGCCCGAGCTCCCCAGATGCAGCGGCCATCGGCCGGGAAATGGACATCGACCTCATCATGCAGAATCATTTTTTAAAAGCAGCGGTCATCGCTCTGATCATGCCTTCGGCTTGCGCCCGGCCGACCCCGGATCCCACACGGGATGCTCCGACGCCTGCGCCTGTCCTCACCACGCCAGCCGATGCCCAGACCCGGGACATGGTGCTTCACGTAGGGCGTGACAGTTACACGGGCAAGGCCTACATCGTGTCTGCGTCCACGCAGGAGGTCAGCACGGCGCTTCGCGCGCGAGGTTACTTTTCCAGATCATTTCACCAGAGGGGTGACACTCAACCTATCCTGGGGGACATGGAGCGGGATTGGGTGAAGGTCTACGGGCACTTCCATCCGGAGAAAAGTGCAATCGCGTTCGCGCAGAATCTTGCTGCGATTGATGCTGCGGCAGCGGCTGGCGTCATCGCTCCGGAAGAAAAATCCCGCTGGCGTGCCCAAGTGGAACAGCTGTCTCCATCCGATCTCGACTCCGCAGCCGCCGCGTTCACTGATCTGGCCGTGAAGCGGCTGACGTTTTCCAGCTCCTACATTGACACCGCACAACGCAGATCAGGCGACAAGCACGTTGTTTTGATCGACCTGACGGATCTGACAGGCGCTCCTTCGCAGACGCTGCTCTGGTATGCAGAGAGGCGACAGGGGGAGCGCCGTGTCAAATGGAAAGCCTTCGCGTCCATTCCCGGGGTAACCGCTGTCCCCTACCCGCACTGGGAAACCCAACTGGTCACAGAGAACGACGCCAGCCAGGAGTTCTCAGCCGAGGTGCAGACGCTGGTATCGACCCTCCCAGTCGGCCCCGAAGCTTCATTGGATGCCATCTCGCATCTATTCAAGTCAATCGATGAGGCGCCGGTACGGCGCATCGCCGCGCGCCCGCCGATGGACGGCGAGAAGATGTCATTGCAGTGGCACCCCATCCAGGGAATTCAACCCGGCAGCAACGCCGGCCAGATTCGTCCGCTGTCCGATGACCAGTTCCATATCGCGCCAGGACGCGAGGGCGCCGATGGCTTCCTCGCCGCAGCCACCACCAGTTCTTACGGTTACATCGTCGCGAAGAAAGATGGGGGCGTTGTGGCTCGGCCGATTGGCGGAGCCCAGCCGATCATCGAGACGAGGGTCGACCGACAGGGACGCCTATGGGCTCTGACAGCGGTCCGGCCAAGCCTGACGCAACAGGTTCTCACTTCCTGTCCAGTACGGATCAGCGGTAATGAGGTGGGTTCGAGCCAAAGCAATCGTTGCATGCAGAGCACCCTGGCTCCCGGATGGCAGCTCGACGTCAAGGGCAACTCTTATCTCTACTCGGAATCTCATATGGCAACAGAGGCCCGCTTTCCTGAGCGAATCATGGAAACAAGATCAGGAGAATCCGTGGAGATGAAGTGGCTTTGGAAAGACAGATCCGCGTTGACCCGGCGCGTATTCGGCAACCTGCACTCCTGTTCCAAGGAGCCCGCACCTGACCTGGGTGACGGACTTTTCTGGTTTACCAGCTGCGGCTTGGTAGGTGTTTCGCCCGCGTCAGGCGATGCAGTCAAGAGCTTTCCTGTAACGCTGGCAAACCAAGAGCGCGCGGTGTTCGGGAGCGCCGCTGGTGACTGGGTCGTCGCAGAAGCAATTGATCCAATCGACCTGAAGAGCCTTTTCCGGGTCCATCGTCTTTCCAGCGGGAAAACGGCCTTTGAGATGGCACGAAGATCCGGCACTTACGCACTGGCACGCACGGCTCATGGCAGGCTGCTCGCGATGACGGTCACAGGAGATTCGCAAGGGCGATACGTCGATGTCTGGCGCATGGAATCCGGCGAGCACGCCTCACGCCTTGCCATTCCAGAAGGAATCACCATCAAATCCCTCGCATTCAATCGAGCCGGGACCGAGCTCTGGATTCATGCAGATCGTCTCGCCGACAATGAATCAGGCGTACTCATCTGGACAATACCGGGGTCATTGCAGGACGTCGCTGACGACAGCTGGGGACCTGAAGAGGCCGTGATCGAGAAACGCTGAGGAATCAAGTTCCACCTCGTATTGGTCTCAAAGTCGTCCAGAGCCAGTTTGGCTCTGGACGTTGCGTCGGAGGGCACGCGGCCCATCCTCCACCCTCAGCAGGCTTCGGCCACCGCAGTGCGGCTGCGCCCCAGCCACGCCAGCAGCAGCGCCGACGCCGCCAGCAGGCCACCGGCCACCGGAATCGCGGCGTAGCCCAGCCCCAGGCTGATCACCGCACCACCCAGCGCCGCGCCAAGTGCATTGCCCAGGTTGAACGCACCGACGTTGATCGACGACGCCAATCCCGGCGCCTCGCTGGCGGCCTGCATCACCCGGATCTGCAGCGGCGGCACGATGGCGAAGGTTGCCGCGCCGAACAGCAACACGCCAAGCGCTGCGGTCGCGTGGCTCATGAAGGCCAGCGGCAGCACGAACATCAGCACCGCCAGGATGGCCAGCAAAATGCGCGTGGCGCCGTCCAGCGACCAGTCGGCCATGCGTCCACCGATGCCGTTACCGAAGGTGAAACCAATACCGATCAGTGCCAGCGACAACGCGATGAAGGCATTCGACGCGCCGGTCAGCTCGGTCAACACCGGCGCCACGTAGGTGTAGAGGGTGAACATCGCGCCTGCGCCCAGCACCGTGGTCGCCATCGCCAGCAGCACCTGCGGCTGCATGATCGATTTCAGTTCACGTCGAACATCCGGGCGTGCACCTGCGGCCGACGGCGGCAGCGCCATCGCCAACGCGGTGATCGCCACCACGCCGAGTACGGCAGTGCCGGCAAAGGCCAGGCGCCACCCCAGCTGCTGGCCGACCCAGGTCGCCAGCGGTACGCCGCCGATGTTGGCGATGGTCAGGCCCATGAACATCGTTGCCACTGCTGCCGCCTGCTTCTCCTTGGGCACCAGACTGGCGGCGACCACCGCGCCGATGCCGAAGAACGCGCCGTGATTGAGGCTGGTCACCAGCCGCGACAGCAACAGCAGGCCGTAGTTCGGGGCCAGCGCCGACAGCACGTTGCCGACCACGAAGATCGACATCAGCAGCATCAGCGCGGTGCGCTTGCCGAAGCGTCCCATCAGCAGGGTCATCACCGGCGCGCCCAGCATCACGCCCACCGCGTAGGCGGTGATCAGCATGCCGGCAGTGGGGATGCTGACCCCCACCCCGCTGGCGATGACCGGCAACAGGCCCATCGGGGTGAACTCGGTGGTGCCAATGGCGAAGGCGCCGACGGCGAGTGCCAGCAAAGCGGCTCTGGAATTCATGGGGGTTGCCTGCGTGGGGCAGGCCCTGTGGAAAATGAGCGCGTAGCCTGCGCGCTTTGCCGCCCGAGAGTAAGCCTCGGCGCGGGAAAACAGTGTTGATCCCGATTCACAAGTGGCGGGCAGGTCGGCCATCCGGGTAGCGCCGGGCCATGCCCGGCGAGCGCAGCGGGGCCCGGAAAACAGAACCCCCGGCGCTGGCCGGGGGTTCGGGGTAATGCTTACCAGTCGCCGGCACCCGGCACGTGGTGTTCGCGTGCGCGGCGGCGCATCAGCAGGTTCAGCCACTCCACCAGCACCGAGAAGCCCATCGCGGCGTAGATGTAGGGCTTGGGCACGTGCACGTCCAGGCCGTCCAGGATCAGCACCGCACCGATCAGCAGGATGAAGGCCAGGGCCAGCATCTTCACGGTCGGGTTGGCGTCGATGAAGCGGCCCAGCGGGTTGGCGGCCAGCAGCATCACCGCCACCGACAGCAGGATCGCAGCCACCATCACCGGCACGTGGTCGGCGATGCCGACGGCGGTGATCACCGAGTCCAGCGAGAACACGATGTCGATGATCGCGATCTGCGCGATCACGTAGCCAAACACGGCCGAGGTCTTGGTGGTGGTCGGATCCTCGTCCTCGCCACCGGAGATCATTTCCTTGATCTCCATCCAGCCCTTGATGATCAGGAACAGGCCACCGACGATCAGCACCAGGTCGCGGATGGAGATGCCCATGCCGGCCACGGTGAACAGGTTCGCCTGCATGTGCGCCAGGTACGCCAGCGACACCAGCAGGCCGATACGGGTGATGCACGCCACCGCGATGCCGAGGCGGCGCGCGAACGGGCGGCGCTCTTCGGGCAGCTTGCTGACGGCGATGGAGATGAACACCAGGTTGTCGATGCCGAGCACGATTTCCAGCGCGCTCAAGGTGAACAGGGTCAACCAGACATTCGGATCGGCGAGAAGCTCAAGGGACATGGGAAGTCTTCAACAAGGGGGGAGGAAGAAGGATCAGCCGACGCTGGCCGGGAACAACCGCGGCACCAGCACCAGGGCCCAGCACAGCAGCACGTTCATCATCAGCACGAACACTGCCGCCGAGCCCATGTCCTTGGCACGGCCGGCCAGTTCATGGATTTCCGCGCCATAGCGCTCGATCACCGCCTCGATGGCCGAGTTGGCCAGTTCCATCGCCAGCACCAGCAGCATCGAGCCGATCATCAGCGCGCGCTCCACCGGTGTCTGGCCCAGCCAGATCGCCAGCGGCGTCAGCAGCACCAGCAGGTAGACCTCCAGCCGGAACGAGGACTCGTGCAGCCAGGCGGCTCGCAGGCCCTGCCAGGACCAACGGGCGGCCTGGAAGATGCGGCGCGGGCCGCGGGGCATGTGGCCGAACTGATCAGCCACGGGTGAAGGATCCAGCAACAGAGGCGCGGCGCAGCGACCGCTCAGACGCACGGCAGGGAATCATGGGTGCACAGGGATAGGCAGACAGCCCCCATTTTGCCACAAGGGCGGCAATGGCAGCCCGGAAGCCCCGCCGGGAGGCCCTGCGAACGGCCCAGCACGGCCAAGCGCAGGGCCGGACCAGCTTCTATGATGGATGCCCCCTGCCCTGCCGGAGTGCCTGATGACCCGTCCCCGCACCTGCCTGATCCTGCTTGGCCTGCTGGCCGCGCCGCTGGCCCAGGCCCTGAGCCCGCCGGCGCCGCCGCAGGTACCCGCGCAGGTCTCCAACGTGGCCTGGGCCGCCGACATGGCATCCTTCGCCACCGCCGACCGCACCAATCCGCCGCCGCGCGGCGGCATCGAATTCATTGGCAGCTCGTCCTTCCGCATGTGGGACAGCCTGGCCGAGGACTTCCCGGGGCAACCGGTGTTCAACCGCGGCTTCGGTGGCTCGGAAGTACGCGACAGCACCTGGTACGCCGGCCAGGCCATCGTGCCGTACGCGCCGTGCAAGGTGTTCTTCTACGCCGGCGACAACGACCTCAACAGCGGCCGCAGCGCGACCCAGGTACGCGACGATGTGGTGGCCTTCGTGCAGCGCGTGCATCGCGACCTGCCGAAGACCAAGGTGGAGTACGTCTCCATCAAGCCCAGCCCGTCGCGGGCGCACCTGCTGCCGGCGATCAACGACGCCAACGCGAAGATCAAGGCTGCGCTGGCGAAGCTGCCCAACACCGGCTACACCGACATCTACACCCCGATGCTGGGGGCCGATGGACAGCCCGATGCCTCGCTGTTCCGCGAGGACATGCTGCACATGACCCCGGCCGGCTATGCGATCTGGACCAAGGCGCTGGCGCCGAAGGTCAACTGCAACTGAGTGATGCTGGGGTTGCCGGCCAGCGGCCGGCACTACCGGGACGCTTCATCCACGCATGGCGTGGATCTACTGCAGATCGCGGAACCTGTCGAAGGCGGGGCGCTGTGGGTTTGCAGGACCGTTGGCGCCATGGATGGCGCCATCGAGCCCCCATGGATGGGTTTACGGCGTGTCCTGCAAACCCACAGCGCCCCGCCATCCCACGGAATGTCCGCTGTTGCTGTTGCTTCGCAGCCCGGCCCTCAGCGGAAAATCACCGTCGCCTCGGTGCCCTTGCCCAGCTCGCTGGTCAAGCTGACCTTCCAGCCGAAGCGTTCACACAGGCGACGCACGATCGACAGGCCCAGGCCCGTACCCTGCGGACGGCTGGGATCAGCACGATAGAACGGCTCGAATGCACGCGACAGCGCGTCGGCGGACATGCCGATGCCGGTATCGCTTACCACCACCCGGTCGTTGTGCACGTGCACGTCGATGCGACCTTCGTCGGTGTAGCTGCAGGCGTTGCGCACCAGGTTGCTGACCACCACCTGCAGCACCCGCGGCGGTGCATGCAGCTGCACGGCTGCGTCACTGTGCAGGTGCACCGCCAGTGGCCGGCCCACCAGCAGCTCGTTGGCGTTGTCCACTTCGTAGCGGACGATGTCGCTGACGTCGAACAGTTCCACCTGCGGCTCGACGTCGGCCTCGCGGGCCAGGATCAGGAACGCATCGATCACCGCTTCCATGTCCCGCCCGGCACGCTGGATGCGCTGCAGGCTGCGGCGCAGGCGCGGCTCCAGGCTTTCATCGCCCAGCGCCATGTCGCTGGCCACCCGGATGACCGTCAGCGGCGTGCGCAGTTCATGGCTGGCATCGCGGGTGAAGTTGCGTTCGCGTGCCACGTGCGCAGTCACCCGGTTGGCCAGCGAATGCAGCGCCGCCGCCAGCTGCCGGGTCTCGCCCTGCATGTCCGCGGGCAGCTTGTTCGGCTCCAGATCGGCCGCTTCCGGATGACCCGGATCCCAGCGCGAGACGCGCCGCGCCAGCCAGTTCACCGGTGACACCAGGCGTTTGGACGCGCGGTAGGTGATCCAGGAGGCGCCATACACCGCCAGCAGGGTCAGCAGCACCGGCACGATGCCGAACCAGAACGCCAGCATCTCCGCGCGCGAGCGCAGGAACACCAGGTACAGGCGGCCCTCTTCGCGGGCGTCGACCAGCACCAGCTGATCGTCGTCGGGCAGTTCGTGGAAACCCGGTTCCAACGTGCGCAGGTTGGCGGGCAGCGACAGGCTCGATTGCCCGCGTTCCAGCAGGTAGCCACGGATGTTCTGGGTATTGGGCGGCGGCTGCACGGGCGAGGCCTCGTGCAGCGTCCAGTAGTACGCCGCTTCTTCGCGCAGGGCAGCGCCGACCAGGCTGTGCTTGATCACCAGCGAAACCAGCCAGGCGCCCAGCAGGATACCCAGGCTGGCCAGCACGGCTTGCAGGATGAAGGCGATACGGATCTTGCGCGGCAGGCCGTGCGGCATTGCGGTATCCCGGTCAGAGCGCTGCGATTATAGGCAGCGCGCTGTGCCGTGATCGTGCATGGACGATGACGACCGGGCATCCGGAACGTTCACCCCTTCCCTGCCGACCACAGCCGTGCCGGTTCTGCTGCAACACCGGCACGACGTCGATCAGGCCATCGGCTGGGCGATATCGGCGATGCGATAGCCCGCGCTCTGCACGGTGTGCAGCAGCGGCCGATCAAACGGCTTGTCGATGATCTTGCGCAGGTTGTACAGGTGGCTGCGCAACGTGTCCGAATCAGGCAGGCCGTTGCCCCAGATTTCGCGCTCGATTTCCTGGCGGGTGACCACACGCGGCGATTCGCGCATCAGGATGGTCAGCAGGCGCAGGCCGATCGGCGACAGCTGCAGCTCGGTGCCGGCACGCGTGGCACGCATGCTGACCGGATCGAGCACCAGGTCGGCGACCTTGAGCACTTCCGAACCGACCTGGCGACGTTCGCGGCGGATCAGCGCGCGCAGGCGGGCTTCCAGTTCCTGGATCGCGAACGGCTTGGTCAGGTAATCATCGGCACCAAAACCAAGGCCGGTGAGCTTGTCATCCAGCGTGTCACGCGCGGTCAGCATCAGCACCGGGGTCGACTTGCGCGCATCGTTGCGCAGCCGGCGGCACACTTCGATGCCATCCAGTCGCGGCAGCATCAGGTCCAGCACGACCACGTCGTAGCTGTTCTCGGCAGCCAGACGGTAGCCGTCCAGGCCATCCTGCGCATAGTCCACCTCGAAGCCACGGCCTTCCAGGTACTCCCCGATCATCTCGGAGATGTTGCGGTTGTCTTCGACTACCAGCACCAAGCCGGAAGTCTCCTTCGTCTGACGCATGAGAATCCCTTTTTCTTCAGCTTTGTGAAACATGCCCGATCGACGGTGCACGCGATGTGAAGTTGCGTCAATGAAAAGAAGATGGCGTGCTCACAGCAGCGGTTTCAGCAGCGGCCATACGTTGTCCAGCACTTTCGGCTGCGCCTGCGCGGTCGGGTGCAGGCCATCGGCCTGCATCAAGCCCGGCTGCAGGGCCACGCCTTCCAGCAGGAACGGCAGCAACGGTACCTTGTACTGGGTGGCCAGGGCCCGGTACGCCGCCGCCAGGCGCTGGCGGTAGCCGGGCCCATAGTTGGGCGGCACGTCGATGCCCAGCAGCAGCACCTTGGCACCGGCCTTCTGGCTGGCCTGCACCATTTTTTCCAGGTTGCCCTGCACCTGCGCCGGGGTCAGGCCGCGCAGCGCATCGTTGCCGCCGAGGGCGATCACCACCACCGTGGGCTTCTCCCGCGCGAGCAGGCCCGGCAGCCGGGTCAGCGCGCCGGCGGTGGTTTCCCCGCTCATGCTGGCGTTGACGATGCGCGGCGGAGTTTTCGACTGCTGCCTGACCCGCTGCTGCAGCAGGCTGACCCAGCCTGCGTCGGCCGGGATATTGTGGGCGGCACTGAGGCTGTCACCGAGCACCAGCACGGTACCGGTGGCCGGACCTTTGGCACACGCCAGTGCCGGCAACAGCAGCAACCCTAGCAACAGCACCATCATTGCGCCGGCTTGCCGGCTCCATCCCGTCTTGTGCATTGGAGTCTCCTCATCGACAGCCTGTCCCCCCGCAGCGCGCCCGTCGCCATCGCCGTCGACCAGGTCGGCAAATCCGTGCATGGCCCGGAGGGTGAAGTCCACATACTGGACAACATCACCCTGACCGTCCATGAAGGCACCAGCGTGGCCATCGTCGGCGCCTCCGGTTCCGGCAAGACCACCCTGCTCGGCCTGCTGGCCGGGCTGGACCTGCCCAGCCGCGGCCGCATCACGCTGGCAGGCCAGGATCTGACGGCATTGGACGAAGAAGCCCGTGCACAACTGCGCGCCCGCGACGTCGGCTTCGTGTTCCAGAGCTTCCACCTGCTGCCGGCGCTGACGGCGGCCGAGAACATCGCGCTGCCGCTGGAACTGGCCGGGCGCGAGGACCGCACGCGGGTGGACGAGGTGCTGGCTGCGGTCGGGCTATCGCACCGCGCCCGCCACTATCCGCGGCAGTTGTCCGGCGGCGAGCAGCAGCGTGTGGCCCTCGCCCGCGCGTTCGTCAGCCGCCCGCGCATCCTGTTCGCCGACGAGCCCACCGGTTCGCTGGACCAGGCCACCGGCCAGCACATCAGCGATCTGCTGTTCGAACTCAATGCCGGCAGCGGTACCACGCTGGTGCTGGTCACCCACGACCTGCGCCTGGCGCAGCGCTGCCAGTACATCCATCGCATCGACAACGGCCGCCTGCAGCCGGTGGAACATGGAGTGGACGCATGAACCTGCTGCGGCATGCGTGGCGCGCACTGCGCCGCGAAGCCCTCGCCGGTGACCTGCTGACCGTCTTCGCCGCCCTGGTACTGGGCGTGGCGGTGATGACGGCGGTGGGCACGCTGGTCAACCGGGTCAACCTGGCCCTGACCGGTAGCGCCGCGGAAATGCTCGGCGGCGACCTCGGCGTGTCCGGGCGCGATGACCCGCCTGCGGCATTCGCCGACGAGGCGCAGCGACGCGGCCTCGCGCACACGCGGCTGGCCAGCTTCGGCAGCGTGCTGTTCCAGGGCGATGCCAGCCAGATGGCCAGCATCAAGGCCGTGGAAGCAGGCTATCCGCTGCGTGGCGCGCTGCGCGTGCGCGCCACGCCGGGCGGCGCGCTGATCGCCGATGCCGGGATGCCGGCCAAGGGCCAGGCCTATGCCGATCCACGCCTGCTGCAGGCGCTGGGCCTGAAGGCCGGCGACGATCTGGAATTTGGTGCAGGCACGCTGCGCATTGCCGGCATCATCGAATCCGAGCCCGATGCCGGCGGCGACCTGCTGACGCTGTCGCCGACCCTGTTGGTCAACCGCGCCGATGTGGAAGGCACCGGCCTGCTCGGCCCCGGCAGCCGTATCAACTACCGGCTGATGTTCGCCGGCCCGGCCACCGATATCGCTGCATTCCGGCAATGGCTGCTGCCGCAGGTGAAGGGCATGCGCCTGCTCAGCGTGAACGATACCCAGCGCGGGGTGCGCCAGGCCTTCGACCTGGCCGGTCGTTTCCTCGGCCTGAGCGCGCTGCTGGCGGTGCTGCTGGCCGGCGTGGCCACCGCACTGGCGGCCAACCGGTTCGCCCTGCGTCGCATCGACCAGGTGGCGATCCTGCGCTGCCTGGGCGCACGCCAGCGCGACATCCTGGCTGGCCTGGCCCTGCAGCTGCTGATGCTGGCCGTGCCGGCCTGTGCGATCGGCATCGGCCTGGGCATGGCGGCGCAGGAAGGACTGGTGCAGGTACTGGGCAGCCTGGTGCCGCAACGCCTGCCGTTGCCCGAAGCGATGCCTGCGCTGACCGGCGCGGGGATTGGCCTGTTGCTGCTGTTCGGCTTCGGACTGCCGCCGCTGCTGCGCCTGCGTGGCGTGCCGCCGATGCGTGTGCTCAACCGCTCGTTCGCCGCCTTGCCGCCTGCTTCGCTGTTGGCCTATGTGGCCGCACTGGCCGCCAGCCTGGTACTGGCGGTGCAGGTCACCGGTGATCTGAAGCTGGCCCTGTGGGTGCTGGGTGGGCTGGCCGGGCTGGCGGTCGCCGCAGGCGTGGTCGGGTTCCTGCTGCTGCAGCTGCTGCGTGGCCTGCAGCACCGCCTGCACGGCAACTGGCGATTGGGCCTGGCGGCGCTGACACGGCGGCGGATGCTGGCGGTGATGCAGCTGGTGGGGCTGTCTCTGTCGCTGTGCGCCCTGCTGTTGCTGGCGGTGATCGGCCCCGGCCTGCTGCAGCAGTGGCGCGAGCGCCTCCCCGCGGACACGCCGAACTACTTCCTGATCAACATCCAGCCCGAGCAGCGCGACAGCGTGCTGGCCGCGCTGCAGGGCCTGGGTGCGGATGATGCCAGCATCGAACCGATGGCCACCGGCCGCCTGATCGCAATCAACGGCAAACCACCGCTGCGGGTGGACCGCACGCCGGCCGACGACACCCAGCCGCAGGGCGAAGGACAGCGCGACGACGATGACGAGAACCGGCCACTGAACTTCAGTTGGCGCAGCACGTTCCCGCCGGCCAACACACTGGTCAACGGCACGTTCTGGAAACCGGACAGCACCGCCGCCGAGGCATCCGTGGAGATCGGCTGGGCCAAGCGCTATGGCGTGTACCCGGGTGATCGCATCACCATTGCGGTGGGCGAACAGGAGCGCGAGTTCACCGTCACCAGCGTGCGCAAGGCCGACTGGAACACCTTCCGGCCGAACTTCTTCGTGCTGTTGAACCCGAATGCGGTGGGCGATACGCCGCACAACCTGCTGTCGGCGTTCCACCTGCCGGCGGGACAGGCGGCGGGTCTCGGGGCCCTGGTGCGCGCGCAGCCGAACCTGTCGCTGCTGGACGTGGATGCGGTGATCTCGCAGGTGCGCGATGTGATGGAACGGGTGGCGCAGGCGGTGCAGCTGGTGATGGTGTTCAGCCTGCTGGCCGGCGTGCTGGTGCTGCTGGCGGCACTGCAGGCGACGGCTGGCGAGCGCCGCTATGACAGCGCGGTGCTGCGCACGCTGGGTGCAACGCGGCGCCAGCTGCGTGGCGCGGTACTGGTCGAGTTCGGTGCGCTGGGCGCGCTGGCGGCGCTGTTGGCGGTGGGTGCGGCAGCGGTGATAGGCGTGGCGGTGTCGCAGAAGGTGTTCGAGCTGCCGCTGCTGCCGCCGTGGCCGGGTCTGCTGCTGGGTGGGCTACTCGGTATTGCGCTGAGCCTGCTGGCCGGCTGGTTGGGCACGCGGCGGATCCTGCACACGCCCCCGGCATTGGCATTGCGCGAGGCCTGACGCTGTTGTGAAAGCAAAGGCATCCACGCATGGCGTGGATCTACCAGCGATGGCCCCAGTAGATCCACGCCATGCGTGGATTCGGGTCACGACGCCTGTTGTTGCGCCCAGGCCAGGGCCGTGCCCATCGCGCGCTGCATGCCCGGCAACGTTATGAACAGGCAGAGCTCGTCCTTTTCGTCGTTGTCTCCCACCCGCTTATGGACTTCGCTGTATTCAGGCGAACTATCGAAAATGACGATACGGACGATGTGGCCGCTGGGCAGGTGCTTGGCGGAGAAGATCGGGTTGGCATCGCGATCCTTGGTGCCATCGACGAAGAAGGTGTTGTAGTGCGGGCTGCGAAAGTCTCCAACACGCAGTCCGGCCGCTTGGATTCCGGTCGCAAAGGTGTCGAGGAAATGCTGTTCGAGACGATCATAGATCTGCGGATCTGACAGATAGGTTTCGAACATCAGGCGTTCTGGCACGACCATCAGCACGCCTCATTTCCATGCATTGGAATCGCATAGACACGAACCACTTCGTAACCCGGAGGGCCATCGGTGCGGCTTTCGCAGAAGCGGAAACCTGCGAGCAGACCAGCATCTTCGAACACGGAGCGCACGGCGTCGATTTCCGTCGAGGTGTTCCTTCCGCATTTTTCCCCGCACCTGTTTCCAAACGCGATCCCCTCCGAACCCGGATAGCAGAAAACGTTGGGGAGCAGAACGCCATCCTCCGCCTGCAGCTCGAAGTCGGTAAAGCTCAATGCCAGAAACATCTTCGTGCCGGCTGGGTCGCGCGCGCTGCCGGCGATACGAACGGTCGCCAGCACATGCATGCAGAGACTGAGCAGATAGGCCGATGTCCATCGAGGTCCCAATCGCTCCAGCAAGTCATCGATCCGACTCAAGCGCGAAACAAGCGGCACCTCCTCGAAGTCATCGATTTCGAGGAAGAAGCTCTCGATGTCATCGCACGCTTCGCCGGGCAGCAGCTGACTGCAGAGAGTGGAGAGTTTCATCGACGGGGGAAGATCGTGGACAGCATGGGCTGCCCATCCTATCGCGTGCCCGCCTCTCGCAGAAATGCGCGAAAAATCGTGGTGAAACGCGTCATAGCCAGGCGCATTCGGCGCCAAACAACGCGGCACGACGCGTGGATGCCGGGTGCAATCACCGTCGGAGAGCGTGCCGAGCAAGCTCGGCACCCACCAGTGCAGTGCACGTCCGGCACCCTGCGCGCCGATCAACCTTCCTTCGGCGCCTTTTCCACGTACTTGGCGAAAACTTCGTCGATCTGGGTGTCCTTCACCTTCTTGCCGGCCTGCACGTCTTCGGCCTGAGTGAACAGCGGGATGATCATCGCCATGCCGTCGAGCTTGGTCTTCAGGTGCACGCCCGGGGCCTGGGTCAGGAAGCCGTCCCAACGCTGGCGCACCTTGCTCCAGTAGCCGGCAGTGGCCTTCCAGTAATCACGCGCCGGGGTGAAGTCGACCTCGGTGGTCCTGATGTAGTCGTTGAAGCCGAATTCGCGGGCGATTTCGACCTGGCTGCCATCAGCGTTGCGCTGCACCTTGGTGTTGAACTGCTCGTGGGTCCAGCCGTTCGGGGTGAGCGTGTGGCGGTTGACCACGGCCAGCGCGTTGTAATCGCTGCGCTTGGTGTACTCACGCCGCGGCAGCGGGCGCCAGCTGATGTCGCTGGTCCAGGTCGGCACGTTGTTGCCGTAGGTCCACGTGCCGGTGCCGCAGTAGCGCGGTGCATCGCTGACTTCGTACACGCACTGGGTCCAGGCGCCCTGGTTGGTCGCCGCCGGAATCGTGCGCACCTGCCAGGTCTGGTCGGCGCTGAACTCGAAACGGTTCGGCGCTTCGTACACCCAGTCCTGACGCCAGTGCTTGGTCACATGGCCGCTCTTCTCGTCCAGCAGCAGGTGCTGCAGCACGATGCGCTTCGGGCTGTCCTCGACCACGATCACCACTTCGTTGCCGCCGCTGCGCATGGCCGGTGCGCGCTCGTAGCCCGGCTTCAGCAGCACCGTCTCATCGAAGGCAAAATCCACCGTGTACTCACCCTGCATGGCCAGGATGCTGTCGTGGTCGCGGGCGATGTCGGAGGGCTGCGCGTCGGCGGCGCCACTGGCGGCGAGCAGCACCATCACGCTGGCTGTCTGGAACTTCATCGGGTCTTCCTTCGGGGTTGCAGGTTTCGTGGAAAGGCCATCCTGGCCAGCAGGCGATCCATCGCAATCAGGTCACAGGCGGACCAGCGGCAGGTCGCCGGGAGCGCGCGCGGCAGGGCGGCGTGCGGCATCGGCACAACAACAATCGTCGATCGCCAGTTCGCCTTCGGCGCCTTCGATGCGCGCGATCCGGCGCGCGGTGGCGGCTCCCAGCGACGACAACGTGGACAGGCTGGCAGCGAGCGTGCGGCCTTCGTCGGCGGCGTGCAGGCGCAGCGTGCACAGGCGCCAGCGTTGGCCGCCCAGGTGCCCGGCCAGGCGCCGCCACAGGCGCTCACCAACGCTGCCCTCGGCATCGTGCGAAGGACCGGGCGGCAGCGTCGCCACCAGCCGGTCCCAGGCCAGGAAATCACTGTCCGGCAACAGGTACAGGCGCCACACGCAGCGGCCGCGTGCATCGAGGAAGCACAGGCTTTCGCGCAGGCCCTCGCTGTCCACGCCCTGGCAGGCATGCACCGATACCGCCTGGCGCCAACCGCCCAGCTCGTTGCCATCGGCGTGGTACAGGCACAACACGGTGCCGAGCGCTGCCAGCTGTGCCGGCGCAGGCCAGGCCCGCAGCGACGAACGCGACAGGGAGGACGGCAGGCGACGTGCAGACAGGGCTCGGCTCATGGGATCACCAGGACACGGCAAGGCTGGCCGACAGAGTGCGGCCGGGGCTGGTATAGCGGTCCAGAACGGTGCTGCTGGCCGACAGGGTCGAGCCGACGTTGGACCAGTCGATGTAACGCTTGTCACCCAGGTTGAAGACACCGACGTTGAAGGTGGCGCCCGGGGCGAAGTTCCAGTGCGCCATCAGATCGGCCACGCCGTAGCCGGCCGGTCGATAGATGCTGGCCGAGGCCACGCGGTCCTTGCGCTTGACGAAGGTACCGGCCAGTTCGACGCCCCAGGAGTCGGTGTCGTACATCAGGCCGACGGTGCCGCGCATCGGATCGACCGAATCCAGCGGCACATCGGCGGTCTTGTTGTCGCCGCGCGACCACGCCACCGCACTGCGCAGCGCCCAACCCTGCAGCGCCGGGCTGATCTGGCCGAAGTCGACCCCGGCCTTCAGTTCGGCACCGTAGATGCGTGCGTCGGCGATGTTGCGCGACTGGAACACCATCAAGCCCTGCGCGTTGGTGCCCACCAGCGTCTGCGACTCGATGAAGTCCTTGTAGTCGTTGTAGTAGCCGCTCAGGCTCACGTACGCCGCCGGCGACAGGAAGCGCATGCCCAGTTCGACGCCGTCGCTGGTTTCCGGCTTCAGGTCCGGATTGGGAATGGCGGTGTAGCCGAAAGCGAAGTTGGTGAAACCGAGGTTGACGTCGTTGTAGGGCGGCGAGCGGAAGCCACGCGAGTAACCGGCAAACAGCGACCACGCGTCGGTGAAGCGATAGACCAGGCCGAACTTCGGCGACACGCTGGTCTTCTTCAGCTCCGACACGGCCACGCCGGGGTTGTCCTCGGCGAAGATGCTGTCCACGTCCGGCTTCAGTTCGTAGCGGTCCACGCGCACGCCCGGCACCAGCGACAGCTTGCCGTCGGCCAGGCGCATTTCATCCTGCGCGTACAGGCCCAGCTCGGTGGTCTTGCTGATCGGGAAATCGCGCACCGGGAACGCGTCGGGCAGGATCGTCGTGCTGACCACGCCACGGTTGCTGACCTGGTAGCCATCGCGCTTCTGGCGGATCTCGGTGCGGGCGCCATCGAAGCCATAGGTCAGCGCGTGTTCGACACTGCCGGTGCTGAAGGCCTTGTTGAACACCGCCTGCAGGCCATACACGCGCTGGTCGAAACTGAACTCACGATGGCGGCGGCTGCCATTGGCGCGCGCTTCATCGGTACGCTGCGTGGTTTCGCTGTCCTGCGTGTAGACCTGCCAGTGCAGGCTGTCGGCGAAGCCCTTGTCCAGCGCATCCATCTCGTGGGCGAAGGACACGCGGGTGCGGTTCTGCGTGTCGCGCGCCTTCATGCCGGTGGTGGTGGTGCGGTCGATCGAGGACAGCACGTCGGTATCGGTGTTGTCTTCGTTGCCTTCCACGGTCAGGCGGAAACGCTGGTCGTCGCTGGGCGCATAGACCAGCTTGGCCAGGCCGCTGCGACCATCGCGGTCCTGCGGGTTGGCCGCGGTGCGCGTGTTGTCGCTGCTGCGCACGTCGCCCTTGTTGTCGGTTTCCTGGCCCTGGCGGTGGTTGATGTTGACCATGCCGCTCCAGTGCTCGCCACCGAAGGCGCTGGTGACGCCGCCGAGCAGGCCTTTCCACTCGCCGTCGTAGCCGAACTTCAGGCCGACGTAGCTGTCCTTGCCATCCTTGAGGTAATCGGCCGGGTCCTTGGTGACGAAGGCAACCACGCCACCGAGTGCGTCCGAGCCGTACAGCGAGCTGGCCGGTCCGCGCACGATCTCCACGCGCTTGAGCGTGTCCAGGTCGGTGAAGTTGCGGTTGGCGTTGGAGAACGAGCCGATGTTGAAGCTGGTCGGCATGGCGATGCCGTCGGTCTGGATGCGCACACGGTTGCCGTCCAGGCCGCGGATGCGGATGCTGCCGAGGCCGAAGCGGGTGGCGCTGCGGCTGACCGACAGGCCCGGCTCGTAGCGCACCAGATCCTTGATGTCCTGCACCAGCTGCCGGTCCATCTGCTCGCGGTCGATCACATCGACGGTGGCAGCGACATCGCTGACCGCACGTTCGGTACGGGTGGCGGTGACCTGCACGCGATCGAACTCGCGCGCGTCGGGCGCGGCGTCGGCAGCAGCATGGGCGGACAGCGGCAGGGCCATCCACAGGGCAATGGAAAGGGCAGTCGGGCGGGTCATCGGCATCGTTCGGTCAGGCAGGGGAACCCCCGGCCACCGCCACGCCAAGCAGGCATGAACGGTAGACCGAGGGGGAGAGAGCAGGAGCGGACGGGTCGCCCACCCTGCCGGCGCGGCCGACAGGAGGGAGGGAGGCGGGCGACCAGACCGCGTTACTTGGTCAGGATCAGCTTGTCGTTGCTGGTATGACGCAGACGGTAGAAACGATCACCGTGCTGGATCAGGATTTCACGACGGCCCTTGAGCAGGGCTTCGCTGTCGATGACCTCTTCCGGCGGCACGACACGAACCGGGCGGTCGCGGAGGGTCAGCGTTTCGGGGCGCAGCAGTACAGGTTGAGCATTCATGAGCATCTGGACTCGTGCGAGGGACGAGTTAAATGATAATGATTCTCAGTTGACAATCAACAATCATTCTCAACTTAATTGATGGAATTAATGATCGAAATTAAAAATTCGATAGATTTCATCTATTGAAACGAGCCGAACTGGTCGAGGTAAGGCCGGCCAAGCGTGGGCTCGGCCCTACAACCTGTCCCCGGCCCTCAGGCGAATACGGCTTCCACCTGCGCCCAGCCGGTGTCGTCCACCTGCGCCAGCACGTCCAGCGCCTGCAGGTTCTGCAGCAGCTGGCTGACCCGGCTGGCGCCGAGGATCACGCTGGAGACGTTGGGGTTGCGCAGGCACCAGGCGATGGCCAGGCTGGCCGGGGCATGGCCCAGCTCGCGGGCCACGGCACTGAAGCGACGCACCCGGGCCAGGCGCTCGTCGGCGTTGTCGCCCAGCACCAGGTCCTGCAACCAGCTCATGCCTTCGCGGCCCAGCCGCGCATCGGCCGGCACACCGTCGTCGTACTTGCCGCTCAGCAGGCCCGAGGCCAGCGGCGAGAAGATCGTGGTACCCAGCCCGGCGGTGGCATACAGCGGCGCGTACTCCACCTCCACCCGCTCCCGATGCAGCAGGTTGTACTGCGGCTGCTCCATCGAAGGCGCCTGCAGGTTATGGCGCGCGGCGATGTCCACCGCTTGCTGGATCTGGTTGGCCGACCATTCCGAGGTGCCCCAATACAGCACCTTGCCCTGCCGGACCAGGGTATCCATGGCATGCACCGTCTCAGCGATCGGGGCGTCCGGATCCGGGCGATGACAATAATAAAGGTCCAGGTAGTCCACCCGCAGGCGCTTGAGCGCGGCGTGGCAGGCGTCGGTCACGTGCTTGCGCGACAGGCCACGCTGGGTCGGCCGCGGGTCCTTGGCACTGCCGAAGAACACCTTGCTGGACACGCAGAAGCCATCACGCGGCAGCCGCAGGTCGGCCATCACATCGCCCATCACCTGCTCGGCGCGGCCGTTGGCATAGCCCTCGGCGTTGTCGAAGAAGTTGATGCCATGATCCCATGCCGCCGCCACCAGGTTGCGCGCCTCATCGCGTGGCACCTGGTCGCCGAAGGTCACCCAGGCGCCGAAGGACAGGGCGGACATCGGCAGGCCGGTGGAGCCAAGGCGACGGTAGAGCATGCGATTCTCCTGCTGCGGGCCCGCATTCGGGCCGGGATCAAGCCACCATTCTACCTGTCCCGGCAGGCGCAACCCCTTGCTGTTGCTGGCCTGATCGGAGCCGATGGCCGCGCGCAGACCGCTTTTCCTTGCTCCGGCCCCTGCCCTGCACTAGGCTTCCCGTTTTTCGCGACGCCCCAGGGGAGTCACTCAGATGGTCGAAGGTTTGGGCAGGATCGGCTTCGGCCTGTTCGGTTTGGCGGTGCTGATCGGCATCACCTGGTTGTTTTCCAACAACAAGCGCGCGGTGGACTGGAAGCTGGTTGCCACCGGCATCACCCTGCAGATCGCCTTTGCGGCACTGGTGATCCTGGTACCGGGCGGGCGCGACGTGTTCGATGCGCTGGGCCAGGGCTTCGTGAAGGTGCTGAGCTTCGTCAACGAAGGTTCGAAGTTCATCTTCGGCTCGTTGATGGACGTCAAGAACTACGGTTTCATCTTCGCCTTCCAGGTGCTGCCGACGATCATCTTCTTCTCGGCGCTGATGGGGGTCATGTACCACCTCAACGTCATGCAGGCGATCGTGCGGGTGATGGCCTGGTCGATCACCAAGGTGATGCGCGTGTCCGGTGCGGAAACCACCAGCGTCTGCGCCAGCGTGTTCATCGGCCAGACCGAGGCACCGCTGACGGTGCGTCCGTACATCGCCAAGATGACCCAGTCCGAGCTGCTGACGATGATGATCGGCGGCATGGCCCATATCGCCGGCGGCGTGCTTGCCGCATACGTGGGCATGCTCGGCGGTGGCGATCCGGTGCAGCAGGCGTTCTACGCCAAGCATCTGCTGGCGGCCAGCATCATGGCGGCCCCGGCCACCCTGGTCGTGGCCAAGCTGCTGATTCCGGAAACCGGTACCCCGCTGACCCGCGGCACGGTCAAGATGGAAGTGGAGAAGACCTCCAGCAACATCATCGACGCGGCCGCTGCCGGCGCCGGTGACGGCCTGAAGCTGGCACTGAACATCGGTGCGATGCTGCTGGCCTTCATCGCCCTGATCGCCCTGCTCAATGCGCCGCTGACCTGGATTGGTGAAGTCACCGGCCTGGCGGCTGCGATCGGCAAGCCGACCGACCTGTCGACCATCTTCGGCTACGTGCTGGCGCCGATTGCCTGGGTGATCGGTACCCCGTGGGCCGACGCCACCACCGTCGGTTCGCTGATCGGCCAGAAGGTCGTGATCAACGAGTTCGTCGCCTACACCGAACTGTCGAAGATCGTGAATGGCCAGGTGCCGGGCATGAGCCTGTCCGACGAAGGTCGCCTGATCGCCACCTACGCGCTGTGCGGCTTCGCCAATTTCAGCTCGATCGCGATCCAGATCGGCGGCATCGGCGGGTTGGCACCGGAGCGACGCCACGATCTGGCCAAGTTCGGCCTGCGCGCGGTGCTGGGCGGTACCATCGCCACCTTCATGACGGCTACCATCGCCGGCGTGCTGACGCATTTCAGCTGAACCCTTGTTTGAGAAAAGATTCCCTATGAGCAGCAGTGTCGTTGTCGTCGGTTCCTTCAATGTCGATCACGTGTGGCGGTGCGAGTCGCTGCCGGCGCCGGGTGCGACCATTGCCGGCCGCTACAGCACCGGTCCGGGTGGCAAGGGCTTCAACCAGGCCGTTGCCGCCTGCCGCGCCGGCGCTGACACCAGCTTCCTGTGTGCGCTGGGCGACGATGCGGGTGGTGCCACCGCCCGTGACCTGGCCGCGCAGGATGGCTTCGCGCTGATCGCCGAAGCCAGCAGCGAGCCGACCGGCACCGCCGGCATCTATGTCGATGCCCGTGGCCGCAACACCATCGTCATCGGCCCGGGCGCCAACGCGGCGCTGAGCACCGACTTCGTGCAGCAACAGCAGGCCCTGCTGACCAGCGCCAAGGTGGTGCTGGTGCAGCTGGAATCGCCGGTGCAGACCATCGAAGCGGCGCTGGCCGTGGCCCGCGAGGCCGGTGTCACCACCGTGCTCAACACCGCACCGGCCGACGCTCCCTCGACCATCGGCCTGCTCAAGCTGGCCGACGTGATCACCCCGAACGAGACCGAGTTCGCTGCCCTGCTCGGCCGTCATGTCGGCGAGCGCGTGGATGCCAACGACGTCGCCGCGCTGGACGGCGCCAGCCTGCATGCGCTGTGCCGCAAGCTGGTCGGCAACGGCACGGTGGTGGTGACCCTGGGTTCGGTGGGCGTGTTCGTGTCGCATGCCGACGAGCACCTGCGTGGCGACGCCCAGCCGTATTACCGCGTGGGTGCCGAACAGGTGCAGGCGATCGACACCACCGGCGCCGGCGATGCCTTCAACGGTGCGCTGGTGGCCTCGCTCGCCCAGGTGCCGGACGCTCCGTTCGCCCGCCACGTGCGCTTCGCCAACCAGTTCGCCGGTCGTTCGACCGAGAAGGAAGGCGCGGCGGCGGCAATGCCGCGCTTCACCCCGGCCGACGCTGAAGTGAAATAACGCCACCTCCCTGCGGGGATGATGATCGGGCCCGGGCATGCAGATGCCCGGGCCTTTTCACGTTCATGGGCAAGGCCCCATCCACGCATGGCGTGGATCTACCGGGACGCGGGGCGCAACGGCGCCGTCCGACCGGGTCGGGCCCGTAGTAGATCCACGCCATGCGTGGATGCGCGCTACCGGTAGACCCAGCCGCCCACCATCACCCGCCCTTGGGGGCGACGGAAGCAACCGTCAAGCATCTGCTGATGCCCGTGCGGCATGAGGTCGGTCCGGATCGGCCTGAACCGGCAGGCCGCCCCCCCCCCGCCGGGGCGCCGGCCGCGCCCTACAATGGGCGCATGCAGATTGGCCCGTACTCCATTGCCCCCAACGTCGTGCTTGCGCCCATGGCCGGCGTCACCGACAAGCCCTTCCGCCTGCTGTGCAAACGGCTGGGCGCAGGTCTGGCCGCCTCGGAAATGACCATCAGCGACCCGCGCTTCTGGAACACGCGCAAGTCGATCCACCGCATGGACCATGCCGGTGAACCGGCGCCGATCAGCGTGCAGATCGCCGGTACCGAGCCGCAGCAGCTGGCCGAGGCGGCGCGTTACAACGTCGACCATGGCGCGCAGATCATCGACATCAACATGGGCTGCCCGGCCAAGAAGGTGTGCAACGCATGGGCGGGCTCTGCGCTGATGCGCGATGAGCAGCTGGTCGCGCGCATCCTGGAAGCCGTGGTCAACGCGGTGGACGTGCCGGTGACGCTGAAGATCCGCACCGGCTGGGACTGCGACCACCGCAACGGCCCGGTCATCGCCCGCATCGCCGAGGCCAGTGGCATCGCCGCCCTGGCCGTGCACGGCCGTACCCGCGACCAGCACTACACCGGCCAGGCCGAGTACGCCACGATCGGCGAGATCAAGGCCGCGTTGCGCATCCCGGTGATCGCCAACGGCGATATTGATTCGCCGCAGAAGGCCGCCTTCGTCCTGCAGCAGACCGGCGTGGACGCGGTGATGATCGGCCGCTCCGCACAGGGCCGGCCGTGGATCTTCCGCGAGGTGGCGCATTACCTGGCCACCGGCGAGGAACTGCCGCCGCCGTCGCTGGCCGAAGTGCGCGACATCCTGCTCGGCCACCTGCACGCACTGCACGATTTCTATGGCGAACCGCAGGGCGTGCGCATCGCGCGCAAGCACCTGGGCTGGTACGCCAAGGACCGGCCGGAGAATGCCGCGTTCCGCGCGGTGGTCAACCGTGCTGAAGATCCGGCCAGCCAGATCGCGCTGACCACCGACTATTTCGACCGCCTGATCGCCGGGGAACCGGCGATGTCTTCTGCTGCCTGAGCCCGCCATCATGACCCCGCCGATTTCTTCCCCGACCTACCTGCACGGGTTCTCCGGCACCGAGCAGCAGCGCCTGATGACCCAGGCGCGCCTGCTGGAATCGAGCATCTTCGGCCAGATCGATTACAGCGGCGCAAAGCGCCTGCTGGAAGTCGGCAGCGGCGTGGGTGCACAGACCGAGATCCTGCTGCGCCGCTTCCCCGAGCTGCACGTGACCGGCGTGGACCTGAGCGAGACCCAGCTGGAAACCGCACGCGAAAATCTGGCGCGCACGCCGTGGTGCAGCGACCGTTACACGCTGCAGCAGGCCGATGCCGGCGAACTGCCGTTCGAGGCGCGCACCTTCGATGCGGCCTTCCTGTGCTGGGTGCTGGAACACGTCCCCTCGCCCGCGCGCGTGCTGAGTGAGGTCCGTCGCGTGCTGGCCCCGGGCTCGCCGGTGTACATCACCGAGGTGATGAATGCTTCGTTCCTGCTTGATCCGTATTCGCCGCACATCTGGCGCTACTGGATGGCCTTCAACGATTTCCAGTACGACCATGGCGGCGACCCGTTCGTCGGCGCCAAGCTGGGCAATCTGCTGCTGGCCGGCGGCTTCCGCGATGTGCACACCGAGATCAAGACCATCCACCTGGACAACCGCGAACCGGCACGTCGCAAGACGATGATCGCGTTCTGGGAACAGCTGTTGCTGTCGGCGGCCGACCAGCTGCTGCAGGCCGGCACGGTGGATGAAGCGACGGTGGAGGGCATGCGCCGCGAGTTCCGGCTGGTGCAGAACGATCCGAATGCGGTGTTCTTCTATTCGTTCGTGCAGGGCCGCGCAACGGTGTACTGAGCGGTCCCGGCACTACCGATTGAAGCAGTAGAGCCACGCCATGCGTGGCTGCCGCCGCCGATGCACACCCTATCCACGCGTGGCGTGGATCTACTGTTCGGGTTCGTGCCAGATGCGCTGCCACATGGCCGACAACCGGCGACCGGCATCGGCACGCGCGGCCGGGCTGCTGTAGTCCACCCGCAGCTGCTCGGGCACGATCGCGCGCCACTGGCCGTCAACCTGCTCGGCCACCGCGAAGTTGAAGGTGTAGTCCGGCTCCAGGCCCATGCGCAGGTCGCTCAGCACCAGCCGGCCGTCCACCACCTGCGCGCGCATGAAGCCACGGTTGAACCACTGCAGACGCTGTACTGCTGGAATTCCCCCGGCTTCGCGCAATGCCTGCACGTTGGACGGATACCCCTCGAAACGCATCGGCGCGTGGTCGGCCACCAGCGAGCGGTCACCGACCACGTAGCCATTGGGGGTCATCGCCACCACCCGCCACAACAGGGTATTGAACGGCATCGGCACCGAGAACCGCGGCGCGTCGCCCAGGCCCATCGCGGCCAGGCTCTGCTGCGCGGCACGGTCGACCTGTGCCTTGGCGATCAGCCCCCAGCCCAGGTACGCACTGCTGAGCAGCAACGCAGTGCCAAGCACCTTGCCCGCCCACGGCCGCGCGCGACCGAACCAGGCCAGCACGCAGCCCAGCAGCAACCACACCGTGTAGCCGGGATCGATGATGAAGACACTCGAGCCCATCGCCGGATGCGGCTGCAACGGCCACCACAGCTGCGTGCCGTAGACGGTGAACGCATCCAGCACGGGATGGGTGACCAGCGCCAGCTGGATCGCCCAGAACCAGCGCACCGGTGACTGCGCCACCCGGCCCTTGCCGAAGCGCTTGAACAACCACCAGATCAACGCGGCTACCCACGGCAGCACCAGCAGCGAATGGCTGAAACTGCGGTGGTCGGTCATGTTCGCCACCGGGTCGGCGGCGGCAAAGCCCAGCCACAGGGCGTCCAGGTCCGGCAGGGTACCGAGCGCGGCACCGGCCAGCAGAGCGGCACGGCGGTGTCCGGGCGGGGCGATGGCGGCAGCGACAGCGCCGCCGAGAACGATCTGGGTCAATGAGTCCATCGGCCGATGCTAGCGGGTTGCGCGCGGTGTATGTAGAGCCGAACCCATGCTCGGCTGCGCTTCGTTCGGCGCCACGACAGCCGAGCCTGGGCTCGGCTCTACAGGGGGACACCTTGCACGCCCGTCGAGCATGGCTCGACGCTACAGGAGCGATTTACGCCGCCTGCGACAATCGCGCGCCGGGCAGCTCGACCAGTGTCTGCCCGTTGTGGTCCAGCAGCCGCAACGCGCCGTCGTGGTCCTCGGCCAACGCGGTCAGGCTCTCCACCCAGTCGCCGTCATTGGCATAGACCAGACCGTCACGTTCGATCAGCGCGGCGCGGTGGATGTGTCCGCAGACGATGCCATCCAGGCCGCGACGGCGCACATCATCCAGACCGGCCTGCACGAAACGCTCGATGTAGCGTTCGGCTGCACCGCTCTGGCGCTTCAGGAATTCGGACAGCGACCAGTAGCGCATTCCGAGTCGACGCCGCACCGCATTCAACAGATGGTTGCCGGTGAGGATGCGGTAGTACAGCCAGTCACCAAACCGCTCCTGCAGGCCGCCGAAGTGAGTGACACCGTCATAGTCGTCGCCATGCGCCACCAGCAGCCGGCGGCCATCGGCCGTGGTGTGGATCGCGCGGCGGCGCACCTGCATCGCCGGCAGCATCAGCCCACATACCTGGCGCAGCGACGCGTCGTGGTTGCCGGGGATGTAGATGATCTCGGTACCGGCGCGCCGCAGCGCGTGCAGGGCCAGGATGACCTCGCTGTGCGACTGCCGCCAGTTGGCGCGCCGGTGTGCCATCCACCACAGGTCGATGATGTCGCCGACCAGGTACAGGCGCTCGCAGCGCAGCGTGCCGAGGAAACGCGCCAGCTCGGTGGCATGGCAATGCCGCGACCCGAGATGCACATCGGAGACGAACACGGCGCGACGATGCGGTGCCAGGTTCGCCAGCGTGCTCATGCCGGCATCCCCGCATCGCGCAGGTAGCGTTTGCGCTTGTGTGGCCGGATCGCGTGCAGGTCGACTTCGATCAGGCCGTCGATCGAGTCGCTGAAATCCGGGTCGACGCCGAAGGCCAGGAACCGTGCACCGCCGGGTTCGCACAGGTCGGTGTACTGCCGGTACAAGGTGGGCACACCGGTGCCGAGCGCGGCGAGGTTGGCCTTGAGCACGTCGAAGGCGGCCGCCGCGTCCAGTTCACCGAAGCACGGTGGCGCGGCGAAATACTGGAACGGCCGGTTCGATTGCACCCGACCATCGGCCGCACCGTAGTAACGCTGGTAGTAGGCCACCAGCTGCTCGCGTGCGTCGCGTGGCAAGGCGGCGCTGATCGACACCGCACCGAACAGGTAGCGGATGCCGGGCTGGCATTGCAGATAGGCGCCGATGCCCTGCCACAGATAATCCAGGCTGCGGCTGCCCCAGTAGTCGGGCACCACGAAGCTGCGGCCCAGTTCCAAGCCTTCGGCAATGCGTGGGATGGCATCGTCGGAATAGAGGAACAGCGAAGCGCTGTAGAGCCCGGCCAGGCCCCGGCGCGCCAATGCCTGCGCGCCACGCATGATCCGGTAGGCGCCGGCGATGCGCTGGGCGGTGCCGTCCCAGATCACGATGTGCTGGTAGTGCAGGTCGAAGTCGTCCAGGTCGCGACTGCGCCCCGTGCCCTCGCCCACCTGGCGGAAGGTCAGTTCGCGCAGCCGCCCCAGCTCGAGCAGCAGTGGCGAATCAGCCGCGCAGCGGGCCAGCAGGATCTGTTTGCCATCGGCGGTCTGCCCCAGCACGGTGGCGGCGGCAATCCCGGCGGCGACCTGTGCCGGCGGCACCGGCGCGGCCAGCGGCTCGGGCCCTGCCGGACAGCCTTCGGCAACCGGCGCAGTGCGCCCCAGGGCGTACACCGCGCGGCGCACCGCCAGCAGCTGCGCGCCGGGGTCACCCTGCCCCAGCTGCATCGGTTCGCCGATGCGCAGCCGCAGCGGCCGGCCACGGCGGGCAAACATCTCGCGTGCCAGCAGGGCCGTACCGGCCGGCTTGAACAGGGTCGACGCGCCGTAGAACAGCGCCGAGTTGCGCGCTTCCACCCGCACCGGCAGTACCGGTGCGGCGGCGGCGCGGGCAAAACGGACAAACCCCCGCTGCCAGCGACCATCGCGGATGCCGAGCAGCGACAACCGCGAGACCTCGCCAGCCGGGAACACGATCACGCACTGCTCGGCCGCCAGCGCCTGCTCCACCGCCTGCAGGCTGGTGCGCTGGACCTTGCCACCGAGAATGCGGACCGGCAGCAGCAGGTCCTGCAGCGGCCCGATCGCGCCCAGCAGATCGTTGGCGACGATGCGCACGTCGCGGCGGATGCGGCCGACCGCATCCAGCAGGGCCAGGGCATCCAGCGCGCCGGAGGGATGGTTGGCCACGATCAACAGGCGTCCGGTGGCCGGGATCCGCGCCAGCGCGGCAGGGTCGACGTGGTAGCGACCCTCGATGAACTCCAGCCCGGCGGCGACGAAGTCGAAGCCGCGCACGTCGGCGTTGCGGCGCAGGAACGCCTCGATCCGGTCCAGCCGCGACCAGCGTCCGACGCTGCGCAGCAGGGGCCGGGCCAGTTGGCCGCGACGGCCATGGAACCAGTCGGGATAGCGTTGCTGCAGACGCTGTTCGAGTTCCTGCATGGCGTGTCCACTCCTGCCCGGCGGCCGGGTTGGCCGAGAGCCTGCGCCCGACAGGCGGCAGCCAGATGGCGGTTTGGCGGCAGAATGATGACGGCGCCTGCACCGGCCCCTCCGGAGCCTGGCGGGGGCGGCAATGGTCACGCCAGTGGAACACTGCCTGTGCACGATGCCCCCGCAATGCCCGCCAGGCCTTGCCCGGGCGGGCACAACACCTTAACCACCGGCAACCCATACCGGTTCACAATGCACAGGCGGCGCACCCCGTGTATCATTCGCGCCCATCTTTCCATCCGAATCAAAGGATATTAAGCCTGATGTCCAGCTACCTCTTCACCTCCGAGTCGGTCTCTGAAGGCCATCCGGACAAGGTTGCCGACCAGATCTCCGATGCGGTGCTGGACGCGATCCTGACCCAGGACCAGCGCGCCCGCGTGGCCTGCGAGACCATGGTCAAGACCGGCGTTGCCATCGTTGCCGGCGAAATCACCACCAGCGCCTGGATCGACCTGGAAGCGCTGACCCGCAAGGTCATCGTGGACATCGGCTACGACAGCTCCGACGTCGGCTTCGACGGCGCCACCTGCGGCGTGCTGAACCTGATCGGCAAGCAGTCCCCGCACATCGCCCAGGGCGTTGACCGCAAGAAGCCGGAAGAAATGGGCGCTGGCGACCAGGGCCTGATGTTCGGTTATGCCACCAACGAAAGCGACAGCTACATGCCGGCGGCGATCCACCTGTCGCACCGCCTGGTCGAGCAGCAGGCCAAGATCCGCAAGAAGCGCAACTCGCCGCTGTCCTGGCTGCGTCCGGACGCCAAGAGCCAGGTCACCCTGCGCTATGAAAACGGCGTGGTCTCGGCCATCGACGCGGTGGTCCTGTCGACCCAGCATGCCCCGGGCATCAAGCAGAAGGACCTCATCGAGGCCGTCCGCGAAGAGATCATCAAGCCGGTGCTGCCGGCCAAGTGGCTGCACAAGGGCACCAAGTTCCACATCAACCCGACCGGCAAGTTCGAGATCGGCGGCCCGGTGGGCGACTGCGGCCTGACCGGCCGCAAGATCATCGTCGACACCTACGGCGGCTGGGCCCGTCACGGTGGTGGCGCGTTCTCCGGCAAGGATCCGTCCAAGGTCGACCGTTCGGCCGCCTACGCTGCCCGCTACGTTGCCAAGAACGTGGTGGCCGCCGGCCTGGCCGACCGTTGCGAAGTGCAGGTCTCCTACGCCATCGGCGTGGCTGAGCCGACCTCGATCTCGGTCACCACCTTCGGCACCGGCAAGATCAGCGACGACAAGATCGAGAAGCTGATCCGCAAGCACTTCGACCTGCGCCCGTACGGCATCATCAAGATGCTGGACCTGGTCCACCCGATGTACCAGCAGACTGCGGCCTACGGCCACTTCGGCCGCAAGCCGAAGGAGTTCAGCTACATCAACGGCGAAGGCGAGACCGTCAACGCCACGGCCTTCTCCTGGGAGAAGACCGATCGCGCCGCCGCCCTGCGCGCCGATGCGAAGCTGAAGTAAGAAACACGAAGGGCCGCGCAAGCGGCCCTTCTGCTTTCTGTAGAGCCGAGCCCGTGCTCGGCTTTTTTTTGCCTGCACAAAGAGCAGCCGAGCATGGGCTCGGCTCTACAAGGGCGATGCGTGCCCGATACAATCGCCGCATGTCGACCGAACTCAAATCCCACCAGCTGTCCATGACCGTGCTGATGTCGCCGGAGATGGCCAATTTCTCCGGCAAGGTCCACGGCGGCGCGATCCTGCGCCTGCTCGACCAGGTCGCCTATGCCTGCGCCAGCCGCTATGCCGGCCGCTACGTGGTCACCCTGTCGGTGGACCAGGTGGTGTTCCGCCAGCCGATCGCGGTGGGCGAACTGGTCACCTTCCTGGCCTCGGTGAACTACACCGGCACCTCGTCGATGGAAATCGGCGTCAAGGTCGTGGCCGAGGACATCCTCAAGCGCAGCGTGCGCCACGCCAACAGCTGCTTCTTCACCATGGTGGCGGTGGACGAGGAAGGACGGCCGACGCCGGTTCCGTCACTGCAGCCGGCCAGTTCGGACGAGAAGCGCCGCCAGGCCGCCGCACTGATCCGCCGCCAGCTACGCCAAGAAATGGAACAACGGCATCTGGAGCTGCTGGCGTCGAATCCGCCGTCGCCGGAAGAATGAAGGCGTGCGGGGCAAGCCCCGCATCCACCGAAGCAGGTAGCGCCGGGCCACACCCGGCGGATGCATTTCACCCAGTGTTCTGCACGCCCTGCGAAACACCATTCACGCAGGCCACCAGCGCGCGCAGCAGGTCGTCGTCCTCGCGCCCGCTTTCGCGCCAGCGCTGCAGCAGGTCCACCTGCAGCACGCTGATCGGGTCCACATAGGGGTTGCGCAGGCGGATCGACAGCGCCAGCCGCGCGTCGTGGTCCAACAGGGTCTGCTGCTCCATCAGCGCCAGCAGCCAGTGCCGGGTCAGTTCCAGTTCGCGCTCGACCTGCGGGAAGAACGCATCGTGCAGCTCGCCTGACAGGCGCGAGAACTGTTCGGCGATGGTGATATCGCCCTTGGACAGCACCATTGCGATGTCATCCAGGAAGGTGCGGAAGAACGGCCAGTCCCGCGCCATCTCGCGCAACGTGGCTTCATGGCCAGCATCCACCGCCGCCTGCAGGCCGCTGCCGACGCCATACCAGCCGGGAATCACCGCGCGCGCCTGGCTCCAGGCGAAGACCCACGGAATCGCGCGCAGGTTGGTCAACGCCGCATCCTGGCCGAGCCGGCGCGACGGCCGCGACCCCAGCGTCATCCGTTCGATCACATCGATCGGCGTGGCGGTGCGGAAGTAATCCATGAAACGCGGCTGGCCGACGAACGCCCGATAGACCTCGCTGCTGGAACCGGCGACCACGTCCATCACCGGCCGCCAGTCCTCCTCGCGCGGCTCGGCGGCACGCGGGCGCAGGCTGGCGCGCAGTACCGCACCGGTGGCCTGCTCCAGCGAACGCAGCGCCAGCGCGCGGATGCCGTACTTGCGATGGATCACCTCGCCCTGTTCGGTCACCCGCAGGCGACCATCGATGCTGCCGCGGGGCGAAGCATCGACCGCGTGCGTGGTCTTGCCGCCACCGCGGCTGATCGAACCACCGCGGCCATGGAAGAAGGTCAGGCGCAGGCCCGCTTCGGCCGCGACCTCCAGCAGTTCCACCTGCGCGCGTTGCAGGCCCCAGCGCGAGGCGGCAATGCCACCGTCCTTGCTGCTGTCCGAATAGCCGAGCATCACCATCTGCACGTCGTCGCGTGCACGCAGATGCGCGCGGTACACCGGATCGGCCAGCAGATCGCGCAGTGTTGCAGTGCCACGCTTGAGGTCGTCCACGGTTTCAAACAGCGGCGCGATATCCAGCGGCACGTCGCCAGCGTCATTGACCAGGCCACCGCGACGCGCCAATGCCAGCACCGCCAGCACATCGCCACGGTCGTGCGCCATCGAGATGATGTAGCTGCCCAGCGCATCGCCACCATGCCGCGTGCGCGCATCGGCCAATGCGGCAAACACCGCATCCAGGCGCTGGTTGCCCTCATCATCGCCAACCGGCAGGGGTGTTTCACCACTGGCATGGGGCGCCAGCAGGCGGGCGCGACCGGCTGCATCCAACGCATCCCATGCCGCGTCACCGCCCAGCGCGGCCGCCAGCGCGCGCGCATGCACGCTCGATTCCTGGCGCACATCCAGCCGCGCCAGATGGAAGCCGAAGGTCTTCACCCGCCACAGCAGGCGCTGCACGGCGAAGCCGCCGGCATGTTCGCCACGGTTCGCACGCAGGCTGTCGAGGATCAGCTGCAGGTCGTCGATCAGCTCACCGGGACCGGCATAGGCGCCGTTCGCATCATCCAGCGCGGCCTGCAGGCGTGCGCGCATGCGGTCGTTGAGCAACCGGTACGGCATGTCGGCATGGCGTGGCCGCGACTGCACCTGCGGCAGCAACTGCTGATAATGCGCGACACGCGCCTGCAGTGCATCGCTCACCCCCACCCGTTCGGTGGATTGGCTGAGCAGGCTGGCCAGCTGCAGCAGTTCCTTCTGGTACTGGCCCAGCACGGCAACGCGCTGTGCACCCAGCGTGTTGCGGATGGTGTGCGCATCCACATTGGGATTGCCGTCCATGTCGCCGCCCACCCACGTGCCGAAACGCAGCAGGCGTGGCAACGGCAGTTCCTCGCCGTAGGTATCACGCAGCGCCTGCTGCAGCGATTCGTACAGCACCGGGATGACCCGGTACAGCACCTGCACCAGATAGAAGCCGACGTGTTCGCGCTCATCGTCCACGGTCGGACGCACCGGCGAGGAATCGGTGGTCTGCCACGAGGCGGTCAACGCCATGCGGAAGCGCGCGGCGTCGGCGGCGGCCTCACCCGGCGTGCGCTGACCGTCGAGGTTGTCGACCAGGCTGGCCACCATCAGCTGCTCTTTTTCCAGCAGCGCGCGGCGTACGGCCTCGGTGGGGTGCGCGGTGAATACCGGCTCGATATCGATGCGCGGCAGCCACTGCGCCAGTTCGTCCAGGCCGACGCCCTGCGCCTTCAGGTGCTGCAAGGCATCCTGCAGACCATCGGGTTGCGGTGCGGCGGCAACGGCGCGCTGGTAGTCACGACGGCGGCGGATGCGATGCACGCGCTCGGCGATGTTGACCACCTGGAAGTAGGTGCTGAACGCACGCACCATGGTCTCGGCCTGCTGCGGCGCACGCCCGGCCAGGCCATCGGCCAGCTCGGACAGCGGCGCCTGGTTCTCGCGACGGGCGATGGCACGCGTACGCACGTCCTCGACGTCATCGAGGAAAGCGGCCGACACCTGCTCGACCAGCAGGTCGCCGACCAGTGCACCGAGACGGCGCACGTCGTCACGCAGGGGAAGATCGGGGGAAGCGAACTCGATACTGCTGCGGTACTCGTTCATCGGCGACGCACAGGCCTCGGTCAACGTATCCAGACCCCAAGCCTAAACCAGATTACGCACGATGCTGCGATGCGGAAATGGTTTCATCTGCACGTATCCGCAGCAGAAGCAGCCGAGCGTGGGCTCGGCTCTACAGACGTCATCACGCGCCATGCCGCGTAGCGCCCGAGCCCATGCTCGGGCGGCGGCGCAGCCGCACGTATCCGCAGCAGAAGCAGCCGAGCGTGGGCTCGGCTCTACAGACGTCATCACGCGCCATACCGTGTAGCGCCCGAGCCCATGCTCGGGCGGCGGCGCAGCCGCACGTATCCGCAGCAGAAGCAGCCGAGCGCGGGCTCGGCTCTACAGACGTCATCACGCGCCATACCGTGTAGCGCCCGAGCCCATGCTCGGGTGGCGGCGCTGCCGAACAGGCGGCCCCCGTTGCGGGGGGCGCCGTCATGCGCGTCAGCGCTTCTTCTTGGCTTTGCCCTGCTGCACCGGACCCAGGGTCTGCTCCAGCCAGCGCTCGCTTTCGGCCAGCATGGTCATGATCGATTCGCGTGCGCGGTAGGCATGCGATTCGTTCGGCAGCATCACCAGGCGGGCCGTGCCGCCCAAGCCCTTCACCGCAGCGAACATGCGCTCGCTCTGCAGCGGGAAGGTGCCCGAGTTGTTGTCGTCCACGCCATGGATGAAGAGGATCGGATCCTTGATCCGGTCGGCGTAATTGAACGGCGCCATCTTCTGGTACACGTCCTGCGCCTGCCAGTAGTTGCGCTCTTCGGCCTGGAAACCAAACGGGGTCAGCGTGCGGTTGTAGGCACCGCTGCGGGCGATGCCGGCCTTGAACAGGCGGGTATGCGCGAGCAGGTTGGCGGTCATGAACGCACCGTAGGAATGGCCGCCGATGGCGATGTGCTCGCGATCGGTCACGCCACGCCGCACCACCTCGTCCACCGCGGCCTGCGCATTGGCCACCAGCTGTTCGATGTAGGTGTCATTGGGTTCCTTGTCGCCTTCGCCGATGATCGGCATCGACGGGCTGGCCAACACCACATAGCCCTTGGCCAGGAACGCCTGCGGGCCCCAGTAGCTGATCGCGTTGAAGCGGTACGGCGAATCGGTCACCTGGCTGGCGGCCGCCGCGCTCTTGAACTCACCCGGGTAGGCCCACATCAGCAGCGGCCGCGGACCATCGCGCTTGGGGTCGTAGCCCGGCGGCAGCAGCAGGGTCGCGGTCAGGTCCACGCCATCCTTGCGCTTGTAGCGGATCTGCTCTTTCTGCACGCCCTTCAGCTGCGGCAGCGGATGGGCGAAGTGGGTCAGCGCGCGCGGTGCGGCATGGGTGTCGGCCAGCGACTGCACGTAGAAGTTGGTCGGTTCATCCGGGCTCTCGCGGCTGATCAGCAGCGAACTGGCCTGCGCATCCAGCAACGTCACCGGTGCGGCGTAGGTCGGTGCCTGCGAATGGAACAGGCGGGTCGCCTTGCCGCTGGCCACCTCGAAGCGATCAACGAACGGACGGTCGCCTTCCGGCGATGCACCGGCCCCGGCCAGGTACAGGCTGCCACCATCGGCGGTGGTCTGCAGCAACGAGCGGCCGCGGTCATCGCTGGTCATCAGCGGCCGACCCGGATCGGCGTAACGGTCCTGCGCATCGCGGTCCCACAGCAGCCTGGCATCAGCGCTGGCGTTGTCCGGTGCGATCAACCAGGTCTTGCTGCGACGGGTCTTCCACCACGATTCGTTGAGCAGGGCCAGGTCGCCACGGCCCCAGCTGATGCCGGCGTAGCGGCTGCCGAGCTGGGCCAGGGTCACCGGCGGCGTGTCGAACGGTGCGGCCTGCATGAACACCGCATCGCGCACCTTGGCCTCCTTGTTCGGGTCGCCGCCGTCCTGCGCTTCGGCCCACACCAGGGTGGCATCGGCGTCGCCGCGCCAGCTGATGTCACGCACGCCGGTCACTTCGGCATCGTTGCCGGTCGGCAGGCCTTCCACCAGCGGACGCACTGCCACAGTATGCACCAGCTTGCCGGTGCTGCGGTCGAGCACTTCGATGCGGCGCGGGAAACTGCTCACCGGCACCACGTAGGAGTACGGGCGCTGCACCGGCTGACTGAGCACGAAGCGGCCATCGGGCGAGACCGCAAAGCCCATGAAGATGCCGGCCGCACCGATGGCACGGCGCTGCCCGTCCAGGCTGACCTCCATCGGCTGGGTGGTGGCGTAGTAATCGAACTGGCGCGCATCGGCTTCGTTCTTCAACAGGTCCTGATAGGTGCGGATGGAGACCACGCCACCCCCCTGGCTGGTCTGCTGCACGGCCGGGCCGGTCGGAATGCCATCCGCGGCCGGCGCGGCGCCCAGGTTGGCCGGGCGGGTGAACACCACCAACCCACGGCTGTCCGGCAACCACTGGTAGCCACTGCCCAGGACGGTGTTCAGGCCGGCGACCAAACGACGGGCACTGCCGCCGGCCACGTCCACCAGCCACAGTTCATTGGCACCGGTAGCGGCATCGACCTGGTTGAAGGCCAGCCACTTCTGGTCCGGCGACCACGTCAGGCTGGCGATCGACAACGTCGCCGGCAACCCGCTGATCTGCCGCTCCTTGCCGTCGGCCACATTCATCAGCCACAGCTTCTGGCCGAAGCTGAAGCGGCTGTCGGAGAAGGTTTTCGGATTGATGCGCAGGCCCGCGAGTTTCAGCTCCGGCTGTGCCACCACCTGGATCGACGGCAGCGACGGCATCTGCATCAGCGCGGCCACATCGCGGCGTGGCGACAGGTACAGCGACGGCGCCCGCGGGGCGTCGACCACCGCCTGCAGTGCGGCCGAGGGCAGCTCGTAGCCGGTCACGCCCTGCGCTTGGGTCTGTGCCACCTGCGGGGCTGCGGCCCAGGCCTGCGGGACCACCGCCAGCAGGGCCATCGACAGGACCAGGCCGGTCAAGCGCCGGTTGCGGCGTGCGTGCGTGCTCATCATTGTTCCACCTGTTCGCTGCGTGAAGCCCTCGACCTTAACAGGCCATGCACATCCGCCCATCTGCCGATGGTTGGGTCATCGCTGTGTCACAGCGGAGGCGCGATATAATGGGCATCCTCCCCTGCCGAGGGGCGCTGCGACCGGATCCTCTGAGACCGGCCAGGCTCGGCCAGGTGGCTTTGCAACAACGGCGCCCGGCCAGATGCGAGCATCCGCTCGCCCACAACCGGAGCTACTGCATGAATGCTGTTGCCAAGACCTTCTCCACCGAAGGCGATTACAAGATCCGCGATATCACCCTGGCCGACTGGGGCCGCAAGGAACTGGACATCGCCGAGCACGAAATGCCGGGCCTGATGTCGATCCGCCGCAAGTACCAAGCCGAGCTGCCGCTGAAGGGCGTGCGCGTGACCGGTTCGCTGCACATGACCATCCAGACCGCGGTGCTGATCGAGACCCTGAAGGACATCGGCGCCGACGTGCGCTGGGCCTCGTGCAACATCTTCTCGACCCAGGATCACGCCGCTGCGGCGATCGCCGCCACCGGCACCCCCGTGTTCGCCTGGAAGGGCGAGTCGCTGGAAGAGTACTGGGACTGCACCCTGGACGCGCTGACCTTCACCCTGGCCGACGGCACCCTGACCGGTCCGGAACTGGTGGTCGACGACGGCGGTGACGTGACCCTGCTGATCCACAAGGGCTACGAGCTGGAAAACGGCAGCACCTGGGTCGACGAAAAGGCCGCCTCGCACGAAGAGCAGGTGATCAAGAACCTGCTCAAGCGCGTGGCCAAGGAGCGCCCGGGTTACTGGGGCCGCGTGGTCAAGGACTGGAAGGGCGTCTCCGAAGAAACCACCACCGGCGTGCACCGCCTGTACCAGCTGGCGCAGGCCGGCACCCTGCTGATCCCGGCGATCAACGTCAACGACTCGGTCACCAAGAGCAAGTTCGACAACCTGTACGGCTGCCGCGAGTCGCTGGCCGATGGCCTCAAGCGCGCGATGGACGTGATGCTGGCCGGCAAGGTCGCCGTGGTCTGCGGCTACGGTGACGTGGGCAAGGGCTGCGCCGCCTCGCTGCGTGCCTACGGCGCGCGCGTGGTGGTCACCGAGATCGACCCGATCTGCGCCCTGCAGGCGGCGATGGAAGGCTTCGAGGTCAACACCATCGAGTCGACCCTGGGCCGTGCCGACCTGTACGTCACCACCACCGGCAACAAGGACATCATCCGCATCGAGCACCTGAGCGCGATGAAGGACCAGGCCATCGTCTGCAACATCGGCCACTTCGACAACGAGATCCAGGTCGATGCGCTGGTCGCCTTCCCGGGCGTGAAGCACGTCAACATCAAGCCGCAGGTGGACAAGTACATCTTCCCCAACGGCAATGCGATCTTCCTGCTGGCCGAAGGCCGCCTGGTCAACCTCGGCTGCGCCACCGGCCACCCGAGCTTCGTGATGTCCAACTCGTTCGCCAACCAGACCCTGGCCCAGATCGACCTGTGGGCCAACAAGGGCAGCTACGAGAACAAGGTGTACCTGCTGCCGAAGAAGCTGGACGAAGAAGTGGCCCGCCTGCACCTGGAGAAGATCGGCGTGAAGCTGACCACCCTGAGCCAGGAACAGGCCGACTACATCGGCGTGCCAGTGGAAGGTCCGTTCAAGCCGGATCATTACCGCTACTGATGCCGTGCGCGGGTCGGATCCCTTTCCCCAGGAAAGGGCTCTGACCCCAGTAACGGATGCACACGGACGGGCGCCTTCGGGCGCCCGTTCTGCATTCCGGCACCCGCCAGCCCGATCCGCGCGCCCTGTCACAGAGCCCTACGACGTCGCTTGCTACGCTCTGTTCCCCCCGACGGCCCCCCAGTTCCATGGTTCGCCCCATGCCTGCGGCCCGCAGGCCATGCGCCAGGACGCAGACATCAAAGGATAGACATGCAGCGCAGCAGTGAACGTATGACCCGCGCCATCAAGCCCCTCATGACCCTGTGCTGCGTGGCCCTGCTGGCCGCCTGCAGCCCGCCGTCCGGCGATGCCCAGGCCACGACGCCTGCAGCAGCCAGCGGACAGGCCAACACCGACGGCAGGGCGACCAGCGCCCCCGCAGCGAGCGCCGGCAGCACCACCTGCGCCGATTCGGCATCGCCGGTGCAGGCCCTGATCTGCAACGACCCCGCCCTGTTGAAGCAGGAAGGCGAGCTGGCCAAGGCCGAAGCCACCGCAAGCCAGACCCTCGATGCCGCCGGCAAGGCCAAGCTGCAGGCCGAGCAGCAGCGCTGGATCCAGCACACGCGCGACCTGTGCAGCGACGCGCACTGCCTGCAACAGGTAGTTGCCGACCGCCTCAAGGTGCTGTCGGCCACGCGCGACGGCCTGGTCGACCAGGACGCCTGCGAAGTGCCCGACGGCCAGCAGCAGTGCGTGGACATGCTGGTGCTGCGCGACCCCAACAGCCAACTGGCGACCTTCAACACGCTGCTGGGCGAAAACGGCCAGGAAGGCCGCCTGCTGGGCTGCACGGCGGCTACCAACATCGGCGGCGGCCACAACGCCCAGCTTGCGGCCAACTGCACCCAGGAAACGGCCAGCGGCAAGCGCAACGTGCAGCTTTGCAGCAACCAGATGGTCGGCCAGTTCGCCATCGAGCCGGCGCCCGCCGCCTACGGCACCGAGGCCACCCGCCAGCTGCTCGGCTTCACCCAGCAGCACTGCGCCGGCTGACATCCGCCAGGCGGGCCCGCACCTTTTCCCTCATTGAAGGACGATGACCATGGCAACGGATTCCACCCTCACCCGCGAGCAGCTGTCCACCCTGTTCCTCAACACCGAACTGGGCGGCAACACCCGCCATCTGGACCATTTCTCCTACGCCAAGGAGGGCACCAGCACCTACTCGTTCGGCCTGGTGCAGTTCGACGTCGGCGGCAACCCCCAGGCCAGGCGCTTCCTGCGCGACAACGGCTTCAGCAATGGTGACATCGAACTGCTGTCCCAGCAGGGTGGGCTGAGCACGCAGCAGCTGGCCGCGCTCGACGCCAAGCTGCAGGCCATTCCGCAGGCCAACATCGATCAGCTCACCAACGCCAAGCTGGACAGCGCCATCGCGCGCGTCGACGAGGCCATCACCAAGGTGCGTGCGAGCAACCCGGCCGCCGCCGATGCCATCGTGGCAAACCCGGAACTGCAGCTGGCCATGGCCGACTATGACAACCAGTTCGGCAGCATGGGCCCGCAGTTCATCAACTATCTGTCCGGCAATGCGGAAACGCTGCAGGGCGGTACCATCCAGGCCGGCGATCCCCCCACCCGGGCCGACGTGCAGACCTTCGTCGATGCGACCAAGTACGGCATCCAGTCACCTGCGGCCGTGACCAGCCGCGATGAACGCTTCGACACGGCCATGACCCAGCTGGGCATCGCCCAGACCCATGCCCCCTCGCACGGCTCGCCCACCACTCCCGGTGCGCCGGCTGGCAGCGGCGTGCTGGTGAACGGCACAAAGGGTGATGAAGTGCAGGCCATGCAGCAGAAGCTGGCCGACCTCGGCTACACGGGCAAGGACGGTGCACCGCTGGTGGCCGACGGTCACTTTGGCCCGGGCACGCTGCAGGCAGTCCAGCAGTTCCAGCGCGATCACCAGCTGACAGTGGACGGCAAAGCCGGTAACGGCACCTTGGGCGCACTGGACGCGGCAAGCCAGCAGCGCCAGCAGCAGGCCGAACCAGCGGCGCCCGCAGCAGCACCGAGCATGGCCACGCCCGGGCACGCCGACAATCCGCGCTACCAGCAGGTGGTGGAGAAACTGGAGGCGCTTGAACAGCAGCGCAGCCAGGGTGGGCTCTCGCCGCTGTTCCATGACCGCGGCCAGCTGGAAAATGCCGCTGGACAGGTCGCCTACGAATCCAAGGTCGTCGGCATGTCACAGGTGGACACCGTGGTGGCGCGCCCGGATGGCCAGGGCGTGTTCGCGGTACAGGGCCAGCTGGGTGATCCTGCCGCGCACCGCACCTACATCGACCTTGCGCAGGCGGTCGGCCAGGACCTGCCGTCCAGCACACGCCAGAGCGAAGCGTTGAACGCCGAACAGACACAACGGCAGGCGCAGGAACAGGCACAGGCGCAGCAGCCGATGTCGCGCTGATCTGCGATGGATCGGGTGGATCCACGCATGACGTGGATCCATCTATTGCCGGCTATCGCGGACGTGATGAGTTGCCCGCGCCGGGATGCCGGGGAGCCGCTTCCCATCACCAGCCGATGCAGCAGTAGCCTCGGTCAAGTCAGCAGGGAAAGGCCGCGTTACGATTCCCCCATGACCCCGGCCATCAACCTGCTCAAGCGCGAGAAGATCGCCCATACCGTGCACAGCTACGTGCACGACGCCCATGCCGAATCCTACGGCGGCGAAGCCGTCGAAAAGCTGGGCCTGGACCCTGCACAGGTATTCAAGACGCTGCTGGCCAGCACCGAAACCCACGAACTGCTGGTAGCGATCGTGCCGGTGGCCGGCCAGCTCGACCTGAAAGCACTGGCCGAAGCCGCCGGCTGCAAGAAATGCGAGATGGCCGCCGTCGATGCCGCGCAGCGCGCAACCGGCTATCTGGTCGGTGGCATCAGTCCGCTGGGGCAGAAGAAGCGCCTGCGCAGCTTCCTTGATGCCAGCGCGCAGACGCTGCCGCAGTTGCATGTCAGCGCGGGGCGGCGTGGACTGGAAGTCGAGCTGGCACCCGCCGACCTGCTGCGCCTGACCGGCGGCTATTACGCCGCGATCGGCAGGCCCCGTTGATGCGCTGGCCAGGGTCCGCATCGCCGCCACCGCGGCTGGATGATCCGCAGGCCGACGTGCTGCTGCAGGATCTGCTGTCGCGCGATGCCAGCCGTATCCACGCGGCGAGCAGCCAGCTGGCGCGGTTGTTCAGTGCCACTACGCTTGACGCACTGGCACCCCATGCCGAACGGATCGAACACGCCTGCGATGGTGTGCAGCTGGGCGGGGCGCTGCTCAGCAACGATGCGCACCTGAAAGCCGCACTGCGCCGCCTGCGCTATTGGCGTGAACGCAGCGGCTGCCTGTGCGCGCTGTATCCGGACTATCTGTTCTTCAACCCACGCCGGCTGATCGAACAGGGGCATGTGCGGCTGCTGGAACAGGGCGTGGCCGAGGATGGCTGGGGCGACCGGCATCGGGTGGCCTGCACCAGCTGCGGCCTTCGGTGGGACGCTACCGATCGCGAGTACCACTACCCGTGGTGGGAGTGGATCGTTGTGACCGATGATTGAAGCCACGCATGGCGTGGCGCTACTGCGGTAGTGCGCAGATCAATACCCTGCGTGGGCGGCATGGCCGCTACTCCACCAGTTCATAGCGCATCGGCACGCGCGCAATGCTCAACTCGGGCGCCGTGCCCTTCGTATCCGTGCGGATGAAACGCCAGCCGCGCAACTCGTCCACCGCCGCCTCATCCAGCAGCGCATGGCCGCTGGACCGCTCGACAACGACAGCGGCAACCGTCCCCTGCGCATCGATCAGCGCCTTCAGCAGGCTGCGGCCGGAGAGGCCCTGCTCCATGGCTTCGCGCGGATAGCGCGGCAATTTTCCGCGCGGCAGTGTCCAGGGGACACCTTCGCCCGCGAACAGGTCGCGGCTGCTGCGAGCCGCACAGTGCTTCGGCAGGCGCAGCTGCAGCGATACCCTCGCCTCGTCCACGGTCACCTCTGCGGGCGCTGCACACGCCTGTTGGACGAGTACCACCAGCAGCTGTTGCTGCCGACGCAGCGCCTTGCCATCGGCCGCGATCACCTCGACCACGCAACGACCGTCGCTTGGCTGCATCGACAGCGAGGTCACTCCCGCATCGCGCAACCCGGTAACGGCCGCCAACGGCGAACAGGCCGTCTCAGCGCCCGGCGTTGCCGCCAGCACCGCGGCAGCCGGCAACATGCCTGCCAGCAGCAGCGGAATGATCCTTGCCCCGATACCCATGCCCCGCCCTCCGTGCGTTTGCCTGCCCGATCATAGGGCATCCGCGCGAACCGGCATGTCAGGCGTGGATCCGTCTGTAGATCCACGCCATGCGTGGATGACAGCGACCGGTTACGGGCGCCAGTTGGCGTTGCTCTCCCAGAACGCCACCGCACGCTGGTACGCCGCGCGATCCAGCGGCACGCCCGAACCACCCTCTTCCACACCCAGTGCATTGCGCATCATGGTGATCGGCGCCATCGGCACTTCTTCCGGTTCGGCGGTGTAGATGCAGCCGACGATGCCCCAGTCCGCATCAATGGGCGAGCCCTCCTTGGCCAACTGCTCGGCGCTGTACAGGATCACCACCAGATAGTTGGCACGCGGCGATTCCACGCCCTCGAACCAGCGCACCAGCACCGGCAGTTCCTCGCGGTTGCGCGCCTCGTAGCCGCTGCGCAGCTGGTGGCGGTTGGCGTCGGTGATCGGCACCGTCAGGCAGCGTGTGCTGGTCCAGTTCTCGTACACGAACAGTTTGCAGAACGGTGCATAGCCATCGAGCACCTTCAACGGCGGATGCGCGTTGAGGTGCGCCTCGAACTGCTCGGCGCTGCAGTCCTGGATGGTGTTGCCGCGCGGCACGCGGGGGAACAGGCGGGGGCGGGCGAAATCGGTGAGGACGATGGACATGGCGATGTCATGCGGAAACAGGAACTCAGGTTAACCGCCGGCGTGCTTGAAGTCTGCTTCACATCTACCGCGCAGACTGCGCCGCACACCCAAGGAGAGACGAGCATGTTCCGATTCCACCCGAGCCATCTGCTGGCGCTGGTCCTGCTGCCGTTGGCCGTTGTTGCGGCCCCCGCTCCGCCAGAGCCGCCGCGCGTGCTGCTGGTGGTCAGCAGCGAGGGCCGCGACCAGGGCAAGAGCCGTCCGGGTTTCGAGATGGACGAGTTCGCCCAAGCCTGGTTGATCCTCAAGCGCAACGGCTTTGCCATCGATGTGGCAAGCCCCCGCGGCGGTTCCGTGGAAGCAGACAAGTACAACCCCGCCGAAGCATTCAATGCCGCGCTGCTTGCCGATCAGCAGGCCGTTGCCAAGCTGGCGGCCACGCTTCCCACAGAACAGCTTCGTGCCGCCGATTACCAGGGCGTGCTGGTGATCGGCGGAAAAGGCGCGATGTTCGACCTGCCCGGCGACACCGCCCTGCAGCAGACCATCGCCAGCATCTGGGAACAGGGCGGCGTCGTTGCCGCCGTCTGCCACGGCCCCGCCGCACTGGCGGAGGTACGCCTGGGCAATGGACGCCCGCTTGTGCAGGGCCGGGCGATGACCGGTTTCACCGAGGAAGAGGAAACCCAGTTCGGCAAGCGCTGGGCGAAGGAGTTCAGCTTCCAACTGGAACCGCGCATGCGCGAACTGGGGGCGGACTGGCAGGAGGCGCCGCTGATGATGCCGAAGGTGGTGGTCGATGGCCGGCTGCTGACCGGGCAGAACCCGTTCTCGACCGCGGCCCTCGCCGATGCCTTCGTGCGTGCCAGTGGTCGCACTCCAGCAGCGCGCGAGCCCTGGCGTGACGAACGCAGCATGGCCCTTGTCGAGCAGCACCTGCAGCGACGCGATGACAGCGCAGCGCGGCAGCTGGCAGCGCGCAGCACCGATTTCCATGTGGAGCTGATCGGCATGCTCGGGTACGTGCAGCTGCAGGGCGCAGCCGATGGCACTCAGGTCTCCGATGCACTGGCCATCATGCAGCTGGCCCGCCCGCACATGCAGGAACCGCGACTGGACGTGGCCATCGCCGATGCGCACTGGCGCCTTGGCAGGACGACCCAGGCACGCGAGCAGTTGCTGGCACTGCTGGAAAAGCAGCCGCAGCTGGACGAAGCTAAGGCTCTCCTGGCCCGCATGCAGCCCTGATCATGGACGCCGAGCGCCTGCGCCTGCTGTTGATCGAAGACAACCTGCCGCTGGCCTCGGCCATCGTCGACCTGCTGCAGGCCCAGGGCCATCAGGTCGACTTCGCCGCCGACGGCCAGGTCGGCCTGCGGCTGGCACTGGCAACACCACCGGACGTGCTGCTGCTTGATGTAGGACTGCCAGGCATCGACGGCATCACCCTGTGCCGGCGGTTGCGTGAATGCAGCGACCGTCATGTGCCGGTGTTGATGCTGACTGCACGCGATGCGATCGACGACAAACTGCAGGGTTTTGCTGCTGGCGTGGACGACTACCTGGTCAAGCCGTTCGACGACGCAGAGCTGCTGGCCCGTTGCCTTGCCCTCGCCCGGCGCCATCGCGTGGGCCAACCGAACCTGCTGCAGATCGGTGCGTTGAGCATCGACCGGCGCAGCGGCCAAGCCTGGCGCGCGGGCACGGCGCTGGAGCTGCAGCAGGTTCCACAGCGCATCCTGCTGGCACTGGCCGAAGCCTGGCCACGCACCGTCACCCGCAGCGAACTGGTGCAACGCCTGTGGGGAGATGAAGCGCCCCCCTCCGATCCGCTGCGCTCGCATCTGTACCTGCTGCGCCAGGTACTGGACCGGCCATTCGACGGTGAGATGCTGCGCACCGTGCACGGCGTCGGCTTCCGGCTGGAGGCCTCGCCATGAAGCGGCGGCCGATCCAGCGCCTGCGCCGCCGCCTGGTCGTCGCATTTACGTCCTTCACCCTGCTCATTGCCACGGTGTTCGGGCTGTATTCGCTGGTTTTCATGTACGCCGTGGAAGACAGCGTTTTCAATGCACAGCTGGCCCGTGAAGCGAAGGCGCAGCTTGCCGTCCATGCAGCTAGGGGTCGGTGGCGCGAGCCGGGTGATGCGGCCATCGGCCTGTATCAGGACACGGCCGCGTTCCCAAGCGATCTGCAGGCCGCATTCACCCAGGAGCCGTGGCGTTCTGAATTCAGCGGCAACGAGGGCCGGCACTACCACGTGCGGCGCATGGATCCGCCACCGCCGTCACCACCTGCCTGGCTGATCGCCGAGGTCAGCTCACAACTGGCGGTGCGCCCGATCCGCGATGGCGTGGTGGCCCTGCTGGCCGGCACCGCGCTGGTGATGGTGCTGCTGGCGATCCTGCTGGGCGTGTGGCTTGCGCGCCGTGGCACGCGCCCTCTGTACTCGCTCGTGGCGCACGTGGAGGCGTTGCCACTGCTACCGCAGGCAGACACCGCCCTGGCTGCTCACTTCGAGGATGACGAGATCGGCGTGCTGGCGCGTGCCGTGGACCGGCTGTCCGCTCGGGTGGCCGCCTTTGTTGCCCGCGAACACGCCTTCACCCGCGATGCCAGCCACGAACTGCGCACACCATTGGCGGTGATTTCCAGCGCTGCCGGCCAGTTGCTGCACGAACCCGGGCTGTCCGAGCGCGGGCAGCAGCACCTGCAGCATATCCGCCTGTCCGCGCTGCAGCTTCAGCAGGCGGTGGCGGCACTGCTGGCCCTGGCCCGCGAGGACGAGGCGCCACCCGCCGCGCAGGTGCGTCTGATACCGCTGCTGGAGCGGGTCATCGTTGAACAGGCTCCTCTGCTCGGCGCACGGCCAGTGGAGGTACAGATGACAGTGACCGACGATGCGGCGCTCTGCGCGCCGGAGCCGGCCCTGCGCGTGGTGCTGTCCAATCTGATCGGCAATGCCTTCGCCCATACACCGCTGGGACATGTGCGCATCAGCATGGAAGCAGGCGAACTGTTGGTGTACAACAGCACTGGCAGCGACGCATCCCTTGGCCACTGGCCCGATCCACGCCCTTTTGAAAAAGGCCAGGACAGCCTTGGTAGCGGCCTCGGCCTGGAGATCATGCGTCGCCTGTGCGATCACCATGGCCTGCAGCTGCGGATCGAACGACACGCCCTTGGCGTGCGGGCGATTCTGCGCGGCCGACCTCATGCAACAATTGCACATCTATCTTGATGGAGCGATATACTGACCCACACCCGCCGCCGCCGCCCGTGCCATGACCGCCATCAGCTTCGAGTTCTATCCGCCCAAGACCGACGAACAGCGCACCCAGCTGGACCGTGCCGCGGCCAGGCTGAAGGCGTATGCCCCCGAGTACGTGTCCTGTACTTTCGGCGCCGGTGGCTCGACCCTCAGCTACACCTCCGAGACCGTGCGCCATCTCAACCAGCACCACGGCTTCGACGCGGCGCCGCATCTGTCCTGCGTGGGTGGCACCCGCCAGGAGATCCGCGAGCTGCTCAAGCTGTACCGTGCCATCGGCTGCCGGCGCCTGGTCGCGCTGCGCGGCGACCTGCCGTCGGGCATGGGCTTCCCCGGCGACATGCGCTACGCCTCCGAACTGATCGCCTTCATCCGCGCCGAACACGGCGATGCCTTCCGCATCGAAGTGGGCGCGTATCCGGAAACGCATCCACAGGCGCAGGACGCCCTGCTCGACCTGAAGCACTTCAAGGCCAAGATCGACGCCGGTGCCGATGCGGCCATCACCCAGTATTTCTTCAACCCCGACGCCTACTTCCACTTCGTCGACGAGGTGCAGCGGCTCGGTGTGCAGGTGCCGATCACCCCGGGCATCATGCCGATCTCCAACTTCAGCCAGCTGCGCCGCTTCTCCGAACAGTGCGGTGCGGAAATTCCGCGCTGGATCAGCCGCAAGATGCAGGCCTACGGTGACGACGCCGAATCGGTGCGTGCGTTCGGTGCCGAAGTGGTGGCCAAGCTGTGCCAGCGCCTGGTTGAAGGCGGCGCACCGGGCCTGCACTTCTACACGTTGAACCTGGCCAAGCCGACGGTCTCGGTACTGACGCTGCTGCGCGGCTGAAAAGTACGCTGCGTTGTCGCAATCGGCGCTACGCTGCGTCGATGAAGGTCGCCCTGTCCCTGTTGCTGCTCCTGCTGCTGCCCGGCGTCTGCGCCATCGCGCAGGCGCAGTCCACGCGCTTGAACCGCTGCACCGATCCGCAGGGGCAAAGTGTCTACACCGACCGCCCCTGCGACAGCCTGGGTGCGCAGTCCCGGCGTCCGCCGCCGGCGCCTTCCGGCAATACCCTGCAGCGCGACAGCCTCGGCAGCAGCTGCCCACGCCGGCTGAGCGAACTGGTGCAGGCCTTGCACACGGCGGTCGCCGTCGGTGATGTGAACCGGCTTTCTTCGCTGTACCTGTGGGGCGCGGTGTCCGATGCGGGCGCTCAGCGGATTCTTGGCCAGCTGGAATCGGTGGTGCGGCGGCCGCTGGTGGACGTGGTGCCGGTGTATCCGCGGCAGGATCTGGACGAGGGCCAGGACATCGCCGCACAGGATTCGCAGACGGAGCCGGTAGCGGCTGCGCGGCGACATCCGGTCGGGTTGCGGTTGGAGCAGACGCTGCCGGGCAGCGCCACGCGCGCGGCGACCGTGCTTGGGCTGCGGCGGCAATATGGGTGTTTCTGGATTACGCTGTGAGCGGTGCTGCGGAACCGCCATCCGCGCATGGCGTGGATCTACTGGTCCCTGCGTGGCGGGGGTCTGCTCATCCACGCATGGCGTGGATCTACTGCCTGCGGTGAGGGGTCGGATCCCTTTCCAGCGGAAAGGGCTCCGACCCCGAGTATGGCGCTACGCCGGCCACAGTCCGCGGATGGCGGCGATACCCTGCCCGCCGTGACGGCGGGCCTCGGCGACATGCTGCGGTGTCATGCCGCCAAGCGCGTAGATCGGCAGCGAGACCTGTGCGCGCATCGCGGCGAAGGCCTCCCATCCCAACGGCACGGCATCGGGATGGCTCGCAGTAGCCTGCACCGGCCCCAGCACCGCGAAGTCGCAGCCGAGCCGCTGTGCCGCCAACAGCTGTTCAAGGTCATGGCAGGAGGCGGCCACCAGTTGCCCGGCCGGCAGCGGCCGTTCCTGCAGTGATTGCAGCTGCTCGCTTCCCAGGTGCACGCCGACGCCGAGGGTACGTGCCAGCTCGATATCGCGGTTGAGCAACCACTGCACGCCGCGCCGATGCGCGCGTACGGCCTGCTCGATCATGCCCTGCCGCTGCGGATGCTCGGCGGGCAGGCGCAGCTGGATGCGTTGTTGCCCCGAAGCGACCGCCTGCTGGAGCTGGCCGTGCCAACGCTGCAGGCCCCCCTCATCCGCCTCTGGTGCGGGGGTGATCAGGTAGCAGTCCGGCTGGCGCAGCACAGCCACCACCGGCAGGTCGGCCGGCGGCATGGAATAGCGGGCCAGCTTGTCCGGCGCCACCCAGGTGATGGCCTGGCCCTCGCGTCCACGCGGGCTGCCCTTCCAGCTGCGCACGTGCCGCACCTCCAGGATCAGGTCCTTGTCCGGGTAGCGCTGCGGCACGTCCATGATCCACTCACCGACCTCGGCCTCGATGCCCAGCTCCTCATGCAGTTCGCGCGCCAGCGCCTGTTCGGAGGTCTCACCGGGCTCGCGCTTGCCGCCCGGGAATTCCCAGAGGCCGGCCATGTCGCGGCTTTCGGTACGGCGGTTGAGCAGGATGCGGCCGCGGGCGTCAGTGATGACGGCGGCTACGACGTGGATCGATCGTTTCGGGGAAGGCATGGGGGGAGCATGCCGAAAACCGGGGCACCGGCGCAATCGCCGAACGCTTCAAGGCCCAGAACAGGAAAGCCCCGCTTTCGCGGGGCTCTCCAGGGGTCAGCTCAGCTGGCCGTGGCAGTGCTTGTACTTCTTGCCGCTGCCGCACGGGCACGGATCGTTGCGACCGATCTTCGGCTCGTCACGCTGCAGCTGGGCCGCCTCGACCTGCGCTGCTTCCTCGTCGGCGCTGTAGCCGCCTGCGTCCTGGTGCTGGAACTGCGACTGCTTCAGGCGGGCTTCCACCTGCTGGCGCTCGGCCGCTTCCAGGGCCTGCACTTCCTCGTCGCTGCGGATGCGCACGCGGGCCAGCAGGGTCACCACTTCGCGCTTGACGTTCTCCAGCATGTCCGAGAACAGCTCGAAGGCTTCCTTCTTGTATTCCTGCTTCGGCTGCTTCTGCGCATAACCACGCAGGTAGATGCCCTGGCGCAGGTAATCCATGCGCGCCAGGTGCTCCTTCCAGCTCTGGTCGAGCACGGTCAGCATCACGTGCTTCTCCAGCGCGCGCATGGTCTCTTCGCCCACACCCGCCTCCTTCTCGGCGAAGTGCTGGTTGATGCGTTCCTGCACCTTGGCGGTGATGCCTTCGGCATCCAGTTCCTCGTGCGACTTGACCAGATCGGTCAGCGACATGTCCACGCCGAAGTCCGACTGCAGGGTGGCCTCCAGGCCACGCAGGTCCCACTGCTCGTCCACCGAGTTCGGCGGCACGAAGCGGGCGACGATGTCGAAGATCACGTCGTCGCGGATGCCATCGACGTTGTCCTTCACCGACTCGGCGTCAAGCAGTTCATCGCGCTGGGCGTAGATCACCTTGCGCTGGTCGTTGTTGACGTCGTCGAAATCCAGCAGGTTCTTGCGGATGTCGAAGTTATGGGCTTCGACCTTGCGCTGCGCCTTTTCAATCTGGCGGCTGACCAGGCGATCCTCGATGACGTCGTCTTCCTTCATGCCCATCATGCGCATGGCCTTCTGCACCCAGTCGGAGGCGAAGATGCGCATCAGGTTGTCTTCCAGCGACAGGTAGAAGCGGGACGAGCCCGGGTCACCCTGGCGGCCCGAACGGCCACGCAGCTGGTTGTCGATACGACGCGATTCGTGGCGCTCGGTGCCGACGATGTGCAGGCCGCCCGCCGCCTTGACCGCGTCATGGCGCTTCTGCCACTCGGCCTTGATCGCCGCCTTCTGCTCGTCGGTCGCGCCTTCGCCCAGCTCGTGGATTTCCGCTTCCAGCGAACCACCCAGCACGATGTCGGTACCACGACCGGCCATGTTGGTGGCGATGGTCACGGCGGCCGGACGACCGGCGTTGGCGACGATGGTCGCTTCGCGGTCATGCTGCTTGGCGTTGAGCACTTCGTGCTTCACACCCGCCTTGCGCAGGTGCTCGGACAGCATTTCCGAGGTTTCGATCGAGGTGGTACCCACCAGCACCGGCTGGCCGCGCTTGGCGCATTCTTCGATGTCGGCCAGCACCGCATTGAACTTGCCCTTGCGATTGAGGAACACCTGGTCCGGGCTGTCCTTGCGGATGGTCGGACGGTTGGTCGGGATCACCACCACTTCCAGGCCGTAGATGCTCTGGAATTCGAACGCTTCGGTATCGGCCGTACCGGTCATGCCGGACAGCTTCTTGTACATGCGGAACAGGTTCTGGAAGGTGATGCTCGCCAGCGTCTGGTTCTCGCGCTGGACCGGCACGCCTTCCTTCGCTTCCACCGCCTGGTGCAGGCCATCGGACCAGCGGCGGCCGGCCAGGGTACGGCCGGTGAATTCGTCGACGATGACCACTTCGCCATCGCGCACGATGTAGTCCACATCGCGCTGGTAGATGGCGTGCGCGCGCAGGGCGGCGTTGAGGTGGTGGACCACGGTCAGGTTCTGCGCCGCGTACAGGCCTTCGGTCTCGGCATCGAGGATGCCCGCTTCGACCAGCAGCTGTTCGGCGTGCTCCATGCCCGCTTCGGACAGGTGCACCTGCTTGCCCTTCTCATCGACCCAGAAGTCACCCTCACCGTCTTCCGCTTCCTGCTTGACCAGGTTCGGCACGATGCGGTTGACGCGGATGTACAGCTCCGGGGAATCGTCGGCCGGGCCGGAGATGATCAGCGGGGTGCGCGCTTCGTCGATCAGGATGGAGTCGACTTCGTCGACGATGGCGTAGTGCAGGCCGCGCTGGTAGCGGTCGGCCTTGGACAGCGCCATGTTGTCGCGCAGGTAGTCGAAACCGAATTCGTTGTTGGTGCCGTAGGTGATGTCCGAACCATAGGCTTCACGCTTGTCGCTGTGCGGCATGCCCGGGTAGACCACGCCCACGCTCAGGCCCAGCCAGTTGTACAGCTTGCCCATCTGCGCGGCATCGCGGCGGGCCAGGTAGTCGTTCACGGTGACCACGTGCACGCCCTTGCCTTCCAGCGCGTTGAGGTACACCGGCAGGGTCGCCACCAGGGTCTTGCCTTCACCGGTGCGCATTTCTGCGATCTTGCCCAGGTGAAGCACCATGCCGCCGATCAGCTGCACGTCATAGTGGCGCATGCCCAGCACGCGCCGACCGGCCTCGCGGCAGACCGCGAAGGCTTCCGGCAACACCTTGTCCAGGGCTTCGCCACCGGCGATGCGCTGCTTGAACTCCGGCGTCTTGGCCTGCAGCTGCTCGTCGGAAAGCTTCTCGATCTCCGGCTCCAGCGCATTGATCTTGGCGACGATGCGGTTGAGCTGGCGCAGCTGTCGTTCATTACGACTGCCAAATACGCGGGTAAGCAGGCTGTTGATCATTGAAGGAACCGGGTTGGATGGGAATGCCGCACGGCTCCGGGAGGATCCGTCCGCCGCAAACGAAACAGGGCGCCTGGCGCCCTGTCGATGGCAACACCCATTGTAGCTTGGGATGGGCGGCAGGGGTTTCAACCCTTTGGCGATGGGGTCAGAGCCCTTCCGCGGCGCGGAAGGGATCCGACCCGTGGTTCAACCGCGGGTGATGCGCCCGACCGGGGTATTGCCGCCATCGCCGAGGAACTTGCGCGGGTTGACCACGTTGCCGTTCTCCCACACCTCGAAGTGCACGTGGGCGCCGGTCGAACGACCGGTGGAACCGGCCTTGGCCACTTCCTGGCCGGCACGGACGAGGTCGCCGACCTTCACCACCAGGCGCGAATTGTGCGCGTAGCGGGTGACGTAGCCATTGCCGTGGTCGACATCGACCACGTTGCCATAACCGCCCTTGACCCCGGAGAAGCTGACCACGCCATCGGCCACAGCCATCACCGGGTCACCGACGCGGGCGTGGAAGTCCATGCCCTTGTGGGTGGCGGCACCGCGACCGAACGGGTCAGCGCGGGTACCGAAGCCGGAAGTGACGTAGCTGTTGCGGATCGGCATGCGCGAGGGCACGGCGTTCTGCTGCAGCTGGTGGTCGAACATCAGCGATTCCATCACCGACAACTGGCGGCCTGAAGCAGCGAAGCGCTGCTCCAGCACCTGTAAGTCAGCGTTGACGTCCTTCACCGGGATGTCGGCGGTCGGGCCGCCGGCATCGCCGTCACCGAGGCCGGGGGTCTCGTTGAAGTCGAATTCGCCGTCTTCCAGCTTGCCCATCTGGGTCAGCCGCTCGCCCAGGGCGTTCAGGCGGGTGGCCTGTGCCTGCAGCTCGCCGAGGCGGGCGGCCAGCGCGTTGACCTGGGTCTGCGCATCGCGCTGGACCTTGGCCAGCTCGGCCTCCTGGCGGTCGACCTTGGCCTGCAGGCGCGAATCATTGAGCGCACTGGCGCCAATGCCGCCGGCAAGGCCGATAATGCAACCTGCGCCGAGCACGCTGCCCAGCAGGGCTCGGGGGCGGTCCTCGAAGTAGAACCGCAAACGCGTGAGCGCCGATTTGGCCTGTCCTTCACGCGTTTTGATTACGATCTTTTTGAATGCCATCAGTGAGTTTTCATGTCTGAGCCGAAATCCAGCGTTCGTCCCGCATCCAGACCGAAACCGGCCCTGGATGTAGTGATGGCGGACAAAAGCGGGAACCCGCTGCGGCGTGCCCTATGGCTCGACGCGCTGGACCGTCAGTTGCGCCCCCAGTTGCCGCCACCTCTGCGCAGCCGTTGCCGGCTGGCCAATGTGGACGGGGAACACCTCGTTTTTCTCGTCGAGTCCCCGGTCTGGCATGCCAAGTTGCGGCTTGCCGAAGCCCAGTTGCTCGACGCGGCCCGGTCCATCGGGCTGAAGGCCACCAAGGTGACCGTCAAGACTGCGTCTCCCACTCCCACGCGCTCCCCAGCGCTCGACAACCGGAATGGACCCCACGCAGTTTCAGCCGCCACGCACAAAGGGCTACGCGACGCCTTGGCAGCTCTGCAGGACCTTCCTTCGAAACCGAAGCGGGAAACCTGAAAGCAGCGGAGCGTCCTGCTCCACTCCCCGTCGCGCGTGTCACCGCAGCGTGAAACATTTCGGGGGCCGGGTCGCATCCTAGCTGGCCCCGGTGGGGCAGTCGTTAGATTGTTGTTAAAACAACGTTAAATTCAGGCTTCGGATCCAACAGGTTCACAAAACCGTGACCTCGGCCCGGCCGTCGCGTCACCCACTGCGCCACCGCCTCACGGAACCTCGGAAACGCAAACGCCGCCCTGGCAGGCGGCGCTTTTGCATTCAAATTCAACAACTTGTGCGATCAGGCATAGGCGGGTGTGGCGTACACGACCGGGTCCGGCACCGCCGGCGAGTCGTAGGTGACCCATTCCCAGGCATTGGCATCGGCCATCAGCGCCCGCACCAGCTTGTTGTTGAGCGCGTGGCCGGACTTGAAGCCCTCGTAGGCGCCCAGCACCTGGCCGCCGGCCAGATAGAGGTCGCCGATCGCATCGAGGATCTTGTGGCGCACGAATTCGTCGGCGTAGCGCAGGCCGTCTTCGTTGAGCACGCGGAACTCATCGAGCACGATGGCGTTGTCCATCGAACCGCCCAGGCCGAGATTGCGCTCGCGCATGTATTCCAGATCGCGCATGAAGCCGAAGGTGCGCGCGCGGGAAATTTCCTTGGTGTAGGCCATCGTCGAGAACTCGATTTCCTGGCGCGACTGCTTGGCCGGGATCATCGGGTGGTCGAACTGGATGGTGAAGCCCAGCTTGTACCCCTCATACGGGGTGAAGCGGGCCACCTTGTCGCCCTCGGTCACTTCCACGGTCTTCAGCACGCGGATGAAGCGCTTGGGCGCATCCTGTTCCACGATGCCGGCCGACTGCAGCAGGAACACGAACGGGCCGGACGAACCGTCCATGATCGGCAGCTCGGCCGAGGACAGTTCGACGATGATGTTGTCCACACCCAGGCCGGCCAGGGCCGACATCAGGTGTTCGACGGTCTGGATCTTGGCGTCGTTGCAGGTCAGGCCGGTGCACAGGGTCACTTCGGTGACCAGTTCGGCCTTCGCAGGTACTTCCACCACCGGGTCCAGGTCCACGCGCCGGAACACGATGCCATGGTTGACCGGCGCCGGACGCAGGGTCATATAGACCTTGTCACCGCTGTGCAGGCCTACGCCGGTGGCGCGGATCGTGTTCTTGAGGGTGCGTTGCTGGATCATGGGGGACGACCGGAAGTGACACAGTAGATTAACACGCAGGGTCCCCTACCCCGACTGAAACGCCGGCAGGACACACCGGCGCGCCGGTAGGACGCGCGTGAAGCAGGGCGGCCGGGCCCATCCTGGCCCGGCGCCCGCGTTTTCAGGACATGGTGGCGCAACCCGGGGGGGACAAGCCCCGGGCAGCGTCGATCAGTCCGCCTGGCGGCGCAGGAACGCCGGGATGTCCAGGTAATCGTTCGGCAGTTCCGCCGCGGCCGGGGCCGAGGAGGCCGGAGCCGACGGGGTGGAAGCTGCCACGCTGTCGCTGCTGGCCCGACGCAGGCCCAGGCCCATGCCGCCGACGGCCTTGGACACGGCATCGCCGCCGTTGTCGAACTCGCCGAACTCCGGCTGGCCGGTGGTGGCGTTGCGGACCAGCTTGATCGGTGCACGCTCGCCCGGACGCTGGGTCTTGCTGGCCGAGACGCGGTTCAGACCCGTGGCGACCACGGTCACGCGCACTTCGTCCTGCATGTCCGGATCGAGCACGGTACCCACCACCACGGTCGCGTCTTCCGAAGCGAAGCCGTCGATGGTGCGGCCGATCTCGTCGAACTCGGCCATGGTGAAGTCGGCACCGGCGGTGATGTTGACCAGGATGCCGTTGGCGCCGGCCAGGTTCACATCGTCCAGCAGCGGGTTCTGGATGGCCGACTCGGCCGCGGCCTGCGCGCGGTCATCGCCGCGGGCGGTACCGGTGCCCATCATCGCCAGGCCCATTTCGGACATGACGGTGCGCACGTCGGCGAAGTCGACGTTGATCAGGCCTGGACGCACGATCAGGTCGGCGATGCCCTGCACGGCGCCCTGCAGCACGTCGTTGGCGGCACGGAAGGCCTGGATCATGGTCGCGTTGCGACCCAGCACGGTGATCAGCTTCTCGTTGGGGATGGTGATCAACGAGTCGCAGTGCTGGCTCAGTTCTTCGATGCCCTTCAGCGCGACCTGCATGCGGCGACGGCCTTCGAACGGGAACGGCTTGGTGACCACGGCCACGGTCAGGATGCCCATCTCCTTGGCCAGCTGTGCCACCACCGGCGCCGCGCCGGTACCGGTGCCACCGCCCATGCCAGCGGTGATGAACACCATGTCCGCGCCCTGCAGCGCGTCCATGATGCGCTCACGGTCTTCCAGCGCAGCCTGGCGGCCGACTTCCGGGTTCGCGCCTGCGCCCAGGCCCTTGGTGACATTGGTACCCAGCTGCAGCTGCAGCTTGGCACCACAATTCTTGATGGCCTGCGAGTCGGTGTTGGCGGTGATGAATTCCACGCCATCCACCGCCGAGTTGACCATGTGCGCCACGGCATTGCCGCCGCCGCCGCCCACGCCAACCACCTTGATCACCGCATTGGGTGCCATCTTTTCGATCAGTTCAAAATGCGCCATGTCCGTGTCCTCGTTGTATCCGCTTTCGATTGCATGGGCCTTCGGGCGTCCTGCCTTCGTGCTGCATGCCGTCGTTGCGGCTGTGTGGGTTATGTGTTGCCGGTGTTGCGTCGTGTTGCCGGTGTTGCAACCGGGCGAGCCCGGGTAGTGCAGGTTCCGCGTCAGAATTCGCCGCGGAACCAGGTCTTCAGTTTCTTGAACATGCTTCCGGCGCGACCGGTCGGCAGCGACGGCCGGCGCGGATGCTCGATCTGGCTGCCCATCAGCAGCAGGCCCACGCCGGTGGCATGCACCGGGTTGCCCACCACTTCGCCCAGCCCGGTGACGTGCTGCGGAATGCCCACGCGCACCGGCATCTGCAGCATTTCCTCGGCCAGTTCGACCACGCCTTCCATCTTCGAGGCACCACCGGTCAGCACCATGCCGGCGCGTACCAGTTCCTCGAAGCCGGAGCGGCGCAGTTCGGCCTGCACCATTTCGAAGATCTCTTCGTAGCGGCCCTGCACGGCCTGCGCCAGCGCGTGGCGCGGCATGCGGCGCGGCGGACGATCACCGACCGACGGCACCTGGATGCTTTCCTCGGCGGTGGCCAGCTGGGCCAGGGCACACGCGTAGCGCACCTTGATCTGCTCGGCTTCCGGGGTCGGCGTACGCAGCATGTGCGCGATGTCGTTGGTCACGTGGTCGCCGGCGATCGGCAGCGAGGCGGTGTGGCAGATCGCGCCCTGCACGAACACCGCGATGTCGGTGGTGCCGGCGCCCATGTCGACCAGCACCACGCCCAGCTCGCGCTCGTCGGCGGTCAGCACCGCCACGCTGGAGGCCAGCGAGGACAGCACCAGGTCGTCCACCTGCAGGCCGCAGCGCTGCACGCACTTGCTGATGTTGGCGGCGGCCGACTGCGCGCACACCACCAGGTGCGCATGCACCTCCAGGCGCACGCCGGTCATGCCGACGGGGTTGCGGATGCCTTCCTGCGAATCATCCAGCACGTACTCGCGCGGGATCGCATGCAGGATCTTCTGGTCGGCCGGGATCGCCACGGCCTTGGCCGCATCAAGCACGCGATCCAGGTCGCCCCAGGTCACTTCGCCGTCGCGGATCGGCACGATGCCGGGCGAGTTCTTGCACTGCACGTGGTTGCCGGAGATGGAGGCATACACCGAGCGGATCTCGCAGCCGGCCATCAGCTCGGCTTCTTCGACCGCACGCTGGATCGACTGCACGGTCGATTCGATATCCACCACCACGCCGCGCTTGAGACCGCGCGACTCGTGCGAGCCGATGCCGATCACTTCGATCGGGTTGCCCGGCGAATACTCGCCCACCAGCGCCACCACCTTGGAGGTGCCGATATCCAGGCCGACGATCAGCGATTTGTCACCCTTGCGATTCATGTTCTTTCCTGCGTCCTTCGTGCCGGGGTGCCCGGTGCATTGGCGGGGGCGGCCGGAGTGCCCCAGCTCAGCGTGAAACCATTGGTATATCGGAGGTCGGCGCGCTCGATCGGCGCGGCCTGGTTGGCCAGCTGCGGCAGCACGCGCACGAAGCGCTGCAGGCGCGAACGCGCATCGTCGCGGCCGACCACCACTTCAGTGCCGTTGCTCAGCAGCAGCGACCAGCTGCCGCGCGCGTCCATGGTCAGCCGGCGCACATCGACGCCAGCCGGCGCGAACAGCGCGCGCGAATCGTTGTAGAGCTTGACCACTTCCTCGGTCTGGCTGTCCGGGCCGTCCAGCTCGGGCAGCTGCAGGTCGGCCAGTTTCTTCGGCGTGGGGAACAGCTTGCCCTGCTCGGACAGCAGGCGACCTTCGCCCCAGCGCGCGAACGGCTTGTGCTCGACCAGCGTCACTTCCAGCACGTCCGGCCACTGCTTGCGCACCTGCGCGCTTTCCACCCACGGCAGTTTTTCCAGTGCGTCCTGCGCATCCTGCAGCTTCACCGCGAAGAAGCCGGCATGTGCATACGGCAGCAGCACCTGCTGCAGCTGTTCCGGCGGTACCCGCTTGAACTCACCGTGCACGCGCAGCTTCGCCAGCGGCCAGCGCTCGGCGCCGACCCAGCCATTGACCACGGCCACCACCGGCAGTGCAACCACCGACAGCGCCAACAGCCAGACGAAGATGCGCAGCACCGCGTTCATGCGTGCGATGCCTCCAGGGTCTGTTCCAGCACGCGCCACACCAGCTCTTCGAAGCTGATGCCGGCCTGCCCGGCCGCCTTGGGCACCAGCGAGTGGCTGGTCATGCCCGGCGCGGTGTTCACTTCCAGCAGGAAGAAGCGGCCGCTGGTGCGGTCACGCATCACATCGACGCGACCCCAGCCACGGCAACCTGCGGCGCGGAAGGCAGCCAGCGCGATGCGGCGGATCTCTGCTTCGTCCTCACCGTCCAGGCCCGGGCACAGGTACTGGGTGTCTTCGGCGATGTACTTGGCGTTGTAGTCGTACCACTGACCCTTGGGCACGATGCGGATCGACGGCAGCGCGACATCGCCGAGGATGGCAACGGTCAGCTCGTCACCCACCACCATCTGTTCCATCAGCAGCTGGCCGTCGTAGCGCGCGGCCAGGGCCACCGCTTCGTCCAGGCCGGCGTCGTCGGTGACCCGGCTGATGCCCACGCTGGAGCCTTCATTGGCCGGCTTGACCACCACCGGCAGGCCGAGCTCGGCGGCCAGCGCGTGCACCGTGGAGGCATCGACCTTCCGATACTGCGGGGTCGGCAGGCCCAGCGACAGCCACACCTGCTTGGTGCGGATCTTGTCCATGCTCAATGCCGAGCCCAGCACGTTGGAACCGGTGTAGGGCACGCCGAAGGCATCCATCAGGCCCTGCACGATGCCGTCCTCACCACCACCGTTGTGCCCGTGCAGGATGTTGAACACGCGATCGATGCCGCCAGCCGCCAGCGCCTTGGCCAGCGCCGGAATGCCATCGATGGCGACCGCATCGACGCCGCGCGACTGCAGTGCTTCCAGTACGTTGCGGCCCGAATCCAGCGACACTTCGCGTTCACTGGAGCTGCCACCGAGCAGCACGGCGACGCGGCCGAACACGGCCGGGTCGGTGCTGCGCAGCGGCGGGAAGGTCAGCGTGCTCACGCCTCGCCCTCCGCCTTGAAGCCTTCGACGGCAATGTGGCTGGCGACGGCGCCGATGTCGCCGGCACCCATCATCAGCAGCAGATCACCGTCCTGCAGCACGTCCGGCAGCACGGTGGCCAGCTCGGATGCCTTGCCCACGACCACCGGTTCGCTGCGGCCGCGCGCGCGGATGGCGCGGGCCAGCGCATGCGAATCGGCACCAGCGATCGGCTCTTCACCGGCCGGATAGACCTCGCTCAGCACCAGTGCATCGACGCTCGACAGCACCGCGGCGAACTTGTCGAACTGATCGCGGGTACGGCTGTAGCGGTGCGGCTGGAAGGCCACCACCAGGCGCTTGTCGGCCCAGCCGCCACGGGCAGCGGCGAACACCGCTTCCAGCTCGCTCGGATGGTGACCGTAGTCGTCGATGATGCGGACCTTTGCACCAGTGGCGGTGGTCACTTCGCCCAGATCGTTGAAGCGGCGACCGACGCCCGCGAAGCTGGCCAGCGCACGCGCGATCGTGTCCGGAGACACGCCCAGCTGCCAACCCACCGCCGCCGCAGCCAGCGCGTTGAGCACGTTGTGCTTGCCCGGCAGCGCCAGCACCACTTCCTGGCTGGTGCCCTGCGGCAGGCGCAGGGTGAAGCGCATGCGCGAACCTTCCTGCACCACGTTCTCGGCGCGCACGTCGGCCTGCGGGCTCATGCCGTAGCTCATCACGTGGCGCGGGGTCTTGGCGGCCAGTGCGGCCACTTCCGGATCGTCGATGCACAGCACCGCCAGGCCGTAGAACGGCAGGCGCTGCAGGAACTCGGCGAATGCCGCCTGCACGCGGGCGAAGTCGTTGCCGTAGTTCTCCAGATGATCGGAATCGATGTTGGTGATGATCGACATCAACGGGTTCAGGCGCAGGAAGCTGCCATCGCTCTCGTCGGCCTCGGCCACCAGCCACTGGCCACCGCCGAGCTTGGCGTTGGCACCGGCTGCCAGCAGCTGGCCACCGATCACGAAGGTCGGGTCCAGCCCGCCTTCGCTCAGCACCGCAGCGGTCAGGCTGGTGGTGGTGGTCTTGCCATGGGTACCGGCCACGGCGATGCCGCGGCGGAAGCGCATCAGTTCGGCCAGCATCGCCGCGCGCGGCATGATCGGGATGCGCTGGCTGCGCGCTTCCATCAGCTCCGGGTTGTCCTCGCGGATCGCGCTGGAGACCACCACGCAGTCGGTGCCCAGCACGTTGGCAGCGGAATGGCCGCGCATGATGCGCGCGCCCAGGCCGGCCAGGCGGCGGGTGGCAGTGTTGTCGGCGTTGTCCGAACCGGACACTTCGTAGCCCAGCGTCAGCATCACTTCGGCGATGCCGCTCATGCCGGTGCCACCGATGCCGACGAAATGCACGCGCGGGAACGCGCGCACCAGATCGTTGGTGTCATGCAGGCGGCGGATCATGCGCGGCCTCGCGCAGGGCAGGCGCTGGAGCGTGCCTTCTTCATACAGCTTCCTCGAGAATGATATCGGCGATGCGCTCGGCGGCATCGACCTTGGCCAGGGCACGCGCGGCTTGCGCCATCTGCATGCGGCGGGCGGGATTTTCGGACAGATCACGCAGCAGCGCGGCAATGCCGTCTGCCAGCGTTTCATCCTGCTTCAGCAACACGGCCGCGTCGCGCTCGACCAGATACTCCGCATTGCGGGTCTGATGATCGTCGACGGCGGCGGGGAATGGCACCAGCACACTACCAACGCCGACCGCACAGAGTTCGGCCAGCGTGGACGCGCCGGAACGGCACACCACCAGGTCGGCCCAGGCAAAGGCTTCAGCCATGTCGGCGATGAACGGCGTCACGTCGCCCGGCACGCCCGCCTTGGCATAGGCCTCGACCGCTTCGGCATGCAGCTTCTCGCCGCTCTGGTGACGCACCACCACCGGCACCTGCGCACCGAGCGCGGCCAGTGCCTGCGGCACACCACTGTTGAGCGCGCGAGCACCCTGGCTGCCGCCCAGCACAAGCAGGCGCAGCGGACCGCTGCGATCGGCCAGCCGCTGTTGCGGCGGCGCGACCGCGGCAATTTCGGCGCGCACCGGGTTGCCCACGAATTCCTCGCGTGCAGCGAAGGTGCCCGGGAACCCGGTCAGCAGGCGGCGCGCGTAGCGCGACAGGATGCGGTTGGTCAGGCCCGGCGCGCGGTTCTGTTCGTGCACGATCAGCGGCAGGCCGTGCAGGCGTGCGGCCATGCCACCGGGGCCGGAGGCGAAGCCACCAAAGGCGACCACCGCACGCGGCTGGCGATCACGGATGATCAGGCCGGCGGCACGCAGCGCGCGCATCAGGCGCCACGGCGCGGCCAGCAGGGCCAGCTTGCCCTTGCCACGCAGACCAGTGATGGCCAGCGTATCGATGCGGATGTCGTGCTGCGGAACCAGACGGGTTTCCATGGCGCCATCAGCACCCATCCAGGTGACCGGCACGCCACGCGCGCGCAGCACGCGGGCCACGGCCAGGCCCGGGAAGATGTGCCCGCCGGTACCACCGGCCAGGATCATCACCGGCCGGGCGTTGTTCTGGACCGCGCTCATCCGAGCCTCCCGAAGGTAGGTTCGACGCGCGACTGAAGGCGGCTGGTGCCGCGCACGGCAGCCGACTCGGCAGCGGCCGGCTCCGCGGCCATCGGCACCTTCTTCGCCACCGGTGCGGCTGGCGCCTCGGCCGGAGCCGGGCCAGCAACGTCGTCGGCGGCGCCCATGCGCACGGCCTGGCGGCGCTCGGCACGCTTCAGCTCATACGACACGCGCAGCAGCAGGCCCATCGCCACGCAGGTCATCAGCACCGACGAACCGCCCGACGAGATCAGCGGCAGGGTCAGGCCCTTGGTCGGCAGGATGCCCAGGTTCACGCCGATCGAGACGAAGGTCTGCATGCTGATCCACAGGCCGATGCCGAAGGCGATGTAGCCGGAGAAGTGGCGCTTCATTTCCACGCAGCGCATGCCCAGCCAGAACGTGCGGCCGACCAGCAGCGCATACAGGGCCACGATGGTGCAGGTGCCGAGGAAACCGAATTCCTCGGCGGTGACCGAGAAGATGAAGTCGGTGTGCGCCTCGGGCAGGTAGTACAGCTTCTGCACCGAGTTGCCCAGGCCGACGCCGGTCCACTCGCCACGGCCCACCGCCATCAGCGCGTTGGACAGCTGGTAGCCGTCGCCCTGCTGGTCGGCCCACGGGTCGAGGAAGGAGGTGATGCGGCGCATGCGGTACGGCTCGATGATCGCCAGCGCGCTCATGCCCACCAGGCCGATCACCACCGGCATCGACATGCGCGGCATGTTCACCCCGCCCAGCACCAGCATGCCGGCGGTGATCGCCAGCAGCAGGGTGGACGAACCGAAGTCGGGCTGCAGCAGCAGCAGTACCACCAGCGCACCGGCCACGCCCAGCGGCTTGAGCATCGCCGGCCAGGTGGCGTTGACCTCGTCGCGGAAGCGCACCAGGTAACTGGACAGCCAGACGATGTAGAGCACCTTCACCGCTTCGACCGTCTGGAACTTGGAGATGCCCAGGTTGATCCAGCGGCGGGCGCCGTTGACGCTGCTGCCCAGGCCGGGGACGAACACCACCACCAGCAGCGCGAAGCAGCCCAGCAGCAGCATCTGGTTGTACTGCTCGATGGTCTTCAGCTCGGTGCGCGCGGCCATGATCGCCAGCACGATGCCGACCGCCAGGAAGATCAGGTGGCGGTTGAGGTAGTAGAACGGGCTGCTCATCAACGCGATCGAACTGGACGCGACCATCACCACGCCCAGCCCGGTGAGCGCGATCATCGCGCCGAGCAGCCACTTGTCGTAGCTGCCACCGATGGCCTCAAGGCGTGTTGCCTGGTGCGACAGGTCATTCATCAGCGTACCTTCAACGTGGCCAGGCCAATCAGCACCAGCACGACGGAGATGATCCAGAAGCGCACGATCACGCGCGGCTCCGGCCAGCCCTTCAGCTCGAAGTGGTGGTGGATCGGCGCCATGCGGAACACGCGCTTGCCGGTCAGCTTGAACGAGGCGACCTGGATCATCACCGACAGCGTTTCGATGACGAACACGCCGCCCATGATCACCAGCACCAGTTCCTGGCGGGTGATCACCGCGATGGTGCCCAGCACCGCGCCCAGCGACAGCGCGCCGATATCGCCCATGAACACCATGGCCGGATAGGTGTTGAACCAGAGGAAGCCCAGCCCTGCACCAGCGATTGCCGCGCAGATGATGACCAGCTCACCGGCGCCCGGAATCTGCGGGATCTGCAGGTAGTTGGCGAACACGGCGTTGCCCGAGGCATAGGCGAACACGCCCAGCGCGCAGGCCACCAGCACGGTCGGCATGATCGCCAGCCCATCCAGGCCGTCGGTCAGGTTGACCGCGTTGGAGAAGCCGACGATCCAGAAATAGGCGATGGCCACGAAGCCGATGCCGGCCAGCGGCAGCGCCACCGACTTGAACATCGGGATATAGAAGGTCAGCGCCGCCGGCACGTCGGCGGTCTGGAACAGGAAGATGCCCGCGGCCAGGCCGAAGATCGACTGCAACAGGTACTTCCAGCGCGACTTCAGGCCGTTCGGGTCGCGGCGGACGATCTTGATCCAGTCGTCGTACCAGCCGATGGCACCGAAGCACAGCATCACCGCCAGCACCAGCCACACGTAGCGGTTGCGCAGGTCGGCCCACATCAGCACCGACAGGGTGACGGTGAGCAGGATCAGCGAACCGCCCATGGTCGGCGTACCGGCCTTGGAGAAATGGGTCTGCGGACCATCGGTCCGGATCGGCTGGCCGCCCTTGAACTGGGCAAGCTTGCGGATCATCGCCGGGCCGAGCCACAGCGACAGGAACAGCGCCGTCAACGCGGCAAGGATGGCGCGGAACGTCTGGTAGTTGAACAGCCCGAACAGGCTCTCCAACTGCTGCAACCATCGAGCCAGTTCATACAACATGCGGGGATTCCTCTCCTTGCGCCAGCAGCGCTTTGACAATCGTGTCCATGGCGCTGCCACGGGAACCCTTGACCAGGCAGCGCACGCCGGCGTGCAGCTCGTCCTTCAGCGCCTGCGACAGCGCGTCATGGGTGGTGAAATGACGTCCGCCCTCGCCAAACGCGGCGGCAGCGGCAGCGCTGAGCGGACCCAGCGCATACAGGCGCTTGAGGCCGGCGGCACGCGCGCGGAGACCCGCCTGTGCATGCAGCGCCTCGGCATCGGGGCCGAGTTCGCGCATGTCGCCCAGCACCAGCCAGCCCTCTTCCGGTGCGGCGGCCAGTGCGTCGATGGCGGCGGCCAGCGAACCGGGGTTGGCGTTGTAGCTGTCGTCCACCAGCACCGCGCCGTTGTGCAGCTGATGGGCGATCTGGCGGCCCGGCACCGGCTGCGCTTCGGCCAGGCCGGTGGCGACCAGTGACAGTTCGATGCCGGCGGCAAGCGCCAGGCTGGCGGCGGCCAGTGCATTGCTGATGTTGTGGCGACCCGGCAGACCCAGCACCACGCCCGCCTCGCCCATCGGCGTGACCAGGGTGAAGCGGCTGCCCTGCGCACCGGCGCGGATGTCGCGCGCGGTGACGTCGGCGGTGTGTTCCAGGCCATAGCGCAGCACCCGGCAACGTGCCGGGGTACCGATGAAATGCTGTTCGAACCAGCGCCCGTAGGCGTCGTCGACATTGATCACCGCCACGCCATCGGCCGGCAGTGCGGCGTAGATCGCGCCCTTGGTCACGGCCACGCCGAGCAGGCTGCCCATCCGCTCCAGGTGGGCCGGGGCGATATTGTTGACCAGGGCATAGCGCGGGCGCGCGATGTCGGTCAGGTAAGCGATGTCGCCCGGCTTGCCGGCGCCCATCTCGTAGACGGCATAGTCGGCATCTTCCGGTGCGTCGATCACTGCCAGCGGCAGGCCGATCTCGTTGTTGCGGTTGCCCGGGTTGGCGTAGACCACCTTGTGCGCGTGCTGGGCCACCTGCTGCAGGATCGCCAGCAGCAGGCTCTTGACGCTGGTCTTGCCGTTGCTGCCGGTGATGGCGAACAGTTCGGTGGCACGGTCGCGCTGCATGCCGGCGGCGATCTTCGCCAGCGCGCGCTCGCTGTCGGCCACCAGCACCTGCGGCAGGTCCAGCGGCAGCAGGCGCTCGACCAGCAGCGCGCTGGCGCCTCGTGCCTGCGCATCAGCGGCGAAGTCATGGCCGTCGAAGCGTTCGCCACGCAGCGCCACATACAGGCTGCCCGGGCCAAGGCTGCGGGTATCGTTGCTGATGGCGTCGATGGCCACGTCGTCGCCGTGGATCTCGCCACCGGCCCAGTGGGCGATCAGCGAAAGCAGGGTGCGCTTCATGCCGCGCCCTCCCCGGCCTGCGGGCCCTCTTCCGCGTCCTGCGGCCGGGCCACTAGCGCATCCATGCGCGTCGCTGCTAGAACGCCGGTCTTGGCGGCCAGTGCCGCGGCGGCCACTTCGGTGTCGTCGAAGTCATGGCGCACGCCATTCACTTCCTGGTACGGCTCATGGCCCTTGCCGGCAATCAGGATGATGTCGCCGGCACCGGCGCGCTTCACCGCCAGGCCGATCGCACGCGCGCGGTTGCGCTGCACGGTCACGGTGGAGGCGTCTGCGAATCCGGCCAGGATGTCGGCCACGATCACGTCGCCATCTTCGCCACGCGGGTTGTCGTCGGTGACGATGACCTGGTTGGCCAGACGTTCGGCAATCGCAGCCATCTGCGGACGCTTGCCGGTATCGCGCTCGCCGCCACAGCCGAACACGCAGAACAGCGTGCCCTGCAGGTGGCCGTGCAGGCTGTCCAGTGCCTGTTCCAGCGCGTCTGGGGTGTGTGCGTAGTCGACCACCACGGTCGGCAGGCCGTCTTCGCCGCCGAGTCGGTTCATGCGGCCACGGATCGGCTGCAGCGCCGACAGCACCTCGGCAATGCGCGGCAGCGGATGGCCCAGCGCATGCAGGCTGCCGGCCACGGCCAGCAGGTTGTCCACGTTGAAGCGGCCCAGCAGCGGCGACTGCACCGCAGCGCGCTGGCCGTCGATGATCAGCTCGAAACCGATGCCGCGGCCATCCAGCTGCAGCGCGTCGGCGCGCACGCTGGCGCCGTCGGCACCGCGCGAGCTCAGGCCGATGGCCTGCACGCCCGCCGGCAGGCCGGCGAACAGCTCGCGACCGAACGCATCGTCAAGATTGATCACCGCGGCCTTCAGGCCCGGGCGGTGGAACAACCGCGCCTTGGCCGCGCCGTAGCTGGCCATGTCGCCGTGGTAATCGAGGTGATCGCGGGTGAGATTGGTGAACACCGCCACGTCGTAGTGCACGGCATCCACGCGGCCCTGGTCCAGCGCGTGCGAGCTGACTTCCATCGCCACCGCACGCGCGCCGTCGTCGCGCAGCTGTGCCAGCAGCGCATGCATCTGCAGCACCAGCGGGGTGGTGAAACCGGTCGGCTCGACCGCACCATAAAGTCCGGCGCCCAACGTGCCGATACTGCCACTGGGCGTACCGAGCAGGTGCCAGGCCTGGGCCAGCAGCTGCACGGTGGAGGTCTTGCCGTTGGTACCGGTCACGCCAACCATGGTCATCGCCCGCGAAGGCGCGCCATGGAACTGGTCGGCCATCGCACCCAAGCGCGCACGCAGGTCCGGCACGGCGATGGCATCGGCCGGTGCAGGCAGTTCGGCGGGCGCCGGTGCTTCGAACAGGATGGCGCCGGCACCGGCTGCGCGCGCCTGCTCGACAAAGCCCAGGCCATGCGCGCCGAAACCGGCGATGGCGACGAAGGCATTGCCGGGGCGCACGGCACGGCTGTCCAGCACCAGGCCGGTCAGAACGGGATCATGGCCCGCCAGGGCCACGTCCGGAAGCAACTGCGAAAGCAACATCGAAGGGCTCATTGCGTGCCTCCCGTAGCGGGTGGCACATGGGATTGCGCGCTGGGCAGCGCGGCATCGAATTCAGCGGCGGCATCCGCCGGCAGTGCGGCTTCAGCTGGCGGCACCGGCAGCACCGAGGCCGAATGGCCGATCTTTCCGGACTGCTGGGCAGCCAGCCACGACTGCAGGTCGTCCAGCGGCACGTCCATCAGGCGCAGGGTGCCTTCCATCACGTTGTGATAGACCGGCGCCGACACCAGGCCGCCGTAGAACTTGCCGCCCTGCGGGTCGTTGATGACGATGACGGTGGCAAACCGCGGATTGGTGGCCGGCACCACGCCGGCGAACAGCGCGTTGTAGTGGCCACGCTCGTAACCACCGGGGCCGGTCTTGCGCGCGGTACCGGTCTTGCCGGCCACGCGATAGCCCAGCACCGCCGCCTGCTTGGCGCCGCCCTGGGTGACCACCGTTTCCATCATCGCCACCACCTGCTTGGCGACGTTCTCGTCGATGATCTGATGTGCCTCGTTGCGCTGGCCCTTGACGAACGTCGGCGCGATCAACTTGCCGCCGTTGGCCAGCGCCGAATAGGCGGTGGCGATCTGCAGCGGCGTGACATTCAGGCCATAGCCGTAGGACATGGTGGTCTTGGTGGCACCGTCCCAGTTGGCCGGGCGACGCACTACGCCGCCGGATTCACCCGGGAAACCACTGTGCGGCACCGAGCCGTAGCCGAAGCGGCGCACCCCATCGTAGAACACCTGGTCCGGCATCTTCGCCGCGACCTTTGCCGCACCGATGTTGGAACTGCGGGTGATCACGCCGGTGACGTTCAGCACGCCGTTGTTGCGCGGCACATCGCGGATGGTGAAGCGGGCTACCTGCATGTAACCCGGGTTGGTGTCGATCACGGTGTCTTTGGTCACGACCCCGGCCTGCAGCGCCGTGGCGATGGTCAGCGGCTTCATCGTCGAACCCGGCTCGACCAGATCGGTCACCGCACGGTTGCGGCGCGTGTCCGGCACCGCGCCGTTGAGCGAATTCGGGTTGTAGGTCGGCAGGTTGACCATGGCCAGGATCTCGCCGGTGGTCACGTCCATGATCACCATCGAGCCGCCGGCCGCCTTGTTGGCCACCAGCGCATTGCGCAGTTCCTTGAAGGCCAGGTACTGGATGCGGCGGTCGATGCTGAGAGTCAGGTCCTTGCCCGGCTCGGCGGCACGCAGCAGATCGCTTTCGACGGTTTCGCCCTTGCGGTTGCGGATCACCCGCTTGCCGCCGGGCTTGCCACGCAGCCATTCGTCGAACGCCAGCTCCAGACCTTCCTGGCCGCGGTCGTCGATGTTGGTGAAGCCCAGCACGTGCGCCATCGCTTCACCCTGCGGGTAGAAGCGGCGGAACTCGCGCTGTGCTGCCACGCCCGGAATCTTCAGCGCGACCACGCGCTCTGCCTCGTCCGGATTGATCCGGCGGCGCAGGTACATGAATTCCTTGTCCGACTTCTGCGACAGGCGGCTGCTCAGCTCGTCCACCGACATGCCCACGGCCTGCGCCAGCTCGGGAATGCGCTCGGGCGAACGCAGCAGGTCCTGCGGGTTGACCCAGATCGAGGCGACCGGCGTGGACACGGCCAACGGCTCGCCGTTGCGGTCGGTGATCATGCCGCGCGAAGTCTTGATCGGCAGTTCGCGCAGGTAGCGCGCTTCGCCCTGGCGCTGGTAGAAGTCGCTGTTGATGATCTGCACGTAGGCGGCACGACCGACCAGCGACACCGAGCACAGGCCAAGTGCCAGGGCCACCCAGCGCAGGCGCTGGCGCAGGTTGAAGGCGTTGCGGGGACGGTTGCGGCCGGTCTTGCTCATGGGCGCACCACCACGACGTCGGCGGCCTCGGGGAACTTCATGCCGAGCTTTTCGCGGGCGATGCTGTCCACGCGGTTGGCTTCGGCCAGGGTCGCCTGCTCCAGCTGCAGGCGGCCGAATTCGATGTTCAGGTCATCGCGCGCGCGCTCGGCGCGCGACAGCTCGATGAACGTCTGCCGGTGACGGTGACGCACGAACACGACGCCGATCGCCGAGGCCACGGTGCAGGCCAACAGGATGATCAGCAGCAGCCGGCTCATGCATCGGCCTCCCGCTTCTGGGCCACACGCAGCACGGCGCTGCGGGCGCGCGGGTTCATCGCCAGCTCTTCGTCGGTCGCCTTGATGGCGCCACCGATCAGGTCCAGCGTCGGCACGAATGCCTGCGCTTCGGGCAGCCGGCGGTTGGCCGGCGGCGCCTTGGCCAGGCGGTTCATGTACTGCTTGACGATGCGGTCTTCCAGCGAGTGGAAGCTGATCACCGCCAGGCGGCCACCGGGCTTGAGTCGCTCCACCGCCGCATCGAGCCCGGCTTCCAGATCGGCCAGTTCGCGGTTGATGTGGATGCGGATGGCCTGGAAGCTGCGCGTGGCCGGGTGGATCTTGTCCTTGCCACGCGGCATCACCGAGGCGATCAGCTCGGCCAGTTCGGCGGTGCGGGTGAACGGCTGCTTCTCACGGCGGGCCACGATGGCGCGGGCGATGCGCCGGCTCTGCCGCTCTTCGCCGTAGGTCCACAGCACGTCGGCGATCTCACGATCTTCCACGCGGTTGATCCACTGCGCAGCGCTTTCGCCACTGTCCGGGTCCATGCGCATGTCCAGCGGGCCGTCCTTGCCGAAGCTGAAGCCACGTTCGGCCACGTCCAGCTGCGGCGAGGACACGCCAAGGTCGAACAGCACGCCGTCCAGGCCTTCGGCGGTCTCGTTCCACTGCAGCAGCTGGGCGAAGCTGCCGCGGAAGATCGACACGCGCGGGTCCGGCGCGAAATCGCGCTCGGCAACGGCAATGGCTTCCGGATCCTTGTCCATGACCAGCAGGCGTCCCTCGGGACCGAGCTGGGTGAGCACGCCACGTGCATGACCGCCACGACCGAACGTGCCATCCAGATAACGTCCGTTTTCGATCACCCTCAGGCCTTCCAGGACCTGGGTGTACAGGACCGGCAGATGCACCGCCGGCGACTGCGACACCGGAAGGTGACCGGTCTGCGCTTCTGGGCGCATCCGGGCACCCCGGCTCACAACTTCAGGTCGAGCAACCCATCACCCAGATCCTCATCAGACAACGTCTGCTGGATCAGGGCCCGATGCGCCTGCTCGCTCCACAATTCGAATTTGTCGCCCATACCGAGCAATACCGCCTTCTTCTCAATGCCCACCGCACCGCGGTGGCTGGCGGGAATGCTGATGCGACCGTTGCCGTCCAGCTCCAGGTGGGCGGCTGAACCGACCAGCTTCTGCTGCAGCAGACGTACGACGCGCTGTGTGTTGGGTTTGGACATGACGTCGTCGCGTACCCGCTCCCATTCCGACTCGGCATACAGCCACAGGCAGCCGGACTCGAAGGGGTTGTAGGTCAATACGAGACGGTTGTTGCTGACGCGCGCAACCAGGTCGCGGTGAGCGGTGGGAACCGCCATGCGTCCTTTGTCGTCAACTGTGATGGCCGTCTCGCCCTGGAACACGACGCCTGCACCTTATCCTTCGCCCGGTGAAACATTGAACCACGAAAATCCACAAAACACCCGGATTTCCCTCTGATGCCCACCTTAGCAGCGGCCCAAGGGTTGTCAACAACTTTTCAGCAGGGAAATCGCCAGCCGCATCAATGGCTTGCGCCAATGTTTAGAGAGTTGTTCAAGGTTTATCCACAAGTTGCTGATCCGTCTCAATTTTTGAGATTGAACGGAAGTTCAGGGGTGTGGAGGGCGCGTGAAACATGGCCTGCGCATTCATCCAGAACGGGCCGAAAGCGACGCCGCTCTGCGCAAACCGGGCACAATGGCCCCATGTGCCTGCTTGCTCTTGGCTGGTTGCACCATCCGCGCTGGCGGTTGGTCATGGCCGGCAACCGTGATGAGTTCCACGCCCGCCCCACCGCGGCCCTGGCCCCCTGGCAGGATGAGACGTCCGTCATCGGCGGGCGCGACCTGCGCTCCGGCGGCGGCTGGGCCGGCGTCGGTGCCGGCGGCCGGATGGCGGTGGTGACCAACGTCCGCGATCCGCAGGCGTCCCAGACCGGGCCGTCACGTGGCGCCCTGGTGGCCGACTACCTGCGTGGCCGCGATCCGGCGGGTACGCATATAGAACGTCTGGCCGGAATCTCCGCTGCCTACGCACCGTTCAACCTGCTGCTGGCCGATGGCCACAGCCTGGAATACCTGGGCAACCACCCGGCCGAACGGCAGACCCTTGGCCCTGGCGTACATGGCATGTCAAATGGCGCTATCGACGCGCCCTGGCCGAAGACCCGACGGTTGATGGACTCGCTTTCCGCTTGGCTGGAACAGGACGGGGTCAGATCCCTTTCCCAAGCGGAAAGGGATCTGACCCCACTGTGGAACGCCCTGGCCGACGAACACCGCCCGGCCGACAGCGACCTGCCCGATACCGGCATCGGCCTGGAGCGCGAACGCTGGCTCAGCCCCGCCTTCATCCGCGGCGACGATTACGGCACCCGCGCCAGCACCGTGCTGCTGATTGACGCGAACGGCCACGGCGAAATCCACGAGCGCCGCTTTGGACCGCAGGGTGTACCCAGCGGGCAGAGTCACGTCATTTTCTGACCGGAAGGGTGGTGCCAGCGCTCGGCGTGTCGTGTTCTGCATCGAATGAGCCGTTGGCGGAACAGACCAAACGCGTCATTCAGCGTCCGGGCGCGACCAATACCCGCCTCTGCCACAAGGGCTGCAGCACCACAGGCACCCCGCTGTGCCCTTTTCGCCATCGGCACTGTGTCTATAAATGTCGCCCTCAGCCTCCCAAGGTGGTCCTGCCCGGCGCCCTGCCGCGCGATCCACACCCACAAGGAGGCCCCGTGCGCCGCATCCTCATCCTGCTCGCCACCCACGTACTCACCCTCGGCCTTGGCTTCGGCCTGGGCGTGTATTTCCTGCCCATCCTGATCGCGCCCGACGACCCGCCGGTCGAGCAGGTACAGACCGCGATGGCCGACGCCACCTATCGCACCACCTTCCGTCGCGACCTCAAAGGCAGCGACGCGGTGCATTGGGCCGAGGGCAAGGTCAGCGTCAGCGCCCGCCAGGTCGCCTTCGACGGCAAGATGGGTCCCGGTCCGGACTACAAGGTGTATCTGGTCCACGACTTCGTCGACAACAAGGCCGATTTCCTGAAGATCAAGGACAAGGCCCAGCGCATCGGCGAGGTCAAGACCTTCAACCGCTTCCTGGTGGAGGTGCCGGACAACGTGGACGTGGATGAGTTCACCACCGTGGTGGTGTGGTGCGAGCGCTTCTCGCAGTTCATTTCCGCCGGGCAGTACCGCTGACCGCAACGGGGTCGGATCCCTTTCCGCAGGAAAGGGCTCTGACCCCGAAATCCCAAGCCGGTAGTTCCACGCCATGCGTGGATGGCTGTGGATGGAATGAAGGGGCGGAGCCGGCCGATAAGCCGGGTTCTGTCGTGGACAGTCATTCCTCTAGGCGTTACGTCGCCGCAACGCTCAAGCAACCTACCCGGATCCAACGCGGGCCGCGCCAATGGATCCCTATTTGGTCTTGCTCCAGGTGGGGTTTGCCGTACCGGTCTGTTGCCAGACTCGCGGTGCGCTCTTACCGCACCATTTCACCCTTACCGGCCTTCCGAAGAAGACGTAGGCGGTATCTTTCTGTTGCACTTTCCGTCGGCTTGCGCCGCCCAGGCGTTACCTGGCACCTTGCCCTATGGAGCCCGGACTTTCCTCGGCACCCCCGAAGGGATGACGCGACTGTCTGGCCGACTCCGCCGCGCGCATTCTACCGCACGCGCGCCTGCCCTGCCGGGTTGATCGCGGCGCGCGGTTCATCCGCCCCGGCAGTAGCGCCACGCCATGCCTGGCTGCACAGCGCCCCCGCAGGCTCAACGCGCCTGCGCGGGCGCCAGCAACGCCGCCCGCGATTCCAGCACCATCGCGATATCCAGTTCCTGCGACGACGCCCCGGTTGCCAGAGCCAACGCCGTGCGGCGCACCTTCAGTTGTATGCGGTCACCCGGCGCGTATGCGCGAAGGACCTGTTCGATGCCGTAGGTCGTTGCCACGGCGGTGCCCTGCACCGACAGCACCACATCATTGGCGCGCAGACCGGCCCGCTCGGCGTTGCTGCCGCTGAGCACGTGATTGACCAGCGTGCCTCCCGCCATTCCCAGCCCCAACGCCGGACGCAAGGCATCGGCGCGATCATCGACAGCGCCGTTGGCAGAGCGCGACATCTCGGTGTGGGCAAGCAGGCGCCCCTCCAGCCGTTCATCGAAATACGGGGCCTGCAAGGCAAACCCGCCACATTCCAGCACGCCACGCAGCGGCGGCTGTTTGTAGCTGCCGTGAAGCGTTTGACGCAGCTGCGTCCACTGCTGGGCGCTGACATACCGGTGCTGGCTGGCTGCCATCTGCTGGTAGGCCTGCTCGATTTCTTCGCGCGCGGAAGGATCCACCTGCGGGCACCCCTCGGCCAGGTCCACTGCTTCCCGCGCCGCCGTGTAGATGACCATCGCGTGGTTGCCTTCCACATACGGCCCCTGCTGCAGCTGCACCAGGCCAGGATCGAACAGCGCATAGCCGATGAAGCCAGGCTCCAGATCGGCGGGATGGAGCGCCTCGCCTGCCCAGGCGTGGGCAGAAACCGCCATGGCCAACACCAGTGAAAATCCTTTTGCCGACATCGTTTTCGTCCTTGTCTGCGGTTTCTTCATCCACGCATGGCGTGGATCTACTGCACATCGGGCTTTCTTCATCCACGCATGGCGTGGATCTACCGTGCACGCGCAATGGCGTGGATCTACCCGCACCGCAGTAGAGCCACGCCATGCGTGGCTGCGATTCACCCAACCCCGATCAACTGCCGTACAACGCCTTGCGCGGTGCACCGGTCAACTCGGCCGCCAGCTTGGCCGCGGTCGACGGCGGCAGGTGCTCGCTCAGCTTGGCGTAGACCTGGCGGCCATGGGCCAGCTGCGCCTCGGCATCATCACCAGCGCCCTGCACCATCACCACGAACTCGCCCTTGCGCTGGTTGTCGTCCGCTTCCACCTGCGCCAGCAGCCCGGCCAGGTCGCCGTCCAGCACGGTCTCGAACAGTTTGGTCAGCTCACGCGCCAGCACGGCCGGGCGCTCGCCGCCAAAGATCGCCGCCATGTCGGCCAGGGATTCGGCAATGCGGTGCGAGGATTCGTAGAACACCATCGTGCGCACTTCGCCGGCCAACCCCTGCAGGCGGTCGCGGCGGCCGCTGGCCTTGGCCGGCAGGAAGCCTTCAAAGGTGAAGCGGTCGCTGGGCAGGCCGGCCACGCTGAGCGCGGCAATGGCAGCGCAGGCGCCGGGAATCGGGCTGACCTTGATGCCGGCCGCGCGCGCCGCACGGACCAGGCGGAAGCCCGGATCGCTGACCAGCGGGGTGCCGGCATCGCTGACCAGCGCCAGCGACTCGCCCGCCTGCAGGCGCGCCACCAGGCGCTGGGCCAGGGCCTCTTCGTTGTGCTCATGCAGGGCCACCAGCGGTTGCTGGATGCCGAAATGGGACAGCAGCTGGCCGCTGCGGCGGGTGTCCTCGGCGCAGATGGCCGCCACCGAACGCAGCACTTCCTGCGCGCGCGGGCTCAGATCGGCCAGGTTGCCGATCGGCGTGGCGACGACATACAGGGTTGGGACACTCATTTCAGCGGTACTCACGGGGCAAGGGTAGAATCCTAGCGTGTACCTGGCCAAGGCCGCTGCCCTCATCGCATGGACCCGATCATGAACAAGCCCGCCGCACGCATCTCTGCCCTGTCGCTGTCGTTGATGCTGCTGGCCGGTTGTGCCACCACCAGCCTCGTCAGCGCGCCCGAATCGCCGGCCCAGAGCCAGGCGCTGGCGCTGATCGAACAAGGCAAGCCGCGCGACGCCGCCCTGCAACTGGAAGCGCTGGCCGCCACCCTGCGGGGTGGTGCCCGCAGCAACGCCCTGGCCGATGCGGCCTGGGCCTGGCACCTGGCCGGCGACAGCGCCCGCGCGCGCAGTCTGCTGGGCCAGGTGACCGCCCGCCAGGTGAACGGTGCCAGCCTGCAGCGTTACCAGCTGGCCAGTGCCGAGCTGGCGCTGGCCGACAAGCAACCGGCGCAGGCGCTGGCCCTGCTGAAGGATCATGGCGACAACGTGCACCCCAGCCTGCGCACGCGCTGGTCCCTGGCCCGCGCCAATGCCCTGCAGGCCACCGGCGATGCCTTCGGCGCCGCCACCGAACGCGCCCGTGCACATGCCGGTCTGACCGGTGCCGCGCGCAGCGAGAACCAGGCCGCGATCTCCGGCCTGCTTGGCACCCTCGACGATGCCACCCTGCGCAGCCGCGCCGCCGCCTTGCCGGCCAATGACCCGCTGTACAACTTTGCCGGCCGTGCGCTGATCGCGCGTGGCCTGCCGCTGCCGCGCCCGTTCGATCGCGATGGCGCCGCCCAGTTCGACACCAGCAAGCGCCCGCCGGCGATGAGCGATGGCTACCGACCGCCGGCCAAGCTGGCGGTGCTGCTGCCGCTCAGCGGCCGCCTGGCCACCGCCGCGCAGCCGGTGCGCGATGGCCTGCTCAGCGCCTACTACGGTGAAACCCGCCGTCGTCCGGAGGTCAACTTCTTCGACACCGCCGGTACCCCGGCCGGTGCGCTGGCCGCGTATGACAAGGCCGTGGCCTCCGGTGCCGACTTCGTGGTCGGCCCGCTCGGCCGTGACGAAGTGGATGCCGTGTATGGCCGCCAGCAGCTGCCGGTGCCGGTGCTGGGCCTGAACCGCGGCAAGGATGCGCCGCCGGCCGGCAGTGCCGGTTTCTCGCTGGCGCCGGAAGACGACGGCATCGTCGCCGCCGAATACATGCGTGGCCGCGAGCGCAGCAAGGCGCTGGTGATCAACAGCAGCGACGACACCGGCCGCCGCGCCGCTGCCGCGTTCGCACAGCGCTTTGCCCAGCGCGGCGGCAGCGTCGCCGCCACCATCGCTGTCAGCGAAACGGTGGGGGATGTCAGCGCGCAGGTGCGCAACGCCGGCGCGGTCGATGCGGTGTTCCTGGCCGTACGTGCACCGCAGGCCCGCCTGCTGGCGCCGCAGCTGGCGCTGGCCGGTGCCGGTGGTGCCACCCGCGTGGGTACGTCGCAGCTGACCACCGGCAGCGGCAAGGTCGAAGAAGACGTAGCGCTGGACGGCATCATCTACCCGAATGAAGCCTGGAACGTGCGCAGCGTGTCCGGCGTGCCGTCCGCTGCCCAGGTCGCGCAGACCCTGCCCAGCGCGCGCGGTGCGGCCAGCCGCCTATTCGCCTTCGGCGCCGATGCGTGGAAGATCAGTGCCTACCTGGACAAGCTGGCCACCGAAGGCGGCCTGGACGGCGCCACCGGCACGCTGTACCTGGACAGCAACGGCAACATCCTGCGCCAGCCGGCATGGTCGACCTTCAGCGGTGGCCGGCCGATGCCGATCGCCGGTGGTCGCTGAGCACCTGCAACGTGGCTCGGCGGTGGAAACCGCCGCCGAGCAGCATCTGCAGCAGGCCGGGTTGCAGCCGCGCGCACGCAACGTGCGTTATCGCGGCGGTGAACTGGACCTGGTGATGGATGACGCCGGCACCGTGGTCTTCGTGGAAGTGCGCTATCGCGCGCGACAGGACTTCGGTGGCGGCGCGGCCTCGGTCGATGTTCGCAAGTGCAGGCGTTTGGCCCATGCCGCCCTGCTGTATCTGCAGGACCATCCTGCCTTGGCCGATGCGCCCTGCCGTTTCGATGTGGTGGAAGCCAGTGGTGATCCGCCGCAGCTGAAGTGGCTGCGCGACGCCTTCCGGCTGGACGACTGCTGATGTGTACCGTCCGCTTTGGTAGAGGCCGACCTTGGTCGGCGCTTCTGTGCCAACCAAGGTTGGCACCTACCAGAGCGCAGCCTGGCCGGCACTACCATGGGGCGTGACTGATGCCATCGATCATCACCCATGCGGCCGTGCCGCTGGCGCTGTGGTGCGCGGCTGATCGCGGCCGCATTCCACCGCGCCTGCTGGCCGCCGGTGTGATCGCGTCAATGCTGCCCGACGCGGATGTACTGGCCTTCGCCCTGCACATTCCCTATGCCGATGCGTTCGGCCATCGCGGTGCCAGCCATTCGCTGGTGTTTGCTGGCGTGCTGGCCGCGTTGGCCGCCGTGTTGGCGTTCTTTGGTAGTCGCCGACCTTGGTCGGCGGGTTTGTGCCAACCAAGGTTGGCATCTACCGTTCAAGCGGCGACGTTCGTCTTCGTCTGCGCCGCCAGCCATCCGCTGCTGGATGCGATGACCTCCGGCGGGCTGGGCGTCGCCCTGGCCTGGCCGTGGAGCGAACACCGCTTCTTCGCGCCGTGGCGGCCGATCCGCGTTTCGCCCTTCGCCCCCCAGTTCTTCAGCGCGCGCGGCCTGGCCACGCTGCTGTCGGAACTGCGTTGGGTGTGGCTGCCGCTGGTCGGCGCCGTTGTTGCGTGGAAACTGATTCAACCCGCCCCTGCTGCCCCACGAGATCCGTCATGAGTACTGCCCTGCCCGCTGCATTGATTGCCGAACTGTCCGCCCTGCTGGGTGCCGATGGCTGGCGCATGGATGACGGCGCGCTGGAGGCGAACGCGCAGGACAACTCCTGGCGCCACCAACGTCCGATGGCTGTGGCACTGCCGGCAGATATCGAACAGGTACAGGCGCTGGTGCGCGCCTGCCGCACGCACGGCGTGGCACTGGTTGCGCGTGGCGCCGGCACCGGCACCACCGGCGCGGCCGTTCCATTGCCCGGCAGCATCGTGCTGTCGTTCACCCGCATGGACCGCATCGTCGAGATTCGTGCCGGTGACCGCTGCGCCGTGGTGCAGCCAGGCGTACTCAATGGAACGCTGCAGCAGGCGCTGGCACCGCACGGCCTGTTCTGGGCACCGGACCCGTCCAGCGCGGAGATCTGCAGCATCGGCGGCAACCTGGCCTGCAATGCCGGCGGCCCGCGCGCGGTGAAGTACGGCACCAGCCGCGACAACGTGCTGGGCCTGGTGGCGGTCACCGGCACCGGTGAGGTGATCCGCTGCGGCGGCGCGTATACCAAGGATGCCACCGGCTACGACCTCACCCATCTGCTGGTGGGCAGCGAAGGCACGCTGGCGCTGATCGTGGAAGCCACCCTCAAGCTGACCCCGTTGCCGGTCAGCCAGGCGGGCCTGCGCGTGCTGTACCGCGACGCCGATGCGGCCGCCGCTGCCGTATCGCGGCTGATGTCGCAGCCGGTGGTGCCCACGCGATTGGAATTCATGGACGCACGCAGCCTGCAGCTGCTGCGCCTCAACGGTGCCGACGTGCCGGAGGCTGGTGCGATGCTGCTGGTCGAGGCCGACGGCGACCACGACACCCTGCCCTACCTGCTGCAGGCGCTGGCCACCGCCGCCGAGGGCGACGGCATGATCGAACTGGACGTGGCGATGGAAGGCCGCGCGCGCGACCAGCTGTGGGCCGCACGCAAGGCGCTGTCGCCCGCACTGCGCAGCGTCGCCCCGGGCAAGATCAACGAAGACGTGGTGGTGCCGGTGTCGCGCATTCCGGAACTCGTCTCCGGCGTGCAGGCATTGGCGCGCGAGTACGCGCTGACCATCGTCACCTTCGGCCATGCCGGCAACGGCAACCTGCACGTCAACATCCTCTACCACCCGGACGACGCCGACGAGAACGCACGCGCACATGCCGCGCTGCCGAAGATCTTCGAACTGACGCTGGCGCTGGGTGGCACGTTGTCCGGCGAACACGGGATTGGATTGGCCAAGCGCGATTTCATGGCGCAGGCATTCACCCCGGCGACGCTGGCGGCGATGCGCGCGATCAAGCACGCACTGGACCCGGACGGAATTCTCAACCCAGGCAAAGTGCTGCCGCCGGTGTGACAGCCGCCGGGCGTGGCCCGGCGCTACCGATTGCGCGGGGTCGGATCCCATCGCAACGGCGATGGGCTCTGACCCCGTCATGTGTAGCGCCGAGCCCACGCTCGGCCGCTCTCCGGTCAGATCACGAAGAACGCCGCGCTTCGCGCGGTGAGCCGAGCATGGGCTCGGCTCTACAGAGGTCCGCCCGCCGGAACGGTTGGGGTCGGAGCCCATTGCCTGCGCACTGGGATCCGACCCCGGCATTCGCCGCTTACCAGGCCATGCGCATGCCCACCTGGCCACCCACGTTGCGGTAACCATGGTCACCGCGCTGCACGGTCATGCCAGCCCACACGCCCCAGCGCTGGCCCAGCTTCAACTCGGCACCGGCCTGCACTTCATAGCGGTTGCGCGGCACATCCGCACCCAGCGTGTCACCGTTGAACTGCAACGTGCCGGTACCGCTGCTGCGCAGCCAGTTCACGCCCAGATAGAGCTGCACCACGTTACCGGCCACCGTGCTTCGGCCGAATGCGCGCACGCCCACCCGGCCGTCCAGGCCGCCTGCCTCACTGCCATCGACCACCGTACCGTTGCCTTCCACATGGCGGTCGGCCCGGAAATCCACGTAGGACAGCTGCAACTGCGGCTGCAGGTACAGCGCTGACGATGCACCCTGCCACGCGTTGAAGGTATAGCCACTTTCCAGCGAGGCACTGGTCATGCGCGCGTCGTAGTTCTCGCGCTCCAGCCCGACGCCGTGCACGCGGTTGTCGAAACGTCCGACCTGCACGTTGGCATCCACGTACGCCCCCTCATCCCCGCCGCCGCTCTGCAGCCAGGTGCCGTACACGCCCACGGCACTGCCGCGCACGCGGCCCTTGGCACCATAGCCGGTCAGCTGCGAAACCACGCTGCTGTCGGCGCGGCCATTGCCCAGCATCACACCGAACACCACGTCACCGCGACGCAGCAGGTCACTGCCGATCTGCAGCACCGACGTCGAGCCTTCCACGCTCAACTGGCCGCCCACCGCGCTGAAGTCAGCCTGCTGGCGGCCCACGCGCGCCCAGGCATTCCGCCCGTCGCCACTGCTCGGTGCACCAATCCGATCGCCCAGGCGATGGGCGAACATGTTCACCGCCGCCGACTGGTTGGCCAGATAAGCTCCGGCCTCCGGGCGCAGCACCGGCGGCGGCCGGATCGGATCGACCGGATCGATGCCCTCCCCACCTTCGCCGCCTTCGCCGCCTTCCCCACCTTCGCCCGGGTCTGGGCCCGGCCCCGGATTGACCGCGCAGCCCGGCGCCGCCGGGTCGTCCTCGCAGACATCGAACCACTGCGAGCGCAGGTACCAGTTTCCATCGGTCGGGTCGGTCATGCCGCCCTGGTACAGGAAGTACTCGTACGCACCACCCACCGCGCGCCCGGTCAGGGTGTAGCTTGCCAGCGATGCACCGTCCACCTCGATGAGCGGGATGCCATCCACGGTGGGCGCGCCCACACCGCCAATGTTGTTCACCGCAATCAAGGCATAACCGGAGGTATCGCCCCGCACATGCAGGTGGTCGATGGCCGAATCATCGCCGGCCAGTGCGCCCTGGAACACGAACGCCGCACCTTCGCTGTGCAGGTCGCCGTCCACGGTCAGCGTATTGAAGCGGCCACTGCCATCGGACAACGTCACCACACTGTCGCGCGCCTGCAGTTCACCGACAGTGGCGTCGCCGGTCAACGTCCACTGGCTGCCACCTTCCAGCGCCAGGGTCTGCACCAGAGTGGACGTACCTGCCCACAGGGCGCTGTCGGCCAACCGCACATGCACGTCCGACTGCGGCACCAGTCCGGCGTCCTCGTCCTCGGGGGTGATGACGATGTCGCCGAACAGCTGCGAACGTCCTTCCAGCGCCACATCGAAGCGCCCGGCTACGGCAGCATCCAATGCGAGGCCAATGCCATTGCCGCCCGATACCACCGCGCCGTTGCGCAAGGTCAGGCCCGGGTCACGGCTGCTGCGCAGCCACACGCCACCATGCTCGGCGCTGACCAGCGAGCCGCCGTTGATGGTCATGTGGCCGTTGTCGTTGATCACTGCCGCCCATGCACCCTTACCTTCGGTACGTACATGGGTGTTGATGAGCGTGACCTCTCCGGTGCCGCCGGCCAGCACGCCGTACGCATTGACTCCCGTGGTGCTGACCGCACTGTCGACCAGGTGCGCGCTTCCACCGAGGCGCGCGATCACACCACTGGAGCCATTGCCCACCGTTGAGATCTCGCTCGCCTCCACCTGCAGCTTCGGACGCGACCGGTTGTTGCCATCGGCATAGATGCCGTGCGCGCTCTGCCCATGCGTCCGCAGCGTGCTGTGCTGTATCTGCACCTCTCCTCCGCGAACATCCACGGCCAACCCCCGATCTCCACTGGCTTCCACATGCGAATTGCTCAGGTGCAGCGTGCTGCTGCCGGGAATCCAGATCGTGGTGCCGTTGCGGGTACTGAGCGAGCTGTTGGCGACCACACCCTGGTTGCCAGTGCCATTGAGATCCAGTGCGTGATACTCCGCGTGCACTTCGCTGTCGCGCAGATTCACCACGCCACCATTCATCACGCGGATGCCTTGGGTGGCGGCCAAGCGCGAGTTGTCGATGTTCAACTCGCCCCGCGAGGCTTCCACGGCGCGTCCGTGATCTCCAATGACCGTGATGCGGCTGTTGCTGATGTCGACTCTGCCCCCCAGGGAAACACCCGTGCCGGCGTCCCCCTCCAGTTCGATGTCCACATCGTTCAACTGCAGCGACGCGCCGATGTGCGCGGTTGCGCCGGTAAGGGTGTATCCAGTACCCGAGATGCGCGATGACACAACGTCCAGCTGCGCACCACCGGTGGCCAATGCACCGCGATGTGCAGCGCCATCCAGTTCGATCTGGCTACCCTGTATCCGCGCGATTCCGCCGTTGACATAGACGCCGTGCTGACCTTGTCCGCTCAGCTGCACATGGCTGTCCCGCATCTGCAGCGCGCCGCCGTTCATGTGGATGCCATCGCCACTGGAACGGATGCCCACACGATCCAGTACTGCGCTGGCGTCGTTGAGCAGAATCCCGCGCGCGCTGCGTCCGGTCGCGTCGATCTGGGTACCGACCGCGTGCACCGTGGCGCCGGCCGCCGCAGACAGCCCCGCCGCCGACTCCCCGTTTACCAGCACACTTCCCCCCTGCAGCGTGATGGTGCTGCCAGCACCCTCAGCATGAGCGGCGTGCGCCCCACGCCCCTCAGTTGACAGATTCACCTGTCCAGCAGGAGCAATACGACCGCCATTGATGGCGTAGAACGCATGACCGGACGGATCGCCCGGCACTACCGGCAACGTGGTGCGGTAATCGCCAGCAGGCGGAAACTGCTCATCACCATCGGCCACGACCTGTTGCGCGGTCGCGGGAAGACTGGTGAGTACAGCGATCGCGAGCGCAACGGCCAAGGCGCGACGGCGGGGAATGGTGTTCTGCAAGGGGAGGCTCCGTGTAAGGCGCCGCCATGCTGGAGCCTCACCCTCGCTGTCACCATCGAATACATTGCAAGGCAACTGCGGCGAAATGTCGCAGTGCTGGACGACACCTGAAGCGATGCCGGGTGTTGAGCACGCTTTGCAACTTTTTGCATGGGATGGCTGCGCGTTGGCGGTGACACTGCGGCCAACAAAGACACGTGCTATCGCTTTAAGTCCCTATCCTCACGGGATTTTCACGGCAACGGGGGCTATACGGCTCCTGACCTGAATACGCTTGGGCCGTTGTGGTGGCGCGTGTCTCCCTCCCTGACACAAGGATTCATCCATGAAGCTCGCCGCCGATACCCGTTCAACCTGCGGGCCCACCGTGCGCCCCCTCCTCCGCAGCCTGCTGGTCGCGCTGGCAACCCTGCCCGCAGCCACTGTGATGGCGGGCGATCTTGATGGTCAGACCGCGGAAGTCGTCGCCGGCGATGCGATCGAGGCGTGGCGATTGATTAATGGTTCACGCCTGAGCGTCAACGGTGGCCAGACCGAACAGATTCAGGCGGACGACACCTCGCAGGTCTTTCTGGACAATGCGCAGGTAACCCGCTCTGGCAACCAGACCGCCGCCATCCAGCTGTGGGAACAATCCTCGCTCGACGCCAATGCGTCCAGGATCAACGGTGAAGTGGTGCTGAGAGGCGGCAGCACCTCGCTTACCCTCAAGAACAGCGTCATTCGCGTGACGGCCGCAGAGTTGGATGCGGGCGCTCAAGCATCGGTGGGAATCGGTCTGTCTCAGGGAATCGACATCAGTACGAGAGACACCCCTTATGCCTTGGTCGACAACACCTCCATCTACGTGGACGATGTCGCTGCGCCCGCTCGCCCCCACCTCAGCGGGCTCGGGGTGCGTCTGTTGGTGGGCCAGATGGACATCGTCAACGGCTCCCATGTCACTGCCGCCAACGCGGGCGCCGTGCTGTGGGGCGAGCGAAATGGCGACGGTCTGCTGCGCCTGCATGTCAACAATTCCACCCTGCAGTCCGGTCGAGGTGCCGCCATCTGGGTGATGCCCAGGTTCGACAACACCTACGACATTGCCGCGCTCAATGGCAGCCACCTGATTGCAGGTGATGGCAACCTGCTATTGGTCAGTGCAGCTGGCGTTGCGTCCAACGGGCGTACAGACGTGGACTTCACGGTCGATGATTCGCGCCTGATCGGCAACGTCAGCTTCGACCCAACTACGGTGACCAACGGTACGTTGGATGTTGCCCTGCGCAACAGCGCACAGATCGATGGCCGTTTCATCAACGTCACCAGCGCCACCATCGACACCGATAGCGCCTGGCTGATGACCGGCGACAGCAACGTCGGCCACCTCACCCTGGGCAGCACCGGTACCGTGGCGCTGGGCGATGGCAGCCGCTTCAACACCCTCAGCGTGGATACCTTCACCGGCAATGGCGGCACGCTGGCCTTCAACACTGTGCTGGGCGATGACAACTCGGCCACCGACAAGCTGATCATCGCCGGCGATGCCAACGGCCAGGCCAACGTGCGCGTGCACAACGCAGGCGGGTCTGGCGCGAAGACCGACAAGGGCATCGAACTGATCCGCGTGGGCGGTGCATCCAACGCGCAGTTCGACCTGCAGGGTCGCGCGGTTGGCGGCCAGTACGAGTACTTCCTGTTCAAGGATGCGACCAACGGCGGCTGGTACCTGCGTTCGGAACTGGCGACCACGCCGGACCCGTGCCTGGCCGACCCAACCCTGCCGCAGTGCAAGCCGATCGTCGATCCGATCGACCCGATCGATCCGATCACCCCGATCCCGGTGCTGCGTCCAGAAGCGGGCGCCTACCTGGCCAACCAGTTCGCCATGGACCAGCTGCTGCGTCATGGCTGGCGTGACCGCCAGGGCGGCGCCGCTGCGGCCGATGGCGTCCGTGGCTGGGCCCGTGTTGACGCTACGCAGAGCAAGCTGGGTGCAGTGGATGACCAGTTGGACCTGCGCGTGGACCGCTCGCGCCTGCAGCTGGGTGCGGACGTGGGTGTGTTCGACAACGGACAGGGCCGCGTGGGCGTGATGGGTACCGTCGCGCAGTCCAGTGCAACTTCGCGTTCACAGCTGACCGGCTACAGCGCGCGCGGCAAGGTGGAAGGCGGCGCACTGGGCGTGTACGGCAACTGGAACAGCGATGCGTTGTATGTGGATGCCAGCGTGCAGCGTGGCCAGTTCCGCAACCGTGTACAGGGCGAAGGCCTGGCTGTAGAGCGCTACGACTCGGATCTGTGGCAGTCGTCGCTGGAAGCCGGTTACCGCATCGGCATTGGTGTAATCGGCAGCACCGCGCTGAGCCTGCAGCCGGAGCTGCAGCTGGTCTACACCGACGCCAATACCGATCGCCACGAAGAAGGCAACGGCACCGTGGTGCGCAGCCTGGGCGACAGTGGTCTGTCTGGCCGTGTTGGCCTGCGCCTGCAGGGTGATGGCCACAGCGCTGCCGGCGCCTCGGTCAGCCCCTACGTGGTGGCCAACTGGTACAGCGATGGCGCCAGCAACGGCATGGCCTTTGACGATGAAGCGTTGAAGGCCAGCGTGCCGCGCAACCGCTACGAGCTGAATGCCGGTGCACGCGTGGATTTCCGTTCGGGCCTGAGTGCCTGGGGTGGCTTCGGCGTGATGCGCGGCGATCATGGTTATCGCGAAGCGACTGCCAACCTGTCGGTGGCGTACACCTGGTAATGAAACGAAAACGGCGCCGGAGCAATCCGGCGCCGTTCTTGTATCTCATCACCGGACTTGGATTGAAAGGCCCTCAGGCAATCTTCTGCCGACGGCGAGCCATGCTTTCCTTAATGATCCCACGACGTCAACGTTTCGCCCGTAGCGATCCTCCCCGACGCGTGAAAGAGGCCATAACTCTTTGCCCGCCTCCTGGAATGCCCACGATTCAACCGCGACAACAACCCGCTGTCGCTGTTGACCTTGAGCGCCGCACGTCTTCGCTCATAGACTCCCGGCCCACTGGATGCCGGAGCGCAGAGTCGTGCATCACAGCACCCTTTTGTCCATCTGACCACGCCAGGCTTCAGCCATCTTCCCTAGCCATTGGTACCTCACATGAAATGCGCGATCAGCCTACTCCTGCTCCTATCCATTGGCCTTCTTACGGCATGCGATGCCCGCCCACATACGCGCGGCTACATTTATCCAAATGACCGCTATCTGGAGGAAAACGTAGCGAAGTGGAACAGCACGGTCGGCACGGTGAACACGTGGAAAGACGGCCCATGGGCGGAGGAGTTCCATGAAGCAATTGATAACGGGGATGACCTCTCCAAGTTTCGCTTTCGACTGCAGAATGCACACAAGGACGTCGTCGAGAGGCGCACAGCTGCAGAACGCATGACACATCGCTCCGAGGCAGCTGATCTGCACCAGCATCTGCTCACATCACTGCATAGCGTCGAAGACATGTTCTCGATCATGGTGACCATGGCAGAGCTTCCAGAAGGCTACACCACTGAACAATCCGCATCGATTCTTGCTCGTTTGGAACCCGCCATCGAGCGCATGGATGCAGATCTACAGAAGCTGAGTGACGCCCAAGACGCCTTTGCCAAGTCAGAGAAAATCGAGCTTACGACAAGCGACCCCACCAGTCGCTAGATCCGATTCGTCAGCCGACGCGAAGTACTGAAGACGGGTCAACTTGCAACTTGTTGTATCGCACACACCAGACAGGCTCGATACGCTCGGCGACCGGCCCATCATCCAATCTCAATATGATCAGTCTTGCACTACGTCCCTTCCGTCTTTTCGCCCGTTTCAAAGGGCGATCATCACGACGCGAGTTCTGGCTCTTCTTCCTTCTTCAGGTCATGGTTAGCGTGTCGATCATCGCTATCGCCGCATACACCTCCCGCCGACTTCCGCCTGCGCCCTTGGGAGAAGGCATGCGATTGAACGACCTGCTTGCATACGTTTGGTTTGGCTACATCGTTCTCAGCCTCGTCCCGTTCTACGCGCTTGTCGCACGCAGATTTCGGGATCTCGGGCAATCTGGGTGGATGTGCCTTACGTTGATGATCCCTGCACTCGGACCCGCCTTTGTACTGCTTCAAATGCTTCGCCCTGGCCAGGAAGGCGACAACCTCTATGGACCTGCGCCGGGCTGTTGAGTTGAGAGCCTTTGGCACGCTGCGCGATGCCGATGCGACCATCGAGCACTGAATGCCCCTTCTGCCTGATAGGAGTTAAGGACGCTGCGCGAATGCTGACGCAATCGCCTCACTCTGCATGGCCTCGCTGCGTGTACATCCAGATTGAAACAATTTTGAATTTGAAACTTGTCTGATTGGTATCACAGCGCTTCCGTGCACATCATGATGCGCCACCGACAACGGGTGGCACGGGCTTGCAATCCCGTTTGGCAACTCTGTTGTTTACGCTTGCCTGTCGGCGTCGCCCCTTCCTTGTTGGGCGGCGTCGGCAGGCAATCCGTCCGTGCCCTATGGCGGGCGGTGCGTGGGGGCCTCGTGCCCGCCGGCGTTTCGCAGAGTCGCCACCGGTATTGCAACCACGCACCGTCCGCCGCCCTCGCCCAGTGCGAGGGCGGCCCCTTGCTTCGCACTCAAGGACGCCGCCATGACTTCTTCGCTCTATCCCTACCTCTTCGCCACCCTCGGCGATGCCGTCGAACGCCTGCCGGATGACCTGGCAAAAGCACTGGAAACCACCTTGGGCAGCACGATGGGCGCCCACGCTGACGAAGGCATCACCCTGCTCGGCTGCCTGCAGCGCATTCGCCACGTGGAAGCCGCCGACGGGCGACCTTGGCCCTGGAAAGCCCGCAATCAGGGTCATGGCATCGCGATGGCCCGCCTCGACCGCGCCAATGCCGGGCTGACACTGCTGCTGGAACTGCTGCACGCCATCGAGCGCGTGCGCGTGGATGGCGATGAGGATCAGCAGGTGGGCGATGACGTGCGCGAGGGGTTGCTGCTGGCCTGCCGTGGGCTGGCCGAGTATGTGGATGTGCAGTTGCGGGAAGCCGTGTAACGCCGAGCCATGCTCGGCTGCTATTCATCATGGCTTTTGGAATGCCGGCGAGCCATGTATGCAGACGAGCATGCGGCTCGACGCTGCAGCCGCAGATCAGGCGCGTTCCATTACCAGTAGTCCACGTTCAATACAGCCTCGCCTTTGATCAACCCAGGCTTCAAGTCGTCCGCCAGCCGAATGTATCGCGCCGTGTAGTCGAACGTATGCACGCCACCTCCACCGGGGTTGAAGAACCAGGGCCTACCCAACTGGACCTCGCTTCCACCGCTCAACAGCTGCACAGCCACACCCTTCGCTGTGGAATCCGACGTCGGGGTGAGCACACTTCCGGCATTGCTGGAGTCATGCGTATCCGTCAGTACGATATCCGCGCGCGGAATCACAACACCGCAGTCCATCAAGAGCGACACCGACTTCTCCCGCGCGGTGTCGCCAGGATCACGCAGTTCGGCGATCGACACATCCTGCAGCACTTCCGAAACATCCTGCATGCGGCAGGTCGTCGGCGGGAAACGCATATCGATGCTGATCGGCACGGCACCCACCAGCGACGGGAACAGCGGCGCACTCAACTGCATTGATACGTTGGTCTGGAAATCCTCCATCCTGCTGCCCCGGCTGAGTACGAACAGCATTGGAACCGCATTTCTTGGGCCAGCCCCAAAATGGATGGCGTTTGGACCAAGGCGCAAAGGGCGGAGGGTATCTCCGAAGAATCCAAACCCTATCAACGCCGAGTTTGGGCCGGTCTCGTAGAGAGGCAAGCGTCCCTCCACCGGCCAGGCGGTGAAATCGAAATCCATGACCCAGCGCAGATCCGCTCCTTGCAGGTCTACCGTCAATTCGAGCGGGGCTGTGTTGGGACATCCATTGAAGGACACATTCGTGCCTTCGTCCCAGATCATGCGGATGGTGTCGGAGTAGCCCGGCCTGTCACGGTCAACGATGATCGGCGCCTGCACCGTGGCGGTGCAGGCCTGCGCCATTCCTGCAACGGCCATCACCCCCACTACCGCCGAGATCATTCTTGTCAAACAGCGGTGGCCGCCACGCGGTTGCACACGATGGGCATCCACATGCGCTATCACTCGTAATCCGCCGTCACCACGATTTCAGTCTGCACCGCACCTGCGCTCACCCCCGCCACGGCCGGCAGGTAGTAGCCGGCCCGCAGCGGGTAACTGGCCGTCGCACCACTCACCACGACCTCGATGCCGGTGTCACCGTTCTTCAGATAGGTACTGCCTGAAGCACCGGCCAGCAACGCGACCGAAACACCATCGGCCGGATCGGCGGCAGCGGTGTTCTTCCAGCGTTCGGCGTCGCTATCGGCCGCAGTACCTGCGAAAGACAGCGTGGCCTTGCCCACGCCCACGCAGCCGGTGAAGTCCAGGCTGCCGGCTTTGAGCTTGTTGTCGCCCTGCACCAGCTCATCGGCCTTGATCGGATCGAGTGCGATGGCCGGAGCCGCCAACGTACAGGTGCCCGGCAGCACACGGCCGGTGATGGTGAGTGTGGCCTGGTCGGCGAATGCGGTCGAAGCGCCCATGCACAGCGCAGCGGCAGTTGCCAGCTGAAGGAAGGAACGGGACATGCGGAAACTCCTGTGAGCGATGAAAGGGAAAACGGGAATCACGGAGCGGTGCGCTCGGCCGCTTCTGGCGCGCCCACCTGCAGGCTCTCCGGCGGCTGCGGCTGCGGCACGCACACGGCCTGGCTCCACGACAGCCCGTAGGCGTCCGGCGCATCGGGCATGCGGTAGTCGATGCGGCAGCGTCGCTTGCCATCGGGGTCGACGATCAACGCGCCACTGTCCTGTGCACCCCGCAGCTGGATCACCCCGCCCTGCCCCACTGCGCCGGCCGGCGTGCCGTCTTCGGTCTGCACCACGGCCGCAAACGGCAGCGGCTGGCCCAGCGCGTCGGTGGCGTCGATGAACAGCGTGCGCTCGCGGCGCACCTGGAACGGCACGCGCACGATGCCACCGGCGGTGGGCGCCACGCGCTGTGAGGTCTGCAGCAGCTCCACCTCGATCGGCAGGCCCGAGGGGTCCAGGTCAATGGTGTTCCAGCGATAGGGGCTGATGTGCGGCAGCAGCGCATAGCCGTTGCGCGCCACGCGCAGGTCGGTACTGCTGCCGATGCGTGCCCCCTGCGCACCCGGCGCCTGCACCAGCGCGAAGCCCTCGCCCACCGGTGCGCCCAGGTTGAGACCACCGCCATGCAACACCACGCTGCCGGAAGCACCCAGCGACAGGCTGCGGTAGTCGCCGCTGCGGCTGTAGCCGGCATTGAGATTGCCACCGCTGCCCTGCCAGGCGGCATAGGCACTGTGGCTGCTCTGTCCGTTGCCCTGTGCACCGGACAGGCTGTAGCTGAGCGCACGTGACTCACCCAGGCTGCCGCTGATGCCCAGCTGCGACTGCCGCCCACTGTCGGCCTGGCTGAGCTGGGTGCTGGCACGCGGCGCGTTGGCACTGCGGCCCAGCGGCACGCTGAGGGTGAACGCGTAGCGGGTGTCCTGGCGCCCATCGCCCAACCGATAGCGCAGGGCGGACACGCCATAGTTGACCCGCCCCAGCGTGCTCTGGAAGCCCAGCTGGAAATCGTTGCGGCGTCGGGCACTGTCCCAGTACGCCACGTGGCCGCCGCTGAGATACAGGTTGCTGCGCTGCCCCACCTTCTGCGAGAAGTTCACCTGGTAGCGCTGGCGGGCGCGCTGGCCGTAACCCCAGTCGTCGTTCTGCGCACGTGCCACGTCGTTGAGGCTGAGGAACCCGCGCGTACTGTAGCGGTACGCGGCCAGGCCGAAGTTGGTGCCGGTGCTGGCCACGTAGCGCTGGTAGTTCAGGCGGAAGCTGTTGCCGGTGACCGTCTCGCTACCGCGCAGGCGGGCGCGCGAGTGGGTGACATCGGCACCGAACGCACCGATGGCCGTGTTGACCGCGGCACCGGCGAGCAGCGCGCGATAGTCCTCGCCCAGCTGCGCGCCACCCAGCACGGTGAGCCGATTGTTGACGCCGCGCGCATAGGTGCCTTCGGTGAAGCGCAGCGTCTGCAGCGTGTTACCGGTGTCGCGCAGCTCACCGGCGGTGACCGCGAAGCGCGACGACCCGGCGCGCAACGCCTGCGGCACGGCGGAGAAGTTGACGCTGAAGCGCTGCACGCGGCCATCGGCTTCGGTGACGCTGACGTCCAGGTCGCCGCCAAAGTTGGTGGGGTACAGATCCTCGATGGAGAACGGACCGGGCGCCACGTTGCTCTCGTGGATGATGTTGCCGTTCTGGCGGATGGTGACCACCGCGTTGCCTTCGGCGATGCCCTGCACCACCGGTGCATAGCCACGCAGCGAGTCGGGCAGCATGCGTTCGTCGCTGGCCACACGCACGCCGGTGAACGGCACGCTCTCAAACAGCTCGCCACCCGTGTTGCCCTGGCCCAGCAGCAGCTGGCTGTTCCAGCGCGGAATGTCGCGCTGCAGATGGCTGCTGATGACGTCGTGGCGGCTGCCTTGGCTGCCCTGGGTGAACGATGCGCGGTGGCGCAGGCGCCAAGCGCCGAGGTTCAGGCCCGCCTGCATGCCGAGGTAGCTACTGTCTCTGCCCTGGCTGCGGTAATGGTTGGCGCTGTAATCGATGAAGGCAGCGGTGATGCCGTCGTCGCGCAGTTCCGGCGCCACGAAGCCGCGCGCGGCGATGGCTTGCGCCGCTTGCGGAATGCTGAGGGACAACTGTAGTTCGCCGCTGTCGAAGGTGGTGCTGGCGCCCTCCACCAGCGCTGGCAGATCCACGCAGGTGTTTTCCTCGGCCGGCAGTGCCTCCAGGAACGCAGGCTTCAACGGCAACCCGCGCACCAGCACGGGTGACAGGCAGGCCACGGCAATCTGCGGATCGTCTTCGATGACGAAACGGATGTCCTGGCTGCGCAAGTACTCGCCGTTCACGTGCACGTCCACCGCGTAGTCGCCGGCCGGCAACGGATTGCCGTTGGCGTAGCGCGCCATGTCGATGGCTTCGCCGCCGATCAGGAAGCCTTCGCTGAATTCCATGGCGCCCGCGGGCGTTGCCGTTGCCAATGCAGGTGCGCTGGCCAGCAGGGCGCAGGTGATTGCCTGGGCAAGACAGTGGATGGGGAACGTGGCACGGCGGGGCGCTGCAGGGTTCGCGGTGGGCGACTTCATCGAGGACGATAGCCGGTGCCGAAGCAGCGGCATGAGGAAGGGGAACCGCAGGCTAGAGGCTGCAGCACATGCTCCCCATCCAAAAAGTTGCAGATCGCGTCGGACATCGTCGCATTGCAACTCGTTCGATGTGCGAGCCCCACGGAGCCGACGACACTGTGGGCACTTGCACAGTACAAGCAACGGGCATGTACCCTGCACCACGGCGTCGTTCGTCATCGGTAGTCGGCGGTGAGCACCGCCTCCCCTTTCACCAGTCCTGGCACCAGCGGATCGACCGTGCGCAGATAGCGCGCACTGAACGGGATGGCCTGCTGGCCCTTGCTGGACCAGCCGTGCGGCCACGCCTGGCCGAACTGCACCGGCTGGCCACCGCGCAGCAGCTGCACCTGCACACCGCCGGCGGTAGCGCCGGGAGCGGGTGCGAGCTGGCCGTTGCTGCTGCCTGGGCCATTCGCGTCGGCCAGCGACAGCTGCACGTCGATGTTGTCCATCGGGCAGTTCATCGCGACGTCGAAGCTGGATTCCTTCGCGTTGCTGCCGCTGGCGGCGAGCTCGTTGGCGACAACGTCGTCGAGGGTGTGGGAAGCGTTGGCGAGGGCGCAGGTGACGGGGGGGACCGTGAACTCCACCGTGAAGGAATGCCGGAATGGATTGGCCGGATTACTTGCCGGCCATGTCTCTACCGTACCCAGGAATGAGCGAGGCACGCTCTCCATCGCGCCACCGCGGAAGAAGATCCGCAGCTGTATGTAGTGCTCGATTGTCGATGCCGAGGTGAGCGACGTGCCTGGATTCCGGTTGAGCATTCCGTTGCGCAATGGAATGGACGAGAGAGAGCCTCCGGAACCACTGGAACCGCGCACGCCGTGCAGGAAGATCACCAACGGCGAGCGTGGACCCAGACTGTAAGCGGGAACTGACTGCCCAGCGTAGGAAATATCACGCTCATAGGCGAGCCCCGAGAGGTTCATGCTCACCAGGAACTCCTCCTGTCCGGGCGGACACTGGTAGGAATCTGGGAGCGTTGCACCCCCTCCAGCAAAGTGCTGATCGGGCCGATCAAGGTTGGGAACCGTCCGGACAAGCTCATCGACCCGATCGTCGAGCAAGAGTCGAACACACGCGGCGGCGGTTCCAGCGGTGATTCCGAGCAGCATTGTTGCTGAAGCCAATACCCGAAGCCCTGCTGAAAGGGAAGGCGGAGTCCACACGGCGATTCCTTCGGCAACCAGTCAAGGCGACGCAGTCTATGCAGCGCCACGTCCGCATCCCATGGGATTAATTGCAATTGGCGAACATCAACGCGCTTTTGCAACTAATTTCATTCCGCAGCTGGAGGCACGCATCGAAACTGGCCACGCTGCCTGCCCTGGGCGGTCATTGCGTGTCTTCATTCCACTAACGAGAACTGTCATGTCCCTGACGCTCCGTCTGCTGTCCCTTTCCATCCTCGCCGTTGCGGCGCCCTCGGTGTCCGCCGAATCGCTGGAAATCACCGGTGAACTGACGACCTCCACCTGTTCGGTGGGCTCCACCGGCGGCACCATCACCGTGCCGATGGGCAAGGTCGATCTGGCCTCGGTCAACGCCAGTGCCCGCGCCGGCCAGAAGAACTTCACCATCGCCCTGGACTGCTCCGGCTCGGGTGCGTCGCAGGACGTAGGTGTGCGCTTCGGCGGCACGCCCGACGGCAGCACCGGCAATCTGGCACTGACCGCAGCCTCGACCGCCACCAACGTGGGCGTGGCGTTGTATGACGCCGTCGGCAACCAGCAGAAGATCGGCGAGGACCCGGCCGTGTGGGTGACCATCGCCGCCGGTGGCAGCGGCCAGCTGGACTACAGCGCGTGGTACGCCTCGCCGGCTACCAATGCCACCGCTGGCACCGCCAATGCCTCGGGCGACTTCGTGGTGCTCTACAAGTAATCCGCTTCCGGCAGGCCAGCACCACGCTGTGCTGGCCTGCACCTTTCAATGAGGTTGACCATGAAACTCCGCGCCATGACGTGGGTATGCGCGCTTCTGGCCGTGTCGGTGGCGCTGCCGGCATCGGCTGCGGTGACACTGCAGGGCACGCGCATCGTGCACGACGCCAGCAAGGGCCGCGACGTAACGGTCAAGGCCAGCAACGTGGGTGAATTGCCGGCGATGACCCAGGTCTGGATCGACGACGGCGACAGCCAATCGCGCCCGGAGAACGTACGCACGCCGTTCCGGCTGACACCGGCCGAGCCACGCCTGCTGCAGCCGAAGCAGGGCCAGGCATATCGCGTCACCTATGCACCGCGCCCGTCGGAGGCACCGCTGCCAACCGATCGCGAATCGGTGTTCTATTTCAATCTGCTGGACATTCCGCCCAAGCCCAGCGATGCCAGTGGCAAGAACCTGTTGCAGTTCGCAGTGCGTACGCGGGTGAAGCTGTTCCATCGCCCCGCCGGGCTGCCGGGCAATGCACGCGACGCAGCGGCCACGCTGCAGTGGTCTGCCGATGGTGATGCGCTGCAGGTGCGCAACCCGAGTGCGTACCACGTGACGCTGAGCCGACTGACGCTGCCGGATGGTCGCCAGATCGAGGTGGACATGCTGGCTCCGGGGACCCAGCAGACGTTGTTGCTGCCCGCTGGCAGCACGATGCCGGCTTCGGTGACGTTCCAGTGGCTGGACGACTACGGCACCCCGCGCGACCTGGATGCGAAGGTGTCTTCATGATGCGGGCGTACGCGGTCCACGGCCACATGTTTGATACGCAGCAACAGCGTCGTACTGCCGGCGCTACCGGTAGCTGTGACCGCAGCCTGCATCGGCATGTGCGGGCCGGGGATCACTCCAGGCAGCATCGGCGGCACTGCATTGCTGCAAGCAGGTTCCGCAGCAGTGGCACTGCTGCCCTTTCGTGGAGAATATCGACATGAGCCGAACCAGGTTTCCGAATGTGATCGCCGCACTTGGCGATGATGCCGCACGCCTGCCGCATGACCTGGCGCCGAAGCTGGAAGATGCTCTCAGCGCCGTTCGCGCGAACCAGCCACGCGATGTGGCGGCCCTGCCGAGCGGACTGCGCTGCACCTGCGAAGCAGAGATCAGCAACGAACCGTCGTGGTTGGAACGGCCGCTACCGCAAAGCCGATGCACGGCACTGGCGCGTGCGGATCGTGCAGCCTCGGGGCTGACCACGTTGCTGGAAATCCTGCATGCCGCAGAACGCGCGCGGATGACCGCCGACAGCGACGCGCAGATCGGCGACGGCCTGCACCGAGGGCTGCTGCAGGCCTGCTGTGAGCTGGCGGTGTATGTGGATGTGCAGCTGCGGGCGGCGTAGTGCATTTACGCTGGGCCGTTCCGGGCACCATCCACGCATGGCGTGGATCTACTCCTTGGTGCCCGGCGCCTGTCAGGCGAAGTGCTCGTAACCACTCGGGCCGTCGTGGCCTTCGGTATGCACGCCCTGCCCTTCCATGATGCGGCCGATGCGGGTGATCGGCAGATCCAGCGATTCGGCAACGAAGTGCAGCGCGTCGCGCTGGTCGGCGGCGGCGGTGAAGCACAGTTCGTAATCGTCGCCGCCGTGCAGCGCGCACTCACGTGCAGCATCGCGGCCCAGCAGTTCGCGCAGCGCCGCTGACATCGGCAACGCATCGGCATCGACTTCGGCGCGCACGCCGCTGCGTGCCGCGATGTGGCCAAGGTCGGCCAGCAACCCATCGGAGATATCCACGGCGGCATGCGCGAATGCACGCAGGCGCAGGCCGAGGGTGACGCGCGGGGTGGGACGCAGCAGGCGCAGGCGCAGGGTTTCGTAGTCGGCCAGCAGCGTGGCGGCGGTCACGTTCAATGCGCCCTGCTGCCACAGGCGCAGCGCACCGGCAGCGTCGCCGAGGGTGCCGCTGACCCAGATGTCATCGCCAATCTGTGCGCGATCACGACGCAGTGCCTGGCCGCGTGACACCTGCCCCATCGCGGTGACCGACAGCGACAGCGGGCCACGCGTGGTGTCGCCACCAATCAGGGCGATGTCGTGCTGGTCGGCCAGTGCGAAGAAACCATCGGCGAACGCCTCGATCCAGTCTTCGCTGGCCTCGGGCAGTGACAGCGCCAGCGTGCACCACGCCGGGCGCGCGCCCATCGCAGCGAGGTCGGACAGGTTGACGGCCAGCGTCTTCCAGCCGATGTCGAATGCCGGGGTTTCGGCCGGGAAATGCACGCCGCTGTTGAGCGTGTCGGCGGTGACCACCAGCTGTTCATTCGGGCGCGGCTGCAGCAGTGCGGCGTCGTCACCGATGCCGAGCACGATGTCGTCGCGCTCGACGGTGCGGGCGCGGATGCGGTCGATGAGGGTGAATTCGGCCAGGGACATGGGGGCGTTCTGCTTTCTTGTAGAGCCGAGCGATGCTCGGCTGCAGTTGGATCACGCGCCGCACTGCCGGACGCAACCGTGCGCTGCACGGTGAGCCGAGCATGGCTCGGCTCTACAGGAATCGGGTCAGTGACCCGATTCGACCTTGCGCCATTCCACGGCGGCACGATCCAGCACGCCGTTGACGTAGGTGTGGCCATGTTCGGAACCGAAGCGCTTGGCCGATTCGATGGCTTCGTTGATGACCACGCGGTACGGCACGTCCAGGCGGTAACGCAGTTCGTAACCGGCCAGGCGCAGCACGGCGCGTTCGATCGCGTCCACTTCGTCGATGCTGCGGTCCAGGTACGGGCCGAAGGCTTCGTCGATGTCGCGACGGTTGTCGAGCACGCCATGCACCAGCGCTTCGAAGTACGCCAGGTCAGCGATTTCGCGGGCCTGCTCGTGGGCGAACTGGGCGATCAGCGACTGGCCGTTGCCGCCGGAGATCTGCCAGGCGTAGATGGCCTGCACGGCACGACGGCGCGCGCGCGAGCGCAGCACCGGATCGATGCCATCGCGGCGGACGGGTTTACCGGAGGGCTTGCCCTGGGTGTTCTTGTTCATGGCAGCTGCTCCAGAAGGTTGACCATTTCCAATGCGGCGAGTGCGACTTCCTCGCCCTTGTTGCCGTGGCTGCCGCCTGCGCGGGCCTCGGCGTCTTCCACGCGTTCCACCGCCAGCACGCCGTTCAGCACCGGCACGCCGAAGTCCAGCTGCACGCGCATCAGGCCTTCGGCACAGCGGTCGGCCACGTGTTCGTAGTGGCGCGTGTCGCCGCGGATCACGCAGCCCAGGGTGAGGATGGCGGCGTGTTCGTGGGCGGCGGCCAGGCGCGCGGCCACCAGCGGCAGTTCCCAGGCACCCGGCACGCGGATCACGTCGATGTTGGCTTCGGCAATGCCGTTGCCGGCCAGGCTCTGGCGGGCGCCAGCGACCAGCACGTCGGTGATGCGGGCATTCCAGCGGCTGGCCAGGATGGCGAAGCGCGCCGATTCGGGAGTGCGAAGATCGCCTTCGTAGTGGCTCATATGCGGCTTGGGATTCGATTAAGGGGTAATTCTACCGTGGATGGGCCACGGCCGTGGTTGGCGGGGGCCTGGGCGCGTGCCGACCAACGGTCGGCACCCACCGGTGGCACGGGGTCGGCACCCACCGGTGGCACGGGGTCGGCACCCACCGGTGGCACGGGGTCGGCACGCACCAGAGGGCAGATGGTGGGTGCCGACCGTTGGTCGGCACGCCAAGGGGTTTACGGGGTGACCGTCTCCACCACTTCCAGGCCGTACCCGGCCAGGCCGATCTGGCGGCGCGGGGTACCCAGCACGCGCAGCTTGCCCAGGCCCAGGTCGGACAGGATCTGCGCGCCGGCACCGTTGCGGCGCCACTGGCTCACGTCCTTGTCCTTGCCCGGCACCACCGGCGCCGGCTGCTGGCGCAGGCGGGCCAGCAGGCCTTCGCCGTCGCGCGGGGCCTGCAGCACCACCATCACGCCGGCGCCTTCGGCATCGATCGCGCGCAGTGCATCGGTCGCGGCCACGCCGAAGTCGTCGCGACGCCAGTGCAGCAGGTCGGCCAACGGATTTTCCACCTGCACGCGCACCAGGGTCGGGGTGTCAGCATCCGGGGTGCCACGGACCAGGGCGAAATGCAGGTCGTGGGCGATGCGGTCGCGGTAGGTGACCAGCTTGAACGGGCCGAATTCGGTCTCGATCTCGCGCTCATCGACGCGCTCGACCGTCTTTTCGGTGGCCAGGCGGTAGGCGATCAGATCGGCGATCGAGCCCATCTTCAGACCGTGCTCGCGGGCGAACACTTCCAGTTCCGGGCGGCGCGCCATGCTGCCGTCGGGGTTGAGGATCTCCACCAGCACGCCGGCCGGTTCCAGCCCGGCCAGCATGGCCAGGTCGACGCCGGCTTCGGTGTGGCCGGCGCGGGTCAGCACGCCACCGGGCTGGGCGATCAGCGGGAAGATGTGGCCCGGCTGGTGCAGGTCGGCCGGCTTGGCGTTGGGCTTCACCGCGGTGCGGATGGTGTGGGCGCGGTCATGGGCGGAAATGCCGGTGGTCACGCCTTCAGCCGCTTCGATGCTGACGGTGAAGTTGGTCTGGAACTGCGCGGTATTGGCCTGCACCATCGGCGCCAGGCCGAGATCGGCGGCGCGGGTGCGGGTCAGCGGCAGGCACACCAGGCCACGGCCATGGGTAACCATGAAGTTGATGTCGCTGGCCTTGACCAGCTCAGCGGCCATGATCAGGTCGCCTTCGTTCTCGCGGTCTTCGTCATCGACGATGACGACCATGCGGCCGAGGCGGATGTCTTCCAGGATGTCGGGAATCGGAGCGAAGTTCATGCGGCATCTCCCTGTGGGTGCTGACCGTTGGTCGGCACACTGATCAGGCGCTCCACATAACGCGCGACCAGGTCGATTTCAAGATTGATCGCGCTGCCCACGCCGGTGGCGGAGAACGCGGTGTTGGCCACGGTGTGCGGGATCAGCGCGACTTCAAAACCTTCGTCATCCACTTCGTTGACGGTGAGGCTGACGCCGTCCACGCAGATCGAGCCCTTCTTGGCGATGTAGCGGCGCAGCGCGGCCGGCGCGGCGAAACGCCAGCGCTGGGCACGGGCATCTTCGTGGATGGACAGCACCTGGCCGAGGCCGTCGACGTGGCCGCTGACCAGATGGCCGCCAAGGCGGTCGGTCGGGCGCATGGCACGTTCGAGGTTGATGACGGCGCCTTCGGCCAGCTGGCCCAGCGTGGTCAGGCCCAGGGTCTCGGTGGACGCATCGGCCTGGAAGCTGCTGGCGTCGAACGCGATGACAGTGAGGCAGACGCCGTTGATGGCGATGCTCTCGCCCATCTGCACGTTGTCGAACGGCAGATTCCCGACAGTGAAAGTAAAGCGGACATCGCCGCCGATGGATTCGCGAGCGGCCAGACGGCCGACGCCTTCGATGATTCCAGTAAACAAGTAACGTTCTCCGCGAAAAGTGAGCGAAAAACGCCGCAAGGCAAACAGGCGGGCGCAGGGCCGCGAAGGCCCTGTGGCACCGTCTTCTTTCATCCGGACTATGACCGTCGGCTCCGGCATTGGACCGGATCTGCTGACCCCCGGCGGTAAGGCCGGGGCGCTCGCGGGCTCGTGCTTGCGCACCTACCGCCGGTGGGGAATTGCACCCCGCCCTGAAGACGTTTGTGTACCGGCGAACCGGCCCGCCCAGTGTAACAGCCCGGGCTGAACGGGGTCGGATGCCCAGGGGTCGGATCCCTTTCTGCAGGAAAGGGCGCTGACCCCGGTTCGCTACAGGGGCCATAGGGTCAGAGCCGTTTCCCGTGGGGAAACGGATCCGACCCCGTCGCACCCCAGCTGTGACGGCCGTCGCTCGCATTTCGTAAAACTTTCATTAAAATCGGCGGTCGGACGACATGAGGTCGCCACGGACTGCCGCATAGGTGGACCGCCAATGGACTGAAATTCACAGGAATTCCCATGCGCAAGATCCTGATCGTGGCCGCCCTGCTGGCCGCTGCCCCGTTCTCAGCCTCGGCCGATGCCCTGAGCTACACCTACGTCGAAGGCGGCTGGACCCAGGTCAAGACCGACGACGACGTGTTCAACGATCCGAAGGTCGATGGTGGCTACGTGCGCGGTTCGATCGCGCTGGCCGAGCAGGTGCACGTGTTCGGCGGCTGGAACTACGGCAGCAAGTCGTACGACTACGACTACGGCTCGATGAAGCTGAAGTTGAACCAGCCGGAGCTGGGCATTGGTTACCACATGCCCTTCAGCGACCGCGTCGACTACACCGCCGACATCGCCTGGGTCCGCCAGCAGGCGGAGATCACCGTGAAGGACGTGGACTACGGCCGCTTCACCGTGAAAGACCACACCAACCTGGTGCGTGCCACCATGGGCCTGCGTGGCAAGCCTTCGCGCATGACCGAAGCCTGGATCAAGGCCGGTTACATGGACGGCGGCAACGAGTTCAAGGGCACCTGGGTCGGCACCCTCGGTGGCCAGATCAACTTCACCCGTACCTGGGGCCTGGTCGGTGAGATCTCCGGCTATCGCGACGTCACCCAGTACTCGGCCGGCGTGCGCGCCAGCTTCTGATTGCCCGATCCTCGTCGTGTGATCGAACGGGTCCCGCAAGGGGCCCGTTTTTTGTTGGCCGCCGCGCGCAATATGCTTGGCTGTCGCGCACCATCGAATGCCATGGCAAGTGCGCTAGGCTTGCCGCCCTCTGGAACAGGAACACCGTCATGAAGACCCCGATCCGCGGCCTGCTGGCCACCGCGCTGCTGTGCGCCCCGTTGTTCGCTTCGGCCGCACCGGCGCAGCTGACGCCGGAACAGACCTTCGATCTGTACGCACGCGCATTGCTGGAAGACGATGCCGCTGCCGCGCGCACGCTCAACGACGCGCTGAAGCCGGCCTTCGACGGCCAGGACTCGGTAACGCCGGTGCCGGGCATGATGGCCCAGGCCCTGGCCGAACCGTGGCAGACGGTGTTGGCCGTGGCCGGCGTGAAGGGCGATCCCGCAGCGGCCGAAGCGATGTACGCCAAGGCGCTGAAGGCCTCGCAGTGCCGTGCCACGCGCAGCACGGTGGAAGACAACGAGTACGTGGACGACCAGAAGATCGCCAGGGTCGATTTCAGCTGCCAGCTAGCCGACCTGGGCAATGTGCAGCCGTTGTTCCTCGCCAGCCTGACGGGTGAGGACAAGGCTCCGCGCGCGCGCTTCACCGATGCCTATACCAAGGCCGTGCAGAGCGGCCCGCGCAAGGCCGTGACCGGCACCCTCACCCTGTACACCGCGAAGGACAAGGGCTACTGGTACAGCAGCAACTTCGACGATCTGGTGGGCCCGGTGCTGGGCGCGCTGGCGCCGTTCGAAGAATGGCTGCAGGACGTTGAAGCGGCCAAGGCACCGAAGGTGACCGGCGTGCCGGCCTGCGATCTGCTGTTGCAGCAACACCGCAGCTGCGTGGCAAAGATCGCGCCGGACCAGATCAGCGGTGTTGATGCGATGGCCGAAGAGCTGAAGGCGAAGACGCAGGTGATGTCGGCCGAGGAGATGACGCAGGAGTGCAAGTCGCTGCGTCCGATGGCCGAGATGATGTGGACCGACGAGTGCGCCTGAGGTGGTTCTGCTGAAACAGCTGGGGCTGGCTGCGCTGCTGCTGGCCCCTGGTACTGCACTGGCGTCGGCACCTGCGCTGACGCCCGTGCAGGCATTCGACCTGTATGCACAGGTGATCGTGCACGGCGATGCAGCGGCACAGGCAACGCTGGCCCGCTATCTCGATACGGACAACGGGGCTGACTTCGCCGCGGCATTGGCGGGCGCAAGCCATCTGGACGAGGCGCCCGAACTGGCTGATTGGCCGAAGGCCGCGGCGGCGCTACGCAAGCGGCAAGCCTCGGTGCATTGCGCCACCGACAGCGTGCGCCATGCGCAGACCGACAGCGCCGACGTCGACTATCGCTGCCACCTGCCCGACCTGTCGGCACTGCTGCCCGTGTATCGACAGCATCCCGTGCCGTTCAATGGACCGCACCCGCCGCAGATGGCGAGGGAGCTGGCGACGGCATATACGCAGATGATCGCCGTGGCACCGGACCGGGAAAGGATCATCACGGTGTCGTTCCACCGCGACCCTGACGGTGGTGCCTGGCGCGTGCAGAACCCAACCCCGCTGATGAGCGGACTGGCGGATGCGTTCCTGCCGTTCTTCGAGTGGAACGAGCACCTGCCGAACTGAAAAAGGGACGGAGGGGATTGAGTCGTTTGTGGCATAAACGACTTAATCCCCTCCGTCCCTTTTTCAGGGGCGCAGCAGCAACCGCAGATCCTCACCCACCTGGCGCTGATCGACCACGCGCAGGCGGCGCTGCTGGTCCATCGTGTCGATGCCAAGACCTGCCAGCAGCGGGCGGCCGCTGTCGCCGAGCAGGGTCGGTGCCTGGTACAGCAGCAGTTCGTCCACCCAGCCGCCGCGCAGCAGTGCACCGGCCAGCGTCGCGCCAGCTTCGGTATGCACTTCGTTGATGCCGCGTTCGGCGAGGAGTGCCAGTACCGCGCCCAGATCAAGGCGGCCGTGGCGGACAGCGACGCTGGCGAATGCCGCGTCGGCTGCGTCGGGCGGGCTGATCATCGCATCGTGCAGGTACAGCGTCGGTGCTCCACCTTCGCGCACGCGGCTGCATTCCAGCGAACGCAGGCGCGAATCCAGCACCACGCGCAACGGTGGCATCACTTCGGTGTCAGCCAGGCGCACGGTCAGCATCGGGTCGTCGGCGATCACGGTGTCGGCACCGGTCAGGATCGCACCGGCACGAGCGCGCCAGTGCTGCACATCCTCGCGCGCGGCGGGGCCGGTGATCCACTTCGAGCTGCCGTCGGCCATCGCGGTACGGCCATCCAGGCTGGCTGCGAGCTTCACCCGCAGCCACGGACGACCGCGCTCCACGCGCGACAGGAAGCCCTTGTTGAGTTCTCGCGCCTGCTCGGCCATCAGGCCCTCGGCGACCTCGATGCCAGCTTCGCGCAGCAGATCGAAACCACCGCCATCCACTTTCGGGAACGGGTCGCGCATCGCGGCCACAACACGCGACACGCCGGCGTCGATCAGCGCCAACGCGCACGGCGGCGTGCGGCCGTAATGCGCGCAGGGTTCCAGGGTGACGTAGGCGGTGGCACCACGCGCTTCGGCGCCGGCCTCGCGCAGGGCGAACACTTCGGCATGCGGGCCACCGGCACGCTGGTGCCAGCCCTGCCCGACCACGCGCTCGCCATGGGCGATCACGCAGCCGACCATCGGATTGGGGCGGGTGGTATAGGCGGCACGCTCGGCCAGACGCAGTGCGTTGGCCATGTGCAGGTGGTCGAGGACGGAGAACGATGTGCTCATGCCTCCATGGTAGCGCCGTTGGTATGGATCCACGCCATGCGTGGATGGCGGCACGACGCCAACCAAGGTTGGCAGAGTCCAGTAGATCCACGCCATGCGTGGATGACGGCGCAGCGCCAACCAAGGTTGGCATCTACCAGGGCAACGGGCGTCAGCCCTTCTTCTTCTTGGTCAGGGCGATCACATCACCCAGCAGCTGCAATTGTTCGGTGCTCGACGGCAAGTCGCGTTCGAGCTTCTCGATCTCCTCGCGGAAATCGGCCACGTCCTCGAAGCTGCGGTACACCGAGGCGAAACGCACATAACCAACATGGTCGAGCTTGCGCAGTTCATTCATGACGAACTCGCCGACCTTGATCGAGGGCACTTCGCGTTCGCCGCTGATACGCAGCTGATGCACCACCGCGCGTACCGCCGCTTCGATCTTCTCTTCCGGTACCGCGCGCTTCTGCAGCGCGCGGTCGAAGCCGGCGCGCACCTTGCGGGCATCGAAGGCTTCGCGGGTGCCATCGCTCTTGACGATGGCCGGCAGCTTCAGTTCGACGGTTTCCAGGGTACTGAAGCGTTCGTTGCACGCCTCGCACTCACGCCGACGACGAATCGTCGCGCCGTCTTCGGAGACGCGCGAGTCGATGACCCGTGTATCGGCATGCTGGCAGAAGGGGCAATGCATTGAACGCCTGGCTCAGGGAAATACCTGCTGCCACGGTCGTGGCAGCGTCGCAACGGTACCTGAGAAGGGGCCAGGCAGCAAATTCCGTTTTTCTTCACTCGCGCCCGCTGGCCTTCGACAGCCATCGGAAGTGGCAGGCGAGGCTGATCCAGGGAGCCCCCCAACCGATTGCCAATATCAGCAGTATCGGATGCACTCCAAGACTTGAAACTGTTATCACCAACGCGGACACAGCCTGAGCAGCTGACACTAGAAACAGCGTCTCCAGCACTGGCGCGGCGGGCTTCAATCCATCCGGTCCGCGCATCTGCCACGTGTTTACGAGCTGATAAACAGGTGGGATCGCCGTCACGGACAGCACACCCCACATCGCAAGCAATCCAAGAACTGCGCTGTTGTCACCGCCCTGCGCCCATACCCCTAGCAGCAGCAGCAGCGAACCCAACAGGCCGGCCAACGCGCAGGGAATGGAAAAAAGAAGGCTGTGGAGAAGCAGGTAGAAGCCGTGTCGGCGGCGCCAGGATTGCATCGGGGGCTCCTTTCAGTAGCTCTGAAGACCCTAGTCCTGACGCCTGCAGCACACCATGCAATTTCTCTGAAACTTCCAACCGCCAGTCACACAGCGTCGGTCGCACCCCGCCGCAGCCACACCAGATGCGCAGCCGGTACCAGCAACGGCACGCCCAGTACCAGATACCCCAGCACCTGCCAGGGGCTGCCGGCAAACAAGCTGAAGAGCACCACACCGACCACGGCCAGTGCCGCGATGGCGCCGAGCACCAGCCCGATCCATGGCAGCGCCGGTGAGCGCCACAGGCCTTCGCGCCCCTGCCGCAGATAGCGGATGCTGAGCCACAGCCATGCCAGCAACCCGGCAACACCCGCACTCGCCCACAGGAACAGCACGGCACCTTCGTCGCCGCGCATCAGCCCATGGCTGATCAGGAAGGTGTAGATGCCGAACCCGGCGACGCCACCACCGGCCACCAGCGCAGGCAACCCCAGCAGCAGGCATTGGGCGATATACAGGCGTTTGTGCAGACGCTCATCCATGCGTTCGAATCTCCTTGCAGATCGCTCGCTTCACGCGCGCGGTCGCAGCCACAAGAGCATGCCGGCCGGAACCAGCAGCGAAGGCCCCGTCAGCAGCAGACCCAATCCCTCAACACCGTGTGTGATTCCCAGCCACAGCCCCATGCCCAACAGCGGCAGCGCCGCGAGCATGCCGAGCAGCAGCGCGCCCCACTGCACCCGGCTGCGGGTGCGCAGCGCGCTGCGTCCTCCAAACAGGTATCCGCAACTGAGATCGAGCCAGGCGAGGCAACCGGCGAGGCCGGCCAATCCCCACACCAGCATCAACGCCTGGCCGGGCAATTCGACGGTGCCGTCTGCAAGTGAAAGCACGCTTCCCGCCATGCCGATCACCGCCATCGCCCCGCCGAACAGCACGCTGGGTGCGCCCAACGGCACCGCCAGCGCTGCATAGAGATACTTGAGGCGGCGCTCGTCCATGCGCGTTACTCCGGTACTGGGGTCAGAGCCCTTCCCTGCGGGAAGGGATCCGACCCCTGCTTCGATCCGGGCTTCGGGGTCAGATCCCTTTCCGTCAGGAAAGGGCTCTGACCCCTGCGGCGATCAGCCGTAGACCGGGTACTTGCGGCACTGCGCGCTGACCGCATCGCGCACGCGGGCAATGACGGCTTCGTCGGCCGGCGCGTCGAGCACGTCGGCGATCCAGTTGGCCAGGTCCACGCAGTCCTGTTCCACGTAACCACGGGTGGTCACCGCCGGGGTGCCCAGGCGCAGGCCCGAGGTCACGAACGGCGAACGCGGGTCGTTCGGCACCGAGTTCTTGTTGACGGTGATGTGGGCCTTGCCCAGCGCGGCTTCCGCGTCCTTGCCGGACACGTCCTTGCCGATCATGTCGACCAGCATCAGGTGGTTCTGGGTGCCACCGGAGACGATCTTGTAGCCGCGCGCGATCAGCGTGTTGGCCATCGCCTGGGCGTTCTTCACCACCTGCTGCTGGTAGGCCTTGAAGCCCGGCTCCAGCGCTTCCTTGAAGGCCACCGCCTTGCCGGCGATGACGTGCATCAGCGGACCGCCCTGGATGCCCGGGAACACGATCGACTGCAGCTTCTTGACCAGGTCCTCGTCGGCGCCCTTGGCGACGATGATGCCGCCGCGTGGGCCGCGCAGGGTCTTGTGGGTGGTCGAGGTGACCACGTGGGCATGTTCCAGCGGGCTCGGGTAGACACCAGCGGCAACCAGGCCGGCGACGTGCGCCATGTCGACGAACAGGTAGGCACCGACCTTGTCGGCGATGGCGCGGAAGCGCGCCCAGTCGATCACCTGCGAGTAGGCCGAGAAGCCGGCCACGACCATCTTCGGCTTGTGCTCCAGGGCCAGGCGCTCGACTTCGTCGTAATCGATCAGGCCCTGGTCGTTGACGCCGTACTGCACGGCGTTGAACAGCTTGCCCGAGGCGTTGACCTTGGCGCCGTGGGTGAGGTGGCCGCCGTGGGCCAGGCTCATGCCGAGGATGGTGTCGCCCGGCTGCAGCAGCGCGAAGTACACCGCCTGGTTGGCCTGCGAACCGCTGTGCGGCTGCACGTTGGCATAGTCCGCGTCGAACAGCTGCTTGAGGCGGTCGATCGCCAGCTGCTCGGCGATGTCCACGTATTCGCAGCCACCGTAGTAGCGCTTGCCCGGGTAGCCTTCGGCGTACTTGTTGGTCAGCTGGCTGCCCTGGGCTTCCATCACCGCCGGGCTGGTGTAGTTCTCGCTGGCGATCAGCTCGACGTGGTCTTCCTGGCGCTGGGTCTCAGCGGCGATGGCCTTGGCCAGTTCGGGATCGTAGGTTTCGATGCGGACGTCACGCGGGAACATCGGGTACTCCAGCAGGCGGGGAAAGGGGTACGACTCAGCCCTAGATTGTAGCCCCGCCCCGGCCTGCTGGGGCCGAAACGACCGGGGCCGGATTCGACGAACGAATCCGGCCCCGTATGGTTTCGAATGGGCGTTGTGGGGTCAGAGCCCTTTCCTGCGGAAAGGGATCCGACCCCGGCGCTGCATCAACGGTTGTTGATGATGTAGTCGGCGATGATGCCGGTTGCCACGGCGACCAGCAGCATGTTGCCGCGGTCATCGCGGATCCAGTGGTGGCCGTACGGCGGGCGGCGCAGCTGGTAGCGCGGGTAGTCGTTCACCACGTAGATCGGGCCGCGGTAGTAGTCGCGGTAGCGGTGGCCGCGCTGCCAGCCATAGCCATAGCCGGGCCGGTAGCCCGGGCTGTAGACCACGCGCGGCGGCGGCGGTGCCGGACGGTAGTAGCCATGGTCGTAGCGGCGATCGTGACGGTAATCGCGGCGCGCTTCGCGACGGTCGCGTTCCCAGTCGCGGCGGTCGTGACGCCATTCCCGGCGATCCTCGCGCCACTCACGGCGGTCATGGTCGCGGCCACGGTGGTCGTTGTCGGCGAAAGCCGGGGCGATGGCACCCAGCGCCAGTACGGAGGCCACGGCGCCGGCCATGAGTCGATGGAGTTGCATGGGAGACCTCTGCTGGGTGGGTGGGTGGTGATCCCATCTTGCGCATGCGATCTGAACGGTTTCCGGCTGGAAACGCTTCCCGCTGCGGGACTGTGACCGGGTATTCAGGCCGCGGCCAGCCCCGGGCGCTGCGGCCAGCGCGGGCCGGAACCGGTTCCGGCTATAATTGGGGGTATTCCATTCAGTCTGTGCCCGCTGCCGCAACGGGAAGTTCCCCGTGACGGACCGGGCGCAGGGTCGCGCCTACGGAGACCTCATGTCCTCGCAATACATCTACACCATGAACCGCGTGTCCAAGGTGGTCCCGCCCAAGCGGCAGATCATCAAGGACATCTCGCTGTCCTTCTTCCCGGGCGCGAAGATCGGCCTGCTGGGCCTGAACGGCGCCGGCAAGTCCACCGTGCTGAAGATCATGGCCGGCGTGGACACCGATTTCGAGGGCGAAGCCCGCCCGCAGGCCGGCATCAAGGTCGGCTACCTGGCCCAGGAACCGGAGCTGGACCCGACCAAGACCGTGCGTGAAGCGGTTGAGGAAGGCGTCGGCGAAGTGCTGCAGGCACAGGCTGCGCTGGACGCGGTCTACGCGGCCTATGCCGAAGAAGGCGCCGATTTCGACGCGCTGGCCAAGGAACAGGAGCGCCTGGAGGCGATCCTCGCTGCCGGCGACGCGCACACCCTGGAAAACCAGCTGGACGTGGCCGCCGATGCGCTGCGCCTGCCGCCGTGGGATGCCATCGTCGGCAAGCTGTCCGGTGGTGAAAAGCGCCGCGTGGCACTGTGCCGCCTGCTGCTGCAGAAGCCGGACATGCTGCTGCTCGACGAACCGACCAACCACCTCGACGCCGAGTCGGTGGAATGGCTGGAACAGTTCCTGGCGCGCTACACCGGCACCGTCGTGGCGGTCACCCATGATCGCTACTTCCTGGACAACGCCGCCGAGTGGATCCTGGAACTGGACCGCGGCCGCGGCATTCCGTGGAAGGGCAACTACACCGACTGGCTGACCCAGAAGGATGAGCGCCTGAAGCAGGAAGACAACCAGGAAAAGGCTCGCCAGAAGGCTATCCAGAAGGAACTGGAGTGGTCGCGCCAGAACGCCAAGGGCGGCCGCACCAAGGGCAAGGCCCGTCTGGCCCGCCTGGAAGAGCTGCAGTCGGTCGATTACCAGAAGCGCAACGAGACCAATGAAATCTTCATCCCGCCGGGCGAGCGCCTGGGCCAGGCGGTGATGGAATTCAAGAACGTCTCCAAGAAGTTCGGCGACCGCCTGCTGTTCGACAACCTGAACTTCCTGGTGCCCTCGGGCGCCATCGTCGGCATCATCGGCCCCAACGGTGCCGGTAAGTCGACCCTGTTCAAGATGATCACCGGCCAGGAAAAGCCGGATACCGGCGAGATCGTGGTCGGCCCGACCGTGCAGCTGTCCTATGTCGACCAGAGCCGTGATGCGCTGGAAGGCAACCACAGCGTGTTCCAGGAAATCGCGGGCGGCCTGGACATCCTCAACATCAACGGCATCGAGATCCAGTCGCGCGCCTACATCGGCCGCTTCAACTTCAAGGGCCAGGACCAGCAGAAGATGGTCGGTTCGCTGTCCGGTGGTGAGCGTGGCCGCCTGCACATGGCCAAGACCCTGCTGCAGGGTGGCAACGTGCTGCTGCTCGATGAACCGTCCAACGATCTGGACATCGAAACCCTGCGTGCGCTGGAAGATGCGCTGCTGGAGTTCCCGGGCAACACCTTCGTCATTTCGCATGACCGCTGGTTCCTGGATCGCATCGCGACCCACATCCTGGCGTTCGAAGGCGATTCGCACGTGGAGTTCTTCCAGGGCAACTACCGCGAGTACGAAGAAGACAAGCGCCGCCGCATGGGCGACGACGCTGCGCCGAAGCGCCTGCGCTTCAAGGCGCTGAAGTAAGGAACGACGAAAGGCCGCGCTCGCGCGGCCTTTCGCCTTTCAGGGGCCGCAATCGATTTTTGTTGACGCTTTTGACCCTTTCGCGCCGCGCTCCAGCGCCACTCGGCTGAAGGCTGCAGGTGTAAAGCAGCGTTAATTACTTGTCGCATACGGCAAGCTCCGCACTTTGCAACTCGTTGTATGTTCCTGGCCCAACGCTTCGGTTTTCCTACGCACCCGATTCATCCCCCACGTAGGAAACACATGAAAGCACTGATCTCGACCACGGCGGCACTGCTGCTGTCCGGCACCGCCGCTGCCGCGCCGGCGAACTGGGAAGGCATCCATCTGGGGGCACATGCCACCCATGGCGAAGGCCACAGCCAGGACCGCAGCAATGCCAATGCCACTGAAAAGAGCATCCGCGGCTTTGCAGGCGGGCTGCAGGTCGGCCGCAACTGGCAGTTCGACAACAACGTCGTTGCCGGGATCGAAGGCACCCTGTCCTTCGGCAACATCAACCAGGAGTGGAAGGACCGCGACAACCATCAGTACAGCCCTTACTACGGCAAGGATGCGGTGACCCGTTCGGGCGCGATCAACCTGACGCTGGGTTACGCCGCAGGCCAGTGGCTGCCGTACGTCAGCGCCGGCGTGACCGTGGCCCGCCAGGAGTTTTCGCTGGGCTGCGACAAGTCCCTGGTGGAGGCCACCAATGGGTGTCGCGTCGCCGAATTTGAAACCCGCGCGTCCCATGTTTCCACCGGCGGCAACGTCGGCGCAGGTGTGCTTTACCGCTTCAACGACCAGCTCTCGGCGGGTGCCGAGTACCGCTACACCCACCTGGGCTCCAGCCCGGTTTACCTGGAAGATCCCAACTACCCGGCTGCGGCGCGACGCAGCTTCCATACCAACTACAGCAGCGTTACGCTGAAGTTGAACTACCACTTCTAACCGCCTGGCGACGCATCCGCAGGCCCTCTGGGCGGCAGGGCGCGCAGGTACGAGAGATCTGCGATGTCCCTGTTCGAACGCCTGTTCCAGCTGCAGCAGCACGGCACCACCGTGCGCACCGAGCTGCTGGCCGGTGTCACCACCTTCCTGACGATGTCCTACATCGTCTTCGTCAATCCCGAGATTCTCGGCACCACCGGCATGGATGCAGGTGCGGTGTTCGTGGCCACCTGCCTGGCCGCAGCGCTGGGCTCGGTGGTGATGGCACTGGCGGCCAACTTCCCGGTGGGCATGGCCCCGGGCATGGGCTTGAATGCGTTCTTCGCCTTCACCGTGGTCGGTGCTGCCGGCCTGCCCTGGCAGCAGGCGTTGGCGGCGGTGTTCATTTCGGGCCTGGTGTTCCTGGTGCTGTCGCTGACCGGCGTGCGCGCGTGGCTGGTGTCGGGCATTCCGGCGTCATTGCGGTCGGCGATCGTAGCCGGCATCGGCCTGTTCCTGGCGATCATCGCGCTGCAGAAGTCCGGCGTGATCATCGGCAACGAGGACACGCTGGTCGCGCTGGGCCCGCTCAATTCCGCGCCGCCGCTGCTGGCACTGGGCGGCTTCCTGCTGATCGCGATCCTGGAAGCGCGGCGCGTGCGCGGCGCGATCCTGATCGGCATCCTGGCGGTGACCGCGGCCGGCTGGGCACTGGGCGATCTGCAGTACCACGGGCTGGTGTCGTTGCCGCCGAGCCTGGCACCGACCTTCCTGCAGCTGGACCTGCCCGGCCTGCTGCACCACAACGGTGGCGCACCGATTGCGGTGCTGCTGCAGGTGGTGCTGGTGTTCGTGCTGGTGGAAGTGTTCGATGCCACCGGCACGCTGTATGGCGTGGTCGGCCGTGCCGGCCTGTTGAAGCTGCCGGGTGCACAGAAGCGGTTCGGCCGTGCGCTGCTGGCCGACAGCACGGCGATTGTCGCCGGCTCGCTGCTGGGCACCAGCAGCACCACCGCCTTCGCCGAGAGCGCCTCTGGCGTGCAGGTGGGTGGCCGTACCGGATTGACCGCGCTGGTGGTGGCCGCATTGTTCCTGGCCGCACTGCTGTTCTCGCCGCTGGCGGCGATGGTGCCCGGCTATGCCACCGCGCCGGCGCTGCTGTTCGTGGCTGGCTTGATGCTGCGCGAACTGGTGGAAGTGGACTGGAGCGACCTGACCGAGTCGGTGCCGGCGGCGTTGTGCGCGCTGGCGATGCCGTTCACCTATTCCATCGCCAACGGCCTGGCCTTCGGCTTCATTGCCTATGCCGCGCTGAAGGCCGGCACCGGCCGCTGGCGCGAGGTGCATCCGGCGGTGTGGCTGGTGGCGGTGCTGTTTGTGCTGCGTTACGCGTTGGAGTGAGGCGCAGCGGGGTCAGAGCCCTTTCCCGTGGAAAGGGATCTGACCCCATGGTCACCGCCAGCGCGGTTGCAGGCGTCCATCGGCGGCGAAACGCCAGCGGCCTTCCGCCCAGCCGCGACCGAACAGGGTGAGCATCTGCGAGTAGTACGCGGGCGCATCGGCACGCTGCTGTTCGGCACTGGGCAGGCTCTGCAGCAGTGCCGCCGCGCGGGCTTTTTCGCCCTGTGCCAGCAGGTAGGGCAGCAGTGCGGCACGGAACCCATAATTGCCCTCGCCCTGCCCTTTGCCGGTACGCGTGTCGACTTTCTCCCACATCGGTGCGCCATTGCGCAGGCGCTGCAGTGGGCCTGACAGGGCAGCCAGCTGGCGACGGAACAAGGGGTCACGCGGCGCGGTCATGCCAGCCCACGTGTAGCAGCGGATGGCGTCGTAGCCGCCTACAGCGCCCTTCACCGGATCAACGACGAAGGTGCCGTCCTTCCAGGCGGCCCAGTCCGGCGCGAAGCCGTGCGGACTGGTCTGCTGCAGCACGGTGACCGTGTTGTCGGCCAGGGCCTGCCAGGGACCACCGCGGTCAACCGCTGCAAAGCGCCTCAACAGCGGCAACGGCAGGTAACTGGGATTGACCCGTGTGGCGCCGTCCTCGATGAATCCCTGCGGCCCCGGCAGCAGCATCGGCCCCAGCGTGGGCAACTGCACGATCTCGCGTGCACGCACCTGTGCCAGCATGCCTTCGGCGATGGCCTGCAACGCGGGGCGTCGCCACAGGCGCGCGGCTTCCAGCAGTGCGTAGGCCAGCCACAGATCCGAATCGGATGCGGAATTTTCGTCCAGCAGGCCCCAGCCGTCTTTGTCCTTGCGGCCCCACAACCAGCCGGGCAGGCGCACGGACATGTCGCCACCGGCGAGATTGTCCTGCGTCCAGGCCAGGAGGCGGTCGAACAGCGCAGGATCGTTGTCGACCAGCGCAAAGAACAGTGCGTAGGACTGACCTTCCGATGTGCTGCGCTGATCGTCCTGGCTGCGGTCGATCATGCGCCCATCGCGGCTCAGGCTGCTGTCCTGCAGAACCTGCCAGGCCGGCCAGCGGGTTGCGGCGAGCGCACGGCCGCCGACGCTGCCCAGCAACGGCAGCAGGACGGCGGCCTGCAGCAGGCGGCGGCGTTGCGGGTCAGCGGAATTCGCCATACGGCACCAGCGGAGAGACGGGCAACGGCAGATTGCCCTGCCACGGTTTGAAGGAATAGCGCAGGTAGAGCTGGAACGTGTTCGGCGAGAAATCGCGGCTGCGCTGCAGGGTGCCGGCCGCACCCAGCACGACGTGATCCCCCAGGCGCCGCTCCACTGCGGCATACAGGCGATAGCCGGTACCGGTGCTGCTGCCGTCGGTGGTGTACAGGCCATCCGGGTCCAGCCGCAGTGGACCGTACTGCGATTCCAGCTGTGCGATCACGCGCTGGATCAGGGCCTCGTCGGGGAAGCGGCTGATCGAGCGGGTGCGTGCATTGGAAACGCTGACCGAACCATCCACGCGCACCGACCAGTCATCGTTGCGCCAGGCGAAGCCCACCGGCAGGCTCAACGAAGCGTAGCGCTGCGGACTGTAGTAGCCGCCCTGCCCCAGCGAATAGCCGCCGAGGTCCTTCTGGTAGCGCCAGTACATCGCGCTGGTGCCCACATCCAGGCGCATGTCCGGGCGTTGGATCAGCTTGTGGTACCAGCCAACCATCGCCCGCGCACGGGTGTTGTCCACCACGTTGTGCCCGGTCAGCTGGTGCCAGCTCCAGTTCGACCACACGCCGTTGCGCCCGCCTTCGTCATAGCCGAGGCTGAAGGTCACGCCATTGGCGGTGACACCGCCCCAGGCAATGCCGCTGCGTGGATCGATCGCGCCGGCCTGCGACAGCAGTGAATTGGTCATCGGCCGCCGCGATACGGTCGCTCCCCAGCCCAGCCGGCCGAGGTCACCATTGAGGGTGACGCCGCCCAGCCAGTTGCCCACCACGTAGTTGGACGGGGAATGGCCGATATCGAAATTCCAGCGATCATCCAGGGTGCGCCAGCCCACGGCAAAGCCGGCTCCCGAATTGCGCCGCTGGTGTACGTCGCGGGTGCAGCCCGGGGCCTGCAGGCGCGTACCGTCGGCCTGCAGCAGGCCCAGGTCGCAGCTGCCGAAATCATCGCTGTAGGCGCCATCGGCATCGGCCTGGAAACTGCCTGCGTCGAAATGCACCTGTTCGATACGCGCCCAACCCAGGCCGCCAGCGAACGGTGCGTCAAGATGGGCGATGCGGGTGTCGCGCGTTAGTTGCGAGATGCCGGGTGTGCCGTCGCTGCGGCGGCCGGAATCCTGCATCACCGTCAGCGTCGGGTTCTCCTGCTGGTACAGGGTGTCCACGTCGCTGCGCAGGCTGCGCCGCAACCAGTCGTCACTGGCGGTTTCGCGGCTGGCCAGGGTCAACGCGCGGTTGTCGCGCGGCTGCGCCTGCGAGGGCGCGATCAGGCCGTTGTCGGCCATCGCCCGTGCGTACATGTCCAGCGCCTGCTGCGGATCCTCGCGGCGCACAAGCCGCGCCGCATCGCGCCAGGACTGCGCGTCCGCTCCGCTCTGGCGGGCAAGCAGCGCGCGCAGGATCTGCAGCGCCTTGGCGTCTTCATGCAGGTCGGTCCAGATGTTCGCCAACTGGCGTTGCTGGCCGATCGCATCATCGGCCACCACGGGCGGCGCGTCGTGCATCTGCCGGCGGGCGCTGGCCAGATCGCCGGTGCCGATCCAGGCCTGCACCTGGCCCAACTGCGCATCGAGGTTGTCTGGCTGCACCGCCAGCACCTGCTGGTAGTAGTGCAGTGCCTGTACGTGGTCGCCACGCAGGCGCGCCCATTCGGCCAGGATCAGCTGGTTGTCCGCGCTGGGGGGCTGTTGCTGCAGCAGGGCGATGGCTTCTGCTTCCCGGCCCTGTGCGCGCAGCTCCCACAGATGATCGATCAGCTGCTGTCGCTGCAGGCGTGCTGACAATGCGCGCATGTCATCGTCCCACTGCGCACGCGGCACGCCATCGAGCACGGCCAGCGCCTGCGGCAGGCGGTCGGAGCCTGACAGGTACAGCGCCTGCGCGTAACGCGCTTCCATGCCGGCATTGCGCGCAGCCATATCGGCAATCACGGCATCCGCTTCAATCTGCTGGCCGGCTGCCCGCAGTTCATTGCCCAGCGCATACGCCAGCCAGGCATCGCCGGGCAGCTCGCCGCGCAGCTCTCGCCCCAGCGCGATGGCGGCATTGGCATCGCCGGTGGCGAGCGCCTGCTCGCGACGCTCGCGCAGGCGATTGATCTGCAGCTGGCGCAGGTCTTCGGCGTACAGCTTGCGCTGCGCTGCAGGCAAGGCGTTGATGAAGGCTTCCAGGCGCTGTGGATCGGTGCGGCCATACAGCTGCACAAGCTTGCGGATCACATTGGCATCGCGTGGGGCGATCCGCCGCGCGGCCTGCAGCTGTCGCTCGGCGGACGCATCGTCGCCACGCGCCACCGCTACATCGACCAGGCCGAGGAGGGCGTTGACCTCGCGTGGCTGTTGCCGGCGAGCCTGCGAATAGAACGCCTCGGCCTCATCAAGCCTGCCCTCGGCCAGTGCGGTGTCGGCCTGGTCCAGCAGCAGCCAATAGCGGGTGCTGGTGATCAGGTCGCGCCATCTGTCGCTGGTATCACCGGCGGGCGTGGCCTGCACGGCACGCTGGAAGTACGCGATGGCCTGCTCGCGGCGCCCTTGTCGCATCAATGCCAGGCCCAGCCCACCGAGGAATTCCGCTTCGCGCGGATAGCCGCGCAGCGCCTGCAGGTACGCGCGTTCGGCATCGGCATTGCGACCGGCATCAAGCTGTTGCTGGGCACGCAGGCCGGCGCGCCAGGCCGGGTCGCTCACCCGTTTGTGCTGTTCGGCATAGCGCTCGCGCACCAGCGCGATATCGCTGAAGGTGGGATTGCGGGTGATGAATTCCTGCAGGCGGCGCACGTTGCGCTCGTCGGCGGGCTGGTCCTGCAGGTAGCCCCACTCGGCGTCCGCGGCCAGCGCGCGCGCTTCCGGATTGCGCCCCATGCGCTGCAGCGCGGCCAGCGCATCGCTGTCACGACCGGCCGCGAACAACAGTTGCGACAGGGTCTGCAACAGGGTGGTGTTGCCGGGATAGGTGCGATCCAGCGCCGTCAGTGCGCGGATCGCTGCATCGCGGCCGCTGGCCTGCGTGCCCCGCAGGCGCCAGTACTCCAGGCCCAGTTGCAGCCCCGGTGGATCGTCGTTGAACAGGCGGCGGTAGATCGCCAGCGCTTCTTCGCTGCGGCCACCGGCGGCGAACAGGCGCGCCTGCTGCAGTTCCTGCTGCAGGTCGCCCCGGTAGGCACGCCACAGGCGCTCGCCGGCGGCCAGTTCGCGGGTGCCAACGCCGAGCTGGCGCAGCCGTTGCAGGGTCGCATCGGCGTCCTCCATTTTCTGCTGCGACAGCTGCACTTCCAGGATCGCCAGCAGGGTGCTGCGATCGTCCGGCGCCAGCATGCGCAACCGCGCCAGGGCATCTTCGATCAACCCCTGGCGGCCGCTGGCCTCACCGATGCGCACCTGCTGCAGCAGCCATTGCCGCTGCTCGGCAACCGTGCCGCCGGGCGTATCCGGCAGCGCCTGCGCCGCGCACGGGCCGGCCAGCCCGATCAGGACCAGGCCGGAGGCGGCGACCAGCGAAGACGGCGTGCGCACCATCAATCAGTGCCCCGGATCCAGCCGCTTGGCCGCCACCCAGCGCAGCACCCGCCAGAACAGGAAGGCCACCATCAGCACCACCACCGTGGCCAGTACCGCCAGCAGCGCGGGGTGATCAGCCAGGTGGTACCAGAGCAGCAGCCACCACGGCAGCGCGCCCACGTAGTAATGGTCGCCGACGAACTGGCTGTGGATGCCCGAACTGCGCAGGATCGCCACCGAGCCGGCAATCGCCTGGCGCTTGCCGGTATCGCTGAGTGCGTCGTCGAGCAGGCCGTAGTCGGCGGCATTGCTGGCTGCCAGCGAGACGATGCTGCGCTGCGCATGATGCGGCGACTGCAGGCCGATGATCGCCGCGAAGGGCGCTTCGGCGGTGACCGCCACCTGGGTGACCGCCGGATCACCGGCGCGGCTGCCGCGACGGGCCTGCTCCATCGCCAGCTGGGGCGACGGTGACTGGCCATTGAGCAGGCGCGTGCGCTGGTCATCGATCAGCAGCGACAACTGATCGCTGCCGCGCAGTTCGGCCGGCATTGCACCCAGCATCAGCAGGTCGGCATCCATCGCGCTGGCCTGCTTCCAGTCATCGGACAGGCGCAGGCCATAGGCCGGATATCCGGTCTGCACGCCCAGGCCCCCCACCAGATTCAACAGCAGGCTGACCTGCGATTCGCTTGCCGTTGCCGGCACCAGCACCACTGTCTCGGACAGATCGGCCATGCGGCTGAAGGGGAATCCACTGAGCGCGAATGCGGACAGGTCCGGCAGGCCCATGTAGTGGTGGAAACCGGAGAAGTCGATGGTCGAATCTTCTTCGATCGCCGCCTGCAGGTTCGGCGGCAGCACGGTCTGGCAGTGGTCGCGCTGGGCGCTGCCCATCACGCTGGCGAAGTTGAAATCAAAGCGCAGCTGGTTGCGATCACCCAGCTTGAGCGAGGGAATCAGCAGGCGGCCGTCGTCGGCACCGGCGTCACCGGCCAGCACCGGCAGGCGGATTTCCTCCAGGCCCTGCTTGCCGTTGCGGCGCACCAGCGGGAAGCTGGAAATGAACTGTTCGTTGATTGCGACGCCCAATCGCGATTCGTCGCTGCCGAACGGTGGCGTGTAGCGGTAACGCAGGTTCAGCGGAATGCCCTGGTTGCGCCAGATGAAAAGATCCGGTGGCAGGTTGAGGTTGACCGTGATCGGCTGCGGAGACACCCCGTTCGCATGCAGCTGCTGGGGATAGTCGAGCAGTTCGGCCAAGCGCACGGCACGATCGGTACGCACCCAGTTCGGTGCGTCGTACGGCTTGCGTGGGGCCAACGGCTTGACCTCATCGATGCTGACCTGGCTGCCACGGAACAGCGCGTTGCCCGCCGCCATCGCCGCCACCGCCTTCTGCAGGTCGTCGTCGTTGCGGCCCAGCACCAGCAGCAGTTTGCGCTGCGGGTCCTCCGGCAGCGCCATCAGTTCAACCACCGGGCCCTTCACCGGTGCATGGTTGGCGATCACCGGCGGGAACTTGCCATTGACCGCCAACACCACGGCATGACCCTGCGCCGGCAGTTGGCCGAAGCTGACCGGGAAGCGTGCCTGCCGCCACCAACCGGCCAGGCTGCCGAAATAGGAGGCCATCACTGCACCGGCGCGTTGCTGGGCCAGCGTCGGTGCGGCACCGAACACCACCGGCAGCTCCAGCCGCGCGGTGTCGCGCGGATCGAAGAAGGGCAGCGGGAAGTTGGCCAGGTCGTCCTGCATCGCCAGCGGTTGTCCGCCCAGGCGCAGCGTGCTGTTGCTGGACAGGTTCACCCACAGCGAGCTGTGGGTGGGTTCTTCGCAGATGTCGGTGTAATGGCCGACAAACTCCAGCCGCACCTGGTTGAAGTCGGCGATCAGGCGCGCATCCAACGGTAGCTTGGCCTGCACCGGGCGGCCAAGCTGGTCGTTGCTGATCGGCACTACCCCCATCAACGCGTCGTTGAGATAGACCCGCAGATGCGACAGGGTCGGCAGCAGCGACGGCGACGGCGTGAAGCTCAGGTCCAGCTCGGCTTCGCGGGCCAGGCGATCGCGGCGTACCTGGAATTCGAAGGTGGTCGCGTTGCGCACGCCCGACAGGAGCGTGTCCTGGCGACGGCCCAACTGGGCGAACGTGCTTTCGCGCTGCCAGGGCCACGCACTGCCTGCCCAGGTCTGCGGCAGTGCGGCTTCACTGCGCTGCGCAGGAACTGCTGCAGCCGCAACCGGCGTCGGCACCGCGACCTGTGCTTGCGGGGCGGCCGGCGTGGGGCTGGTGGCGGATGCCGGCACGGGGGCCGGCGCACTGTTGCCCGAGGCCACAGGCAAGGCCAGCAGAGGCAACAGCAGCCAGCGCAGAGAGGACGGAATGCTCATGGACGAAGCCCTGGATCAGCGGCTGGGTCAGCCGGGTGGGATGGAAGCGGACGTTGCGGGGCGAAACTGGCCAGCCAGCGCAGCAGGCGACGGTTCCAGTGCGCGGGGCGGTCGAGGTCGAACGGTGCGAAATCGCCCATCCGCCGGTAACCGCGCCAGCCAAGCACCAGCACGCTCCACAGGCTGCGTGGCAGGCTCTTGGGCTGGTAGCCGGCGTGCCAGTCGAGCCACGCATCTGCGCGGGCGAAGGTGCACTGGGCAAATTCCACGCGCTGGCGTTCGTTCTCGAAGGTCAGCAGCAGGCCGAGGCGGTGGCCGACGCTGCGTTGCACGCGCGCGGGGAACGCGAACTCGCGACGGCCCCGGCCCAACAGTACCTGCACCGGTTGGCCCTCAAGCAGTTGCGGGTCGTCGCCCAGCTCGATGCCGACGCCGTCGTTGGAGTAGTCCTGCATGACACCACGCAGGCGGCGACCATCGGGAACCTGCAGGGCCATCGGCAGACGCGTGGTGACGCGATGGGTGCGGCGTACCTGCTGCACTTCGGCGGCCACGGCCAGTGCCCCACCGATGATCAGCAGGTTGTACAGCACCCACAGCGAGCTGACGACCACCGTGCCACGTTCGTCGGCTGGGCCATGCATGAAACGCCAGACCGCGAAGCACAGGCCCAGCACGTTCAACAGCGCCAGCACCAGGTAAGGCCGTGCCACGCGCCAATCGAAGCGATCACCAGCCTGCGTGCCGCCCTTGTCGGTGACGTTGAACTTGCCACGCCCCGGGCTGAACAGCGCAATGGTGGTCGGCCGTGCGATGTACCAGGCCAGCACCGTCTCATACACCTCACCCCAGAAGGGGCGGCGGTACTTGCCCTGGATGCGCGCGTTGGTGAGGCTGGCGTGGGCCATGTGCGGCACCACGAACAGCAGGATCGCCAAGGCCGGCGCGTAGATGATGTAGACGTGCAGCAGCAGGAACGCCAGCGGCGCGGTGAGGAACACCAGGCGTGGAATGCCGGCGAGGAAGTGCAGCATTGCGTTCGCGTAGCAGAAGCGCTGAAACAGGCTCAGGCCCTTGCCGATCAGCGGGTTGTCGATGCGGAAGATCTGCACCATGCCGCGTGCCCAGCGGATGCGCTGGTTGACGTGCGCGCCGAGGCTGTCGGTGGCCAGGCCGGCCGCCTGCGGGATGCGCAGGTACGCCGAGTTCCAGCCGTTGCGGTGCAGGCGCAGCGCCGTGTGCGCGTCCTCGGTGACGGTCTCGGTGGCAAAGCCGCCAATGGCATCGATCGCCTCGCGACGCAGCACCGCGCAGGAGCCGCAGAAGAACGCCGCGTTCCACAGGTCATTGCCATCCTGCACCAGCCCGTAGAACAGTTCGCCCTCGTTGGGGTCGCTGCGGAACACCTGCAGGTTGCGCTCGAACGGATCGGCCGAGAAGAAGTGATGCGGCGTCTGTACCAGTGCCAGCTTCGGGTCGCGCAGGAACCAGCCACAGGAGACCTGCAGGAACGAACGCACCGGCAGATGATCGCTGTCGAAGATGGCCACCAGTTCGCCATCGATCAGGGTCAGGGCATGGTTGAGGTTGCCCGCCTTGGCGTGGCGATTGTCGGTGCGGGTGATGTAGTTCACCCCGGCGCGCTCGGCGAAGGCGCGGAACTCCTCGCGCCTGCCGTCGTCAAGAATGTGGATGCGCAGCTTGTCGGCCGGCCAGTCCAGGCCCATCGCCGCGTACACGGTGTGCCGTACCAGGGCCAGGTCTTCGTTGTAGGTGGGAATGAGCACATCCACCGTCGGCCACTGCTGGACATCGGCCGGCAGCGGCGCCGGGCGACGACGCAGCGGCCACGCCACCTGCACATAGCCCAGCATCAGCACCAGCCACGAGTAGGTTTCCGCGGCCAGCAGTACCAGTCCGCAGATCAGGTCGAAGGTGCTGTTCCAGTTCAACGTGGCCGTGTAGCGCCACCACAGGTAGCGGCAGGACACCGTCATCGACAGCACCACCAGTACCAGGGTGGCGTAGCGCCCCTGCATGCGCCGCACCAGCAGGGCGATGACCCACAGCAGTAGTACGAACACGAACTGCGCGAAGTAGGTGAACGGTTGGGTGATGCACAACACGGCCAGGCCCAGCGTGGCCAGACCGATCAGGAAGGTCAGCAGATTGCGCGTGCGCGGCGACAACGCCTGCAGGCGCTGGCTGGCCCAGGCCATGATGCGGCTGTTCCAGACCTCGTTGGGCGCATCGCGCATCGCACGCACGTAGCGCAGGTGACCACGCCCGGCAGCACCGCGCAGTTCGGCGATGCGTTGCCGGCGCGCGCGGGCCAGTCGTTGCCTGCGCTGCGATGGACGCGGCACCAGGCGCACGATCGACAGCCACACGGCCTGGATCAGCAACCGCAGCGGGTCGCCCGGGCGCCAGCGACGGTCGCCCTGCAACTGCGGGAACGCACCGCGCAGGCGCGGTGCCAGTGCCTGCCACGCCGGAGCTTCCAGCCGCAGGAACGCCCAGCCGATGGCCTGCAGCAGCCACAGCACCAGGCAGGTCGCCCACGGCGCATGGACCCGATCACGCAGGCGGCTCCAATGCAGGTAGTAGACCCGCGCGCTCATCCGTGCGCACCCTCCGCCTGCCGCCGGGCAGCCTCGGCCAGGCACCACAACGCGAGACCATCGATATCCGCCGCGGCCAGCGAATCGGCCGCATGACGGCCCAGCGGCTGCTTGCTGGCCAACGCCGCCGGCACCCGCGCATCCTCGTGCAGCGGTTGCGGCAGCAGGCGCGCAGCATGCGAGTGCAGCCACAACTGCATCAGGTCGCGCTGTACCGGTACGGCGGGATCGTAGCGATTGGCCAGAACACGGCGTGCGTCGGCATTCTGCCGTTGCAGCACCACATGGCTGGTCGGATCGACACAGGCCAGGCGCAACGGCAGAGTGCAGGCGGCGTGCTGGTTGATCGCAGCCACGTGCGCCGGCAGCCGCTGTGGCAGGTCGAACAGCAGCCAGTCGAACTGCGAGGACAGCAGCGGCATGCGCTCGGCCCAGGTTGCCGGGGCAGCCTGCAGCCACTGCTCGACCCGCAGTGCCTCGCCGAGATCGACGCGACCGTAGGGAAGCACGGCCAGGCCGGGCGCGCAGGCGAAGGCCGACGCGCGCCAGTCGCCCCCATCAAGCTGGGCGCGTGCCCAGCCGCCTGCCTCCTTGGCTGGCAGGCCCAGGTGCAGGCCCAGCATCTGGTCCGGGCTGCATTCGACCAGCAGCACGCGCTGGCCCTGCACATGCAGGGCCTGGCCCAGCGCCGCCAGCACAGTGGTCACCCCGGTGCCACCATGCACGCCCTGCAGGGACAGCACCGTACTCATGGCTGCTGCTCCAGTTCGGCCAGCAGCGGCCAGCGTGCCAACGCCTGCGCGCGCTCGTTCTGCGCCGAGAAGTCCACATAGGGCATCTCCGGCATGTTCAGGCTGCGCCGCAGCAGGTCGATGTCGTCTTCCTCGACCGACAGCGTGGTGGGCACCGCGAGGATGTCGGCGGCCATCAGCGTTTGTCCTCGGGGTAAGGGCTCCAGGTCTGGCTGCCCTGCAGCTGCAGCCATGGCTTGCCGTCGTAGTCGATGACCTTGGCACCCTCGTTCTCGGACACCGACGGCGTCTGTGGCAGACCCTTGAGCAGGCTGTTCCAGTCGCGGTCGGCCGGCGGCGACTGTGCGTTGAGCGCGTACACCCGTGCCACCAGCTCGGAGATGGCCAGGTAGCTGCTCGGCTCGGGGACATGCCGCGGGCCACCGGCGGCAGGCGCGCCCATGCCCACCAGCTTCACCCCTACCGGCACATGGGTGATCGACGGGCTGGGAATTTCGCGCATGCCCGGGATCTGCATGCGATCGCCATGCAGGGCAGCGCCGTGTTCGGGCACCACCACGATCATCGCCCGTCGTCCGCTCTTCTCCACCGCATCGACGAAACCGGCCATGTCGCCCAGTACCATCTGCGCACGCGCCTTGTAGTCGGCAGCGTTGGCACGGCCATCGGCGCCGACGATGCGGTTGCCGTCGTGCAGCGAGATGGTGTTGTAGAACAGCGCCACCTGCTGGGTGGACTCGGCCTGGCGTTGCTTGAACCAGCTGTTCAGCACGTCGCCATCGCGACGCAACGGTGATTTGTCGAACGCCACCAGCGCGCGCGGCAGCGGATTGATGTCCATCGGCTTGGCCTGCAGGCCGCCGTACTTGGACAGCTCACCGATGAAATCGTCGAAGTGGCCGTCGTGATTCATGGCCAGCTCGCTCTGGAAGCCGAGGCGCTGCAGGTTGGAGAACAGCTGGCATTCGGCCGGCACCGGATCGAACAGCGCGGTATGCGAGGTCTGCCCGCAGCTGGCGCGCAGCAGGCGGATCGCCGCGGGTCCGCTGTAGGCGGTTGCCGAATTGAAGTCGTCGAACACCACGTCCATGCGGTCGAGCAGGTTGTTCTGCCGCAGCCCCACTTCGTCCAGGTCACTCCAGGCCAGCGAACAGATGTTGAGGATGATGACGTCGAACGGCGCGCCGCTGGCCGGCGCCGGGAACGCCGTCTTCAGGCTCGACTGCTGCTGGTAGAAACTGGCCAGCCAGGCGTTGAGGTTGTCGTTGCTGGCCGGCGCCAGCTGCGCACGGCCGCCACCCGCATTGCCGGTGGCCGCCACCGCCTGGCCCGATCCCGCGACCAGCCCGGCCGGCAGCGGCAGCGCGACCACCGCCATGCCGAGCATGCCCAGCACGCTGAGGGTGGTGATGCGCAGCCACGGTTTCAGCAGGTAATAGGCCACCAGCAGCAGGGCCAGCACCGCCACCATCTGCCAGTTGATGAAGCGCTGCGCCAGTTCCAGCCAGTAGTCGGCAGAGAAATCGAGCACGCCCGGCTGCGCCAGCAATCGCTGGAACGGCGGCCACCAGGTGTCCTGGTAGTACAGCGCCACACCCACGGGGACAGCCACCACCGTGCGCGCGAGGCGCGCCCAGCGCCAACGCAACGGCACCAGCAGTGCGCCGAGGAACAGCAGATTGGGCAGGATCTTCAGATCCAGCGCGCCCATCCAGGCCAGCACCACCTTGGACAGGAAGTACAGGTTCCAGCCACGCAGGTCGGCCCAGGCGAACGGTGATGCGGGCAATGCCTGCGGACTCATGCCGGCCTCCGCGGTGCACGCTGGCGCACGCCGGCCCGGCGCAGGTGACGAGGCGGCAACCACCCACCGACGCGTCGGCGCAGGCCGCGCCACAGCACGCCCAGCATCGCGCCGAACGGGATCATCAGTACCGCGCAGGCGACGATCAACGTCCACAGCTGCTGGTCGGTGGTCATGCGTCGTCTCCCAGCCGCAGCGGCGTTGGTGTGGCAAATGGCGCTACGACAACTGCGGTTACCGAGCTCGCCACTGGTTCCGCAGGCTGCGGCAGCAGTTCGGTCTCTGGATCGCTGCCGCTGGCGTTCATCGCCGCGATATCGTATTCGGCAAGCCGCTGGTAACCGTCGAACAGCTCGCGCCAGGGCAGGCGGAACAGGTTGCCCAGCGCCTGTTCGATGGCGTCGCGGCGGCAACCGAACAGGAACAGGCGCACCTGTCCGCGGTATACGCAGGCCAGGTCGCCCTGGCGGCGGATGCGCAGCTGCTGCAGCGTCTGCTCGGCGCGCAGGCCAGCCACCGGCTGCAATGCCAGCACCGCACTTTCCACGGCGCTGCCGTCCTGGTCGATGCGTTCACTGGCGATCTGGCGGAAGCGTGATGCACTGACCTGGCCACTGATCGACGGTGGCCGGTGCGCACGGATCAACGGTTCCGGATCGTCCGCCAACTGGCCCTGCCAACGCTGCCGCTGCACCGTGTCGAGCAGGGTCAACAGGCGCGGCAACGGGGTGCGTGCAGGCACCACCAGGCTGCCGCCACACTGCAGCAACAGCCGCTCATCGGCGTAGCGCAGGCAGGGCTGCAGTTCGCGCACCACCAGCTTCAGGGCATCGCCGCGCTCACGCCGCAGGCGATGCAGCAATCGAGCCAGCGCATCGACCTGTGCGTTTTCACTGATGGCCACCACTACCGTGGCCTCGCGTGCCTGCAGTGCGGCCGGCATCAGGCCAGCCCACCCTTCGTACAGGCGCCAGGCCGACGACAACGGCGGGGCACCTTCCAGCACATCGGTCTGGGCCAGGAACAGGTCGCGGTCACTGCCGCCCTCGCCCGCCACTGATGGCGCTTCGACCTCGGGGTCGACCACGCGCTGCAGACGCTGGCCGACCTGTTCGACAGTGAAGGCACGTTGTGCGACGACGCCGTGGCTGTTGGTCCAGTAATGCAGCAACAGCTGCAGTGCACCACGGTGCGGATGCAACTGGGCGACGCCAGCGCAGCTCCGGTTCAAGGGCAACAGGCGTGGCGCGACCGTGGCCACCTCGCCATGGCACAGCAGCAACAGGACCTGAGAGGCCTGCTGCGCCCAGTGCTGCAGGCGTTGGCACCAGCGCGACAAACGCGCATCGTCCCACCCGTCCAGTGCAGCCACCGGAAACTGCACGACGCACATGCGCGTCGTGGAACCCGAAGCGCGGGGCAGATCCTCGGCAAGGCCACGCAGGGCCTGCTGCATGCCCTGATGCGAACACTGGAACATGCGCACCCGTGCAGGGCCTTGTTCGGCAGTCAGCAGGGACAGCATCGGCTCGACACCGCGCCCCAGCGTCGCCAGCACTACGTCATCCAGATCGCCCGCACCGGTCAGCGCACTGGCGCCCAGCAGATCGGCCGGCGCGCTGCCGGCGGCAACGACCCAGTACACGCCGCCACTGCGCATTTCGACGAACTCGGCCGGCATGCCGGCAATGGCAAGATGGGGCGCCGTCACGCGTTGTTCCTTCCAGCGGCCATCGGCGGATCCATTGGCAGACTTGCAGGGTGGATACTGCAGCGAAGGGAACTCATTTGATGACGCACGTCACATTCATGTGGTTGAAACCGCATGATAACGTCGATCCTGCCGCTTGCGGCATCAAGACACGGTCAATTGCAGCCAGGCGCGAGGGCCAGCAAGCACCGCGCGCAGGCAGCCACATCCCGCTGGCCGCAGCGCGGCCCCGGACCGGACTCGATCAGGCCTGGCCCGGGTCCGGCAGCTCGAACACCTGCCGCAGGTAGGACAGGTAGCCCGGGTCATCGCACATGCTCTTGCCCGGCGAGTCGCTGAGCTTGGCCACCGGCTGGCCATTGCAGCGGACCATCTTGATGACGATGTTGAGCGGGGTCGGCCCCAGATCGTTGGTCAGATGGGTACCCACGCCGAACGCCACCTGGCAGCGGCCGCGGAAGTAGTCGTACAGGCGCATCACCTTGGTGATGTCGAGCCCATCGCTGAACACCAGCACCTTGCTGCGCGGATCGACGCGGCGCTGCTGGAAGTGGGCCAGCATGCGGTCGCCCCAGTCGAACGGGTCGCCGGAATCATGGCGCACGCCGTCGAACAGCTTGCAGAAATACATGTCGAAGTCGCGCAGGAACGCGTCCAGCCCGACCACATCGGACAGCGCGATGCCGAGGTCGCCGCGGTACTCGCGTGCCCACGATTCCAGCGCCGCTACCTGCGAATCGCGCAGGCGCGGGCCCAGCGCCTGGAACGCCTGCAGGTATTCGTGGGCCATGGTGCCGTGCGGGGTCATGCCGTACAGGCGCGCGAAGTGCACGTTGCTGGTGCCGACCAGCTGCGGGCCCAGCGCATCGCGCAGCAGCGGCAGCAGGCGCGCATGCCAGTCGCGCGAGTAGCGGCGGCGGCTGCCGTAGTCGGCGATGCGGCACTGTTCGAAACCGGGGGTATCACGCAGCAGTGCGGCCTTGGCCTGCAGGCGTCGCTCGCCCTCGGCGAAATCGGCCGTGGTGGTGTTGCGGAACCAGACTTCGTTGATGATCGCCAGCAACGGCACTTCGAACAGGATGGTATGCAGCCACGGACCGGTGATGTCCAGTTCGATCTCGCCGGGCACGGTCTTCGACGCACGCAGCTGGATGTACTTGCGGTCCAGGTGGAACAGGCCGAGGAAGTCGGCGAAATCCGGCTTCACGAAGCGCAGGCCACGCATGTAGTCCAGCTCTTCATTGCTGAAGCGCAGGCTGCACAGGTGGTCGATCTCCTCATCGATCTGGTCGATGTAGCGGGCCAGTTCGATACCGGGGGTGCGGCATTTGAAACGGTATTGAACCTGCGCGCCGGGGTGCTGGTGCAGCACCGCCTGCATCATGGTGAACTTGTACAGGTCGGTGTCGAGCAGGGACTGGATGATAGGCATGGCTGGAATTATGCGCCTGTAGGGGTGAACCGGGGGTGCCGCCAGTAGATCCACGCCATGCGTGGATGACCCCATCCATGCAACCGAGCATGGGCTCGGCTCTACAAAGACCTGCGCAGCAGTCTCGGCACCTGCACCAGGGCATGGGCCCAGATCGCCCCCCACACCGCCAGCCGTACCGGCAACGACCGCTGCGAGGCCTCGAATTTGCTGAAGTAGCGCCACAGCCCGCGATGCTTGTGCCATTCCACGAAGAACGGGCGCGAACGGCTGGACACCCCACGCACGTGGGTCACCTTCAGGTCGTTGGCGATGGCGACCACGCCGCCGGCCTCACGCACGCGGCGGCACAGGTCCAGGTCTTCGGCATGCAGCCGGTAGCCGGCATCCCAGCCGCCGATGCGATCAAACAAGGCGCGCGGCATCAACAGCAGCGCACCGGACAATGCCGGCACCTGCTGCAACGGCTGCGCCGGGTCGCGGGCAATGGCCAACCGCGCGCCGCGACCGGGCGAGCGCAGCATGGCGAGGAAGTCAGGATCGCGACGCCGTACCGCGTCATCGGCCTGGCCGTGTTCGTCCACCTGCTCCACGCCCAGCAGGCTGTCGCCCACCGCATTGGCACGGTCACGCAGTGCGGCGAGGGTATCGACTTCAACCATCAGGTCGGGATTGATGAAGGCCAGCCACGGGCTGCGTGAATCGGCAACGCCCTGGTTGTTGGCCGCGGCGAAACCGGGATTGTCCGGATTGGCGATGAAGCGTACGCGCGGATCGTGGCTGGCATGGCGCTGGATGACCTCCAGGGTTTCATCCAGCGAGCCGTTGTCGATCACCCGGATCTCGGCCACGTCCTGCGCCTGGCGCAGTCGCGACAGGCAGGCATCAATGGTGCTGCCGCTCTGGTAGGTGACGACGATGGCGGCAATGGCGGCATTCAAACAGGCGGCTCCAGCGGTGATGGCGAGACGAACAGGTCGCCCTGCCCGCGCGGCATTATCGCCTGCCGCAGGTTGTGCTGCAGGTCCTGGCGCAACGTATGCAGCGGGTCGTGCATCAGGAAGTCAGCCAGCCGCGGCACCCATCCTGGCCAGCGCGCGGCCAGTGCCTCCAGATCGCCGTCGCGGCTGGGCGCTTCACTGGCACGGCTGACGAAGGCGTTTTCGCACAACACGTTGCGCCAGCCGAGACCGGCCATGCGCAGGCTCAGATCGACCAGCGCCGCGTTCCAGCCCAGGTAGCTTTCTGCGTCCAGGCCGCCGGCACGCCGCCGCGCATTCGCGCGCACCAGCACCGCGTGGGTGACTGCCGAGGGGAGTTCGGGGTGCAGGGTCGGCAGTGCGGCGCACACGTGGGCCAGCAGCGCCGGGTCGTCCGGTTCGGGGTTGAGTTCACCCAGCCGTGGCCAGGCAGCGGTCTCGCCCACGTTGCACCACGGCGTGGCGGTGGCAATGGCGGCGTCACGCGCAAACGTGGCCTGCAACTGCTGCAGCCATCCCGGTGCAGGCACGCTGTCCGGGGCCAGCACCGCGACATCCAGGCCATCGCAGGCACGCAGCATTTCGTCCAGGTGGGCAACCTCGCCGAGGGGTCTGGCGCGGCGGGTGTATTCGGCCTGCAGCGGGGTATGTGCCAGCCAGTGTTCGACCACTGCCTGTGCACGTGGCCCGGCCTGCGCGTCATCGCCCAGCCAGATCGATGTACCTGCTGCGGTACCGGCATCAAGCGCGGCCAGGCAGCGGTCAAGTACCGCGTCGTCCACGCCCAGCGGCAACAACACGATCGCCCCCATCCCGCCTCCGTGGTTGTCGGTGGCCACAGCGTAGCATCGGGTGGGTGTCGGCCGGGTTGCACCCGGCACCCGCAGAGGCCGCAGCAACGGCAACAGCAACAGCCGAAGCGGGTTTCCTGTGGGTCGGCCGGGTTGCACCCGGCACCTGCAGAGGCCGCAGCAACGGCAACAGCAACAGCCGAAGCGGGTTTCCTGTGGAATGGCGGGGTGCGTCCGGTTGCGGGGGACGCCGTAAATACGTCCCTGTAGGCTCGGTCGCGCCATCCATGGCGCTCACGCCCCCGCCACCGGACACACCCCGCCTTCGACAGTTTTCCGCGAACTGTCGGAACGACTCCTGGGGTCAGATCCGTTTTCCGCAGGAAAACGGATCTGACCCCAGAATTTCATTCGATATCTGAAAGAGATTCATCCACGCATGGCGTGGATCTACTGGCCACCGGCCAACTGTCGAAGGTGGGGCACTGTGGGTTTGCGGGGTGTGAGCCGCATGGATGCGGCGACCAAGCCTACATGGACGTATTTACGGCGTCCCCGCAAACCCACAGTACCCCGCCCTCCCCCAGTAAACCCGCTGTTGCTGTTGCTGCTGCCGAAGCTTCAGCTTCGGCTTCGGCTTCGGCGGGTGCCGGGCGCAGCCCGGCCGAACCCCCTTACTTCTTTGAGCCCGGCTGGTTCAGCGGCTCCATCGCGCGGAAGCGCTGGCTGTATTCGTCGGTCAGGTTGCGTGCTTCCTGGCCGTTGCGGACGATGGTCGGGGTCAGCAGCACGATCACTTCCGAACGACGGCTGGTGCGGCTCTTCTGGCCGAACAGTGCACCCAGCACCGGAATCCGGCTCAGGCCGGGAATGCCGCTGCTGCCATCCGTGGCCGAATCGGTGATCAGGCCGGCCAGCATGATGGTGTCACCGCTCTGCACCGCCGCCTCGGTGGCCAGCTTCTTGGTGGAGATGCGCGGGTTGCAGTTGCGCTCCTGCGGATTGCAGTTTTCCGGCACGTCCGATGCGCTGCTGATCTCCTGCACGATATCCAGGAACACCGTGCCGTCGCGGGTTACGCGCGGGCGCACCTTGAGGATCACGCCGGTGTCGATGTACTGCACCGAGCTGTAGCTGCTGGTGCCGATGCCGGTATTGACCGTGGTGGTGTTGATCGGCACCTTGTCGCCGACGTTGAGGGTGGCCTCGGCATTGTTGCGCACGAACACCGAGGGCGTCTGCAGCAGGCGCACGTCGGTGACCTTGTCCAGCGCACTGACCACGGCGGCGCCGTTGTGGCCGGTGAACGCCCAGTTGGCACCGTCGGTGCCGGTCACCGCGCCGGCGAAGGTGTTCCAGGAACCGCCGGCCATCGCCGGCAGTGACAACCCGGACAGCGCACCGGTCAGCGCGCGCCCTGCCACGGCGTTGTCGAAGTACCAGTTCACGCCGTACTTCAGGTCGCCGGTCAGCCCGACTTCGGCCACCTGCGCTTCGATGTGCACCTGCAGCGGCATCACGTCCAGCTTCTCGATCACTTCGCGGATCGAGCGCCACGCCTGCGGCGTCGAACGTACCAGCAGCGTGTTGGTTTCCTCCACCGCCGACACGCCGACACGATCGCCTTCCACTTCCAGGCTGATGCTGACGTTGCCCGACTGGCGCTGCGGCAGGTTCAGGGAACCGGAGCTGCCGCCGCCACTGCTGCCGCTGCTGCCACCCACCGTGTTGTTGAAGCTGCTGCCGTTGTTGGCGTCCATGCCGCGGTCGCCATCGCTGCCCAGCTGCGACGGAATGGCGCCCGGCGCCAGCGATGCCGAGCCGGCGCCGCTACGGTTGCCGCTGCTGGCGAAGGCTTCGCTGAGGCGTTCTGCCAGGTCGCGGGCCTTGATGTAACGCAGTTCATGCGAGAACAGGCGCGCGCTGCCACCGGCGGTATCGATGCGGTCCAGCCACTGCTGGATCTGGTCCAGGTAGCGCACCTGCGGGGTGATCACCAGCACGGCGTTGGCGTTTTCCAGCGGCAGGAAACGGAACATGCCGGCGCTGGGCGTCTTGCTCTCTTCGCCGAACACCTTTTCCAGATCGGCCGCGACCTGCTCGGCCTTGCCGGACTGGATCGGGAACACGCCCACCGACATGCCCGAGAGCCAGTCGACGTCGAAGATTTCGACGGTATGCAGGTAATTCTCGAGTTCGGCACGGGTGCCGCCCAGGGTGATCACGTTGCGGCCGCTGTCGACGTTGACGATGGCATTGGGCCGCGCATAGGGCTCCAGCACCTTCTTCATCTCGGTTGCGGAGATGAACTGCAGCGGCACCACGCGCACTTCAAAGCCGCGTGCGCTGGATGCGGGCGCGGTGCTCGGTGCCACGGTGCCGGCCAGTGCCTGGTCGGCGGCGACGATGTTGTAGCGGCCACCGCTGTAGACCATGCGGGCGTTGTTCCAGCCCAGCACCATCTCCAGCAGGTTCAGTGCCTGTGCCGGCGACACCGGCTTGGGCGTGGCCAGGGTCACCGTCCCCTGCACCCCGGGGGCGATCACGTAGTTCTGGCCGAGCATGTCACCGAGGATGGCCTTGACCACCGCGTGTACCGACTCGCCTTCGAAGTTGAAGGTGGCTTCGCCGGAGCTGGCCGCATGCAACGCAGGCGACGGCTTGCGCGCGGCCTCGCGGTTGATCATGGTGCCGGTGCCTCGGCGGATCACCGCCTGCGGCGCGCCTTGGACCCGATCGGCCGCATCGGTCTGCGCATCGTCAGCCGCCTGACCGGCGCTGGCCGATGGCTGCAGGTTGCCGTTGCGTTGCACATGCGGGGCGGACACGGTGCTGCAGCCGACCAGCAGCGTCAGGGCAAGGGACCAGGGAAGAAAACGCAGATTCATGCATTCACTCTATCGGTTGGTGCCATCGCCCGGGGGCGGCGACGGTTGTTGCTGCTGTTGCTGCAGCTGACGGCGGCGGGCCTGGATGCGTTCGCGGATGGCCTGCATCTGCGCTTCGCTGGGACCGTTGGTGTTGGCAGGGGGTGCGGCGGCCGCAGCCGGTGCAGGCGACGCCGGCGCCACGTTGCCATCGCTGGCACGGGGGTTGGGCAGGGTCTGGCTGGGCGCCGGCGGTGGCGGCGGCGGCGGAACCACCGCGCCGGGTACAGGCGGCGTGCCGTTGGCCCCGCGCAGGACTGTCGGTGCTTCACCGCCCTGGCCATTGAACACGGCCAGTTCCAGCACCTGGCTGCCACTGGAGCCGATCACCGTAGCCTGGCGCGGTTCCAATGCGACCAGTTGCCAGCCATCGACGGCATCACCATTGAGACGCAGGCGCAGCGAGCGGCCCTGCTCGGTGGTGAAGGTGGCCATGCTGAAATCACGGGTGAGCAGCACGCCGGTCAGGCGCAGCGCGGGACTGGCGGCGGCTTCGCTGCCGCCCAGCAGATACGGGCGTGGCTTGCGGTCTTCGGCGAACAGGGGCCGTTCGCTGATCACGCTGTAGCTGTCTGCGCCGGCCATGCGTTCGGGCGCCAGCACCGGCAACGCCGGCAGCGCGGCCTGGGCGTCGCCTTCTGCGCTGACCGTGGGCAGCTGGCTGCCAAGACCGAAGCCGGTGGCCAGCCAGGTCGCGGCCGCCCATCCGGCCAGCGCCAGCAACAGTCCGGTGCGCAGGTTGATCTGCTCAAGCTTCATCGGCCACCTCCTGCGCATCGGCAGCCGGCTGCTCCGCCGGTGCCGGTACAGGTGCCGGCGGCGACACCACCGGCGCCGCTGCAGGCGGCGTGGCCACGGGCGCTGTGGAGGAATCGGCGGCCGCACCCGGCAGCAGGTAGCCGGCCAGCTCGAAGGACACATCCAGGCCGAGGCCGGATTCGTTCGGCGATTGCTGGAAGCGCTGCGCGATCAGGTTGAGGTTGTCCACGAACAGGCGCGGGCTGCCGGTCTCCAGGCTGTGCAGCACAGTGGCCAGTTCCGCCACGCCACAGCGCAGGCGCACCTGCATCGCCACGCGGACGAAGGCGGCATCGCGACGGTTGTCGCTCAATGGCGTGCGGTTGCTGATGGTGCAGCTGCGGTTGCCCGGGCTGGCCATCGCCACCGCATCCTGCAGGCGCGCACCGAGCGCGGCCGCAGCGGCTTCGGCGGTGGCTTCCTGCAGGAACCCGGGGCGCTGCTGCAGGGCGTCGCGGGTTGCGCGCAGCCGCTGTTCGATCTGTGGCTGCTGCTGCAGCTGCGCCTGTACGCGCTGCTGGCGTTCGCGCAGGGCAGCGGCATCGGCGTCGATCTCGCGCAGCGGCTGGGTGAACCACGGGTGCACCAGCAGCAGGTAGGCCAGGCCCAGCACTGCCAGCAGCAGTGCCAGTGCCAGCCAGCGGTCACGGCGTGCGCTTGGCATCGGCATGGGCCGCCTCCGTGGTTTCAGTCGGGGCAGATGCCGGCACAGGGGCCGCCGCAGGCAATGGCTGCAGTTCGGCGGTCAGGGTGAAGCGGTCGCGGCCACTGGCGGCACCATCGGCCTGCAGCACGCCGGTAAGGTTCACCTTGCGCCATTGCGGCGCGTCCTGCAGCAGCGGAACCAGCTGCGATGCTTCGCTGCTGAGACCGATCAGCTGCAGGCTGTTGTTCTCGATCGCCAGTTTTTCCAGGTAGGTGCCATCGGGCAGGCGGCGGGTCAGTTCGTTCCACACTTCGACGGTACTGGCGCGTTGGTTGCGTTGTGTTTCCAGGAACGCCGCTCCGTCCAGCAACGCCTGCAGCTGGCTGCGCTCGCTGGCGACACCACGCGCGCTGCGGGCACTGCGCTCGACCTCTTCGCGCAGTGCATCGACAGCAGCGCGGCGGTTGTCCAGCAGCTGCATCGCCGCCAGCACCAGCATCACCAGCGCCGCTACGGCAAGCAGCAGGTTCCAGCGCCGCATCGGGTCCGGCCGCTGCTGACGCTGCGCGGGCGGCAGCAGGTTGACCTGCAGCGTGCGGCCCTGTGCATCGATCGCGTCGACTCCGGCCAACGCGTCAGCCCAGTCGCCGATCTGCGCGCGCCAGTCATCGAGCTGGCGCAGCGGCCAGGCCACCAGCTCCACCTGCAGCAGGCCTTCGCCGGCACTGCCCAGTTCACGGATGTCATAGCTGACCTGGCTGGCTTCGAACGGTGTCTGCCGGTCGATCTCGTAACCGACTACCGCACGCAGGCGGTCACCGGCGGCGGCGGGCAGACGCAGCGTGCGCCGCAGGACCTGCCCGGCGGGCAGCAGCCACACCCGTGGCAGGCTGCGCAGGCGCGGCTCCAGCACGCGGTCAAGGTCCGCCGGTTGCAGCGGCCACGGAAGACGGGCCACGGGCTCGAGGCCGTCACCGGTTTCGCGCCAGACCTGCAACTGCCCGTCTTCGCACTGCAGCAGCAGGCGGGTCTGCGACCAGCCCAGCGCCCATTGCCAGCGCATCGGCACCCAGGCCAGCAACGACTGCCGCCACCAGCGCAGGAAACGGCCGGCACCGGGGCCGATCTGGCCCTGCACCTGCCGCAGACTGTCCTGCCAAGCCGTCATCTTGCTGCCATTCCCTGCTCCCAGCGAAGCACTGTGTAGGTCCGGCCGGGCACCCCGCCCGATCCGTTGCGCACCACCGCCTGCAGCACCGACAGGCGTCCGCTGCCGTCAGTGGCGCGGGACTCGATACTATAGGTGCCACTGCCGCTGGCAAGCGCCGATGCACCCGCAGCGTTATCTCCGTCACGCTCCTGCTGGGCGCGTTGCGCCAGCAGTTGTTCCGCATCCAGGCCCATTGCCGTCAACACCGGACCACTGGCGAAGCGTGGATCCGGGCGCGCCTGCCGGCTGTAGAGCGTCAGGTGCGGCAGCATCGCGGCGTACAGCGACCCGCGCATTCCCAGCACCCGCTGCAGTTCGCCCAGGGTTTCAAAGCGCTTGTTGCGCGGGCCATAGGGCAGGCCTGCGGCGGCGTACTCGGGCGCCTCGGCACCGCCACCGGGCTGCAGCAGGCTGTCTTCGTCGCGCCAGTCGATGATCGCACCGGCCAGCTGCCTGGCGGTTTCAGCCGGCTCGCCCAGTGCCTGCATGAATGCGGACAGCAGCGCCGCATCCGCCAGGTTGAGGTTGATCTTGCCGTTCTCGTCCAGCACCCGGATCTCGATACGGGCGTCGTCGAACTGCCAGCGATAGGCGCGGCCGTCGGCCTGCCACGGCGGACGCTGAGGATCTGGCTGCAGCCGCAGCAGCGCGTATTCCAGGCCCGCGCGCGCCCGCTCCTGGCCACGTGCATCGTCACCGAGCACCCGCTGCTGCAGGTGCTCGACCCGTGCGCTGAGCGCAAAGGCGCCGACCAGCGCGGTCATCAGCGCGATCAGCCACAGCACCAGGACCAGCGCGGCACCGCGTGCACGCTTCATCGCGCGCCTCCACTGCCGCCGGCGCGCAGTGCCACCACCAGCGGCGGCCACGGCGTGCCCCTGCCTGGCACCACCTGCACTTCCACCAGCAACGGCAGGCGCCGGGTGTCATCCCAACGGGGCAACCATTCGGTCATCTGCCCGTTGCTGGCGTCGACACCGCGATAGCGCAGCCGTACGTCCTTCAAGTCCTCCGCCAGCACTTCGGGCGGGCGCGGCGGGTTCTCTTCGATGCGCTCGCCTTCCTGCAGCAGTACCAGCTCCAGCAGCAAGCGGCGGTGGCCAGCTGCGCCATCCACCTGCAGCGCATGCAGGTACGGGCCGCCGCGACCGAGATAGCCCGGCAGATCGGCAACGAATTTCATGCCCTGATCGTCGCCCTGGAAGAACACCGGTTCACGGGTGGGATCGGGCACTTCCAGCGGGCTGCGCAGGGCGCTGGCGAGCTGGCGCCGCAGCAGGGCCTGCACTGCGCGCATGCGTTCGCTCTGCGCGGCAATCTGCTCACCGCGCTGGCTGATCGCCATCGCCGAGCGCACGCTGGCGAACGCCAACGCCAGGCCGCCGGCCAGCAGCACCGTGGCCAGCATGACTTCGATCAGGGTGAAGCCGCGCGCTCGGCGCCTCATCGCGCATTCTCCAGCGCGGGCGGCAACAGACGCAGGCTGCGCCAGCGCAACTGCTCGCGCTCGCTGTCGCCCCAGCGCACCTGCAGCTGCAGTTCCGCCAGCCACGGTGCACCCGGCGACTGCGCAGCGGGCAGCGCACCACTGCGCGGCTCGGCCCAGGGCTGCACCTGCAGCTGCCAGTGATAACGCCCCTGCTCCCACTCGCCCTGCTGGCTGCCCGCCTGCAGTGGCGCTTCCACGCCAGCGGCCGCCAGCAACGACTGCGCGTGCAGCACCGCGCGTGTGCGCAGCTCGGCATCGCGCACCTGGCGCGCGCCACCGGACAGGCTGCCCAGCAACAGCGTCAGCGCCAGCCCAAGCAAGGCGAAGGCAATGATCACTTCAAGCAGGGTGAAGCCACGGGCGCGCGACCTCATTGCGCCCGCCACGGTCCGGAACGGACTTCACCGGTCAACCAGCCCACATCGATGCGCCACTCGGCGCTTTCCAGCTGCAGGCGGATGCGGCCGCCACTGGAGCCGCCGTCGGGATGGAATTCGATCACGCCCTGGCCGGGCGCGGTGGCCAGCTGCGCGGCACCTTCAAACTGCACCTTCAGCTTGGCCGGCACTTCACCGTGGCGCTGGCTGGCGCCCTGCCAGCGATGCTGTGCCGGTTCGATCACGAAGCGCTGCGGCTCGCCGCGGGCAATCGCCTGCGCGCGCACCATGCGCAGCTGGTTGGCGATGTCCTTGCCGGCACTGCGCAGCTGCATGCCGGCAAAGCCGCGCGACATGCCAGCGGCAGTGATCAGGCCGATGGCCGCGATCAACGCGATCACCAGCAGCATTTCCAGCAGCGACAGGCCCGTCGCGCGCCTGCCGTGCAGGCGCGGGCGGGACACCCGGCGCGGCAGGAAAAGCAGCATGCGTGCTTACGGCTGGTAGCGGATGTCAGCGTCGACGCTGCTGCCGCCGGCCTTGCCGTCCTTGCCCAGGCTGATCAGCTCATACGCCTGGCCTTCGCCCGGTGCGCGGTACTCCAGCGCGTGGCCCCACGGGTCGTTGAGGTCGGCGGGCTTGGCATACGGGCCCAGCCAGCCACCGACGCCGGCCGGTGCGGTCACCAAGTCGTTGAGCGAGGCAGGCAGCTTGCCGGTGTCGATCTGGTAGTTGTCGACCTTGGAGGCAACGGTCTGTACCTGCGCCTTGGCGATGTTGGCCTTGCCGCGATCGGCGCCGCCGAGCACGCGGCTGGCGACCAGGGTCAGCACCGCGCCGATCAGCACGATGACGATGATGATCTCCAGCAGGCTCATGCCCGACTGGTGGCGTGCGGCGGTGAAGGAAAGGCGGATCGGTCGACGGGAAGCAATCATGGTCGGTCCTTTCAGGTACGGGATGTCGGGGTTGCGAAGGAGGCCATCGTCAGCCGATGGCGTTGGTGAGGTCGTACAACGGCACCAGCACGGCCACGATCACCGCGCCGACCACCGAGGCCAGCACCAGGGTGATCGCCGGCACCATCGCCGCCAGCAGGCGGTCGATGCGGCGGGCACTGTCCTGTTCGAAAGTATCAGCCGCTTTCAGCAGCATGGTATCGAGCGCGCCGGACTCCTCGCCGACCTGGATCATCTGCAGGGCGAGCCGGGGAAAGCGCTTGCCACGCGACAGCGCCAGCGACAGGCCGGTGCCGTTCTTGACCTCGTCGGCGGCGGTTTCCAGATCGGCCGCCAACGCGCGGTTGCCGAGTACGTTGCGGGCGATGCCCAGCGCCGCCAGCAGCGGCACGCCGTTGCGCAGCAATGTCCCCAGGGTGCGCGCCAGCCGCGCGGTTTCCAGTTCGCCCAGCAGGCGGCCGATGCCGCGGCGCTGCAGCAGCCAGCCATCCAGCGCCAGCCGGAACGCGGGCTGCCGCGCCTTGCGTTCGAACAACAGCAGCAGCACACCCGGCACCACCAGCAGCAACACCCACCAGTCACGCACGAACAGGCCCAGCTGCAGCACCAGGTTGGTGAACCACGGCAACGCCACGTCCAGGCTTTCGTACATCTGTGCGAACTGCGGCACCACATAGCCCAGCAGGAACAGCAGCGCGCCGCCCACCACCACCAGCAGGATCGCCGGGTACACCAGCGCGTTGATCACCTTGCCCTGCAGCGCACGGCTGCGTTCGAGGTAATCGGCCAGGCGCTGCAGCGTGTCGTGCAGGCTGCCACCGGCTTCGCCAGCGCGCACCATGTTCACGTACAGGCGCGAGAACAGGCCGTGCTGGCGTTCCAGCGCGGTCGACAGCGGCGCGCCACCGCGCACCACGTCGCGGATGTCGGTGATCGCGCGGCGCGAGCGCTCGTCTTCGGGCAGGCTGAGCAGGATCGACAGCGCGCGGTCCAGCGGTTGCCCGGCACCGAGCAGCGTCGCCAGCTGCTGGGTGAACTGCAGCAGTGCCGCCCCCTGCAGCGGACGCTGGCGGAACAGGCCGCGCAGGCTGCTGCCGCCAACCGCCCCGCCGTCGGCCAGCTGCGTTTCCATCGGCAGATGGCCCTGGTCCTGCAGGCGCGCGACCAGCTCGGCCTCGCTGGCCGCTTCCATCTGCCCGTCGAAGATCTCGCCGTGCGTATTGAGCGCCTTGTAGCGATAGTTCGGCATGTCAGCCCCTGCGTCCTGCGCGCATCAGCCTTCCTCGGTCACGCGCAGGACTTCCTCGAGGGTCGTCTGCCCGCTCAGGGCCTTGCTCAGGCCGTCCTCGTACATGGTGCGCATGCCGGCTTCACGGGCGATGCGTTCGATCTCGCCCATGCCATCGCGACGCATCACCGCACGCCGCAGCGCGTCGTTCATCACCAGGAATTCCATGATGGTGGTGCGCCCCAGGTAGCCGGTCGGCGCCAGCGCCGACGGCTTCGGCCGGTACAGGTGGATCGTTCCCTGCGGCTGCAGGCGACGCAGGTCGAAGCGCTCGATCTCTTCCGGCGAGGCTTCGTAGCGCTCGGCGTGGGTCGGCTCCAGCCGGCGCACCAGGCGCTGGGCGAGGATGCCGTTGATGGTGGAGGTGAGCAGATAGTCTTCCACGCCCATGTCGAGCAGGCGGGTGATGCCGCCCGCGGCATTGTTGGTATGCAGCGTGGACAGCACCAGGTGGCCGGTCAACGCCGACTGGATCGCGATGCGCGCGGTTTCCAGATCACGCATTTCGCCGATCATGATGATGTCCGGGTCCTGGCGCACGATGCTGCGCAGGGCATTGGCGAAATCCAGCCCGATCTGCGGCTTGGCCTGGATCTGGTTGATGCCTTCGATCTGGTACTCGACCGGATCTTCAACGGTGATGATCTTGACGTCGGCGGTGTTGAGCTGGCTCAGCGCGGTGTACAGCGTGGTGGTCTTGCCCGAGCCGGTCGGCCCGGTCACCAGCAGGATGCCGTGCGGCTGTTCCAGCACCTTGCGGAACTGCGGCAGGAAGGCATCGGTGAAGCCCAGCCGGTGGAAATCGAACACCACCGTCTCGCGATCGAGCAGGCGCATCACCACACTTTCGCCATGCGCGGTGGGCACCGTGCTGACACGCAGGTCCAGTTCCTTGCCCTGCACGCGCAGCATGATGCGACCGTCCTGCGGCAGGCGGCGCTCGGCGATGTTGAGCCGGGCCATGATCTTGATGCGGCTGATCACCGCAGCAGTCAGGTTGGCCGGCGGGCTCTCGCCTTCAACCAGCACGCCATCGACGCGGTAACGCACTTTCAGCCGGTTTTCGAAAGGCTCGACGTGGATGTCCGAGGCGCGCAGTTCGACCGCGCGCTGGATCACCAGGTTGACCAGGCGGATCACCGGCGCTTCCGAGGCGAGATCGCGCAGGTGCTCGATATCGTCCACTGCACCGCCTTCGCCATCGGCGGTTTCCACGATCGCCCCCATCGCGCTGCGGCCTTGGCCGAACCAGCGCTCGACCAGATCATCGATCTCCGCGCGCATGCCCAGCAGCGGTGTGACCGGCACACCCAGTGCCAACTGCACGGCCTGCTGCGGGTAAGGATCGTGGGCGTCGGCCAGCCACAGCTGCACGCCGTGTTCATCCAGCGCCAGCGGGCATACATGGAACTGTTTCAGGAAGCGCAGCGACAGCGGCAGGCCTTCGGCCAGTGCCTGCGGCGGCGATTCAGGCAGCTGCCGTCCTTCCAGCAGCGGCAGGCCCAGCACATCGGCGCTGGCCTGCGCCTGGTCACGTTCGGACACCAGTCCCAGCCGTACCAGCAGGCCAAGCAGGCTGCCACCGGACTCGGCATGCAGCGGCCGCGCACGCGCCAGATCTCCTTCCTTGAGCCGACCACGTGCCAGCAGCGCATCGAGGATGCGGCCTTCAGTGTCGTCGATGGCGGTGGCAGCGAGCGCGTTCACGTGACTCTCCTGTCGATCGTCCCGACTTTAGCAGTTAAGCCGTGGTTTCCACCCGCTCCGATTCCTCTTTCGTAAAAAGACGAAGCCCGTCACACAGGTGACGGGCCGCGCTTATTCATTTACGACAGCCCGTTATTACTGGGTCGCCAGGATGCTCACCCCGCTGTAAGCGGCCTCACCCACCACCTTGATGTAGTAGGTACCGGCCACCGGCTTGGCCACGCGCACGGTTTCGGTATTGCCCGGGCGGGTCGACTTGGCATCGTTGTCGGTCGCGGTGGGCACGCGACCCTGCGCCAGGTACACCGACACATTGCCGCTGCCGCCGTAGGTCAGCACGCTCAGCGTCTTGCCGGCCGCCGCTTCGAAGGTGTAGACGGTTTCGCTGGCGGCTGCACCGGCCAAGCCACCCACGGTCACCTTGTTGGTCAGCGGAATGCCTTCCGGCTCGCAGTTCTCGGTGCACGGCTCCTTCAGCGCGGCATCCAGCGCGGCCTTGGCATCGAGGATGCCGCTGCCGATCGGGGTCGCCGCCGGGATGGTCACCGGGAACTTGCGCGCGCTCTGCTTCAGCAGCGTTTCCAGTGCGGCCGGGGCCAACGGCTCCTTGCCCTTGGCGATCAACGCGCTCTGCACCATCGCGGCCACCGCGGCAACGTGCGGCGAGGACATCGACGTGCCGCCCTTGCCCATCAGCACCCACTCACCGGCGTCCGGGGTGGTTTCCGAACTGGAACCGACCTGCCAGATGTAGCCGTTCGGGTTGCCGTCGACGCTGCCGCCACCGCCCGGGGCCGACAGGTCAACCGCGGTGCCGTAGTTGGAGTAATAGGTGATGCCACCGGTGACACGGGTCGCACCCACCGCCACCACGTTGTTGCAGCTGGCCGGACGGTACTTGGAGGCGTTGTCGGTTTCGTTGCCGGCCGCGACCACCACCAGAGTGCCGCGCGACACGGCGCCGTTGATCGCATCCTGGTAGGCGGCATCGCAGGCGCCGCCACCGCCCAGGCTCATGTTGATGATCTCGGCCGGGTTGGTGTTGGCCGGAATGCCCGGCACGGTACCACCGGAGGCCCAGGTGATGGCGTCACTGATGTCGGCCAGGGTGCCGCCGCACTTGCCCAGCACGCGCACCGGCAGCACCTTGGCCTTGTAGGCCAGGCCCGCCAGCGCGCTGCCATTGTTGGTCACCTCGGCAATGGTGCCGGCAACGTGCGTGCCGTGCCAGGAACTGCCTTCCGGTTCGGAGCCGGTGTAGCACTCGTTGGCCGTTTCCACCCAGTCACCGTAGTCGGTGGCGCCCGGTGCGCGGCCGTCGTTCGGGCGGCGCGAGGATTCCTTGTCACTGATGAAGTCGTAGCCTTCCAGCAGGTTGCTGCCGAAGTCCGGCACGCCCGGCAGGATGCCGGTATCGAGCACGGCGACCACGATACCCTCGCCCTGCGAGAGATCCCATGCGGCCGGGGCGTTCACACCACCGGTGGCGTTGAAGAAGTTCCACTGGTACTGCGCGTAGTTGGGGTCGTTGGGCACCAGTGCCGGCTGCGCGTTGGTGGCACGCAGGTCCGAACGCTGCAGGCGCACGTTGGCCACCGCGTACTGCACCGACGGATCGGCATTCAGTTCAGCCAGCACCTTCTGCATGTCGGCCGCGCCCAGCTTGGACTTCAGGCGGATCAGGTCGCCACCGGCACCGAGCTTGCGCTCCACCAGGGGGGAGAGTGCCGCAGCACGGCTGGTGGTGCCGCTGCTGACGATGGCACGCGACAGTGCCGACTGCACCACCGACAGCTTGGTCGAACGATCGCTGGCGGCAGCAGTGCCGTTGCGGTACTTCACGATGATGCCGTCCACGCTCTGCTGGGCAGTGCTGGCCACGCGTGCCGGTTCCTTGGCCACGCCCGGCTTTGCCGCATGCGCCGCACCGACGCCGACAGTCAGAGACAGCATGGCGGCAGCCAGCACATTGATGCGAAGGGTCTGCTTCTTGGTCACGTTCGAAATCCTCTTCAAGGTCATGGTTGAGCTTTCCTTCTCCGCCCGTTGCACGGACGGAGCTCACTACGGCCATCACTCCCTGCGACTGCCCTGGCTGGCCCACCAGGGTTGCCGTGCCACGCCCCTTTGGCGCTCACTGCTCGACGTGCCGATGGGGTTGCCCACCGGCACGTTGTTGCGCACTTACCAGCCGAAGCCGGCACCGACGCCGACCGAGCTGTCATCACTGCTGAAGGCACCACCGATGGTGACCGTGGCGCGATCGCTGATCGCACGCTGGTAGCCCAGCGACATGGCCGACTCGCCGCCCTGGAAGCCGATGCCGACGCCGACCCGGTTCTGGGTACGGATGCCGGCGGCACTGGTGGCCATGTTGAGCATCGCCGAGCTCATCGCGCCCTGGCGGTCGATACGGCGATCCATGTGGCGCAGGCGTCCATCCACTTCGCCCTTGAACACATCGAAGCTGTCGGTGACCGCCTGCACGCGGCTGTCGGTGTAGCTGTTGGCGGTGGTGATGCCACGGTCCAGCTGGCCCTTGTTGACCGCATCGGTTGCAGTGATACCAGCCGCCACGTTGGTGACCTGGCGTTCGTTGCCCTCGCTGCCGACCGAGACGGTGTTGGCGCGATCGGCAACCGAGCCCTGGCCCAGCGCCACCGCATTGGCCGCCGTCGCACTCGCGCCCTGGCCGACCGCGGTGGACGATGCACCACTGGCCACAGCGCCATCACCCATCGCGACGGCGTTGATGCCACCGCCTGCGACCAGTGCCGGCTGCGCACTGCCTGCGCTGGCTGCAGTCGGAGTGCCCTGCACCCGCGCCGTGGTCGATCCGCCATCCGCCAGGCTCGCATCGGCGCTGGCCGACGCCGTGGCCGCGCTGGCCGCGTCGGCGTCCAGCGGAGCCGCCATCGAGCGCAGGCTGGCCGCGCCGGAACGCGTGCCGCTGGCGGTGCGACGATCGATCTCGCTGACCTTGCGGTCCAGTGCGCCCAGCGCGTCGCCGACGTTGCTGTAGGTGGAGCCCTGGATCACATAGTTCGGCGCAACGAACACCCCCTGCATGCCGACGCTGGCGCCGCCGCCGAGGAAGCTGGCGGCATCGCTGAGCGACTGGAACAACTGCCCACCGTTGATCGCCTGGCGGCTGCCGGACGCAATGCTGCCGGCGCCGACGTTGTCGATGGTGGTGCCCTGGATACCGGCCAGGGTCAGGCGGTCACGGCTGGCATCGTCGTAGCCGACCGAACTGGCCGCGCTGGTTTCAACGGTGGCGATGCGCGAGTCGAAATCACCGACCCGGGTTTCCACCGCGCCCACGCGCTGGTTGGTGACGTTGAGCTGTGAACCGGTCACGGCATCGCTGCTGCCGGCGGTGATGCGGCCGTCGGCGACGTTGACGATGCGGCGCCGGGCCGGGCCGTTTGTGCCGTTGCCGCCACCGACCGACACCACGTTGGCCTCCAGGGCGGTCGCGCCCGTACCCAGAGCCACCGAGTTGACGCCGGTCGCACCGGCGTTGGCACCCATGGCAATCGCACCGCTGGCGGGCACCGTGGCGTTGCTGCCCAACGCGATGCTGCGTGCGCCGACGGCAGTGGCCGTCGAACCCATCGCCACCGAATCAGCGCCCACTGCGCTCGCGGTTCCACTGCCGTTACCACGGAAGTAGCGGTTGGTGGTGTTGGCTGTAAAGGCGACCACATCCAGCTGCCCGCGATTGACGGCATCGTCCCACTCGGTGCCGTTGGCGACGTTGGTGATCTGCCGGTTCAAGCCGACGTTGCCCACCGACACGGTGTAGGCACGGTCGGCGACCGAGCCGCCACCCAAGGCGACGCTATTGGCCCCGTTAGCCTGGGCGCTGACACCGAGGGCCGTTCCGTTACCGCCCACGGCCTTGGCGCCATAGCCCACCGCGGTACCGAGACGGCCACTGGCCTCGGCGTAGGCACCGATCGCCGAAGCGCCGTCCGCCGTTGCGGTGGCACGGAAGCCACTGGCCTGCGACTGCGTGCCGCTGGCGGTGGACTGCGCGCCGCTGGCGGTGCTGTAGGCACCCTTGGCCTGTGCACCGGCGCCTGTGGCACTGGCGCCGAGCTCGCTGGCGGCGGCACCACTGCCCAGCGCCACGCTGTCCACGCCGGTGGCCTGTGCCGCGTTGCCCAGCGCCGCGCCGTTGGCGCCGCTGGCCAGCGCATTGAAGCCCACCGCAGTGGCGTTGGCCGCGACCGCGGTGGCACCGCTGCCGAGCGCGCTGGCGCCGTTGCCGATCGCATTGGCCGCTTCACCCGCGGCCAGCGCGTTGTCGCCTTCGACGTACGCCCCGGCATCGCTGTCGGCACTGCCGCTGGCCTGGAAGTGCTTGCTGGTTCTATCGGCGACACTGGCCACGGCATCCAGCTGGCCCTTGTTCACCGCATCGGTGGTCTCGGTGCCGGCGGCAACATGGGTGATCTGGCGTTCGTTGCCTGCGCTGCCGACGGCCACCGTGTTGGCACGGTCCGCCTTCGAACCCGCACCGAGCGCGACGCTGTTGGCAGCGCTGGCCGTCGCGCTGGCACCCAGCGCGGTGCTGTCAGCCGCATCGGCCCACGCATTCCAGCCAATTGCGGTGGCGTAGTCGTCGGTGGCCCAGGCACCGGCACCGAACGCCGCCGCACCGGTACCGCTGGCACGCGACGGGATCAGGCCGAAGAAGGTGCTGCCACCGATGGCGACACTCTCTGCGCCACTGGCGTCGCTGGATTGACCGACGGCGACTGCGCCGCTGCCTGCTGCTGCTGCACCGAAGCCGACAGCCGTGGTGTTGGCACCCGTCGCTGCCGAGCCGTAGCCCAGCGCAGTGCCGAGGCGGCCGCTGGCTTCGCTGTAGCCACCGATGGCGGTGGTGCCATCGGCCGAGGCCGCACTGCGGAAACCACTGGCCAGCGATTGCGCACCGCTGGCGACAGCCTCTGCACCGTTGGCCGTGCTGTAGACGCCGCTGGCCTGTGCCGCGGTGCCGGTGGCGGTAGCGCTGATGCCACTGGCCACCGCGCCGTTGCCGAGTGCGGCACTGTCTTCGCCGGTGGCCTGTGCGTTGCTGCCGACCGCGGCCGCATTGCTGCCCGTGGCCAGCGAGTTGAAGCCCACGGCGGTCGCGTTGGCGGCCACGGCCGTGGCACCACTGCCGAGCGCGGTGGCGCCGGTGCCGATCGCATTGGCCGCTTCACCGGCAGCCAGTGCGTTGTCGCCTTCCACGTAGGACCCGGCATCGCTGTCGGCGCTGCCGCTGGCCTGGAAGTACCTGCTGGTCTTGTCCGCCGTGGCGGCGACGGCATCGAGCTGGTTCTTGTTGACCGCATCGGAGCCTTCGGTGCCGGCGGCCACGTGGGTCACCTGGCGTTCGCTGCCGGCACTGCCGACGGCCACCGTGTTGTCACGGTCGGCCTTCGAGCCCGCGCCCAGGGCCACGCTGTTGGCACCGTTGGCGGTAGCGCTGGCACCCAGCGCGGTCGACTCGGCGCCATCGGCCCACGAGTTCCAGCCGATGGCGGTGGCGTAGTCGTCGGTGGCCCAGGCACCGGCGCCGAAGGCCGCTGCGCCGTAACCACTGGCTCGCGACGGCACCAGGCCGAAGAAGGTGCTGCCACCGATGGCCACGCTCTCATCGCCGCTGGCTTCGCTGGAATCACCCATGGCCACCGAGCTGGCGCCCGACGCCGCAGCGAACACACCGGCAGCGGTGCTGTTGGCACCACTGGCGACGGTGCCATAACCGAGCGCCGAGCCGAGTCGGCCACTGGCTTCGCTGTAACCGCCTACTGCGGTGGTGCCGTCTGCAGAGGCTGCCGAACGGAAACCACTGGCCAGCGACTGCGCACCGCTGGCGACCGCCTCGGCACCATTGGCGGTGCTGTACACCGCCGTCGCCTGCGCGCCTGCACCGGTCGCAGTGGTGCTGGTTTCGCTGGCCACCGCACCGCTGCCGAGCGCCGCGCTGTCTTCACCGGTCGCCTGTGCGTTGTTGCCCAGTGCAGCCGCATTGCCGCCGCTGGCCAGGCTGTTGAAGCCCACCGCCGTGGCGTTCGCGGCTACCGCCGTTGCACCACCGCCGAGTGCGGTGGCGCCGGCGCCGATCGCATTGGCGGCCTCACCGGCAGCCAGCGCGCTGTCGCCTTCCACGTAGGCACCAGCATCGCTGTCGGTGCTGCCACTGGCCTGGAAGTACTTGCTGGTCCTGGCCCCTTCGGCGGCCACTGCGTCCAGCTGGTCCTTGTTCACTGCATCGGTACCCAGGGTACCCGCTGCCACGTTGGTGATCTGGCGGGTGTTGCCGCCACCACCGACCGACACGGTGTTGTCGCGGTCGGCAATCGAATCGGCACCCAGCGCCACGCTGTTGGCACCGCGCGATTCCGCCGCATTGCCCAGCGCGGTGCTGTTGGTGCCCGGCGCATAGGCGCCGCCGCCGACCGCGGTGGAATAGTCGCCGGATGCTTCGGTCGCCAGCAGGCCGAACAACGAGCCACCGACGGCCACGGCATTGGTGCCGGTGGCCAGGCTGCCCTGGCCGGTGGCGGTGCTGTAGGCACCAGACGCTTCCGAATCGCCGCCGAGCGCCACGCTGTTGGAACCGGAGGCGTTGGCGAAGTTGCCGAAGGCGGTGGCGTTGAATGCCGATGCGTTGGCGTAACCACCGATGGCCGTGCTGTAGCCGCCGGTCGCTTCGGCGCCGATGCCGAACGCCGCCGACGCAGTGCCGCTGGCCACGCTTTCACTGCCGACCGCCGTGGCGGCCTCACCGCTGGCGTTGCTGAAGTAGCCCACCGCCACGGCTTCCTCGCCGCTGGCCTCGGACAACACGCCGGTGGCGGTGCTGCCGGCGCCGCTGGCCACCGATGCCGCACCGAAGGCTGCACTCTGCTCGCCGCTGGCTTCGCTCTCCGCACCGTGCGCGGTGGCGTATTCGCCGGTCGCCTGTGCGTTGGCACCGATGGCGCTGGCATTGGCTGCGGTGGCCAGCGCATTGAAGCCGATGGCCTGTGCATTGCTGGCCAGTGCATTGGCACCACTGCCCAGCGCGGTGGCGCCGTTGCCGATGGCATTGGCCGATTCACCGGCGGCCAGCGCGTTGTCACCTTCCACGTACGCACCGGCATCGCTGTCGGCGCTGCCACTGGCCTGGAAGTACTTGCTGGTGGTCGCCGCACTGGCTGCAACCGCATCGAGCTGCGACTTGTTCACCGCATCGGTGGCCTGGGTACCGGCCGCCACACTGGTGATCTGCCGCTCGTTGCCGGCGCTGCCCACCGACACGCTGCGGTCACGGCTGGCCACCGAACCGGCACCCAGCGCAACCGCGTTGTTGCCGCTGGCCGCACTGCCCGCGCCCAACGCAATCGCACTTTCACCGCCAGCCACCGTGTTGGTGCCGATGGCGATGCTGTTGATGCTGTTGCCCAGTGCCTGGAAGCCCAGCGCAACACTGTTGTCGCCGTAGCTGAAGGCGCCGCGGCCGACGGCGGTGGAACTGGTGCCGTTGGCCCAGCTGTTGTAGCCGATGGAGGTGGCACCGTTGGCACTGGCCCATGCCGCCGGACCGAACGCCGAAGCATTGCGGCCGGTGGCCCAGGCGCCGGCACCGAAGGCAGTAGCGCCCTCTTCGCTGGCGGTGCTGTAACCACCCACGGCGGTGCTGTCGTCGGACTTGGCGAAGGCGCTGTCACCGATGGCGACGGCATAGCTGCCGGTAGCGCGCGACTTGCCGCCTGCCGCGAAGCTGTTGTCGCCGGTGGCCTGTGCCGCATTGCCGAAGGCGCTGCTGCTGTCACCGGTCGCCTGCGCGGCATTGCCGACGGCGGTGGACCCGGCCGACGCGGTGGTGCCGATCTGCACCGGATTGCCCTGGTCATCCAGCAGCGGCTGGTTGTATTCGTCGTATGCCTGGCCGAGGCCACCCATGGCCACTGCACCGTCGCCGTCGGCGAAGGTATTGCGGCCCAGTGCCACGCTGTCGGCGCCGATGGCCGCAGCGCCTGCACCCTGTGCCAACGCACCGGCACCGATGGCGTTGCTGGCCGAGCCCGCCGCCACCGCACCCTCGCCTTCTGCGTAGGCACCGGCATCGCTGCCGCTTTCCGGTTGCGCCTGGAAGAAGCGCGCGGTGGTGTCGGCGGTGCTGGCCACGGCATCGAGCTGGGCCTTGTTCACTGCATCGGTGGCTTCGCTGCCGGCCGCCACGCTGGTGATCTGCCGCTCGTTGCCGGCACTGCCCACGGCCACGCTGTTGGCGCGCACCGCTTCGGAATTCGCACCCAAGGCAACGCTGTTCTCACCGCGCGCAGTGGCGTAGTAACCGACAGCCGTGCTCTGTGTACCACTGGCCCAGGTCTGCGCACCCAGCGCGCTGGCGTTCTCACCCGGTGCATAGGCGAAGTAGCCCACGGCGACCGACTCGGCACCGGAGGCCTCGGTCAGGCTGCCGTTGGCCACGGCGTGGTCACCGCTGGCAATCGCGCCGGCACCGACGGCCGTGGCCGCTTCACCACTGGCCTGGGTCTGCACGAAAAAGCCCAGGCCCGGGATCAGATCGGCCGGACCACCGATGGCCACGCTGCTGGTGCCGGTGGCGTTGCTCTGCGTACCGACGGCCGTGGAGTAGTCGCCGATGGCATTGGAGACCGCACCGAACGCCGACGACTGCGCACCTGCCGCGTAGGCACCCACACCGTACGCCGAGGCGGCGAAACCGCCGGCATCGGCGCTGGCACCGACAGCGGTACCGCCGACCCCGGCACTGGTGGCACCGGTCTCTACCGGCACGCCACCACTGGTGATCAGCGGATTGCCATCGGCATCCACCGCGGCGCCGCCGACGGCGACGCTGCCCGGACCGACTGCCTGCGCGTTGTTGCCGAAGGCCGCACTGTTCTGGCCCGAGGCCAGCGCATTGTTGCCGACCGCAGTGGCGTTCTGCGCGACAGCGGTTGCACCTGCACCGACCGCGGTCGTGCCGTTGCCGACCGCATTGGCGGCTTCGCCAGCGGCGAGCGCGTCATCTCCCTCGGCCAATGCGCCGGCATCGCTGTTGCTGCTGCCGGTGGCCTGGAAGCGCTTGGCGGTGGTATCGGCTACTGCCGCCACGTCCTTCAACTGGCCGACGTTGACCGCATCGGTATCTTCGGTACCTGCGGCAACACTGGTGATCTGCCGGGTCAGGCCGTAGTCGACCGCGCCTACCGACACGGTATCCACGCGATCGGCCAGCGAGCCGGCGCCGAGCGCCACGCTGCCGGTGGCCACGGCGGCCGAATTGGAGCCCAGCGCGGTGCTGTACTCGCCCACCGCGGTGCTGAACGCACCGACGGCAATGGAGGCTTCGTTGGCGGCCGTCGCACCGCGGCCCAGCGAGGTGCTGCCCGGGCCCATCGCCACCGCGCCTGCACCCACTGCCGTGGCGCCGTCGGCGCTGGCTTCGGACAGTGCGCCCAGTGCGGTGGCCGCACCGTTCTCGCTGGCGGCCACGGCATGGGCACCGACGGCGGTATCGCCCAAGCCGAATGCGGCCGCGCTCTGCCCGACCACCACGCTGGCATCACCGAAGGCAAGCGCGTTCTGGCCGAAGGCACTGGCACCGACGCCCGCAGCAATCGCCTGGGTGCCGACCGCAGTGGTGGCGTTGGCCAGCGACTGGCTACCGCTGCCGACCGCGATGGCGCCCTCGCCTTCGATCTTCGCCGCGTCGCTGTTGTCACCCGCGCCATCGGCCTTGAAGTAGCGGCTGCCCTCGGCCGCTGCCTGCGCAAGCGCCGCCTGGGTGGCGCGTGCCTGTGCATCCAGCTGCGCCTTGTTCACCGCATCGGTGGCGGCGGTACCGGCGGCGACGTTGGTCACCTGCCGTTCCTTGCCGGCATCACCGACAGAGACAGTGTTGGCGCGTGCTGCCTTGGAACCGGCGCCCAGCGCCACGCTGTTGGCGCCGGTGGCGCTGGTACCCGCGCCGATCGCCACCGCGTTGCTGCCCTTGGCGCTGGCAGTGCCATCGACCGCGCACTTGTCCACCACCTTGCTGTTGAGCACCACGCAGTTCGCGCTGCCGCCAATCTCGACCGACTGCGCCGAAACGATGCCGGTCATTCCCAGTCCCATTGCCAAGGCCAACGCTGCGGCCAGTCGTGCCGGCGCGGCATCCGTCGCACTGCGGCGCTGGTCGACGACCCCGCCTGATGAGCTGGAAGAGGCCAGTTCCGAGGCCACCACCAACTGACCCAATGCTTTGTTCCAGACCTTGCGATAAATCCGATTCATCGGTACGGCTCCTGATTGGACTGGTTTTGGGCAAAGCAACGCCACCGCCGAACCTTCGTGGTTCAACGTCCCCTGGGGGCGTTATTCGCGTGATTTACTGCGGGGTATTGCCGAACGGCGCGCAGGGACAGAAAACCGAGCGCATGCGCCGTGCGGTTACTGCGGGATGAACAGATTTGAAACGGGGGTCAAGTGTTAACGGCATCTTTGCGAATCGTCAAGAGTTTGACGCAGCAAAAGCCATTGCCGTGAAGCAGTTCACTGTTTCACTTGTTTATGTACGTATTTTGTTAGGCGCACGTGAGGGAATCCTCACATATGAAAACGTATGTAACTAATGGCCAGTGCAGGAGTTTCCGTATTCAAAAAGAAAAACCCGCCGGTTTCCCGGCGGGTTTCCATACGCGATGGCATCGTCAGCTGCGCAACGCGTGTGCGATCAGCCGCACCACACCCGCGCGTTGCGGAACATGCGCATCCACGGTGAATCGCCCTGCCACTCGGCCGGGGCCCAGCTCAGGTTGAGCGCGCGCGGGGTGCGCTCCGGGTGCGGCATCATGATGGTCACCCGGCCGTCGGTGCTGGTCAGGCCGGTGATGCCATCGGGCGAGCCGTTCGGATTCAGCGGGTACTGGCTGGCGACGTTGCCGTTGCCATCGATGTAGCGCAACGCGACGCGGGCCGTGGCCTGGTCGACGGCGTTGTCGAACACCGCCTGGCCTTCGCCATGCGCCACCGCCACCGGCAGCCGCGAACCGGCCATGCCACGCAGCAGGATCGACGGCGACTCCACCACCTCCAGCAGCGCGGTGCGGGCTTCGAACTGCTCGCTGGCGTTGCGGCGGAACTGCGGCCAGTGTTCGGCACCGGGGATGATGTCCTTCAGCTGGCTCATCATCTGGCAGCCGTTGCACACGCCCAGGGCGAAGCTGTCCTCGCGCGCGAAGAACGCGGCGAAGGCATCGCGCAGCGCAGTGCGCTCGAGGATCGAGGTCGCCCAGCCACGGCCGGCACCGAGCACGTCGCCGTAGCTGAAGCCGCCGCAGGCGACCAGGCCGGTGAAGTCCTGCAGCGCCACGCGGCCTTCGATGAGGTCGCTCATGTGCACGTCGAATGCGCGGAAGCCGGCACGTTCGAAGGCGTTGGCCATTTCAATCTGGCCGTTGACGCCCTGTTCGCGCAGGATCGCAACGCGCGGACGCGCCCCGGTCTGCACGAACGGTGCGGCGACATCCTCATTGAGGTCGAAGCTCAGCTTCGGCTTCAGGCCCGGCGCGGTGAAGGCGCGCGCGATCTCGCGCTCGGCATCGGCGTTGGCCGGATTGTCGCGGCGCTTCTGCATCGCGTGGGTCACCGACCACCAGGCATCGAACAGTGCTTCCCAGCGCCATTCGGCCAGCGAGTCACCGCCCAGTGACACCCGCACCACCGGCGCGGTGGTCGGCTTGGCGATGCGCTGTGCGCACTCGGTCAGCGCGTGGCGCTCGACCAGGTCGGCGAACGCGGCGCGGTCTTCGCGGGCGATCTGCACAACGGCGCCCAGTTCTTCATTGAACAGGCTGCGGAACGGATCATCGCCCCAGGCGTCGAGGGTGATGTCCAAGCCCAGGCGCGAGGTGAAGGCCATTTCGCACAGCGCGGCGAACGCACCACCGTCGCTGCGGTCGTGGTACGCGCGCAGCAGGCCGGCCTGGCGTGCATCGCGGATCAGCTCGAAGAAGCCACGCAGGCGCTGCGGGTCGTCCAGGTCCGGGGCGGCGCCGGCGAACGCCGGCAGGTCGCCATGGTCGGCGTGCACCTGGGCCAGGATCGAACCGCCCAGGCGCTGCTTGCCGGCACCGAGGCCGATCAACCACAGCTCGCTGTCGATATCGCGGTCCAGCAGCGGGGTCAGCTGCTGGCGTGCATCGGTCACCGGCGCGAACGCGGTAATCACCAGCGACACCGGCGACACGCTCTTGTGCGCCTCGCCCTGGTCGTGCCACTGCGCCTGCATCGACAGCGAGTCCTTGCCCACCGGGATGCTGATGTCCAGCTGCGGGCACAGTTCCATGCCCACCGCCTTCACCGCGTCGTACAGCAGCGCGTCTTCGCCCGGGTGGCCGGCAGCGGCCATCCAGTTCGCCGACAACTTGATTTCATCCAGCGCATCGACCGGGGCCGCGCACAGGTTGGTCAGTGCTTCGCCCACGGCCATGCGGGCCGAGGCAGCCGCGTCCAGCAGCGCCAGCGGCGTGCGTTCGCCCAGGGCCATCGCCTCGCCGGCCACGCCGTCGAAATCGGCCAGGGTGATCGCCACGTCGGCCACCGGCAGCTGCCACGGGCCGACCATCTGCTCGCGCGCGGTCAGGCCGCCCACGCTGCGGTCACCGATGGTGACCAGGAAGTTCTTGGAGGCCACCGTCGGGTGCGCGAGCACGCGCAGACCGGCTTCCTGCAGGTCCAGGCCAGCGGTCTTCAGCGCCGGCCAGCGCGGTGCCGGCGGGTGCGCGGTATCGCGGTGCATCTTCGGCGGCTTGCCGAACAGCACGTCCATCGGCAGGTCGATCGGCGCGTCGGCCGGAATGTTGCCCGGCACGGCGCCATAGGCGACCACCAGGTGTTCGGCGGCGGTGGCGACACCGACCGCAGCGAACGGGCAGCGCTCACGTGCGCACAGCGCGGCAAATTCGGCCAGGCGCTCCTGCGCCACACCGAGCACGTAGCGCTCCTGCGACTCGTTGCACCACAGCTGCATCGGCGACAGCGACGGATCGTCGGTGGGCACCTTGCCCAGGTCGATGATGCCGCCCACGCCGGAATCGTGCAGCAGTTCGGGAATGGCGTTGGACAGGCCACCGGCACCGACGTCATGGAAGAACTTGATCGGGTTGTTGGCACCCATCGCCACGCAGCGGTCGATGACCTCCTGGCAGCGACGCTCCATTTCCGGGTTGTCGCGCTGCACGCTGGCGAAGTCCAGGTCCTCGGCGCTTTCACCGGAGGCGACCGAACTGGCGGCACCGCCGCCAAGGCCGATCAGCATCGCCGGGCCGCCGAGCACGATCACGGCATCGCCGTCCTGCAGCAGGATCTTGTCGACCTGCACGCGATCGATGGCACCAAGGCCACCGGCCAGCATGATCGGCTTGTCGTAGGCGCGCACCAGGTCGGCGCCTTCCGGCAGTTCGAAGCTCCGGAAGTAGCCGAGCAGGGCCGGGCGGCCGAACTCGTTGTTGAACGCAGCGCCGCCCAGCGGGCCGTCGGTCATGATTTCCAGTGCCGGCGCCATGCGCGGGTTCAGCGCACGCGGCGCTTCCCACGGCTGCGGCAGCTCGGGAATGCGCAGGTGCGAGACCGAGAAACCGCTCAGGCCGGCCTTCGGCTTGCCGCCACGACCGGTTGCACCTTCATCGCGGATTTCGCCACCGGCACCGGTCGAGGCGCCCGGGAACGGCGCGATCGCGGTCGGGTGGTTATGCGTTTCCACCTTGATCTGGAACGCGCTGGGCACCTGCGGTTCGCGGCGGTACTCGCCGCTGGCCGGGTCCGGACGATAGCGCGAGGCCGGATGGCCTTCGATCACCGCCGCGTTGTCGCTGTATGCGCTGAGCGTGTGCTGCGGCGTCTGCTGGTGGGTGTTCTTGATCATCCGGAACAGCGAGCGGTCCTGCTCCTGGCCGTCGATGGTCCAGCTGGCATTGAAGATCTTGTGCCGGCAGTGCTCGGAATTGGCCTGCGCGAACATCATCAGTTCCACGTCCGACGGCGACCGGCCCAGCGCGGTGAAACGCTCGCGCAGGTAGTCGATCTCGTCCTGCGCCATGGCCAGGCCGAGGCGCTGGTTGGCGGCCTCCAGCTGGTCCACCGGCACGCGCTCCAGTTCGCCACGGGCCGGGGTCGAGAACAGGGACTGGCCCTGGTCGACGGTTTCCAGCACCGACTGCGTCATCGGGTCGTGCAGCACCTTGACCAGTGCCTGCTGGGCGGCAGCGTCTGTCGGCCAGCCCTGTACGTCGATGCGCAGGCCACGCTCGACCCGGCTGACCGGCTGGCCGGCACCGCGGACCAGTTCGCTGGCCTTGCTCGACCACGGCGACAGCGTGCCCAGGCGCGGCACCACGATGCGGCTGACCGCACCGTCCGCGACCGCCTCGGACTGCGGGCGGGCTTCCAGGATGCGGCACAGGGTATCGACGTCGGGGGCGGCAGTGCCCTCGGCCTGCACGAAGTAGACGTGCCAGGCACCGCTGATGCGCAGGGAGGGAGCGATGGACTGCAGGCGGGATTCAAGACGTTCGCGGCGGAACGGCGACAGGGCGGGCGCGCCCTCGAGGACCATCATGTCCGGGGAACCGTAGTTGGGAAACGGGCCCGACATTGTACCGGAAGCGGGGGTAGGCTTCGGCCGGGCGGCGCCCGGCACCCGCAGAGGCCAGAGCGCAGGCAACGGCAACGGCAACGGCCAAAGCCAAAGCGGGCATTCCGTGGGATGGCGGGGTGGGTCCGGTGGCGGGGGACGCCGTAAACCCGTCCCTGGGGGCTTGACCGCGGCATCCATGCCGCGGACACCCCCGCAACCGGACCCACCCCGCCTTCGACAGATCTCCGCGATCTGCAGTAGATCCACGCCATGCGTGGATGCTCCTTGGTTACCGGCCGCTGGCCGGCGACCAGGGAAATGTGGAAATCAAACGCCTGAGAGCGAAGCGATCGGCGTTTGATCTTGATTTTTTGTTATGTCTTTCGTGGCTGGCGCGCGCATGAACCTGTCGGGGCCCGGGCGGGTGGGCTGCGCAGGGGCGTAAGCGCCATGGATGGCGCGCCCGAGCCTACAGGGACGTATTCACGGCGCCCCCTGCGCAGCCCACCCACCCGGCCAACCCCCAGAAATCCGCTGTAAACGACCAACCCCAACCACGAGGGGGCTCCGCCGATGGCTGCCGACCGCGCGCCAGCGCCGCGCTCGCCCAAATCCCCGAACCATGCGCTCGCTCACGGATTGACCACGCAATTGATGACAACGTTGTCCCCACCTGGCGCCGGACTCTCTCCCCGGCCCACCAGGTACCTCCGTCCGCCCCCTCCGTCGCCTTCCCGGGCGATGTCCGGACCCTGCGTTACGTGCGGCGCCGTCTTGGCCCGTGCGCCAACCATCGATCGGAGACACACCATGTACGACCCGCTTGTGCAGAGTGCCGATGTACGCAGTGCCCACCCTTCCCTTCAACGCTGTCGCCCGCGCCGTCTGGCCTGGCTGCTGGCCCTGGCCGGGGCGGTTGCCCTGCCCGGCCTGGCCCAGGCCGCCAGCTGTGCCGGCGTGGCCGAATGGGACCAGGCCAAGATCTACCGGAGTGGCGATACCCTGCAGAAAGGAGGCGTCCTCTACCGGGCGAACCAGGACATCTGGAATGCGCCGCCGGACCATCCGGCCGGGGCGCCCTACTACACCAACCTCGGCGCCTGCGATGGCAGCGGGACCAACCAGCCGCCGGTGGTCAGCCTGACCTCGCCGGCCAACGGCGCCACCTTCAGCGCCGGCAGCACGGTCAACGTGACCGCCAATGCCAGTGATGCGGACGGCAGCGTCAGCAAGGTCGAGTTCTTCCGCGATGGCAGTTCGCTGGGCGTCGACACCAGCGCGCCGTACAGCGCCAGCTGGGCCAACGCCAGCGCCGGCAGCCACACCCTGCGCGCCGTCGCCACCGACAACAACAACGCCACCGCCAGCACCGCGACCATCACCATCACCGTCAACGCGGCCAGTGGCGATACCACCGCACCCAGCGTGCCCGGCGGCCTGGCCGTGGGCACCCGCACCGCCAACAGCATCGCCCTGAGCTGGAGCCCGTCCACCGACAACACCGGTGGCAGCGGCCTGGCCGGCTACGACGTGTACCGCAACGGCAGCCTGGTCGGTTCACCGTCCAGCGCCAGCTATGTCGATGGTGGGCTGACCGCCTCCACCAGCTACAGCTACCGGGTGCGCGCCCGTGACAACGCCGGCAATGCCTCCGCGCAGGGCACGGCGGTGACCGCCAGCACCCTGGCCGGCGACGGTGGCACCACCGGCAAGCGGGTCATCGGTTACTTCACCCAGTGGGGCATCTATGGCCGCAACTACCGGGTCAAGAACATCGACAGCAGTGGTTCGGCCGCGCGCCTGACCCACATCAACTACGCCTTCGGCAACGTGCGCAACAACCGCTGCGAAGTGGGCATCACCCAGGCGTCGGATCCGAACAGCGGTGCCGGTGGCGATGCCTTCGCCGACTACACCAAGGCCTTCGGTGCCGGCGAAAGCGTGAGTGGCAGCGCCGACACGTGGGACCAGCCGCTGCGCGGCAACTGGAACCAGCTCAAGCAGCTCAAGGCCAAGTACCCGGGCATGAAGGTGCTGATCTCGCTGGGTGGCTGGACCTGGTCGCGTGGCTTCTCCAGCGCAGCGCAGCCGGCCAACCGCCAGGCCTTCGTCGCCTCGTGCATCGATGCCTACATCAAGGGCAACCTGCCGGTGACCGACGGTGCCGGTGGCCCGGGGGCGGCGCTGGGGGTGTTCGATGGCATCGACATCGACTGGGAATACCCGGTGGCCTGCGGTATCGCCTGCGGCACGCCCGAGGACAACGCCAACTTCACCGCGCTGATGGCCGAATTCCGCCGCCAGCTCGATGCGGTGCGTCCGGGCCTGCTGCTGACGGTGGCGGTCGGCGCCGGCATCGACAAGATCCGCGTCACCGACCCGGCCGCATACCACCCGTACCTGGACTACATCAACGTGATGACCTACGACTTCCACGGCGCGTGGGATGCGAAGACCAATCACCAGTCGGCGCTGTTCGATTCGCCGAGTGATCCGTCCACCGGCGACCAGAAGCTGTACAACAGCAACGACGCCATCGAGGCCTTCATCAGCCGCGGTGTCCCCGCCGCCAAGCTCAACCTGGGCATTGGCTACTACGGGCGCGGCTGGACCGGCGTGAGCAACGCCAACAACGGCCTGTACCAGAGCGCCACCGGTGCGGCACCCGGCACGTATGAAGCCGGCATCGAAGACTGGAAGGTGCTGAAGAACCTGGCGTGGCAGGGCTACACCGACAACACCGCCGGTGCCACCTGGATCTACAACGGCAGCACGCTGTGGAGCTTCGATACCCCGGCCAACATTACCCGCAAGATGGGCTACGTGAAGACCCAGGGACTGGGCGGTGCGTTTGTCTGGGAGTTCAGCGGCGACGATGCGCAGGGCACGCTGACCAAAGCGGTCAGTGATGGCTTGAAGTAAGCAGACAACCGGGGATGCGACTGGCATCCCCGGTTTCCAACCTGTGGAGCCGAGCCCATGCTCGGCTGATGTGTCCGCAGCCGAGCATGGGCTCGGCGCTACAGAAAAAGGTCAGCGGCGGTCAGCGCTTGGCCGACAGTTTCTCCAGCGCGGCACGCAGCTGCGCCGGCGGCAGGTAGCCGCCGAGCTGGGTGCCATCCGGCGCGAAGATGGCCGGCGTACCGTTCACCCCCAACTGCTGGCCCAGGGCGTACTGCATGGCCACCGGGTTGGTGCAGTTCTTCGCGGCCACCGTGCCACCACGCTTGGCATTGGTCAGCGCCTGGCGACGATCGGCCGCACACCAGACCGAGATCATGTCGGTGTAATCCTTGCTGCCCAGGCCCATGCGCGGGAACGCCAGGTATTCAACGGTGATGCCGTTGCGGTTGAGCTCGGCGATGTCCTGGTGCAGCTTGCGGCAGTAGCCGCATTCGATGTCGGTGAACACGCTGATGGTGTATTTCGCGTTCGGCGCGGCGAACACGATGCGGTCGCCATGATTGGCCTTGGCCAGCAGGTCGCGACGGTAGCCCAGCAGGCCCTCGCTGTTGGCCGGGCTCTTGGCGCGGGTGTCGTAGGGCTGCGACTGGAACAGGTAACGGCCGTCGTCGGAGACGTACAGCAGCTGGCCGGAGACCACCACTTCACGGAAGCCCGGGAAGGGCGCGGCACCGATGTAGTCCACCTGGAAGCCGGGGTTGAGCTCGGTCAGGGCCTTGCGCACGGCCTGCTCGGCCGGCGCATTGGCCGTGGCGACAGCGCCGGCCTTGGCTGCCGCTGCGGCGGGTGCCTTTGCGGCGGGCGGGGCCGGCTGGGCGCAGGCACTCAGGCTGAGCGCGCCGAACACGGCGGCGATGGCGAATCGGAGCATGGAGCAGTCCGCAGCAGAAAGAAGACTTCGGATTCTGACACAGCCATCCTGAGCGGTCCGCGATGCCGCGCACAGGCCCGGCAGGGGTTCAGCCGTGGGCTCAGCCGCGTGGATGATGGCGGGCGTGCAGTTTCTGCAGGTGTTCGCGTGCGACCAGGGTGTAGATCTGGGTGGTGGACAGCGAGCTGTGGCCCAGCAGCATCTGCAGCGCGCGCAGGTCGGCGCCGCGATTCAGCAGGTGGGTGGCGAAGCTGTGCCTTAGGCCATGCGGGCTGATACGCGCCGGGTCGATAGCGGCCACCGCCGCGTAGCGCTTGACCAGGTGCCAGAACGCCTGGCGGGTCAAACCATGCAGCGCCGGTTCGATGAACAAGGGCGTCTGCCCGTCGGCCAGCGCCTGCACCTTGCCCTTGCCCACCAGCTGCGGTCGCGACTGCTGCAGGTAGCGTTCCAGCCAGTACTGCGACTCCTCGCCCAGCGGCACGAGGCGTTCCTTGCTGCCCTTGCCGGTCACCCGCAACACGCCCTGGCGCAGGTTCACTGCCGTGGCGGGCAACAGCACCAGCTCGCTCACCCGCAGTCCGGCGGCATACATCAGCTCCAGCATGGCGCGGTCGCGCAGGCCGAGCGGACTGTCGATATCCGGCGCCGCCAGCAGCGCATCGATCTGGCTCTCGGCCAGCGCCTTGGGCAGCAGCCGCGGCAGCTTCGGCGGGTCGAGCAGTGCGCTGGGATCTTCGTTGCGTTCGCCACGGCGCACGGCGTCGGCGAAGAACGCACGCAGTGCCGACAGCAGCCGCGCATTGCTGCGCGGCGACCAGTTGTGGCGGGTGCGCCAGGCCAGGTAATCGAACAGCCCGGCGCGTTCAACACCGGCCAGACCGCCGTCGCGCCCATCACACCAGCGCGCCAGGCCTTCGAGGTCGCGGCGGTAGCTGTCCAGGGTGGCGCGGGCCAGGCCGTGCTCGGCCCAGATCGCGTCGAGGAAACGCTGGATGCGCTGGCCGTCCTCGCTGCGCAGCTCGGGCAGTTGCTGGACCAGCTGACGACGTTCGGCGGGAGTGGAAGTGACGGCCATGCACGCAGGATACGAGGCCAACTGCGGGCACGGCCAGCATTGCGTATGCTCGGCACATGTCGAGCCCCGCCACCGATGCGGCCCACGTCGCCGCTGATACGCCCCGCCCGCGCGCGCTGCTGCTGTGGCGCCTGCTGGCGATGATCTATGACGCGTTGCCGGTGCTGGCCCTGTGGATGCTGGCCGGTACCGTGTTCACCCTGGCCTATACCTTCAGCGGCCATGCGCAGCGCGAGAACATCGCGCCTTTCAGCGCATGGCAATGGCTGCTGTGGGCAGTGTGCTGGGGGTTGACCGGGTGGTATGCGACCGCCAGCTGGCGACGCGGCGGGCAGACCTTGGGCATGCGCCCGTGGCGCTTGAAGCTGGAATCACGCGACGGCACGCCGTTGCGACGCGGCCAGCTGTGGCTGCGGTTCGCGGTGGCCACACTGTCGTTGCTGCTGGGCGGATTGGGCTTCTGGTGGGCGCTGGTGGATCGCCAGCGGCTGACCTGGCACGACCGCGCGAGCGCCACGCGGCTGCTGCGGATGCCGAAGCAGTGATCTGTCACCCTTCAATCCAATCCTGCGCGGCGCGTGTGTAGAGCCGAGCCCATGCTCGGCTGACGCGCGATGAGCGAGAAGCAGCCGAGCATGGGCTCGGCTCTACAGAATCCAGCGCGCTGGGCCTGGATCGACCGCCAACATCGGACCAGGCAACGGACGCCCAAGTGGTAACGCACATTCTGTAGAGTCGAGCCATGCTCGGCTCACGCGCGCAGCGCGGAAAGCGGCCGGGCCATGCCCGGCGCCACCGGCATCAGCCCGATTTGCGCCGGAACAACAATCCGGACACCGCCAGCATCACGATCGGCGGCAGCGCGTAGGCAATGCGGTAGTCGAACTTGAGCGCACCGGCCATGCGCCCGAAGAACAGCTGCAGCAGCCAGAACGCCAGCGCGAACAGGATGCCCAGGAACAGGCGCTTGCCCATGCCGCCACTGCGCAGCGAACCGAACGCGAACGGCACCGCCGCCAGGCACAGCGCCAGCACATTCAACGGATAGAACCAGCGGCTCCAGTACACATCCTCGTAGTCGCGTGCATCCAGGCCGTTGCGCTCGCGGTAGGCGATGCTGGTGCTCAGCTCGGACACGCTGAGGTTGCGCGGCTTGGCGATGCCGGTGGCCAGGGCTCCGGCGTCCAGCTTGGAATTCCACGGCTCACGGGCCACTTCCTGGCGCGTTGCCGAGCGCTCGCCGAAGGTGTCGCGGCGCACGCCGGTCAGCACCCAGCCGTCCTTGTCATGCTCGGCGGTGGCGGCATGGGTCAGCGTACCGACCCGCCCGTCCTCGTTGATCCTGTAGAGGCGCACGTCACGCAGGATCAGCCGGGTGCCCTTTTCGCCCACCAGTTGTTCTTCGCCGGTCTGTGCGTTGAGGAAGGTGTCACCCTCGCGCGCCCACAGGCCGGAGTAGCGCGCCACCGCCATGTCGGTGCCCCACTTGGCACTCATCTTCAGCGAATCGGCGCGGTTCTGGCCCCAAGGCCCCAGGGTCTCGGCACTGATCACCATCAGCCCGGTCAGCAGCGACAGGGCGATCGCCACCGACACGCTCAGGCGCTTGCGCGACAGGCCCAGCGCGCGCAGCGCGGTCAGCTCCGAGGTCGCGGCCAGCTGGCCCAGGCCCATCAGCGCGCCGATCACCGCTGCGGTCGGGAACATCGTGTAGGCCCGGCGCGGCACGGTGTACAGCACCCAGGCTGCCGCATGGCCCAGCGAATAGCCGTTCTTGCCGATGTCCTTGAACTCGCCGGAGAAGGCCATCAGCACGTCCAGGCCGACCAGCACCGCCCAGGTCAGCAGCACGGTACCCAGCACCGCGCGGCCCAGGTACAGATCGAAACGCATCGGTCGCAGCATCATGCGCGGGCTCCCTTCGGGCGGGCCATGCGGCCGTCACGCGCGTACATCCAGATCGCCAGTGCCAGCAGCGGCAGGGTCAGCCACCACAGGCCAAGCGCCGACGGAATCTGGCCGTTGGCAATCCAGCCGCTGCCGATGAACATCATGTTGGTGCCGACCATGTAGGCCAGCAGGGCCAGCATCATCCGGCCGTAACGCTGCTGGCGCGGCGAACTGCGGCCCAGCGGCACGGTCAGCAGGGCGAAGGCCAGCGCGATCAGCGGCGGGGCCAGGCGGCGGTGCAGCTGTGCCTGCGCCTCGGGACGCTTGTCGCCGAACAGCGCGGTGGTCGGCATCAGTTCGGGATCATCACGCTTGCGGGCCTCACTGCCGTCGGGCAGCGCCACGTCGTTGCGGGCGAAAGTCGCCAGACGGTAATCCAGCGCACCGGCCGCCGGCCCTTCCAGCTGGTGGCCATCATCCAGTTCGAGGAAGCGCTGGCGGGCGCCTTCGAAGTACATGCGACCGCTGGCGGCGGACACCACTTCAAGGCGATCCTCCTTCTGCCGCTGCAGGAACACCCGGCCCAGCTGGCTGCCATCGGGGGAGATGGAGGCGACATAGACCACGCCACCATTGGGCAGCGGAGTGAACCGGCCCGGCTCCAGGCCGGCCATCAGCACGCTGCGGTTGGCGTCCTGGATCATCTGTTCGGCGGTGCGCTGGGCCCAGGGCCCCAGCCACAGCGAACAGGCGCCGACCACCGCAATCACCGGCAGCACCAGCAGCAGCAGGGGCTTGAGCAGGCGTTTGGGGCCGACACCGATGGCGGTGATGACCGCCATTTCCGAGTCGCGGTAGAGGCGGGCGATGGCCAGCAGCAGGCCCAGCATCAGTGCCAGCGGCAGGATCAGCGGCATGTAGACGATGAACTGCAGGCCCAGCTGCGAGAACAGCAGCTTGGCTGGCAGCCGCCCGTCGGCGATGTTGCCGAGGATGTCCACCAGCACGCCGCCCACGCTGACCACCAGCAGGACGATCAGGGTAGCCAGGAAACTCTGGACGAAATCGCCCAATAGATAGCGGTCGAGCTTCAACATGGGGCGGTGGTTTAAACTCTCAGGTTCGTTCGCGGTGCCGCCCAGTCTAGCGTCTGGGCGTAAACGGTCCGCGATTGTACGGACTTGCCAATGGAATCTGCTCAATGGCTCTCGAATTCACCCTGAACCACCTCGCTGCGGCTTCGGCCGCCGTTGACTGCCTCGTCGTCGGCGCCTATGCCGACCATACCCTGACTGCGTCCGCGCAGGCACTGGATGCTGCCAGCGGTGGCCGCCTGGCCGCCCTGGCCCAGCGCGGCGACCTGTCCGGCAAGACCGGCGCCACCACCCTGCTGCACGATCTGCCGGGCGTGACCGCCCCCCGCGTGCTGGTGGTCGGCCTCGGCGATGCCGCCCGCTTCGGCGTGCCGCAGTACCTGAAGGCGGTCGGCGATGCCGTGCGCGCGCTGAAGGCCGGCGCTGCCCGCAGCGCACTGTTCACCCTGTCCGAGGTGGCGGTGAAGGACCGCGACGCGGCCTGGGCGATCCGCCAGGCAGTGATTGCCGCCGACCACGCGGCCTACCGTTACACCGCCACCCTGGGCAAGAAGAAGGCCGACGATGCCGGCCTGGCCCAGCTGGCCATCGCCGGTGAGGATGCGCAGGCCCTGGCGCAGGGCCAGGCCATCGCCGCCGGTGTCGAGTTCGCCCGCGAGCTGGGCAACCTGCCGCCGAACTACTGCACCCCGGCCTACCTGGCTGAAGTGGGCGTGAAATTCGCCGGCGAGCATGACGGTGCCGAAGCCGAGATCCTCGACGAGACCCAGATGGAAGCGCTGGGCATGGGCTCGCTGCTGGCCGTGGCCCGTGGCTCGGCCAACCGCCCGCGCCTGGTGGTGCTGAAGTGGAGCAATGGCGGCGACGCCAAGCCCTACGTGCTGGTCGGCAAGGGCATCACCTTCGATACCGGTGGCGTCAACCTGAAGACCCAGGGCGGCATCGAAGAGATGAAGTACGACATGTGCGGTGGCGCCAACGTCATCGGCACCTTCGTCGCCGCGGTCAAGGCCAAGCTGCCGTTGAATCTTGTCGTGGTGGTGCCGGCGGTGGAAAACGCCATCGACGGCAACGCCTACCGCCCGTCCGACGTCATCACCTCGATGTCGGGCAAGACCATCGAAGTGGGCAACACCGACGCCGAGGGCCGCCTGATCCTGTGCGACGCCCTGACCTACGCGCAGCGCTTCGAGCCGCAGGCGCTGGTCGACGTGGCCACCCTGACCGGTGCCTGCATGGTCGCCCTCGGCCACCAGACCGCCGGCCTGATGAGCAAGCATGACGACCTGGCCAACGAGCTGCTGGCCGCCGGCGAGCAGGTCTTCGACCGCGCCTGGCGCCTGCCGCTGTGGGACGAGTACCAGCCGATGCTGGATTCCAGCTTCGCCGACGTCTACAACATCGGCGGCCGCTGGGCCGGTGCCATCACCGCCGGCTGCTTCCTGTCGCGCTTCGCCGAAGGCCAGCGCTGGGCCCATCTGGACATCGCCGGCGTGGCCAGCGACGAAGGCAAGCGTGGCATGGCCACCGGCCGTCCGGTCGGCCTGCTGAGCCAGTGGTTGCTGGACCAGGTCGCCCGCGCCTGACGCTGTACCTGCCCCTGGCCGGCAACCGCCGGCCGGGGCCTCGCCGGTCCAGCCGTCAGCCGGCATGGATCGGCACCTGCCCCACCTGGATGCCGCCATGCCCCGCGCCGACTTCTACCTGATCGCCAAGCCCCGTTTCCTGACCGAGCCGCTGCGCCTGGTCTGCGAACTGGCGCGCAAGGCCAACGACGCCGGGTTGTTCACCCTGGTGCTGGCCCGCGACCAGGCCCAGGCCGAAGAACTGGACGAACTTCTCTGGTCGTTCGACGACGATGCCTACATTCCGCACCAGATCGTGGGTGAGGATGTGGACGAGGAAGAAGCCTTGGTACTGATCGCCCCGCCCGGCGGTGAGGCCCCCGTGCGGCCGCTGGTGATCAACCTGCGCGACGAACCCTGGCTGGGCCAGTGCGAGCGCGTGCTGGAAGTGGTGCCGGCCGATCCGGAAGCGCGCGAACCGCTGCGCGAGCGCTGGCGCCAGTACAAGACCGCCGGTTACGACCTGAACAAGCACGACATGTAAGCCCTGCGAGGACCCCTTGATGCGCCTGCTGATCGCCCTGATTCTTCCCTGGCTGTCCTTTTTCACCATCGGCCGGCCCTTTGCCGGCATCGTCTGCCTGATCCTGCAGATCACCCTGATCGGCTGGCTGCCCGCCGCGATCTGGGCTGCCTATTCGGTCAGCCAGTACCACACCGACCAGAAGATCCGGCGCACCCTCGGGTCGCGCTGATCTCCCTTCCCGCCTTGATGACTGGTTCCCCCGCATGACCCAACTCGCCTCCAGCTACGACCCGAAGTCCTTCGAGACCGACCTCTACGAGGCCTGGGAGAAGGCCGGCCATTTCAAGCCGTCCGGCAAGGGCGAGCCGTACACCATCCTGCTGCCGCCGCCGAACGTGACCGGCACCCTGCACATGGGCCACGCCTTCCAGCAGACCCTGATGGATGCGCTGGTGCGTTACCACCGCATGCGCGGCTACGACACGCTGTGGCAGGTCGGTACCGACCACGCCGGCATCGCCACCGAGATGGTGGTCAGCCGCAACCTAGCGCTGGAAGGCAACGGCGAGACCCGCGATTCGCTGGGCCGCGAGGGCTTCATCGGCAAGGTGTGGGAGTGGAAGCAGCAGTCCGGCGACATCATCGAACGACAGATGCGCCGCCTCGGCACCTCGGCCGACTGGTCGCGCAGCACCTTCACCATGGACCCGCAGCCGTCCGAAGCGGTGATCGAAGCCTTCGTGCGCTGGCACGAACAGGGCCTGATCTACCGCGGCCAGCGCCTGGTCAACTGGGACCCGGTGCTGAAGACCGCGATCTCGGACCTGGAAGTGGAGAGCGCCGAGGAAGACGGTTTCCTGTGGTCGATCGCCTACCAGCTGGATGAAGGCCTGAGCTACGAGCACGTCGAGCGCGATGCCGACGGCGTCGAAACCCTGCGCGAAACCCGCGATTACCTGGTGGTCGCCACCACCCGCCCGGAAACCCTGCTGGGTGACACCGCGGTGATGGTGCACCCCGAAGACGAGCGCTACCTGCACCTCATCGGCAAGAGCGTGGTGCTGCCGCTGACCGGCCGCCGCGTGCCGGTGATCGCCGATGACTACGTCGACCGTGCGTTCGGTACCGGCGTGGTCAAGGTCACCCCGGCGCATGACTTCAACGATTACCAGGTGGGCGTGCGCCACAGCCTGCCGATGATCAATCTGTTCACCCCGGTGGCGGCGATCAACGACAACGCGCCGGAACGTTTCCAGGGGCTGGACCGTTACGACGCGCGCAAGGCCGTGCTGGGTGAACTGGAAGACCTGGGCATCCTGGTCGAGACCAAGGCGCACAAGCTGCAGGTGCCGCGCGGCGACCGTACCGGCCAGGTGATCGAGCCGTACCTGACCGACCAGTGGTTCGTGAAAATGGACGAACTGGCGCGTCGTGGCCTGGAGCTGGTCGAGGACGGGTCAATCGCCTTCGTGCCGCCGAACTGGATCAACACCTACCGCCACTGGATGACCAACATCCAGGATTGGTGCATCAGCCGCCAGCTGTGGTGGGGCCACCGCATTCCGGCGTGGTTCGATGCTGCCACCGGCAACTGCTACGTCGGCCGCAGCGAAGAGGAAGTGCGGGCGAAGCACAATCTCGGCAGCGACGTCGTGCTGAGCCAGGAAAGCGACGTGCTGGAGACCTGGTTCTCCTCGCAGCTGTGGCCGTTCTCCACCCTGGGCTGGCCGAACGAGCAGGCGATGGCCGAGCGCGGTTTCGACCGCTACCTGCCATCGTCGGTGCTGATCACCGGCTTCGACATCATCTTCTTCTGGGTGGCGCGCATGATCATGGCCACCGACAACCTGACCGGGAAGATCCCATTCAAGGACGTCTACTTCACCGGCCTGATCCGCGACGGCCAGGGCCAGAAGATGTCCAAGAGCAAGGGCAATGTGCTCGACCCGCTGGACATCATCGACGGCATCACCATCGATGATCTGGTGGCCAAGCGCACCGGCGGGCTGATGCAGCCGCGCATGGTGGAGAAGATCGAGAAGGCCACGCGCAAGGAGTTCCCGGACGGCATCGCCGCCCATGGTGCCGATGCGCTGCGCTTCACCATCGCCGCGCTGGCCACCCATGGCCGCGACATCAAGTTCGACATGAACCGCGCCGAGGGCTACAAGAACTTCTGCAACAAGCTGTGGAACGCCAGCCGCTTCACCCTGATGAACACCGAAGGTGCGGCGTTCACCGGCGTGCCGACGCCGCGTACCGATGCCGAGCGCTGGATCCTCGCGCGCCTGGCCGCTACCACCGCCGAAGCGCGGGGCCATTTCGCCGCCTATCGCTTCGACCTGCTGGCGCAGTGCCTGTACGAGTTCGCCTGGAACGCGTTCTGCGATTGGTTCCTGGAGCTGAGCAAGCCGGCGTTGAATGGCGCCGATGCCGCCGACGCCGACAGCACCCGCCACACACTGTTGTATGTGCTGGAAGCGCTGCTGCGCCTGCTGCACCCGCTGACCCCGTTCATCACCGAACAGCTGTGGCAGCAGCTGGCCCCGCGCCTGGGCCTGGCCGAAACCACGCTGTCGCTGCGTCCGTACCCGACCGCCGCGGAGTTCGAGGGCGACCATGCGCAGGCCGAGGCCGACGTTGAATGGTTGAAGGCGGTGATCAGTGCGGTGCGCCGCGTGCGCAGCGAACTGAACGTCGCCCCGTCCAAGCTGGTGCCGCTGCGCCTGCTGGCCGGCCCGGAACATGCCGGGCAGAACCAGGACCGCGTGCGCATCGAGCGCTTCAGTGCCTCGCTGTCGTTCCTGCTGAAGCTGGACAGCATCCAGTGGCTCGCAGACGCGCAGAGTGCGCCGCCGGCAGCCGCCGCGATCGTCGGTGAGCTGAAGCTGCTGGTACCGCTGGAAGGCCTGGTTGATCTCGATGCCGAGCGCGCGCGCCTGGACAAGGAGATCAAGCGCGTGGAAGGCGAGCAGGAGAAGAGCGAGACCAAGCTGGCCAAGTTCTCCGACAAGGTTCCGCCGGCGGTGATCGAGCAGGAGCGCGTGCGCCTGGTCGACTGGAACAACCAGCTGGCTGGCCTGCGCGAGCAGCGCGCGAAGCTGTAACGCCTCGCCGGTGGGTGCGGAGCTGGGTCCGCACCCACCGTTCCGCTTTGGTAGGTGCCAACCTTGGTTGGCACATTTTCAAGGCTGACGCCGGGCAATGCCCGGCGTTTCATTTTTCCCCGCATGGCATCATCACCCGATGCCACTTTCCATCTTCCTGCTGGTCCTCGCTGCCGCGGCACTACATGCCAGCTGGAACGCGATCGTCAAACGCGGACCGGACAAATTCCTCGGCACCGTACTGGTCACCGGCAGCGCCGCGCTGTTGTCTGCGCTCGTCTTGCCGTGGCTGCACTTCCCTGCCGCGGAAAGCTGGCCGTGGCTGGGCGCGTCGGTGCTGCTGCAGGTGACGTACTACGCGTTGGTCGCACGCTGCTACCAGCAGGTCGACATGAGCCTGGCGTATCCGATGATGCGCGGCTGCGCGCCGATCCTGGTTGCGCTGGCCGGCGCCGTGCTCGGCGAACGCCTGCCGCCGTCGGCCTGGCTCGGCGTCATCCTGGTGAGTGGCGGCATCCTGTGCATGGCCCGCGGCGCACGCAGCGGCCAGCTGCGGCTGCCGTTGCTGACGGCGGCGATGATCGCCACCTACACACTCGTCGATGCGCAGGGCGCACGGCTGTCCGGCAATGCGCTGAGCTATACGTTGTGGCTGTTCCTGCTGTCGGGCATTCCGTTGCCGCTGTGGGCGCTGCATCGGCAGCGCGGCAAGTTGCTGGCGTATGCGCGCCAGCACTGGCCGCTGGGTGTTGCCGGCGGCATCGGCACCACCGCCTCGTATGCGATGGCGCTGTGGGCGATGACCCAGGTGCCCGTGGCCATGGTGTCGGCGCTGCGCGAATCGTCGATCCTGTTCGCGCTGCTGATCTCGGTGTTCCTGCTGCGCGAGCGGGTGCCGCGCGCGCGTTGGCTGGCGGCGGCGTTGATCGTGGCCGGCGTGTTGGCCCTGCGACTGGCGTAAACAACGCATCGGTAGCGCCGGGCCATGCCCGGCGAGCGCAGCGGCCACGCGACGCCGATTACAGCGGCGGCATCGTCTCCAGCTCGCCGTCCACCAGTTCGATCGCCATCACCAGCGCATCTTCGCGCCCCTGCGCGGCAGGGTAGTAGCGAGGGCGCCGGCCGATCTCGTTGAAGCCTTCGCTGTGATACAGCGCCAGCGCCGGGGTATTGGACGGACGCACTTCCAGGAACACCCGCTGCGCGCCTCGATCACCGGCCAGACGGACCAGCGCACGCAGCAGCTGGCGGCCGAGCCCACGCGACTGCACCAGCGGATCGATGCAGATGTTCAGCACATGCGCTTCATCGGCAGCGAGGCTGAGCACGCCATAGCCGATCAACAGGCCATCGCGCTCCATCGCCAGGCCGGGATAACCGGCACGCAGGCAATCCAGGAAAATGCCGCGGGTCCACGGATAGGGATAGCCACGCACTTCGATGGCCATCACCGCGTTGAGATCGCTCTCGCGCAGTGCACGCATCGCTACCGGCCCGGGCTGGCTGACCGCACTCATTCGGTTCCGCCCTTGCGCAGTGCGCGCAGCTGCGGCCACAAGGCGCGCTTGGCTGCGGGGTCGCGACGCAGTTGTTCCAGCGGCCAGCTCTCCATCAGCGTCTGTGTGGCCGGGTCGTTGGGATTGCAGCCCGAGGCACGCAACAGCGCGATCTGCAGGCGATCAGGCAGGCGTACCAGCGGCTGGCGCGCGTTGCCGGTGGGCAGCGGACGGGCCGCCGCCGGTACGGTATCCGGCGCCGCCACCGGCACGGCAGTGCGTGGTGGCGCGCGCTCGGGCCGAGGTTCCGGCGCCGCGTCGCGCTGGCCGGGTGCGTGCTGCATCGATGGTGGCGCCGTGCGCGTCGGCGCGACCGGCGCGGGTGCCGATGCCGCCGCCTCGGCCACGCTCAGCTGCAACGCCGCATCCATCTCGGCAGCCAACTTGCCATCGTGATAGACGGTATAGCCCATGGCCTGCAGCCAGGCCTGCTGGGCCGGGGACCACAACACGGGCAGGTCCTGGCTCACGCCGCCTCGGGCTTCTTGCGCAGGCGCTGCACGCCCCACATCACCGGGCCTGACAGCGCGTACAGGATGCCGACGACGAACAACACGCGGGGCAGGTCGATCACCGCGATGGCGATGGCGATCGGCACCAGTGCCAGCACCAGGAACGGGACGCGGTCCGAACGGGCGCCCTCCTTGGCCGCGCCGCCCTTGAAGCTCCAGAAGCGGATGCGGCTGACCATCAGCAATGCGGCGACCAGGGTCACCGCCAGCGCCACGAAGCGCAGCTCGTTGCCGTTCCAGCCCAGGGTGCCATCGGCGAAGGCCCAGACGAAGGACATCATCAGGCCGGCGGCAGCCGGGCTGGCCAGGCCGACGAACCAGCGCTTGTCGACCACGGCCACCTGGGTGTTGAAGCGCGCCAGGCGCAGCGCCGCGCAGGCGGCGTACAGGAACGCCACCGCCCAGCCCAGGCGACCGACCAGCTCACCGTCGTATTTCAGTTCCGACAGGGACCAGTGATACATCACCAGGGCCGGCGCCATTCCGAAGCTGACCAGATCGGCCAGCGAGTCGTACTGCACGCCGAACTCGCTGCTGGTGCCGGTCAGGCGCGCGACACGGCCATCGAGGCCATCCATCACCGCCGCCACGAACACGGCGATGCTGGCGTTGACGAAATCCCCGTTGGCCGCAGCGATGATGGCGTAGAAGCCAGAGAACAGCCCAGCCGTGGTGAACAGGTTGGGCAGCAGGTAAATCGTGCGCGAGCGCGGCGGCGGTGTGATGGGGTCCATGGAATCCAGTTTAATCGACTTGCCAGCGGTCGGCGCCAATGCTGCAATCGGCGTTCTACGCCCATTCTGCGGAGTTTGCCATGCGTGCCCTGTCCTGCCTGGGTTGCCTGCTGCTGTTGGCCAGTACCACGGCGCTGGCCGGCCCTGTCTACAAGTGGAAGGACGCCAAGGGCGTGACCCAGTATTCGGAAACGCCGCCGACCGGGGCCAAGTACGAGACCCGTGCCCAGGCCAGGACGCCGGTGGCGGACGCAGCCCCGGAGCCTGCCGCCGCGCCGGTGCCGGAGCAATGCAGCACCGCCCGCGCCAACGTGGCGCTGCTGGAAGGCAGTGGCCAGGTGATGCACGACACCGACGGCGACGGCAAGGCCGATACCGCGCTTACCCCGGAACAGCGCAGTGCGCAGAAGGGCCTGGCCGAGGCGGCAATCAAGGCGTACTGCCCTCCGGCGGGTTGAAGGGAGGGTATCGGCCGGGCGGCGCCCGGCACCCGCGGAGGCAACGGCCGAAGCAACTGCAACGGCGGCTTCCTGGGGGATGGCGGGGCGGTGTGGGTGTGCAGGACACGCCGTAAACCCATCCATGGGGGCTCGATGGCGCCATCCATGGCGCCAACGGTCCTGCACACCCACACCGCCCCGCCTTCGACAGTTTCCCGGTGGCCAGTAGATCCACGCCATGCGTGGATGAATCTCCATCGAAATCGAATATTTCGACAATTGATCGAATGATCGAAGAGCATCCACGCATGGCGTGGATCTACGGTGTCGACCAAGGTCGACACCCACCAAGAGCAGGCCATGCCATAGAGCAGGCCATGCCGTCCAGACAGATTGCGGAGATCTGTCGAAGGCGGGGTGGGTCCGGTTGCGGGGGCGTGAGCCGCATGGATGCGGCGACCGAGCTTACATGGACGTACTTGCAGCGGCCCCCGCAACCGGACCCACCCCGCCATCCCACGGAATACCCGCTTTTGCTTTGGCCGTTGCTCTGGCCGCTGCGGGTGCCGGGCGCCGCCCGGCCGATACCCCTCCCCCGGCCGGGCTGGCAGAATAGGTGTCTCTGCCGTAATCCGAAGCCGACGATGCGCCTCTCCCAGTTCCACCTGCACACCACCAAGGAAACCCCCAGCGACGCCGAGCTGACCAGCCACCGGCTGATGCTGCGCGCGGGCATGATCCGCAAGCTCGCATCCGGCCTGTACACCTGGTCGCCGCTGGGCCTGCGCGTGCTGCGCAAGGTCGAACGCATCGTCCGCGAGGAAATGGACCGTGCCGGTGCCGTCGAATTCCAGATTCCGACCATCCAGCCGAAGGAACTGTGGGAGCAGACCGGCCGCTGGCAGAAGTTCGGCCCGCAGCTGCTGAAGATCAAGGACCGCAAGGAACAGACCTTCTGCTACAGCCCCACCGCCGAAGAAGCGGCCTGCGATTTCGCGCGCAGCGAACTGTCCAGCTACAAGCAGCTGCCGGTGAACTTTTACCAGATCCAGACCAAGTTCCGCGACGAGATCCGCCCGCGCTTCGGTGTGATGCGTGCGCGCGAGTTCCTGATGAAGGACGCCTATTCGTTCCACCTGCACGACGAAGACCTCGTGCGTGAGTACGAGAACATGAAGGTGGCCTACAGCCGCATCTTCACCCGCCTGGGCCTGGACTTCCGCATGGTGCAGGCCGATTCCGGCGCGATCGGCGGTGACGCCTCGCAGGAATTCCACGTGATCGCCGATTCCGGTGAAGACGCACTGGTGTTCTCCACCGGCTCGGACTACGCCGCCAACATGGAAGCGGCCATTGCCGCCGATCCGGCCGCGCGCGCTGCGGCCAGCGAAGCGCTGCGCAAGGTCGACACCCCGACCCAGAAGACCTGCGAAGACGTTGCTGCCCTGCTCGGCATCGACCTGCAGCGCACCGTGAAGTCGGTGGCGCTGATCGCCGGTGAAGGCAAGGCACAGCAGTTCGTGCTGGTGCTGGTGCGTGGCGACCACGAGGTCAACGAAATCAAGCTGGGCAAGGTTGCCGGCCTGGACGAGCAGCGCTTTGCCAGCGAAGCAGAGATCGCCGACTACCTCGGCAGCGTGCCGGGCTTCCTCGGTCCGGTCGCACCGGCCAAGCCGATCCGTGTGGTTGCCGATCGCGAAGTGGCGGCGATGTCCGACTTCGTCGTCGGTGCCAACGAGGCCGGTTTCCACCTGGCCGGCGTCAACTGGGGCCGCGACCTGGCCGAACCGGAAGTGGCGGACATCCGCAATGTACGCGCCGGTGATCGTGCGCTGGATGGCGGCGAGCTGAAAATCGCCCGCGGCATTGAAGTCGGCCACGTGTTCCAGCTGGGCCGCACCTATGCGAAAGCGCTCGATGCCACCGTGCTGGACGAGAACGGCAAGGCCGCGGTGATGACGATGGGCTGCTACGGCATCGGCATTTCGCGCGTGGTCGCCGCAGCCATCGAACAGAACCACGATGACGCCGGCATCATCTGGCCCGACGCGATGGCGCCGTGGCAGGTGGTGGTCTGCGTGATCAATCCGAAGGGCGACGCGGGCGTGGCCGATGCAGCGGCAGGCCTGCTGCAGGAGCTGCGCGACGCCGGCCTGGATGCTGCACTGGACGACCGCGGCCTGCGCCCGGGCGCGATGTTTGCCGACATGGAACTGATCGGCATCCCGCACCGCGTGGTGGTCAGCGAACGCGGCCTGGCCGCAGGCACCTTCGAGTACCGCTCGCGTCGCGCCGCCGAAGCGGAGAGCCTGGACAAGGCCACCCTGCTGCAGCGCCTGCAGGGCTGATCGGAAAAGACCGGGGTATACCCCGGTCTTTTTTTTGCCGGATGGCCGTTCCCGGAAAATCGCAGCGGACATAATCCGGTCAAAATGGTCGCAACCGGGCCAGCCAGCCGACAGACGGTGACCGCAACTGTTTGTGCTGGGATTAATTCCTCATTACTCTGTCCCGCGACGCCACGGACCGGCTCGTCCCTGTCCCTAAATTAGTTTCTGGAGTAATCGTTGATGAGCATCGACCTGACCGGCCTGTCGGCACGTGAGCTGGGCGCATTGATCCGCACAGCCAAGAAGCAGCAGACCATCGTCGCCAAGCGTCGCCCGATCACCAAGGTGCGTGCCCAGCTGAGCAAGCTGGCCAAGACCGAGGGTTACACCATCGAGGAACTGTTCGGTGGTGAACCCGCACCGCGTGCGCGCAAGGTCGCCAAGGCCACCAAGGCCCCGTCCAAGACCGCCGGCCGCAAGCTGGGCAAGGTTGCGCCGAAGTACCGCAACCCGGCCAACCCGAAGGAAACCTGGACCGGTCGTGGCAAGCAGCCGCGCTGGATGGCCGAGCTGACCGCCAAGGGCAGCAAGAAGCCGGAAGATTTCCTGATCAAGAAGGCCTGAGGCCGACTGCAGCAGGAATGAAAAACGCCGGCGAAAGCCGGCGTTTTTTCTTTGTCCGGGGTGTGGACCAACGGTCCACACCCACACCATTCAAGGGTGTGCGGACCAACGGTCCACACCTACAGCGTCTTGCGCGCCGGCATCAGCAGGTTGCCGAACAGCAGGCCGGCGACCAGCGCCATCACCACGTTCAACACGGTCAGGAACACGCTCTGGCCGGCGCCCACGTCCTGTTGCTGAACCAGGGTCAGCACGCCCCGCAGGCTGGTGCTGCCGGGCACCATCATGATGATGCCCGGCAAGCGGATGATCGCGCCGGGACGGCCGACCACGCGCCCGAACAGGTTGCCACCGGCGGTCAGCAGCATCGCCGACAGGAAGATGCCGGCCGGCGTACCCCAGGCATGACCACCAAACTTGGAGATCGCGTAACCGGCCACCGAGGCGGCGATCACCCACGGATAGTCACGGCGGTTGGCCTTGAACAACATGGCGAAGGCGAACGCCGCCGTCAGCAGCGAGCCCCACTCGACCCACGGCCCCTGTGGCCGCGAGGCACGGATCATCGGGTCCAGCCCCAGCACATCGGCCAGGGTCACCGCGATCATCGCGCCGACACTGAGCTTCATGATCGTGGTCAACGCGCCGGCAAAGCGCGCGGTGCCGGACACCCAGTGCTGGCTGGCCAGTTCATTGACCGCATTGGTCAGTGACATGCCCGGCAGCAGCACCACCAGCGAAGCGATGATCACCGTGTTGAGATTCAGCGCGCCCACGAAGGTGGCAACCACGGTGGCGACCAGGCCGGCCAGCAGCGCCGCCAGTGCTTCGGCCGCTTCACGGCTGGCCGGGCGCTTGTCGGTGACCATGCCGAGCAGGCCGATCAGCAGCCCGATGACACCGGCGGTGGCGATGTCCAGCCACGGCAGCTTCCACATGCCTGCCACGCCGGCCGCACCGAGGGTGAAGGACAGGATGGTGCGCAGCTTGCCGCGCCGGCCCGGATCCTTGTCCAGCTGGCGCAGCGCCGTGTGGCCCTGGGCAATGCTCATGCGGCCGTTGGCCACTTCCTCGGCGATCCCGTCAGCCACGCTGAGCTTGTGCAGATCGTTCTCGCCGGGCGCCAGCCGGATCACACGGGTGATGTCGCTGGAGCCGATGGCCTGCGCCGGATCGCTGAAACTGAGGATGATGCCGGTGGGGTTCGACCACGGTTCACAATCCAGATCGAGCTGCCGGGCCAATGCAACCACCGCCGCTTCCAGGCGCTGGGCCGTTGTGCCGTAGCTGTGCAGGCGGCCGGCGATCTCGGAAACGAAGGCCACGCGCTGCGCGTAGGTGGCCTGGGGCGTGGGGATCGTGTGAGCGTCTGCGGACATGCGCCGTAGTATTACCTACGTCAGGCTCTGCTGGAGAAATTCATCCTGGTTCGACGCGACGTGCAATTCAGAACGGTTATGCTGCGACCCGAATGGCCCCCATGACCCCGACCCACGCCCCCCAGCTCGAACAGGACGCTCAGGATCCGGGACTGATCCGGCTGTCCGGCCACTGGACCCTGAAGACCGCGCTGGCCGCGGCCGAAGTGCTGCGTGGCGTTCCGGACACGCTGACCGGCATCGACGCCACCGGCATCGAGCTGCTCGACTCGGCCGGCGTACTGCAGGTGCTGCGCGTCGCCCATCGCGCTGACCTGAGCGAAGACGCCCTGCGGTTCCGCCCGGACCACCAGGCGCTGGTGTGCACCATCGAAGAAGTGGCGGACGACCGCCCGAAGCCGAAACGCGACTTCGGCGTGCTGGCGGCGCTGGAGCGGCTGGGCGTCAGCGTCCATGCCACGGGCCACAACATCAAGGCGCTGTGCAGCTTCCTCGGTGAGAACCTGGTCAAGGCCGCACGCCTGGTCAAGGAACCCCGACGTTTCCGCTTGACCGCGACCGTGCACCAGATGGAGCAGGTCGGGCTGGACGCCGTGCCACTGGTCGCGCTGCTGTCCTACCTGGTCGGCGCAGTGATCGCCTTCCTCGGCTCGACCATCCTGCGCGATTTCGGCGCGGAGATCTTCGTGGTCGAACTGGTGAACATCGCCTTCCTGCGCGAATTCGCCGTGCTGCTGACCGCGATCGTGCTGGCCGGCCGCACTGCCAGTGCGTTCACCGCGCAGATCGGTGCAATGAAGGCACGCGAGGAAATCGATGCGATGCGCACCCTGGGGCTCGACCCCATCGACCTGCTGGTGCTGCCGCGCCTGGTCGCGCTGCTGGTGACGCTGCCGTTGCTGACCTTCATCGCGATGATTGCCGGCCTGGCCGGTGGTATCACCGTCGGCGCGTTCGACCTCGACATCCCGCCGCAGATGTACATCGCGCGCATGCACGACACGATGGAAGTGCGGCACATGCTGGTCGGCCTGTCCAAGGCACCGGTATTCGCGCTGGTGATCGGCCTGATCGGCTGCCTGGAAGGCCTGAAGGTGGAAGGCACCGCGCAATCGGTCGGCGAGCGCACCACCTCCAGCGTGGTGCAGACGATCTCGCTGGTGATCATCATCGACGCCTTCGCGGCGTTGTGGTTCATGCACATGGACTGGTGACATGAGCACGCATCCGATCCCCGAAGAAGTGCCCATGCAGGACGACGACGGCCACGACCTGGCCATCCGCGTGCGCGGGCTGGTCAACCGCTTTGGCAGCCAGACCGTGCACGAAGGGCTGGACCTGGACGTGCGCCGTGGCGAGATCCTTGGCGTGGTGGGCGGTTCGGGCACCGGCAAATCGGTGCTGATGCGCTCGATCCTGGGCCTGCGTGTGCCCGATGAAGGGCAGATCGAAGTGCTCGGCCGCGACGCGCGTGCCGACGACGCCGAGAGCCGCCTGCACATCGAACGCAACACCGGCGTGCTGTTCCAGGACGGCGCCCTGTTCTCGTCGCTGACCGTCGGCGAGAACGTGCAGGTGCCGCTGAAGGAACATCACCGCGAACTGCCCGAGCGCTGGCATTACGAACTGGCCCTGCTGAAGGTGAAACTGGCCGGACTGCCCGCCGATGCGATCAACAAGCTGCCCTCGCAGCTGTCCGGTGGCATGCGCAAGCGCGCCGGCCTGGCACGTGCACTGGCGCTGGATCCGCCGCTGCTGTTCCTGGACGAACCCACCGCTGGCCTGGACCCGATCGGTGCGGCCGCGTTCGACCGCCTGATCAAGACCCTGCAGGAAGCGCTGGGGCTGACCGTGTTCCTGATCACCCACGACCTGGACACGCTTTATGCCATCTGCGACCGGGTGGCAGTCATCGCCGACCGCAAGGTGGTGGCCAATGCGCCGCTACCGGAAATCGAGAAACTGGATCATCCGTGGATCCAGGAATACTTCCACGGACCCCGCGCGCGCGCCGCGCGTGGCGAACAGATCGAGAGTGCCTGAGCCATGGAAACAAAAGCCAACTACGTGCTGATCGGCGCGTTCACCCTGATCACCGGCCTGGCCCTGCTGGCCTTCGGCCTGTGGGCCGCCAAGTACTCCTCCGACCGCACCTGGCAGGAATACCGAGTGGTGTTCCGCGAAGCGGTGACCGGCCTGTCGGTCGGCAGCCCGGTGCAGTACAACGGCATCGCGGTGGGCTCGATCACCGAACTGAACCTGGTGCCGGACGATCCGCGCCAGGTGGTCGCGCGCATCCGCCTGAACTCGACCACGCCGGTCAAGACCGATACCCGCGCCAAGCTGGCGATCACCAGCCTGACCGGCCCGTCGATCATCCAGCTCAGCGGCGGCACGCCGCAGTCGCCGGCGCTGACCACGGTCAACAAGGATCCGGCGCCGATCATCCCGACCACGCCGTCAGCGCTGCAGAACATCACCGACGTGGCCAACCGCATCGTCGAGCGCATGGACCAGATCCTCAGCGACCGCAACGTCGCCTCGATCAACGCCACGTTGGCCAATCTGGAAACGATCAGTGGCGGCCTGGCCGACCGCGACCAGGGCACGCAGTCGCTGCTGCTCAGCGCGCGCGATGCCGCGCGCAGCCTGGACGCCACCCTGAAGACCACCAACGGCACCATCGAGCGCCTGGACAAGAACCTGGTGCAGCAGCTGCCGGGCATCATCGACAAGCTCGACGCCACCCTGGCCAAGCTTGACTCGGCCGCCGGCAATGCCGATTCGATCCTTGGCGAGAACCGCGCAGCCATCAACAGCTTCGCCAATGACGGCCTGGGCCAGCTCGGCCCGACCCTGGGTGAACTGCGTGGCCTGATCCGCGACCTGCGCCGGGTCAGCGACCGTCTCGAGAACAACCCCGCGCGCTACCTGCTCGGCCGCGACGCCCCGAAGGAGTTCGAACCCAAATGAGCCCGACCACCCTTCCGCGCCTGTTGCTGGCAGCGTCGCTGGCCACCCTGCTGGGTGGCTGCTCGATCCTCGGCAGCGGCGACAAGAACCCCGTCACTCTGTATTCGCCGGCCGTGCAGGTCAAGGTCGACCCCAGCTGGCCGCAGGCCGACTGGCAACTGGTGCTGGCCAAGCCCAGCGCCGCGCGCATGGTCGACAGCCCGCGCATCAACGTGCGGCCGACGCCATCGGAGCTGGAGATCTACAAGGGTGCCAGCTGGGCGCAGCCGGCCACCGACATGATCGAGGACACCCTGCTGCGCGGCTTCGAGGACTCCGGCCGCATCCACGGCGTGGCCCGCGTCGCCGCCGGCATCCGCGCCGACTACAAGCTGTCCACCGATGTCCGTCGCTTCGAATCGGACTACCAGGGGCAGGCAACGCCGACGGTCGTCATCGAGATCAACGCCAAGCTGATCGATGTGACCAACCAGCGCGTGGTCGCCGACCGCACCTTCCGTCAGCTGCAGCCGGTAGGCAGCACCGAGGTGTCGGCCGTCGCCGCCGCCTTCGAGCGTGGCCTGCAGCAGGTGGCGCAGGACGTGGTGGGCTGGACGCTGACCAGCGGGCAGAACGACAAGCAGGCGCTGAAGCGCTGATTGACCACCGCTGCACTCGCCGGGCATGGCCCGGCGCTACCCCGCGCGGTTCCGGTAGCGCCGGGCCATGCCCGGCGGCAGCCCTCAGCGCGGCGTGATCCAGCGGAACGTCAGGTTGATGCGCTCCCCCTGCACCCGCGCCATCTTCGGCAGCGCGTGCTGGTAGTAGCGTTGGGTCTGCCCGCCCATCAGCAGCAGGTCGCCGTGACCGAGCAGGTACTCGGCCTTGCGTGCCGGATCGTCCCGTCGGCGCAGCAGGAACCGTCGTGCTGCTCCCAGACTCAAGGAGGCGATCAGCGGCGCAGGCCCCAGCTCGGGCTCGTCGTCGCTGTGCCAGCCCATGTAGTCGGTGCCGCCGCGATAGCGGTTGAGCAGAACGCTGTTGAATATGCCGACGCCCTCGGCCTGCAGCCGGTCGCGCAGCGCGGACAGCTGTAGTGGCCACGGATGGGGCACGAACTCGGCGCCTGAATAGCGGTAGCGTGCCTGCGGATCACCGATCCAGCAGCTCAAGCGAGGCGAATCCACCCAATTGCCGAACATGCGGATGCGGTGGATTTCCCAAGGCAGTTGCGCCTGCAGGGCTGGCAGCAGGGCATCGGCCGCAGCGGCGGACAGCCAACCCGGCAGGTGGCGCACATCCGCGTCGGGCAGGTCGTGGGGAAACAGCATCGCCACACGCTAGCACGGCCACGTTTGCCGTCGTGGCCGCCAGCACCGAAAATGGCGGCATGACCGTTGCCATGCTACCGCCGCCTGCCGTCCACACCCACTGCTGGGGCGCCCAGCCATGAGCGGCAGCCGCCTGCGCCAAGCCCTGTTTCCACTGCTGCGCGCGGTGTTCCGTGCGTTGCCGATGTCGCAGGCACAGCGCGATCGCCTGCGTACCCGCCTGTTGGCCCGGCATGGCGACTGGGTGCCCCCACCGCCGAAGGGACAGCAGGACACCGGTGGCCCCCGGGCCAGCGCGCAACTGCGCTGGCGCGCCGACGAGCCCGCGATCGGCCACGTCCCTTGGCGCGAAAGCGTATTGCCCTCGCCACTGCCAGCAACGCTGGTGGCGTTCTACCTGCCGCAATTCCACACCTTCCCGGAGAACGACGCCTGGTGGGGCAAGGGCTTCACCGAATGGCGCAACGTCAGCCGCGCCCTGCCGCAGTTCGAAGGCCATGTGCAACCGCGACTGCCTGCCGACCTGGGCTTCTACGACCTGCGCAATCCGCAGGTGATGCGTGACCAGGCGCGTTTGGCTGCGGAGTATGGCATCGGCGCGTTCTGTTTCTACTACTACTGGTTCAGCGGCCGTACGTTGATGGAGGACCCGCTGCGCCAGTGGCTGGACGACGACAGCATCAACCTGCCGTTCTGCCTGTGCTGGGCCAACGAGAACTGGGCACGGCGCTGGGACGGGCGCGACGACGACATCCTGATCAGCCAGCAGCACAGCGCCGAAGACGATCTGGCCTTCATCGCCCACATCGCGCCCTATCTGCGTGACCGCCGCGCGTTGAAGGTCGATGGCCTGCCGATGCTGCTGGTCTACCGGCCACATCTGCTGCCCGATGCCCGGGCGACTGCCGAACGCTGGCGTCGCTGGTGCCGCGACAATGGCGTGGGCGAGATCCATCTGGCCTACGTTCAAGGCTTCGAGCGCCCCGACCCACGTGACATCGGATTCGACGCTGCGGTCGAATTCCCTCCAAACATGAGCAACCCTTCCTCGCTGTCGGCGCGGCAGTGGCTGCTCAATCCCGATTTCAATGGCGACGTGCGCGACTGGCGTGAACTCGCCGCCGAGCTCAGCACACGTCCGCTGCCGGACTATCCGCTCTACCCCGGCGTGAATCCGGGCTGGGACAACGAGGCTCGCCGTTCGGGGCGCGGCCGGGTGTACCTGCATGCCTCGCCGCGCGGCTATCGCGACTGGCTGCGCACCACAGTGCATCAGCGGCTGTCGGCAGTACCGGCAGAACAACGCCTGGTCTTCATCAACGCCTGGAACGAATGGGCCGAGGGCGCCGTGCTGGAACCGGATGCAAGGCTGGGTCATGCATGGCTGCAGGCCACCAGTGATGCGCTGTCACCGGCTCCTGCACCGATCCAGCAGCCGGCGGTGCATCTCCATGCCTGGTACCTGGAGACGCTCCCGGAAGTCCTGTCTGCATTGCACGACGCAGCACTGCCCTGGCGGATCGTGGTGACCACTCCGGCGCAGCACGTGGACGCAGTGCATCAGGCGCTTGCCGCACATGGCCTGCAGGGTGAGGTCATGGCAGTGGACAACCGCGGCCGCGACATCCTGCCGTTCCTTGAAGTGGCTGAACTGCTACAGGACCAGCACGAAGTGATCCTGAAGCTGCATACGAAACGTTCCAGCCATCGTTCCGATGGCGATCAGTGGCGGCAGGAACTGCTGCAGCGCCTGGTACAGGGCGGGCGGGCCGCACGCATCCACGCCGCGTTCCAGGCCGATCCCAGCCTGGGCATGGTGGTCGCCGAGGGTCACCTGCTGCCGGTGGCCGCATACGTTGGCGGCAATGGTCCCGCGCTGCAACGGCTCCAGGCGCGGATCGGCCTGCACGCTGCAGCAGACGGCGGCCAGTTCGGTGCCGGCAGCATGGGTTGGTGGCGGTTGCAGGCCCTGCGCCCGCTACTGGACGCACACCTGTATCGAAGCAACTTCGAGACTGAGCACGGCCAGATAGACGGGACACTCGCCCATGCCATCGAACGCGTGCTCGGTACATGCTGTGAACACGCCGGACTACGTGTAGCGACGGCGGCCGCGTGCGTGGGTGAGCCCGACGCCCACGGCAGCGGATACGCCTACGCCCGACGCAGCTGACCGACAGGAGGCACCGCACACCTCCTGTCACGGATCAATCAGGTGCGCTTGAACGCCACGCCCGTCTTTTCCTTCAACTCATCATCGCCAACGCCCGACGCGGCTTCCACCAGCACCAGACCGTCATCGGTCACATCGAATACCGCCAGGTCGGTGATGATGCGGTCGACCACGCCCACACCGGTCAGCGGCAGCGTGCATTCGGCCAGGATCTTGTGCTCGCCGTTCTTGGCGGTGTGCTCCATCAGCACCACCACGCGCTGCACGCCGGCCACCAGGTCCATCGCACCGCCCATGCCCTTGACCATCTTGCCGGGCACCATCCAATTGGCCAGGTCACCCTTGTCGGTCACCTGCATCGCACCCAGGATTGCGAGGTTCACGTGGCCACCGCGGATCATCGCGAAGCTGTCATGGCTGCCGAAGTAGCTGGCACCGGCGCGCGCGGTCACCGTCTGCTTGCCAGCATTGATCAGGTCGGCGTCCACCTCGGCCTCGGTCGGGAACGGGCCGATGCCCAGCAGGCCGTTTTCCGACTGCAGCCATACGTCCACGCCCTCGGGGATGTGGTTGGCCACCAGGGTCGGCAGGCCGATGCCCAGGTTCACGTAGGCGCCATCGGTCAGTTCACGCGCAGCGCGCGCCGCCATCTCGTCGCGGGTCCATGCCATGTCAGTTGCCCTCCGCACGGATGGTGCGCTGTTCGATACGTTTTTCAGGGGTGGGGTTGTGCACGATGCGGTGCACGTAGATGCCCGGCAGGTGCACCTGGTCCGGGTCGATGCTGCCGACCGGCACCACCTCCTCCACTTCCACGATGCAGACCTTGCCGGCCATCGCGCAGGCCGGGTTGAAGTTGCGCGCGGTCTTACGGAACACCAGGTTGCCGGCCTCGTCGGCCTTCCACGCCTTGACCAGGGCGACGTCGGCGCGCAGCGCGGTTTCCATCACGTAGTGCTTGCCGTCGAACTCTCGGGTTTCCTTGCCTTCGGCCACCACCGTGCCGTAACCGGTGGCGGTGAAGAACGCCGGAATACCCGCACCGCCGGCACGCAGGCGCTCGGCCAGGGTGCCCTGCGGATTGAATTCCAGCTCCAGTTCGCCGGCCAGGAACTGCCGTTCGAACTCCTTGTTCTCGCCCACGTAGGACGAAATCATCTTCTTGATCTGCCGGGTTTCCAGCAGCTGGCCCAGGCCGAAGCCATCCACGCCCGCGTTGTTGGAGATCACGGTCAGGCCCTTGGCGCCACTGTCGCGCAGCGCGGCGATCAGTGCCTCGGGAATACCGCACAGGCCGAAGCCACCCACGGCCAGAACCTGGCCATCAGCGACCACGCCCTGCAGGGCATCCGCCGCAGAGGCGAAACGCTTGCTGCGCGTGCCGCTGGAAGTCGATTGCTGCATCTCTACTGCCCTACCCGGTGAGAATGCCGCCATTCTAGCGGCACACCCGTTGCCGGCTGGGATGCGCCGCAGCATGAACCAGCATGCCGGGCCCTCAGTCCGTAGAATGTCCGCTTCCCCGCTTGCGGTGCCCTTGGCAACGCGTGCTGCAGATGGAGAGGACAGGACGACGCATGGCCGTAGTATTCACCGGAGGGGAACTGTCCCGCTGGCTGGATGCCGGGACACTGGGAAAGGGCAACCACCTCGTTTCGGCAGTGCGTGAACTGCGCTACCAGTCACCGCTGCTGACCGCCCAGCTCGAGGGCTGGGAGGTGTCGATCGACCTGGACGCCAGCGCCCGCACACCGCACAGCCCCCTGCAGAGTCGCTGCACCTGTCCAGCGGGCGGGCACTGCGAGCATGTCGCCGCCGTGCTGCTGGCCGCGCTGCAGAACTCACTGGAGGGTGAACCGGGTTCGCTGCGTGCGGCCGCCGATCCGATACTGCCCGCCCTGCAGACCCAGGCGATGACGCCGATCCTGCATCTGCACAGCATGGAATACCGTCCTGCCTGGCTCACCGAGCGCGATCCTTCGCAGTGGCTCGACGTCGCCACCGTGGCCTTCGAGTACGACGAGCACGTACGTTTTCTCGATGACCCGTCGCTGTTCGTGCATGGCGCCGAAGGCCAGCTCTACCTGCTGCCGCGCGACCTGGCCGGGGAGGCACGGCGCGAAGCTGAACTGAACAGCGTCCACCTGCACCGCGAGCGGCAACCGCGCATCGTGCTGGAGGGCGGCGGTCCGTTGTTCGAGCTGCGCAGTTTCGACTGGACCCGCTTCCTGCTGGAGGATGTGCTGCGGCTGGAAGCGCTGGGCTGGAAGATCGAGACCGACGATGCCTTCCGTCATCGCATCACCCGGGTGGAGGAGATCGACCTGGATGTACGGTCGGTGCCCACCGACAACTCCGCGTTCGACCTGGCCCTGACCATCGACATCGATGGCCGCAGCATTGCGCTGGCTCCGCTGTTGCAGGGCGTACTGCAGTCCGATCCGCGCTGGCTGCGCGGCCAGCTGGACGCGATCGGCGATGACGAGAACGTACTGCTGACGACAGCGGGCAATGAACGTCTTGCCCTGCGGGCAGCCCGGCTGAAACCGGTGATCGCGCTGCTGGCGGATCTGTTCGGCGACCGCGGGCAACCGCTGCGCCTGCAGGCGCACGACCGCGGACGCCTGTTGGCACTGCAGGACGCCGCGCAGCTGCGACTGCACAGCAGCAACGATACCCGCGCACGCGTGCAGCGCCTGCTGGACGCACCGGCGATGACCGCAGTCCCAGCGCCCCAGGGCTTGCGCGCGACGCTGCGCAGCTACCAGCTTGAAGGCCTGTCCTGGCTGCAGTACCTGCGCCAGCAGGGCCTGGGCGGCGTGCTGGCCGATGACATGGGCCTGGGCAAGACACTGCAGACCCTGGCCCATCTCCTGGTTGAAAAGCAGAGCGGCCGCCTGGACAAGCCGGCGCTGGTGGTCGTGCCAACCTCATTGCTGCACAACTGGCAGAGTGAAGCGGCGCGCTTCACTCCGGATCTGCGCGTCCTGACCCTGCACGGGCCTGGACGTGACACGCAGTTCGATGCCATTGCCGCACATGATCTGATACTGACCACCTATCCCCTGCTCTGGCGCGACGAACACGCGCTGCAGGCGCATTCCTACCATCTGCTGATCCTGGACGAGGCACAGCAGGTGAAGAACCCCAGGTCGCGTGCAGCGGCCACGCTGCGCACGCTGCTGGCCCGTCATCGACTGTGCCTGACCGGCACCCCGCTGGAAAACCATCTGGGCGAGCTGTGGACGCAGTTCGACTTCCTGCTGCCCGGGCTGCTCGGCAGCGAAAAGCAGTTCAACCAGCACTGGCGCCACCCCATCGAGCGCGGCAGCGACCGCCGGCGTGCACAGCTGCTGGCCCAGCGCCTGCGCCCTTTCATCCTGCGCCGACGCAAGGACCAGGTCGCTTCCGAGCTTCCGCCGAAGACGGTCATCACCCGCACTGTGGCGATGGAAGGCGGCCAGCGCGAACTGTACGAAACCGTGCGCGCGGCAATGGAAAAGCAGGTCCGCGACGCGATCAACGGCAGTGGGCTGGCGCGCAATCACATCGTGGTGCTGGACGCGCTGCTGAAACTGCGCCAGGTCTGCTGCGATCCGCGTCTGCTGCCAGGCGAGACACCCGCGCGCGCTGCCGGTTCGGCCAAGCTGGACCTGCTGCGCGAGATGCTGCCGTCCATGGTCGAAGAAGGACGCCGCATCCTGCTGTTCTCCCAGTTCACCGGCATGCTGGCCCTGATTGCGCAGGCATTGGATGCCCTGGGTCTGGCCTACGTGACCCTGACCGGCGACACCCAGAACCGGGTCACACCGGTGCAGCGCTTCATGCAGGGCGAGGTTCCCGTGTTCCTGATCAGCCTGAAGGCCGGCGGCGTGGGCTTGAACCTGACCGCCGCCGACACCGTCATCCACTTCGATCCATGGTGGAACCCGGCTGCCGAGAACCAGGCCACCGACCGTGCCCATCGCATCGGCCAGGATCAGCCCGTGTTCGTCTACAAGCTGATCGCCGCGGGCAGCGTCGAGGAACGGATCGCCGAGCTGCAGCAGCGCAAGGCCGACCTGGCCGACGCGATCCTGGAAGGTGGTGGGGGCACGGGGCCGCGCTTCGATGCAGCCGATCTGGAGGCACTGCTGTCTCCCCTGCCCGGCGCGCCGGCCAAGCGCCCCGCGCGCAAACGCCGGTCCGCCCACACGTGACAGCTTCGGCGGTCAGGCAGCGTTGGGGCTATGGAAACGATTCCCATACAAGGCTGGGATTACACTAGCCAACTGATCTGACAAAGGATTCCAGCGATGCCCCTGCCCGCCTTCAAGGCTTATGACATCCGCGGCCGCGTGCCGGAAGAACTGAACGAAGACCTCGCCCGCCGGATCGGTGTGGCCTTGGCCGATCAGTTGTCGCCCGGGCCGGTGGTGGTGGGGCACGACGTGCGCCTGACCAGTCTGGCACTGCAGGACGCGCTGGCGGTGGGCCTGCGCGGCGCGGGCCGGGAAGTGATCGACATCGGCCTGTGCGGCACCGAGGAGGTCTATTTCCAGACCGACCATCGCGGTGCGGCCGGCGGTGTGATGGTCACCGCCAGCCACAACCCGATGGACTACAACGGCATGAAGCTGGTCAAGGAGAACGCGCGCCCGATCAGCTCGGACACCGGCCTGTTCGCAATCTCCGATGCGGTTGCCGCCGATACCGCGCCCGCCGCACCGGCCAAGGCCGGGCAGACCGCCCAGCACGACAAAAGCGCCTACATCCAGCACCTGCTGTCCTATGTCGATGTCAGCAAGCTGAAGCCGCTGAAGCTGGTGGTGAACGCCGGCAACGGCGGCGCCGGCGCCATCGTCGACCTGCTGGCGCCGCATCTGCCGTTCGAGTTCATCCGCATCTGCCACGAACCCGATGGCAACTTCCCCAACGGCATTCCCAATCCACTGCTGCAGGAGAACCGCGCCGCGACTGCCGAGGCGGTTCGCGAGCACGGCGCCGACTTCGGCATTGCCTGGGACGGCGACTTCGACCGCTGCTTCTTCTTTGACCACAGCGGGCGCTTCATCGAGGGCTACTATCTCGTCGGCCTGCTGGCCAAGGCGGCGCTGGACCGCAACCCGGGCGGCAAGATCGTGCATGACCCACGCCTGGTCTGGAACACCGTGGAGATGGTCGAACAGGCCGGCGGCGTGCCGGTGCTGTGCAAGAGCGGCCATGCTTTCATCAAGGAAAAGATGCGCGCAGAGGATGCGGTGTACGGCGGCGAAATGAGCGCCCACCACTACTTCCGCGAATTCGCCTATGCCGACTCGGGCATGATCCCCTGGCTGCTGATCGCCCAGCTGATTTCCGAAAGCGGCCGTTCGCTGGCCGACTGGGTGGAGGACCGCATGGCGGCGTACCCGTGCAGTGGCGAGATCAACTTCAAGGTCAGCGATGCGAAGGCGTCCGTGGCCCGCGTGATGGAACACTTCGCCGCGCAGTCGCCGGCGCTGGATCATACCGATGGCATCAGTGCCGACTTCGGCGACTGGCGTTTCAACCTGCGCAGTTCCAACACCGAACCGCTGCTGCGCCTGAACGTGGAATCGCGCGGGGATGCGGCGCTGATGCAGGCGCGCACCGATGAAATCGCCGCGCTGTTGAAGGCCTGAGCGGAGATGTCGCGATGAACACCGTCCAGCCTGTCATCCTCTCCGGGGGCTCCGGCACCCGCCTATGGCCCCTGTCGCGCGAGGCGTATCCCAAGCAGTTCCTGCCTCTGGCCGGTGAGCTGACGATGCTGCAGGCAACGTGGCAGCGCGTGGCCCCCATCGCCAGCCGCGGCCCGCTGGTCATTGCCAACGAAGAACACCGCTTCGTTGCGGCCGAACAACTGCAGCAGGTCGGCGCCGAGCCGGCCGCGATCATCCTCGAGCCGGTTGGCCGCAACACCGCCCCGGCGATTGCCGTGGCCGCGCTGGAAGCCACCCGTGATGGCGCCGATGCGCTGTTGCTGGTGCTGCCCTCCGATCACGTGATCACCGATGAGGCCGCCTTCCGTGCGGCGGTGCAGGCGGCTTCCAGCGCCGCTGAAGCCGGCAAGCTGGTCACCTTCGGTATCGTGCCGACCGGCCCGGAAACCGGCTACGGCTACATCAAGGCCGCCGATGGCCAGGGCGTGCGCGCAGTCGAACGCTTCGTCGAAAAGCCCGATCTGGACACCGCCACCGGCTACGTGGCCAGTGGCCAGTACTACTGGAACAGCGGCATGTTCCTGTTCAAGGCCTCGCGCTACCTGCAGGAGCTGGAACGCCTGCAGCCGGCCATGTTGTCGGCCTGCCGCACGGCATGGGAGGGCGCGCGCCGCGATGCCGACTTCACCCGGCTGGACAAGGACGCGTTCACTGCGGTGCCGTCCGATTCGATCGATTACGCCGTGATGGAAAAGACCGCCGATGCGGTGGTAGTGCCGTTGGATGCCGGCTGGAACGACGTTGGCTCCTGGACCGCACTGCGCGATGTATCGCAGCAGGACGGCGATGGCAATGCGCACCAGGGTGATGTGATCGCCATCGACTGCCGCAACACCTATGCCTACGGCCAACGCCTGGTGGCGATGGTCGGGCTGGATGATGTGATCGTGGTCGAGACCGACGATGCGGTTCTGGTCGGCAAGGCCGACCGCATGCAGGAGGTCAAGACGGTGGTGGCGAAGCTGAAGGCTGATGGTCGCAGCGAAGCCACCTGGCATCGCAAGGTGTACCGGCCGTGGGGAGCCTACGATTCCATCGACAACGGCGAGCGTTTCCAGGTCAAGCGGATCACGGTCAAGCCCGGCGGTACGCTGAGCCTGCAGATGCATCACCACCGTGCCGAGCACTGGATCGTGGTCAGCGGCACCGCCGAAGTTACCCGCGGCGATGAAGTAATCCTGCTGAGCGAGAACCAGAGCACCTACATCCCGCTGGGCGTGACCCATCGCCTGCGCAACCCCGGCAAGCTGCCGCTGGAGCTGATTGAAGTGCAGTCCGGCAGTTACCTCGGCGAGGATGACATCGTGCGGTTCGAGGATACATACGGGCGCAGTTGAGTCGTCGCCCTGCGGTGCATGCCGACCGTGGGTCGGGGCCGGCGCCCAGCGCTGGTCGGGGTGGGTGCCGACCGTTGGTCGGCACGTCGCCTACCGGGTCAGGCAATCTCCGCCATGACCCGCTTCAACCCCTCCTGCCACGCCGGCAGCACGATGCCGAAATCCTGCTGCAGGCTGCGGTTGTCCAGCACCGACCAGGCCGGGCGCTTGGCCGGGGTCGGGTATTCCGCACTGGAAATCGCCTCTACCGCTGGCACCTTGGCCAGCACGCCGGCGGCAAGTGCCTCGGCAAAGATCGCTTCGGCAAAGCCATGCCAGCTGGTCTGGCCCGATGCCGTCAGATGCCACGTTCCCGACAGCGCGCCCGGATGCTGCAGCGCCTGCACGGTGACATCAGCAATCAATGCCGCCGGCGTCGGCGTACCGATCTGGTCGACCACCACCCGCAGCTGATCGCGTTCGGCACCCACGCGCAGCATCGTGCGCAGGAAGTTCGCACCATGCGAGGCATAGACCCACGCAGTACGGAAGATCAGATGGCGACCACCGGCCGCACGCACCGCATCCTCACCATCACGCTTGCTGGTGCCGTACACGCCGAGCGGCGCGGTCGGTTCGTCTTCGCGGTACGGGGCCGTGCCCTGGCCATCGAACACGTAGTCGGTGGAGTAATGCACGAACGGTACGTCATGCGCTGCACACCAGCGGGCGATCACGCCCGGCGCTTCGGCGTTGGCGGCGAATGCAGCCTCTACCTCCTGCTCGGCACGATCCACGGCCGTGTAGGCGGCCGCGTTGACTACCAACGACGGCTGCAGCCGGTCCAGCAATGCAGGCAAACTGTCGGGCTGGCCGAAGTCGGCCATTTCGCAGGTGCTGCCATCAGGCAACTGGCCGCTGCGGGTGGTGGCAACCACCGTCCCCAGCGGCGCCAGCGCGTGCAGCAGTTCCTGGCCGACCTGACCGTTGCCACCGAATACCAGCACCGTCATGCGACGTAGACCGGCAGGCGGTCTTCAGCAATGTCCTTGAGGAACGGCGCGTTCTCGTCCTTGGCCGACAACGTCGGCGCGCTGATCGGCCAGTCCACGGCGATATCGGCGTCATTCCAGCGCACGCCAGCGTCGAAGTCCTTCAGGTACACCTCGGTGCACAGGTAGCTGAACACCGCACGCTCGGACAACACGGCAAACCCGTGTGCAAAGCCTTCCGGAATCCAGAACTGCTTCTTGTTCTCCGCGCTGAGCAACACCGCTTCCCACTGGCCGAAAGTCGGTGAGCCGCGACGGATGTCGACGGCCACGTCATACACCTCGCCTTCCAGCACGCTGACCAGCTTGCCCTGCGGGCGCGGCCACTGGTAATGCAGGCCGCGCAGAACGCCCTGTGCCGAGGTGGAGACATTGCTCTGCACGAAGCGATCGGGCAGGCCCAGCGCAGCGAAGCGCTCGGCATTCCAGGTCTCGAAGAAATAGCCACGGGCATCGCCGAACACAGCCGGTTCGATCACCACGCAACCGGGCAACTTGGTTTCAATCACTTTCACGGAACGACTCCACGCAGAGCGAGCTTGTGCAGGTACTGGCCGTAGCCATTCTTGATCAGCGGTGCAGCCAGTGCTTCCAGCTGCTCGGCGCTGATCCAGCCCTGGCCGAACGCGATTTCCTCGGGGCAGCACACCTGCAGGCCCTGGCGGGTCTGGATGGTCTCGATGAAGTTGGACGCTTCCAGCAACGACTGGTGGGTACCGGTATCGAGCCAGGCATAACCACGGCCCAGCGGCTCCAGGTGCAGGTTGCCCTCGCGCAGGTAACGCTGGTTCAGATCAGTGATTTCCAGCTCGCCACGCGGCGACGGCTTCAACTCCGCTGCGTGGTGACTGGCGTTGCCATCGTAGAAGTACAGACCGGTCACCGCGTAGTTGGAACGCGGATTTTCGGGCTTCTCGACCAGATCGATGACCTTGCCGTTCTTGTCGAACTCGGCCACACCGTAGCGCTCCGGGTCGTTTACCCAGTAGCCGAATACGGTGGCGCCATGATCACGCTGGTCGGCGTTGCGCAGCACTTCGCGCAGGCCATGGCCGTGGAAGATGTTGTCCCCCAGCACCAGGCAGCTCGGCTTGCCGCCGACGAAGTCCTTGCCGATCAGATAGGCCTGCGCCAGACCATCGGGGCTGGGCTGCACCGCGTACTGGATGTCCATGCCCCACTGCGAACCGTCGCCCAGCAGCTGCTGGAACAAAGCCTGTTCGTGCGGGGTATTGATGATCAGTACTTCACGGATGCCCGCCAGCATCAACACACTGAGCGGGTAGTAGATCATCGGCTTGTCGTACACCGGCAGCAGCTGCTTGCTGACGCCCTTGGTGATCGGATACAGCCGGGTGCCGGAGCCGCCGGCGAGGATGATGCCCTTGCGTTGGGTCATGTCGTGTCCTTGGTTCAGGCCGCGGTGCCGATGCGCTGCAGGCGATAGCTGCCGTCGAGCACGCCGTTCACCCATTCCTGGTTATCCAGGTACCAGTCGACGGTGAAGCCGATGCCCTGTTCAAAGGTGTAGGCCGGTTCCCAGCCCAGGTCGTTCTTCAGCTTCGAGGCATCGATCGCATAGCGGCGGTCATGGCCAGGGCGGTCGGCAACGTAGGTGATCTGGCTGCTGCGCGGCTGGCCGTTCGCACGCGGGCGGCGCTGGTCAAGCAGCGCGCAGATCGCCTGCACCACTTCGATGTTCTGCTTTTCCGAGTTGCCGCCGACGTTGTAGGTCTCGCCCACCTGGCCCTTGGCCAGCACGGTGCGGATCGCTTCGCAGTGGTCGGACACGAACAGCCAGTCGCGCACCTGCTTGCCGTCGCCGTACACCGGCAGCGGTTCGCCGGCCAGGGCCTTGGCGATCACCAGCGGGATCAGCTTCTCGGGGAAGTGGTACGGGCCGTAGTTGTTGGAGCAGTTGGTGGTCAGCACCGGCAGCCCGTAGGTGTGGTGGAACGCACGCACCAGGTGGTCCGAGGCGGCCTTGGACGCCGAATACGGCGAATTGGGCGCGAACGGGGTGGTTTCAGTGAACTTGCCGGTCTCGCCCAAGGTGCCGTACACCTCGTCGGTGGACACGTGCAGGAAGCGGAAGGCCGCGCCCTTGTCGGCCGGCAGCGCCTTCCAGTAGTCGCGCACGGCCTCGAGCAGGGCCAGGGTCCCGACCACGTTGGTCTGGATGAAGGCACCCGGGCCGTCGATGGAACGGTCGACGTGGCTTTCGGCGGCGAAGTTCAGCACGGCATCCGGCTGGTGCTCCGCCAGCAGGCGGGCAACCAGCGCGCTGTCGCCGATGTCACCCTGCACGAACACGTGGTTGGGATTGCCGTCCAGGCTGGACAGGGTCTTCAGGTTGCCGGCGTAGGTCAGCGCATCGAGATTGATGACCTTGACGCCGCGGGCGGCAGCCTCGAGAACGAAGTTACCGCCAATGAATCCGGCGCCGCCGGTGACAAGCCATGTGGGCACTACCTGTTCTCCTGATTATGATTCGCGGGACAGGGCCTTCGTGGCCCCGACAATGCAACGTGAAAGGATACAACGCACTTCCTGTAGCGGGCGATCACACAGGTGAACTGGCGCCCACTGGATTGCTGCATCGCAGCATGGTGCACGTCAACCATACGCATTCGCATGGTTACCCCAAGCCAGCTAGAATCGGGGTCCCACCCCCGAACCGGTTGCTGTTGCAGGACCGGGCGTTCTCCGCAACTGTGAGCCGGCCAGCGGCCGGCACTACAAGGATCGAGTACCAGATGAAAATCCTCGTCGCGTACAAGCGCGTGGTGGACTACAACGTCCGCATTCAGGTCAAGCCGGACGGTTCCGGCGTGGTCACCGACGGCGTCAAGCTGTCGCCCAATCCCTTCGATGAAATCGCCCTGGAAGAAGCGTTGCGCCTGCGCGACAAGGGCATCGCCAGCGAAGTCGTGGTCGCCACCATCGCCCCGGCCGATGCCCAGGCGCACCTGCGCAACGGCCTGGCCATGGGCGCCAATCGCGCCATCCACGTCGTCACCGACCAGGCCATCCAGCCGCTGACCGCCGCCCGTACCCTGCTCAAGCTGGTCGAGAAGGAACAGCCGGACCTGGTGATCCTCGGCAAGCAGGCCATCGACGACGACGCCAACCAGACCGGCCAGATGCTGGCCACGCTCTGGGGCCGTCCGCAGGCGACCTTCGCCAGCAAGCTCGACATTGCCGACGGCAAGGCCACCGTGACCCGTGAAGTCGACGCCGGCCTGGAAACGCTGGAAGTCGACCTGCCGGCCGTGGTTACCACCGACCTGCGCCTGAACGAGCCGCGCTTCATCAAGCTGCCCGACATCATGAAGGCCAAGGCCAAGCCGCTGGAGACCCTGCAGCTGGCCGACCTCGGCGTTGAAGCCGCCGATACCTTCAAGACCACCCAGTACACCGCGCCTTCCAAGCGCAGCAAGGGCGTGATGGTCAAGGACGCCGCCGAACTGGTGGCCGCACTCAAGCAGAAGGGGTTGCTGTAATGAGCAGGATTCTCGTCATCGCCGAGCACCACGACGGCAAGCTCAACGCCGCTACTGCCAAGACCGTCAGCGCTGCTGCAGCCATTTCCGGCGCCAGCATCGATGTGCTGGTGCTGGCCGCCGACCCGACCGCCGTTGCGGCTGAAGCGGCGAAGATCGCCGGCGTCGCCAAGGTCCTGACCGTGGCCAACGCCGCCAACGCCCAGGCCCTGGCCCAGGTGCTAGCCCCGCAGATCGCGCAGCTGGCCAAGGGCTACAGCCACGTGTTCGGCCCGTCGACCACCTTCGGCAAGGACCTGATGCCGTGCGTGGCCGCCCTGCTCGGCGTCAACCAGGTCTCCGACCTGATGGCCGTCGAAGGCAGCCATACCTTCAGGCGTCCGATCTACGCCGGCAACGCGATCATCACCGTGGAAGCGCCAACCGACCAGATCGTGGTCGCCACCGTGCGTGCCGCGTCGTGGCCGGAAGCGGCCCAGGGCGGCAGTGCCGCCATTGAAGCGGCCAGCGTCGACGCCTCCCTGCCGACCCACACCCGTTTCGTCGGCCTGGCCGCCGGTGCCAGCGACCGCCCGGACCTGCAGAGCGCCAAGCGCGTGGTCTCCGGCGGCCGTGGCGTGGGTTCGGAAGAGAACTTCAAGGTCATCTTCCAGCTGGCCGACAAGCTCGGCGCCGCCGTGGGTGCCTCGCGCGCTGCGGTGGATGCCGGCTACGTGCCCAGCGACCTGCAGGTTGGCCAGACCGGCAAGATCATTTCGCCGGAGCTGTATGTGGCCGTGGGTATCAGTGGTGCCATCCAGCACCTGACCGGCATCAAGGATGCCGGCACGATCGTGGCGATCAACAAGGATGCGGATTCGCCGATCTTCGAGATTGCCGATATCGGTCTGGTGGGGGATCTGTTTGCGATCCTGCCGGAGCTGGAAAAGGCGCTCTGAGCCCCAAAGGCTGAAGCCAGGGTATCACTCGATACCCTGGCCCCGCCTGGACACCCCATGAAACAACGACTTCTCCGTTTCCTGATCTCCGGTGGTTCGGCCGCTGCAGTCGAATATGCCGTGTTCATTGCGCTGCAAATGGCATTGGGCGAGAACTGGCTTTTCCTCAACCAGTCGCTCAGCTTCGGCTGCGGGTTTGTAGTCAGCTTCCTGCTTAATCGCCATTGGGTATTCCAAAGCGATGGACACATGGGGAGCGAGCTTTTCAAGTACGGCATTGTTGCGACAATAAATCTCGCTGCCGGCAATTTGGCGATCTTCCTGCTGGTTGGCCCCGCAGATATCCATCCATTGATCGCGAAGTTCCTGGTAATGGGAATGATCGCCGCGTGGAACTATCTTATTTTCTCGCGACTGGTTTTCAGGAAGCCGGTCACGTAGCAGCAGATCGCCGGCACTCTCCTGGAGCAAGGCAGGTTCTGCCATCGGCGACATGTGGAGATGCACCAAACGAGAACACTGTGTTTCAGATATGGGGCCGGCATGTGAATGTGCCGGCCCTTTTTCGTTTCGTCCATGCAGATTCCCGCCCCACCCGAACGCTAAAGCCACGATCGGCAAACCAATGCGCCGCTCCAACGCAAAATATGTCGCCATGTATCCAGATGCACACCAAAGCAGGCGATCCGACTCATTCACCAATGTGCATAAAATGTGAACAACGCCGTATCATTGGACCAGGCATGGAGGCCCATCGCTGTCATTCGGCCTCCGACGCTCATTCCCATTCCAGAGAGGCAACGAGGAAGGATTCCATGGAGATTCTTCCATTTGGCTGATGAGTATTAATATATTGAATATCACGCGGCGTTTCCCTGCATGGGGAACCTGCGTCGCAGGATTGCTCACCGGCGTCCTGCTGCTGCGGATGAACCGCTATTACCCTCCGAGCGAACTGCTGTACCTGTCCATCAGCTTTCTGCTGGAGTTGGTATTGATCGATCTGCTCACCCATCTCGCGCTGGGTCTTCGCAATCGAGTCTTACGGATCATCGTCCTGCTGTTGCCTGCAGCAGCCGGCTTCATCTACGTGGCCCAGCTCTATTCCATCTGGCTCTCCGGCGGATTGATTCCACCCATCGCCTTTGCGAACCAGGAAGTGGCTGGCCTTATCGCCTTCAACGGCGTGTACGCGATGCTAGGCACCTATCTGCTGGCCTTCATCGCCTTTGCTTTGCTCCAACGCCCCTCCCCCCCACGCTTCAACCCCCGCACTTCGATGCTATGCCTTGGTGTAGCTGCTGCTGCTTATGCCGGTTTGATCCACGACCAGCCCATGGCGCGCGGCATCATTGTCGCGCGTGGTGAAGTGCCAGTAGCCTCGTTGGTCCGCGCGTACATGGCGTATATCGGCATGAGTAGCCGGGTGCAGCTCAGCGCAGCACAATTGGTCGAAGCGCGCGCCGAGTTCTCGCGGCGAACGATCTATCAGCAGGGTTTCCCGCCAGAAATGACGCAGACCCTTGGACCACGACCGAATGTCATCGTGATATTCACCGAGGGCATGTCAGCGCGCTGGATGGAAACCTATGGCAGTCTCCATCCAGGACTGACCCCCAATCTTGATCGACTGGCAGGAGGCTCGCTGGTCCTTACCAATTATTACAATCACACTGCTGCAACGTTCCGCGGCCTGCGCGGCCAACTGACTTCAGGTCATCAGGAGATTGATGGGTATAACAAGGAAGGCACAGGAATCGGCCAACGCGACGTATCAGGAGACGTCACAGCGGTATCTCGGATCAGCATTCCGGAAATACTCCGCGCACACGGCTATCACAGCATGTTTTTCCTGTCCCAGCAGGAGTACATCAACAAGATGGTTGAAACTCTCGGCTTCGACCGCACGTTGGGGCGCGACTATCTTTTCGAGTCGCATGTGCGGGGCAGTGCCGACTCGGCAATGCCCAAGTATCTAAGTGACCCTGAATTGTTCGACAGCATGCTTTCCGAACTGGAAGCACAGCCGCGGGACAAGCCATTCTTCGCAGCGGCTTACAACTTCCAGACCCATGCATTCCTGGATGGCGACGAAAGATTTGGCGACGGCAACAACATCGTCCTCAATCGCTTCCATACATATGATCGCGACATCGGTCGCTTTATCGAACGATTCATGGCCAGCCGGTTGCACGAGAACACGATTCTCGTGGTCACTGCGGACCACTCAACGTTCCCGGAGCCCGTGACCGTCGATGCGGATCGTCGCATCAAGGGATACTTTATTGACACCATACCCTTGTTGATTTACTGGAAAGGTGTCCAGCACCAGGTAATCGATGTCGCTGGCAAGAACTCCTTGGACCTTGCTCCTTCGCTCCTGAGCCTTCTGGGTGCCAGAAAGGGCCACAATCTGTTCCTGGGCTGCACGTTCTTCGAAGAGTGCGAACTGGACCGTATTTCCAACGTCGGCGGCGAATACGTATTGACCGACGCACATGGATCCTATCGGGAGTCCGATATCCCGGAAGGGACGCAGGCGCATTACGACCGGGCAAGGCGCACCATCGAACGCTACAAGTCGATGGACCTGATAATCGACACACAGGAGCACTGAACAAGCGCCGTAGCGGACGATCACCATGCGACCGCTGGTCGTCCTGGCTGACACCCGCCTGCAACCAGCAGGCCACCATCGGGGACGGAAGGACAGGCGCCATGTCCCGCCACGCCTGATTGGCGGAACATGGCGCTACTCGAAGGAGTTCGGGCAAATCTTGTCGAAGAATACCGCTAGAATGCCCGGCCAGGCCTTTTGAACCCCCAACCGGAGCCTCGCCAACTTGCGTCCGCTCCTTGACCAGCAGCCCGTGTCAGCCATCGCGCCGCCTCCCCGGTGGCGTGGCCTTGCTTTTCTGCTGGCCATCAGTTCGGTGTACCTGGCACTGCTGCTGTACGTGGACCGTGATACCGGTGTGCTCTCACGGTTGGCTGAACTGCCCGGCTCGCTGGCGTTGTGTGCCGTACTTGTGTCGGGCAGCTTCGCGATGCGCTATCAACGCTGGCACTGCCTCCTCCGCGTCCAAGGATATGAAGTCCATTGGGGTGAGGGCCTGCGCGCGTACGTGGCCGGGTTCGCCTTCACGGCCTCACCGGGCAAAGCCGGCGAACTGCTCCGCATCCGCTACTTCGGCAACCTGAACGTCCCGCCACAGGTGGTGCTGGCGACCTTCATCGTCGAACGAGGCCAGGATCTCCTGGTCATCACCGCGCTGGGGGTTGGGGTATCCGCGTTGATCCCCGCATTTGGCGCCTTGGCCATGTTGGTAGCGGGCAGCTTGAGCGTCCTCTACCTCGCCACTCGCTGGCCTTGGTTGCTACAAAAAATGGGCGCAATTGGAGATCGCCTTCCATTCGCGTGGGGACGGCGCCTGGCATCCTTCCTCATTGCCGGCGTCAGCGGTGTAAGCCCGCTGCTGCGGTGGAGCGTTATGCTGCCGGGGCTTGTACTAGGCGGCTCCGCATGGCTGCTCATTGCGCTTGCCTTCGCCGCACTCTGCTCTGTCCTCGGCATGCATCTGAGCTGGCCGCAAGCACTGGGCATCTATCCGGTGGCAATGCTGGCCGGCGCCGCGTCCTTCGTCCCCGGCGGGGTGGGCACGACCGAAGCCGCCATCGTGTTGATGTTGACCACAGTGGGCGCCAACATGGACGTCGCCGTCACCGCCGCGATCGGCATACGGCTTGCAAGTCTATGGCTGGCAATCGTGATGGGCATGCTGGCCATGGCAAGCCTGGAAATCCGCCCGGCCCGGCAATGTTCCAGGAGCGCCAGCGCTGCCACCGAAAGCGCATTCGATTCTTGAAAGAAGTTCCCATGTCCCGACTGTTTCCTGGAGCCCCCGACCTTGGCCACTGACGTTCGTGCCCTCTGCGTGGACCTTGATGGCACGCTGCTGCGCAGCGACATCCTGTACGAGTCCCTGTTGGCCCTGCTGGCGCACAATCCCCTGTACCTGCTTCTGCTGCCGTTCTGGTTGCTCCGTGGCAAGGCGCATGTGAAGAGGCAACTGGCATCCCGCGTGAAGCTGCCCGCCGACACGCTCCCGTATGACGAACGTGTGCTGGAAATCCTGCGCACCACCACCCAGCGCCCACGCGTATTGTGCACCGCCTCAGACCGCCTGCTCGTACAACCCATCGCAGAACACCTTGACCTGTTCGAGGAGGTCATGGCCAGTGACGGTCAGACCAACCTATCCGGCAGCAACAAGGGGCGAGCCCTGGCTGAGCGATTTGGCGAACGCGGCTTTGACTACATGGGCAACGGCCAGGTTGACCTGAAGGTATGGGCCCATGCCGGTGGCGCGATCGTAGTCAACAACGATGCAGCACTCGCTCGTGCCGCAGCGAAGCAGACCGAGGTTCTGGCCCACCTGCCATCGCAGAACGGCGGCCTGTTCACATGGATCAAGGCCCTTCGCGTTTACCAGTGGTTGAAGAACCTGCTGGTGCTGGTGCCCCTGTTGACCGCACACCGCTTCTTCGATATCGGCTCGATCATTGATGCCGGCGTGGCCTTTCTGGCATTCGGCCTGTGCGCTTCAGGCGTCTATCTGCTCAACGACCTGCTGGACCTGACCCCTGACCGCATGCACCCGCGCAAGCGCAAGCGGCCGTTCGCGGCCGGCACGCTGCCGCTGCTGCATGGCCTGCTGCTTGCGCCACTGATCACCCTTGCCGGTTTCATGCTTGCGCTGGTCTGCAGCCCGGCCTTTGCCGCCGTACTCCTGTGCTACTACGTGATGACCCTGAGCTATTCCCTCAAGCTCAAGCGCATCGTGATGATCGATGTTGTGATGCTGGCAGCGCTCTATACCGTGCGCATCATTGGCGGCGCCGTGGCGATCAACTCCGAACTGTCGTTTTGGCTGCTGGCGTTCTCGATGTTCGTGTTCCTCAGCCTGGCCATGCTCAAGCGCTACACCGAGCTGGCTTCGGCACTGGCCAACGGCAAGGAAATGGCGATCGGTCGCGGCTACTCCGTCGCCGACCTGCCGCTGGTGCAGTCACTGGGTGCAGCTGCCGGCTACATCGGCGTACTGGTGTTCGCGCTGTACATCAACAGCCCCGAGAGTCTGGAGCTCTACAGCAGCCCGAAACTGCTGTGGCTGCTGTGCCCGATCCTGCTGTACTGGATCAGCCGGATGTGGATCGTGTCCCATCGCGGCGACATGCATGATGATCCGATCGTGTTCGCGGCCATGGACCGCAGCAGCCAGATCGTCATCGGGCTGTGCGTGCTGATCGTGCTGCTTGCAATATGAATGCGACGACCGGCCAGTCCTGGGGGCGCTACCCGCGCGTCGAGCAACGGATCATCCCGGTGCTCGACCGCAATGGCGCCCTGCCGCTGCCCTCAGACGGGGGTACGGTATTGGCGCATGGCAATGGCCGCAGCTACGGTGACAGCTGCCTGAACCCAGGTGCCACGCTGCTGACCAGCCGTGGACTGGACCGGTTCATCGATTTCGATCCCTCTACCGGCGTCGTACGCTGCGAGGCAGGCGTCACCTTGGCCGACATCCTGGATATCGCCCTGCCCCGTGGCTGGTTTCTGCCGGTTACCCCCGGTACGCGCTACGCCACGGTTGGCGGCGCCATCGGTAATGACGTGCATGGCAAGAATCATCACCAAGCGGGTACGTTCTGCCACCACGTGCGGTGCATCGAACTGCTGCGCAGCGATGGTTCGCGCCAGCAACTCACGCCGGCCGACAGCAGCGGCCTTTTCGCGGCCACCGCTGGCGGGTTGGGCCTGACCGGATTCATCACTTGGGTCGAACTGCAGCTTCGCCGGGTGCCCGGCCCCTGGATCGAAACCGAGTCGATCCGCTTCGACAATCTCGACGAATTCTTCGAATTGTCGCGCGACTCGGCTGAAGGATTCGAGTACACGGTGGCGTGGATCGACTGCCTTGCAAAGGGCGCCAATCTCGGCCGCGGCCACTTCCTCCGGGGCGACCATGCACCAGGCGATGCGCAGGCCGCCACGCCCAGTTCGGCCCCGCGACGCAGCATGCCACTGGTACCGCCAGTGTCGCTGGTCAACCGGTTGACCCTGCGTCCTTTCAATACGCTGTACTACTGGCGGCAGCCGGCGCGCCACGTCCGCCACATATCGCACTACCAGAGCTATTTCTATCCGTTGGATGGCATCAATCACTGGAACCGGATGTATGGTCCGCGTGGTTTCCTGCAGCACCAATGCGTACTGCCTCCGGCCACCGCCCGAGATGCCACTGCAGCACTGCTGGCGGAAATCGCCCGCAGCGGACGTGGCTCGTTCCTGGCGGTGTTGAAGGAATTTGGCGACCGTCCCTCACCGGGCATGCTGTCGTTCCCGCGTCCGGGTTCGACCTTGGCGCTGGACTTCCCCAATGACGGGCCGGACCTGCTGAAAATGCTCGATCGGCTTGATCGCATCGTCAGCGACGCTGGCGGCGCGGTGTATCCCGCCAAGGATGCGCGGATGTCCGGTGCCCTGTTCCGCCAGGCCTACCCGGCCTGGGAGGCATTCTCCCGCTTCATCGACCCTCGATTCTCATCCGGCTTCTGGCGCCGGGTGATGGAGTAATCATGCAGAAGATCCTGATCATCGGCGCCACCTCGGCCATTGCCGAGTCGGTAGCGCGTCTATACGCCGGCCGTGCCGCGGCGCTCTATCTGGTCGGTCGCAGCGCTGGCAGGCTGGAGACCATCGCCGCAGACCTGCGCGTGCGCGGTGCTCAGCGGGTGGAGAGCGGCGTGCTCGACGTCAATGATGTCGATGCCCACGGCCCCTTGTTGGACACAGCCTGGGCAGCACTGGGTGGTATCGATACCGTACTCATCGCGCATGGCACGTTGCCCGACCAGGCCGCCTGCGATGCGTCGGTGGAGGTGTCGCTGCGCGAGTTTTCGACCAATGGCACCTCCACGATCGCTTTGTCCGCCGCCCTGGCACAGCGCCTGCAGCCGGGCGCCACGCTGGCGGTCATCTCCTCGGTGGCAGGTGATCGCGGTCGTGCCAGCAACTACCTGTATGGCAGCGCCAAGGCGGCCGTTACGGCCTACCTGAGCGGCCTCGGCCAGCGCCTGCGACCGGCCGGGGTGAACGTACTGGTGATCAAGCCCGGTTTCGTCGATACCCCGATGACCGCCGCCTTCAAGAAAGGCGCACTGTGGGCGACACCGGACAAGGTGGCCGCCGGCATCCTGAAGGCCATCGGCAAGCGCAAGCCCGTTGCCTACCTGCCGGGCTTCTGGTGGGCGATCATGATGATCATCAAGAATATCCCCGAGTTTGTGTTCCGCCGCATTTCCCTCTGACCTGAACCACGAACCAGGACGACCCGCATGCCGGATATCGATCGCGATCTCGACGTACTGTACCAGCACCGCTTTCCCAAGGAAGAACTCGCCAACAAGAACCGGATCTGGCAGGTACTGTGTGGCCAGTACTTCAATCGGTTCGTAAATCCGTCCGACACTGTCGTCGATATCGGTGCCGGCTACTGCGAGTTCATCAACAACATTCCGGCGGCCGGCAAGATCGCGGTCGACCTGAACCCCGACGTTCGCCAGTTCGCGGCAGAGGGCGTGCGCATCATCAATGAATCGTGCACGGCCGTGGCCTCGATCCCCGATGCGAGTGTCGATGCTGTATTCATGAGCAATTTCCTGGAACACCTGCCCAGCAAGGACCTGGTACTGCAGACGTTGCGCGAAAGCGCGCGCATGCTCAAGCCCGGCGGCCGCGCCATCATCCTGCAGCCGAACATCCGTTTCCTGTACGACGAGTATTGGGATTACTTCGACCACCACACCGCTCTCAGCGACCGCAGCCTGGTTGAAGGTGTTCTGATGGCCGGACTCGAACCCCGCGTGGTGATCCCCAGGTTCCTGCCCTACACCACCAAGAGCCGCCTGCCACAGGCACCCTGGCTGGTATCGCTGTACCTGAAGATTCCGCTGGCGTGGCACATCCTGGGCAAGCAGGCGCTGGTCGTGGCCTACAAGCCGCGCTGATTCCATTTCCTTTCGTAGTCGAGTTGGTCCATGGCACAGAAAAACGACAAGATCGTCCTCACCGGCGCTGCCGGGCTGGTAGGTCAAAACCTGATCGTGGAGATGAAACAGCAGGGCTATACCCAGCTGGTTGCCATCGACAAGCACGCCCACAACCTGGAAATACTGCGCAAACTGCACCCGGACGTGCAGACGGTGCTGGCAGACCTGGCCGAGCCAGGCGACTGGGCGCGCGCATTTGAAGATGCGCGCCTGGTCGTGCAGCTGCACGCACAGATCACCGGCAAGACCACCGACCTGTTCGTTCGCAACAACCAGACAGCAACGGCGCACGTGCTGGCCGCCAGCAAAGCTGCGGCGGTTCCCTACATGGTCCATATCAGTTCGTCGGTGGTGAACTCGGTGGCCAAGGACGACTACACCAACACCAAGCGCGTGCAGGAAGCCATGGTGGTCGACAGCGGCCAGCGCCACTGCGTGCTGCGACCGACGCTGATGTTCGGCTGGTTCGATCCCAAGCACCTGGGCTGGCTCTCGCGTTTCATGGCCCGCACGCCTGTATTCCCCATTCCCGGCGACGGAAAATTCATGCGTCAGCCACTCTACGAACGCGACTTCTGCCGCTGCATTGCCAAGTGCATCGAGACCGAGCCCGACGGCGAAGTCTTCGACATCGTCGGCGATACCCGCGTGGACTACGTGGACATCATCCGCACCATCAAGCGGGTGAAGAACCTGCACACGCTGATCGTGCACATTCCCATCGGATTCTTCGCATTTCTGCTGAAGGTCTACAGCTTGTTCAGCAGCAAGCCTCCCTTCACCGCCGACCAGTTGAAGGCGCTGAGCGCGGGCGACGACTTCAAGGGCATCGATACTGAAGCCGTATTCGGGGTAAGGCAGACACCGTTCGAGGAAGCGATCCGCGAGAGCTACACCGACCCGCGTTACAGCCATATCGTGCTGCAGCGCTGACCCAACAGAACAGACGGAAGAACATTCGAATGAGCAGTTTCGCCATCATCGGCAGCGGCCCCATGGGCCTCATGGCAGCATTGGAGCTGCTCAAGCAAGGCCACCAGGTTGACGTCTACGAGCGCGACGACCGGATTGGCGGCATGTCGGCGGATTTTGATTTCGATGGCCTGCGCATCGAGCGCTACTACCACTTCATCTGCAAGACCGACTATCCGCTCTTCAAGCTGCTCGATGACATGCAGCTGTCCGATCGCCTGCACTGGACGGACACGAAGATGGGGTATTACTACAAGGGCAAGCTGCACAAGTGGGGGACGCCGTTCGCCCTGCTGGGCTTCCCCCACCTGGGCATCATCGACAAGGTGCGCTACGCCCTCCACGTAATGCACACCAAGGGCATCCAGGACTGGACTGCGCTGGACAAGGAAAACGCACGCGACTGGATCACCCGCTGGATCGGCCCGAAGGCCTACAAGGTGATGTGGGAAAAGGCGTTCGCCTTGAAATTCTTCGAATACCAGGACCGGCTGTCGGCATCGTGGATCGGCACCCGCATCAAGCGCGTGGCACTGTCGCGGCGCAATCTGCTCAATGAAAGCATGGGCTATCTGGAAGGCGGCTCGGCCGTGCTGCTGCAGAAAATGGCGGCGGACGTGCACCGTCGCGGTGGTCGCATCCTGTTGTCGCAGCCGATCGAGGAAGTTACCTCGGTCGAGGGCAAGGTCACCGGCATCCGCACTCAGGAAGGCCATCAGCCGTACAACGCCGTGGTGTCCACCGCCCCCATCCAGTACGTGCCCAGGCTGGTGCCTGGCCTGCCGAAGGCATTCGCGGACCAGGTCGATGCCATCGAGAACATTCCCGTGGCCTGCGTGATCCTGAAGCTCTCGCAGCCGGTGAGCGAGAACTTCTGGATGAACATCAGCGATGAACGCATCAGCATCCCCGGCCTGATCGAGTACAGCAACCTCAATCCGGGCAAGGGCCCCGGCGAGCACATCGTTTACGCGCCGTACTACATGCCCAAGACCCACCCGAAGTGGCAGTGGAGCAACCAGCAGTTGATCGACGAGGTCATCAGCTACCTGCCGATGATCAACCAGGCCTTCAAGCCGGAATGGATCAAGGCGACGCACTGCCACCGCTATGAGTTCGCGCAGACCATCTGCCCCCCCGGTTTCCAGGACATGCTGCCGCCGATGAAGACCCCGTTGCAGGGCTTCTTCATGGCCGACACCGCGTACTACTACCCGGAAGATCGTTCGATCAACGAGAGCATCGCAGTGGGTGCGACGCTGGCAGCTGCTGCTGCCGCCGGTTCACCGCCTACCCATGCAACAGCCGGCGAGTAGTCGCGGGCCGCTGCCTGCCGGGTCCGACCTCCTTCTGCTGATGCCTTCCCCATGACCTCACTATCATTGATCACGCCGGGACGCCGAGAAGGCACGCTGGGAGAGCGGCTGGGAACATTCCTGGTCGTTCTCTTCGTGATGGCCTACAAGAGCAACGACGCGCTGAGTCTCCCGCAGTTCTGGGCGGAAGATGCCACCGTTTTCTTCACCGACCAGTACGGGCTTGCGCTGCCTCAGGTGTTCGAGCCCTATGCCGGCTACCTGCTGGCGATACCCCGCCTGGTTGCCTGGATCGCCGCTTGGCTGCCAGTCGCCAAGGCGCCACTGATCTACAACGCTGCAGCCATCCTGCTTTCGACGATGGCCATCACCTACACCTGCCGACGCCTGCGTGGACTGGTACCAGCGTGGATCGTGGCGCTGTCGATGCTGGCGGTGCCAACCAACGGTGAAATCTTCGGCACACTCACCAATGTCCAGTGGTTTCTGCAATTTGTGATGGCTGTCTGCTGCCTGCTGCCGGTGGAGGCTACGACATCGCGCATCACTCCTTGGCTGCGCGCGGCCATCGTCATGCTCATCGCTCTCACAGGGCCGTTCTCCGCCCTGCTGCTTGCGGTCGTCTGTGCGATCACGGCCGCTTCCTGGCTGGCGGCACGTACGCGCATTGATCCCTTCAATGGCGCTCTGTCTGGTTTTACGACCAACCGCGACTGGCCGGTCATTGCCGCGACCGCTATCGGTGGCATCGTACAGGCCGGGGTCATCCTGTCCTATCCCGAAGCCCAGCGTCTGGCGGGAATGGGGCCGGCCTGGGTATTCGACACAACGTTCACCAAACTGGTGCCGCCTCATATCTTCGGCAGCGACTTCCTTACGGGCACAGCCTGGCTGCTGCTCTACGCCCTGCTGATCGGTACGCTGCTGCTGGCGCGCCGCATCGACGGCCTTGCACGCCTGACGGTGCTCGGTTTCATCGCATTTGCCGTCGTCGAGACGTTTGTGCCAATGCTCAGGATGACCGATCCAGCAGGCCTTGTGCCACTCAATGGCGACCGCTATTTCTACTTGGCGAAGGTGGTCTGGTGGTGGGCTGTGTGGCTTGCGCTGAGTGGCCAGACACGGCGCAGCCGCGTAAATGCCACCGCAACCACCACCGCGTTGATCTGCCTATTCGCCCTGACCAATGCGCAATACCTACGCCGGCCACCCTTCAAGGATTTCGATTGGAAGGGTCAGTCGGCGCAGCTCAGCCAACCGGGCCCGCATACCATCCCCGTCAATCCCTACGACTGGAAGATCGAGGTGGAAACGGCTGTGCCAGACGAGAAGAAATGACAATTGCTCCACCACCCCACGGCACTGTCCGCGGCAATAACCCAATGGCAGAACCGGCATGAAAGTACGCCCCCCCTCCACCCAGTTCATGCGCTTCCTGATGGCCAGCGGCGTTGCCGCCCTGGTCAATGTCGGCTCGCGCATCATACTCAGCCACTGGATGCCCTATGTTCCAGCGATCCTGCTGGCGTTCTGCCTCGGCCTGATCACTGCATTCTCGCTCAACAAAGTATTTGTATTCAGCGAGTCCAGCAACCGGCTGCACCATCAATTCCTGTGGTTCCTGCTGATCAATCTTGCCGCAGTCGCGCAGACAGTTCTGGCCAGCCTGATCACGGCCCACTGGCTGCTGCCGGCGCTGAGGATTGATTTCCACAATGAGACCATCGCCCATGCGATCGGCGTGATGATTCCAGCCATCACCAGCTACATCGGCCACAAGAAGCTTTCGTTTCGCCGCTAAGCAGTGCCTCCACTCAGCGGCAGCGTTCAGGTGCCCGCCATCAATTGCTGGGGGGCGCGGCCAGCGTATCGGTACGGTGAATGGTCAGTAGTGGCGGGTGACAGATCAACCACTGGTCGCCATCGCTTTGCAGCACACGGAAGTGCACATCCGAGGGCAGCTTGCGTACATCTACATAAGCCTCATATCCAGCATACGCGAGCGCGGGCTTCTTGAAATGGTCAGACACATCCAGACGCGGCACATTCCTCGCAGGCAGGATGAGGGTGCGGCCGTCGGGCATCGCGGCAAGCAAGGAGACGCCCTGATTGGCCACGCCCTCCTCCGCGTTCACTGCGGCCCAGCCACGCACCTTGAACAGCCGACCCGGCAGCGCCATTGGTTCGACTGTAACGCTCTGCCCGCTGACTTCCTCGATATTGCAGTTGCCACCCATAGTGTAGGCATCGGAAGGCAGTCCTTCTTTCCACGTGCCGGTCAAGGCACGGTCTGCATCGGCCGTCATCGGAATTTCCAAGGGCGCCAAGGTGGCGCGATAAGAGCCCTTCCACAGGAAACGGGTACCACTTTCACCACGTACGCTCATCGCGACGACCTTCCGTTCCCCCAAGAGGTCATCGCGATAATGCGAGCCCAGCGCGACGAATCCGGTAGCGTCGGTCACCGTCGGTGAAAGCATGAAGCCGGTCGATGCCATACCCGCGATCATGCGGAACGTCGCGACTTCCCCCGTGTCATAGCGTACCGACAGCACCAGCTGGGGAGATTTATACAACGCACCATGCAGTTTCCCGAGCAAGGTCGGCTGGATGTCCAGCGTCGCCCACACCGGTCCTTGCGATCCTGGAACTGCAATCTCCTGGCCGAGCCGGACTTCAATCTCCTTCGCAGGCTGAGGCTGCAGAGGTGTTGCCGATCCAGCGCGACGTTCCAGCACCGCGTATCCGGAATCGACCCGCTGCGGCCTGAAGCTGCCCAGTAGTTCAAGCCAACTCGCACCATCTTCAAGCGCAGGGTATCTGTGATCGATGGTGTCTGCGTTGAAATATATCTGCGCCGGCGGATTGTTGCGCAGGTGATCGGCATTGGTCCTGATCAGTGACGGCACGTAAGCGGTGTAGCTCTGCAGGATGGGTCGCGGCTTCCATTTCAGGCCCTCCGCAACCAGTACCAGCGTGAGGTCATAGGAGTACAGGTCCACCTCCCCCCTCTCCGACGAGAAGGGAGACTCCGCGCGCAACTCTGCGATGCGCTTCTGGAAGTTCCGATCCATGGCGTGGGGGTCGGAAAGACGCTGCCAGAGGCCCCTTGCAGGCGAATTGACCGCCTCGCCCAGATTGGCCACGGCCGCCGCGGGGCTCGGAACATTGTAGGAGAACACGATGAGTGCAGAACCCAGCACTCCGACCGCGAGCGCTGCGACGCCTCGGCCTTGCTCGCTGCCCGGCGCAATGCAAAGCAGCAGGCCAAGCAACAGCAACCCGGTCGATGCAATCATCGCATGCGCTTGGTCGCCTCTGACGAAACCGGCTTTGAAGGTTACAAACAGATAGAGGCCAAATAGAATCGGCGCGTACCATCGGCGCCGTAAATTTCCGAATGCGGAAATGCCCACCAATACAACAGCCGTTGCGAGGAACAGGAAAAGGCTCGTCAATTTCGGATCACCGGAAGCCGACATGCCATTGGTGTAGCCGGAAACGATCGGAGCCTGGGCAATGAAGTAGCCCGGCAGATCCCACAGCGCTTGCCCAGCGACCAGCCATGCCACAACCATGACCAATATTTCGGTCATGGCAATGACGATCGCCAGTCGTGGCGACGTCCGCCAGCACATCAACACGGCGACCAGGCTTGAGCCTGCGGCCAGAAGGCTGAAGCTGCCCTTCACCAAGGGCAGTATCGCAATTGCCGCAGCCAGCAGGCACAGAATGCCGATGTGCTGACGCCCGGTTTCGACGCCGCGCTTGACCGCCAACGGCAGCAGGAGAGGCAGCAGCATCAGGGTTGCGTCCCGCCATCCGCTGCCATAGGGCAGCCAGATCAGGGCAACAACGAATGGAAAAAGCAGCAGCAGAATGCGCCGCTGTGGCAGAGCGACAGCGAACAGGCCAGCCGACATCGCAACTGCAATCAGCAGAGAGCCACCGATCATCAGACCATCAGTGCCGGGATGGTAAACATTGGTATAAACCGATGCCCAAGGGCCGAAGGTAAAGATGATGTCCTTGCCGAAGCGCAGGTGCTCGGCCGTCGCGACATTCATGGCGAAGGACCAGGAGCCATCCAAGCCCGCACTGGGCATTGGCGAAGCAAACGGGGTCAGCAGCAATACCAGCAGCACGCCAGCGATGATCGAAGCGCCCCATCCCCATTTTGTCAGGGTAGAAGTGCGTGCCGATGTGCCCTTGTTATCCATTTTACTTCCAGAAATTGCAGCGTCATTGTGGACATCGATGGGTTTGTCGTATACGCATGCATCGCGATTCTGCACGACAGTACCCGCCCGCATGTCCCCGGAGAATTGAGGGATCGGATGGTAGCAGGCGCCCCTGGCCGCAACCAGCGCAGGGCTCAGCTCCTTCTGTTTACCGAGCCATCGTTGGGGAGCTCAGCGGCGCAGCCCCATCAGCGACCGATGAACCGGCGTCACGGGTTGATTGGCGATGTCGTAGCTGAGGAAGGCGAGCAGAAACTGCAGACCGCTGACGATGGCGATAGCAGGCAGCACGACCGTGCCCACGGGGGCAGACAGGCCGGTACCGGCTGCGGCGATCCAATGCCAGCCACCGTAGAGTGTGCCGCCTGCAAGGAGTGCGAACGCTGCAACCAGTTCAAGCGAAGCGATCGTCAGATCACGCAGGTAATAGCGATAGGCAATTCGCTTGCAGAAGTTCCTGGCATGCTTGAGCGCGAACTCACCGAGCACCTGACTGACCTTCAGATTGCTCACTTCATCGCCGTAGCGCGCATCCATGGGCACGTCCTGGACCACTGCCTGCATCGCGTTGAGCCTGAAAAGCAGGTCCGTCTCGAAGAAATAGCGTGTACTGATCGCTTCCATCGGCAAGCGTTGGGCCACTGCCGCATGGATGGCCGTGTAGCCGTTGGTCGGATCGAACAACCGCCAATAGCCGCTGGATGCCTTGGCCAGGAACGAGAGCCCCAGGTTCCCGAAGCGACGAAGCAGCGGCATCTGGCTGATCTGGGAGAGGTCCCAGAAACGGTTCCCCTTCGTGTAGTCCGCTTCGCCATTGAGGATCGGCGCAACGAACGACGGAAGCAGCGCGGGGTCCATCTGGCCGTCGCCATCGATCTTGACGATGACGGCCATGCCGTCGGCAGCCGCTTGGCGGTAGCCGGTCATGGTCGCGCCGCCTACGCCTTGATTGACCTGGTTGTAGAGCACACGAACGCGTGGATCAGTGTTGTTCTGTTCGATGAAGCGGCCGGACTGCTCCGGACAGGCATCGTCGACACAGTAGATCGCATCCACCTCAGGACCGATGCCAGCAATGACGCCCAAGATATGCCGGGTGACCTTGTAGCTGGGTATGACCACGGCAATTGCCTGCGCTCCCCGCGTCAGCGCGCTGTCGGACTGTCCGAGCATATCCCTCTCCTCTTCTTCGTTGTTGCCCATCACTTCCTCAAGGATCCAGACGATAGAACACCAGGCCGTCTGGACCGGTAGCCACGGGCTTGCCCGTTGCGCCCAACTGCCGGTAGCCGGTCAGGCAGTACTGCCCATCCAGCGCCCTCTCATCCCCCTGCCCTTCCCAGCGATGCACCAGCAGGTGCGTTACGCCAGCGCGACGAAGGATCTCACGGGTCTGCTGTACCTGCGAGCGGCAGAACATCGAGCGCAGATCCTTGGCGAAGAACCCATACCCAGAGCCCAGTCTGACGTTGAACAAATAGTCGCGGTGTGCAAACGGCAGGTAGGGCGTCACGTACATGGAAGGCAGAACCCAGTCCTCACGGCCATTGAGAACAATGGCATAGGCTGGCGCAAGCACAACGGCGTCGTCAGGCAGCGCGCGCTCGGCAGCCTGGAAAGCGCGCACATCGGACTCATTGATCGGGTAGGTCCACCCCTGATCTGCGGGTGTCACCCCCTTGATATCGATGCTGATGAAGCTGGCCACCACCGCGAGTGCCGCCACCGCCATCGCGCACCGGCCCACCAGGTCGGTTGTCCTGCCCTGCAGCAAACGGGGCATACGTGATTGAAGCCCGGCATCAACTGTCATCACCAGTGTCGCCAGCATCAGGATCCATTGCAGGAATACCGCGTACATGGTCAGCAGACCAATGTAGCGCTGGGTGTAAGTGGTGAGCAGGCTCGCTTCCAGCGTGTCGTGCCCAAGAGTCAGAGTAGCGATGTTGGAGACTCGCAGGGCCACGGCCAGCGCTACCGCCAGCGCCAGCTGAGCAATGACCAGCAGTCCGAAGGCCCGACGACTACGTATCGCAGCGGGAGCGATGGTCAGCATCGCCAAGCCCACCAGGAAGGTGAACATGGCGAGCGGGCGGGTCAGCGGGAGGAGCGTGTGGGCTATCACCTGTTGAGAATCAGGCAGGTACTGCCCCCCCATCGAAGGCTGCGGGCCATACCACAGCTCCCAAGGCAGCACCTGGAACAGGCGATCAATGATCTCGGTCGACGACCGCCCCAACTCGGCAGGAGCTACCAGCAGGCGAAGCCCCAACGTCTGTTCGACGAACTGGCGTACCACTGGCAAGGCCTCGGCCAGCAGCTGCAGGTAGTAGGGATCAGTCACCAGCAGCAGCACGCCTGGCACTCCGCCAGCCAGCAGGCCAAGCAACGGCAGGGCAAGTTTGCCGCGCAACCCATCGACCCGGAACCACAACGGAAGCATCAACAGCATCCATGCCGGCACCGCGAAACTGACAAAACCAATAGCGAGCGAAGGATTCAACTTGGCCGCCATCGCCCCGGCCAGCGGCAGACTGAGCCAAGCCAGCATCCAGGGTCGACCGCTCTTCGCTGGTTCCAACCAGCACAGCATCACGCAGAGCACAGGGAACAACAGCGTGGAGATGGCGGCCAGGCGACCGGTGCTGTTGAGGTCATCCACCGGATACAGGAAGCTGGTGCCGCGCAGGATGCAGTACCCCAGAACGACCACCACCATCACAGCCCAGGCGCGGGACATCGGCACTGACAACTGCCGATGACGCATCCAGAGCAGGACGACTTCAGCGATGGCGAAGATTGCCAGCGTGGCCTGCAGCACCGGCTGGATCTTCAGGAAGGGGCCGATGTGCAGGCCGAATCCCGGCCAAGCCCACAAGGCGGCCAGCACGTGCAGCATCTTCGGATACTTTTCCAGCCACAGCGTATGCCCGGCCGACAGCTTCGGATAGCCGGCGGTGAACTGGTCCAGTGCAAAGGCGATGTGCTGGTGTGTATCCAGGCCAAGCGCTCCCGCACGCAGCGAGTAGTGCGTACCTGCCTTCAGCAGGACCATCGCGGCGAGGAGGGCGATGAGCAGCCACACTCCATCAACGCGGGAGATCCTATGCTTCCAAGCAGTCAGCTGCGCACGACGCCACCACAATGTCCCCACCATCAGCCCCATGATGGCCAGCGGGAGGCCATGGGACAGGCCCAGCCCACGCGACCACAACAAGGTCAACGGCGAAAGCGCCAACCACAGCACGACCAACGTCACCTGACCCAGCAGGATTCGCGTGAACAGGGCCGGAGATGCAATCAATACCTCAAGCCTGAACAGACGGGCACTCATCCCGCCCAGCCAGCCCATGCCTGCAAGGGAAATCCCCAGCAGCACCAGGAATCTTGCCTGATCGAAGCTATGGATAAAGGGCAGGGCCAGCAGCAACACCGCCAACGCGGCAAGCACAGGGGCTGACCGCAGCAACCGGCCGCTCCCCGGCCTGGCAAAACTATTATTCAGCATTACAGGTCCATTGCTTTTATATCGACAACCCCAGCGCAGATGCCGCGTCATCCGCCACGCGGTCGAAGCTGCCAACCTGCAGCAGCGCATCATCCTCGCCAGCGATCATACCCGGGTGCATGCCGCGGGCCTCGCAGAGGTCAACCTGCCCCACCAGTGCGTCGCAGATTGCTTCGGGCGTCATTGCGTCCAGCGACACCACATTCGCCATGGTTTCATCCAGGCGCTTGTTGTCATAGCGATTGGTCACCACGCCCATACCGAACGCTGCCATTTCCAGCGGGGGGTAACTCGGGTGTGGGGAGACCATCAGTGACAGGCCGATGGCAGAGCTGGAAAGCAGCTCCGCGTAGGCGTCGATACCCAGCTTGCCCAGCGCCTTGAGCGCGAAAGGCCCCAGGTCGAGGTCCGCCTGCAGTTCGCCGGGCGCCGCCACCTCCCACTGCGAAGCGCGCGGGTCCTTCCAACCCCACAGGCGCAGGCCCTCGCAGATCAGCTCGAACGCGTTGCGCGGCGTACCCGGGCGCGCATAGACAACAATGCGGCGATTGCGCGGAGCCGGAGCCTGCCGCGCCTCCTTCAGTGCCGGGCGCAGGCCGTCATGCAGCACAGGCTCGAACACGGAACGCTGCGTATAGCGCAGGCCATGCTGTTCAAAGAAGTCTGCAAGCAGGCCGGTATTGAAGATTCCGATGTCCCGATCGCGGCGATAGGTGCTCAATGCCAGTGCGTACTGACTCGACCAGGCATAGAAGCCCGGCTCGAAATCCTGGATCAGATAGACCATCGGGCGATCAACGCCACCATTTTCCCCCTGCCATTGCGACAGCCGCTGGGCCGCGTACGCAGTCCACCAGGCGGTGGCTACCCAGATGTCCTCGCCGGCAACCGGCAACGTCTTCTGGTAGCGATCACTGAACGGGACGATCTGGCGCAGCGCCGATGAGGTCTGATCCGCGGGCACCAACACGTGGTCGGAGAACCGCGAAAGCGCCTCTTCATCCGGCGAGCTGTCCACCAGGATGATCCGCGATGCCGGAAAGTGCCGGCACAGTTCGCGGTAGATCAGCACTGCTGTGTGGATACCACCGAAATAGTGCTGCTTGTTGATCGACGGCAGCACCAGATTCAGCCGCTGGCCAACCCACGGGTCAGAGCGCGGTGTGCACGGCGTGATCTCGGCAACATGCGTGTTGGGCGTAGCTACCCCCGGTGCACTGGCGTCAAGGCGTGCGGCGATGCGTCGCAACAGGTGGCCGATACGACTCATTGCACGCCCCCTCGCAGGCGCGGGGACGAAGCCATGTAATCCAGGTTCGGGCTGAAGAACGGATCGCCCTCTTCGCGATAGGGCGAATACGCCTGCGCCGAGCGCACGAAATCACTTTCAGGAATCGCACGCGGATCGCGGGTCTTGGATTCGTGGTGGATCATCACCGACCGCGCTACGTAGACCGTCGCAAGGCCACGCGCATGCGCGCGCAGGCACAACTCGACGTCACTGCCACAGACGATGAAGCTCTCATCGAAACCGCCGAGCAACTCGAAGGTTTCGCGCGCCACCACCATGCACGCGCCCGTGACGGCGAGTACCTGCCGCTGCAGCACCGGTGACACGAACAGATTCTGGAAATGGATCGGGGACTCGCCCTTGAACACGTGGTCGGCCCAGCCGCCCATGCCGATCACCACGCCGGCATGCTGGATGGTGCGGTCCCCGTACAACAGTAGCGGACCACACACCCCAACGTCCGGTCGCAACGCGTTCTCGGCCAGGCGCTGCAGCCATTCACCGTCGATCACTTCGGTATCGTTGTTGAGGAAGACCAGGACCTCACCACGCGCCTCACGCGCGGCCAGGTTGTTCAGCGCCGACCAGTTGAACGGCACGTCGGCATCGATCACCCGGAAGTTGCGCCGCCGCGACATGGCCTGCAGCCACTGCAGGGTCTCGGGCTGGGTCGATCCGTTGTCGACGACGATGATCTCGAAATCGCGGTACTGGGTCTTGGCATACAGTGATTCGACACAGGTCCGCAGCAGGTCAAGCCCGTCGCGTGTGGGAATGATGATGCTGGCCAGCGGGCCCTCATCGGCATAGGAGTAGCGCACGTCATAGCAGAACAGCTGCTCGCCCTCATCCACACGGGCGCCGGGGTGGCCAGCCTGCACGTGCTCCTGCAACGCCAACTGGCCGGCGTGGTGCGCATAGGGCTTGGAGGCGGCGTTGGCCGCGGTGGAACCGGCGTGCGCGCGCCAGTGGTAGAGCACCCGTGGCACATGGGCCACGCGCGCACCTGCCGCCACGCACCGCAGCACCAGATCGTAGTCCTGGGCACCGTCGCAATCACTGCGCAGGCCTCCCATGCGGCGAACGAGGCCTGACTCGAAGCTCACCAGATGGCCCAGATACATCTGCGAAAGGAACAGGTCAAGATTCCAGTCGGGCTTGAAATACGGGTTGCGCAAGCGCCCGTCTTCGCCCAGCACGTCGTGGTCGGTGTAGACCACGTCGGCGGCCGTTTCCACGTGGCAGGCGACCACGGCCGCAAGCGCATCGGGCTCAAGCAGGTCATCGTGATCCAGGAAGGTTATCCAGCGCCCCTGGGCCACCGACACTGCCGCATTGGTGGTCGCAGCGATCCCCTGCCGCGTGGCCGAGCGCGAGACGCGCAGGTTCGGCAAGCGCTTGGCGAGCTCGTCCAGCACAAGCGAGACGTGCGGCTTGTCGGAGGCATCGTCGTGGATGCAGAGCTCCCAGTTGCGATAGGTCTGTGCCTCAACACTGGCCACTGCTTCACGCAGGAACGTCTCCGGCGTGTTGCAGACCGGCATCACGATGCTGATCAGACCGGCGTCGGCTGGCAGCGGCAACGTCGGCTGCGCTTTGAGCCACTGCTCATAGGCATCGATCGTGGTGACCGTACCCACCACCGGGTGGCTACCGTTGGCATAGGCCAGGATGGAATGCACCAGATGGCGTGGCCCCTTGCGCGATGCACGCACCAAGGCAGAAAAGATCGAACGCAGGGGAATGCCTTGGCCCTTCGCTCGGCGCAGGCCCCAGTAGATCCCTCTGGTCAAGTTGCGCAGCTTGGACATCAAGTGTTTCCTCTCTTGTTCAGCACGTACACGCTGCAAAATTCATAGTGGTTCAAAGGACCGCCCAGCCCAGCAGGCCCCCTGCAGCGGCGCCACCGATGCCTACCAGCAGCATTGCGACCTTCCACTTCCTGCGCGAACGCGCGTAGGCAGCTGCCTGGTGTTCGAACTCATCAGCGCTCTTCTGACGGGCCTGTTCGGCGCGCTGTTCGATGAGGGATGCCTCTGTGATCAGCTGCTCGTTGCGCTCATTGGCCAGTGCCAGTTCCTGCCGGCATTGCTGGTCGCGGTATTCCCATTGCTGCTGCTGAGTCAGCCAATGAGCATCGCCAGCTTCCTTGGCCGCCTGCAGTTCCAGCGCGTAACGGGCCGTATCGCCCCATTCGCGCTTGGCCGAGTCCAGGTCCACGATGTAGGCATCGAGTGCACGCGCGGTCGCTTCCCATTCGGCTTCCGAATTGCGCGTACGCACGGCAAGGTCGCGCAGGCCACGGGCCAGGCCCTTCAGCAGCGCGGTGGCTTCTTCGTCCTGCCCAGCCTGGAAGGGCGGCTCCGCCCGCAACCGGTAGACATCGCTGTCAAGGCGCAGCGCCACGCAGTATTCGCGATAGGGCTGGTCGCTGTGGTCGCCGGCGAACACGCGGCTGTTGTACAGACGATCAGCTGCGCTCACCAGCGGTTCCAGCTCGGGGAACTTCACCTTGATGAAATGTGCCCCCATCAAGCTGGCCCACAGCTCGGCATTGCCCTGACCGAAACGCAGCACGGTCAGGCCTGCGGCCTCGAACGTGGCGACGATCTCGGCAGTATCGACCAGGCCGAATTCCTTGTGCTCCTGCAACCAGACGTAATCCTCGCCGAACAGCTCGAACCAGCGGTTGTTCGCGTCCACCTCGGCTGCCTTGACCCACTCCTGCTCCGGCGGGAAACCGACAATGACCGCACGGCCAGCAACGCGCGCCATTTCCGCAGCCGCGCGCGCCCGCAGGGGTGCCGGAATGTGCTCCAGCACGTCCAGCGAGACCACCGCGTCAAAACCCTGGTCAGGGAATGGCAGGGCCGTCGCGTCGGCAACGATGAAATCCTTTTCGTCACCTTCGGCGTGCAGATCGGTGTACAGGAACGAAGCATCCGGCAGGAACTGACCCAGCAATCGCTGGCGGTTGGCACCGACCTCCAGAACGCGTGGCGCGGCCAGGTCCAGTGCGTTCAACAGGTACGCGGCCGCACCGTAACGCTGGTAGTGGTCGAACGGGATATCAAGAAGCGTCGACGTCATGGACCTTCCACTCATGGGGGATATAGACCACGCCTTCACTGAAGTACGGCGCGGCCACGGTGAACACGCTGGCTTCGGACAGATAGTCCAGACAGACAAGACCCTTGTCGGTGAACAGGCCAACATCGATACGGTAGGTGCCGGTAAGCAGGGTCATCGACGGGATGTGGTAGGTGACCCTGTGCGACCCGCGTGAGGTTGGGATCTGCACGCGTTCCAGATAGGTGTTGGGGCCGAATATATGCAGGCCATCCATGCCCTTGATGGCCACACCAAGCAACAGCCCCTGCACAGTGTCATCGACCACGGTGTAGCTGATATCCACGCTCAGCGGCTCGAACGGCGCAAGCATGTCGGTACTCAGCGCAACGGTCTCCAGGTGCGCGGGGATGCTGTCCGGACGGGGCGCACGGCACGACTCGGTCGCCGTCTCGCTGGCCTGTTCGCGCCCCAACTCATAATCGCGGAAGCGGTCGGCGACAAAACTTGCCTCACCGTGCAGCTTGACCTTGCCCCCCTCAAGCCACAAGGCGGTCTGGCAGAAGCGCTTTACCTGCTCCAGCGAATGGGAGACGAACAGGATGGTGGCGCCGCGCGCGCGGATCTGCTCGATCCTTGCCAGGCACTTCATCTGGAAGCGGATGTCGCCTACCGACAGGGCTTCATCGATGATCAGTACGTCCGGCTCGGTGTGGATGGCCACGGAGAACGCGAGGCGTACATACATGCCGCTGGAGTACGTCTTTACCGGACGGTCGAAGAAATCACCAATATCAGCGAATTCGATGATCGACTGCAGCTTGTCATCCACTTCCCTGCGACTCAGGCCGAGCAGCGATGCACTCAGGTAGACGTTGTCACGCCCGGAGAAATCAGGATTGAATCCCGCTCCCAGTTCCAGCAGAGCTGCAAAGCGGCCGTGGATGGCAACCGAACCGGAGGTGGGTCGCACGGTGCCGCACAATATCTGCAGCAGCGTGGACTTGCCGGCGCCATTGCGACCGATGATGCCAACGGTTTCCCCTCGGGGTACAACCAGATTGACACCATCCAGGGCACGGAAGGTGCGGCTGGTACGATCACCGGAGGGCTTGAGCAATGACAGCAAACGATCGCGTGGGCTGGCATAGACCGGATAGTCTTTGGTCACACCCAGCACTTCGATCGCCGAATCGGCGTTGCCCTGCATCGGGGCGGGCTGTGTGTTGGTCATAGGACGTCCGAGAAACCGCGCGACAGGCGACGGAAAAGAGCATAGGCAATCATGGCCGCCACAATCGACAGCAGGAAATGCGGCAGCAGCACGGCCAGGTCAGGTGCCGTGTTCTGCAGCGTTACCGCCCGCAGCTGTTCAATTGGAGTCACCAGAGGGTTGAAGTACACCAGCCCCTTGGCCGCCGCCGGCATCGCATGTGCCGGGAAGAAGATCGGACTGAGGAACAGCAGCACGCTGCTGAGGATGCCGACAAACTGGCCGATGTCGCGCAGGTATACGCCCAATGCCGACAGCGACCAGGCGATGGCCAGCAGCATGGGGGTCATTTCCAGCAGGATCAGCGGCGAGACCAGTGCCCAAGGCGAAGGCGGACCGGACTGCCAGGTCAACACGATCAACAGGATGGCCAAGCCGATTGCCGACGTGGTCAGTGCGGCCGCAACCTTGACAATAGACAGCATTGGGAGCGGGAACACCACCTTCTTAACGAAGTTGGGTTGACCAGCGATGATGCCCGGCGCGGTGATCAGCACCTCCGACAGCAAGGTAAACGGCACAAGGCCTGCGAACAGCATCAGCGCGAAATCACCAGTGGATTCGGCGCCCGCCCAGCGCGCCTTGAAGACGCCACTGAATACCAGCGTATAGACGCTGAGCATCAGCAATGGCTGCAGCACCAACCACAACACACCGAGCACGGTGGTGCGATAACGGGCTGCCAGCTCACGACCTAGCAACTGCCGGAACAGGAACAGGAGATTTGCATGCTTCTGCATGGATCAGCGATTCCCTGCCGCCAACGCCCGTTCCAGATCCACCTGCAGATCCCCCAGGTCCTCAACCCCCACGCTCAGCCGCACCAGCGCATCACTGATGCCCAACTGCTCGCGACGCGCCACCGGAATCGACGCATGGGTCATCACCGCCGGATGGTTCACCAGGCTTTCCACGCCGCCCAGCGACTCGGCCAGGGTGAACAGTTCGGTCTTCTCGCAGAAGCGCTTGGCCGCGTCGAAACCGCCCTTCAGCACGATCGAGACGATGCCGCCGTAGCCGGCCATCTGCTTGCCCGCAAGCTCATGCTGCGGGTGCGAGGCCAGGCCCGGGTAGATCACCTTCTCCACCGCCGGGTGCTTTTCCAGCCACTGTGCCAGTGCCATCGCGTTGGCGCAGTGCGCCTTCATGCGCAGCGGCAGGGTCTTCAGGCCACGCAGCGCCAGGAAGCTGTCGAACGGACCCTGCACGCCACCCACCGAGTTCTGCAGGAAGGCCATCTGCTCGGCCAGTTCGGCGTTGTCGCCGACCACGACCATGCCACCGACCATGTCCGAGTGGCCATTGAGGTACTTGGTGGCCGAGTGCAGCACCAGGTCCGCGCCCAGCTCAAGCGGACGCTGCAGCATCGGCGAGGCGAAGGTGTTGTCGACCACCACGATCAGGCCATGGCGCTTGGCGATGGCGGCGACCGCGGCGATGTCGACGATCTTCAGCATCGGGTTGGTGGGGGTCTCGATCCACACCATCTTGGTCTTCGGCGTGATGGACGCTTCGAACGCCGCCAGATCAGTCAGGTCGACAAAGCTGAAGTCCAGTGCGGCGGTGCGGCGGCGCACACGCTCGAACAGGCGGAAGCTGCCGCCGTAGATGTCGTCCATCGCCACCACGTGGCTGCCGGCATCCAGCAGTTCGATCACGGTCGAGCTGGCCGCCATGCCCGAGGCGAAGGCAAAGCCGCGGGTGCCGCCTTCCAGGGATGCCACGCAACGCTCGTAGGCGAAGCGGGTCGGGTTGTGGGTACGCGAGTACTCAAAGCCCTGATGCTCGCCCGGGCTGGACTGCGCATAGGTCGAGGTGGCGTAGATCGGCGGCATCACCGCGCCGGTGCTCGGGTCGGGCGACTGGCCGCCATGGATGGCCAGGGTGGCCAGCGCCAGCGCGCGGTCCGGGGAAGAAGCGTGGGACATGTCGTTTCCTGATTGGCGCCGATGACCGGCGCCGTCGAAGGAGCGGGAGTCTATCAGCGCGGCCTTAACGAGCTTTGACGCGGATAAACCGGGATTCAGCAGCGATCTGCGGCGATAAACGCCTTACTGAACGCGCCGACGCAGGTAATTGAGCAGGTCGATGCGGGTGATCAGGCCCAGGAACGCGTCACCATCCATCACGATGGCCACCTGGCCGCGGTCGAACACCGGCAGCAGGGCCTCGATGGGCGACTTCACATCCAGGCGGTCCAGCTTGCTGACCATGGCGGTGGCCACCGGGTCGCGGAAGCGTGCTTCATCGCCATAGACATGCAGCAGCACGTCGCTTTCATCGACGATGCCGACCAGCTGGTCGCCGTCCATCACCGGCAGCTGCGACACGTCGTACAGCTTCATGCGCTGGTAGGCGGTGGTCAGCAGGTCGTTCGGACCGATCACGACCGTGTCGCGCTGGCCGTACGGGCGCAGGATCAGGTCGCGCAGGTCGCCGTGCTGCGGGCGCTCAAGGAAGCCGTTGTCCAGCATCCAGTAGTCGTTGTACATCTTCGACAGGTACTTGTTGCCGGTATCGCAGACCAGCACCAGCACCTTCTTCGGCGTGGTCTGCGCCTTGCAGTACTTCAGCGCCGCCGCCAGTAGGGTGCCGGTGGAGGAACCGCCGAGGATGCCCTCCTTGGCCAGCAGCTCGCGCGCAGTGTGGAAGCTCTCCGCGTCGGTGATGGCATAGGCCTGCTTCACTCGGCTGAAGTCGGAGATCGAGGGCAGGAAGTCCTCGCCGATGCCTTCCACCAGCCAGCTGCCCGACTTGTCGTTGAGCACGCCGTCATTGATGTATTCGGCCAGGATCGAGCCGACCGGATCGGCCAGCACCAGTTCGGTCTTCGGCGACAGCGTGGCGAAGGCGCGCGACAGGCCGGTCATGGTGCCGGAGCTGCCGCAGCCGAACACGATGGCATCCAGATCGCCATCCATCTGCTCGAGGATCTCCGGGCCGGTGCCGAATTCATGGGCGGCCGGGTTGTCCGGGTTGCCGAACTGGTTGATGAAGTACGCGCCCGGGGTCTGCTCGGCGATGGTCTTGGCCAGGTCCTGGTAGTACTCCGGGTGGCCCTTGGCCACGTCCGAGCGGGTCAGGCGCACTTCGGCACCCATCGCCTTCAGGTTGAAGATCTTCTCCCGGCTCATCTTGTCCGGAACCACCAGGATCAGCTTGTAGCCCTTCTGCTGGGCCACCAGTGCCAGGCCCAGGCCGGTATTGCCGGCGGTGCCTTCGACCAAGGTGGCGCCGGGCTTCAGGTCGCCGCGCTTTTCTGCCGCCTCGATCATCGACAGGCCGATGCGATCCTTGATCGATCCGCCCGGATTGGCGCTTTCGAGCTTCAGGTAGAGCTCGCAGACACCGGTGTCCAGGCGCTGGGCCTTGACGATCGGGGTCTGGCCGATGAGTTCGAGGACGGAAGAATGGATAGGCATTCGGGGGACTTCGGTTCGCGCCACGCAGGGCCGGACCGGTGATTATCCGACGGATGGCGACGAAAGTCAGGAGCCGTTTCTGTAGCGCCGGGCCATGCCCGGCGGGAGGCGTGCCGACCAACGGTCGGCACCCACCCGCTCGGCGCGCGGAAAAAGGGATGCGGACGGCCCCGGATCGACGAGGAGACCGGTACCGCCCGCATCGGGGGACGTGCCTGCAGGGCCAAGGCACCACCGCGTGTGGTGCCTTGGCGCGACGCCTGCGTTCAGCGGCGCCGCGTTGCCAGGTCAGGAGTGCCTGGCGGGGCCATCGATGGCCGGGTCATGCCATTCCGGGCACGACCGGGGTGCGTCAATGCGTGGGGGACGAGTTTGCGAGCGGTGTTTCGTACATTCGCAGAAGGCGTTGCTTGGCCAGCAGCTTCTCGCGCTTCATTCGACCCAGGGTGACATCATCGATCGGGAGTACACCCAACTCCGCATCCATGCACTTCTTGTTCAACTTGCGGTGCTGGTCATGGAGTGCCCGGAACTCCGGATCGCGCGCGCGACGGGCGTCGATCTCGCTCTGGGGCTGATCTTCAAACATGATGGACCTCCTTCGACAGATACACGAACGCCCCGGCCGCAAGGCACGGGGCGTTGTTCATGGAGGAGTGCCGGTCGATGCCCACATGGGTGCCCACAACGCCGTGCGGCACTGGCCTGCGCACGTCGATCTGCTGCGGTTCGCGCCCTGCTTGCATCGGCCCGGCCCTCCCATCGTCCGGTCTGCGTTATTGCGTCCCGGACAATTGACCCTACGCTTGCTCTGGACGGGGTTCAAGCCCCTGCGGCAAAAAGACCGAACCCCGCCGAGGCGGGGTTCAGGCTGAATACTCAACACAACGAAAAACAAACAATATCAAGCAATTACGGGGCGATGATGACCTCGGCCGAGCGGGCCCGGGTGGATGCCGCCTTCTTGCCCGCGACCTGGATCCGGCTGCTGGCGACGCCGGCGGAGACCAGCGCATCGCGCAGTGCCTCGGCCCGCTTCTGGCCGACGCCATTGGCACTGTCATAGGCCTCGATGCGGATCCTGCCCTTCTTGCCGATGTTCACGTACTCGGCCAGCGCCTTGGCCTGGTTGCGGGCGCCACCGGACAGGCTCGAGGCCCCGGCAGCGAACGCGTCACCGGCGAAGGTGAAGACCTCGCCACGGCCATCGAACTTCGAGCCCGGCAGCTTCTGCCCGGACACCAGCTCGGCTTCCTCACGAGCCAGTTTGGCCGCGTTCTGCTGGGCCGAGCTGAGGCGCTGCTGCTGCTTGCCGGCCACGCTGGTCAAGGCGTTCTCGGCATCCTGGCGGGCCAGGGTCTCGGCCTCGGCCGCCTGGCGCAGGCGTTCGGCCTCTTCCGCCTGCATCTGCGCCTGCATCCGCAGTTGCTCGGCTTCCTGGCGGGCGCGGGCAGCGTCGCGGCGGCTGGCTTCGATCAGCAGGTCGCTGCGGGTGCGCTCCAGGCGGTCGACCTCACGCGCGGCCAGCGCAGCCCGCACGGCAGTCTCGGCGATCTCGACCCGGCGCTCGGCCAGATAGGTAGCCAGTTCCTGGTCGCGGCGCTTGGCCTTCTCCAGGGTCGCAATGGCCTGCTGCGCCTGCATGCGCTCGAAGGCGCCCAGCTCGGCGGTGTCCGGATTGGCCTGGATCGCCATCAGCCGCTGGCTCAGCTGGCCGACCATCGGGTTGTCAGCGGCCAGGGCCAGCGCCGGCAGGGCCAGCAGCGTGGCCAGGGTCAGGGCGGAGATCGTCTTCATCGGCGGTCCTCCCCGGTCGACAACTGGCGTTGCAGCTGGTTGACCTCGTTGCGGCGCAGCTGCAGCTGTGCGGTCGCCGTGGCTTCCTCGCTGCGGGCACGGGCCAGATCGGCGTCAACGGCAGCGCGCAGGGCCAGGGCCGGTGCGTTCTTGCGCTCGCGGCGGTCGCCCGCGGCACGCTGGGCCTGCTCCAGTCCCTGACGGGCCAGCCCGATCAGGTCCGGGGCGTACTGGTCGGCATCGGCCTGGGTGGCTTTGTCCACCGCCTGCCGGGCCTGGGCCAGTTCCAACGCGCCGTCCTGCGCCCAGGCGGGGGCAGAGAGTGCGAATGCAAACGCCATCACATACAGGCTGTGGCGCATTCGTGCGAAGCTAAGTCGTTTCATTGGGGAGGCCGTACCGGTTGTCGGTTCGCGGCCATTGTCGTCAAGCCGGTACCGTGCTTGCAACGGGCACCGGCAGTTTCGTTGGGGAAAATTCGCAATGGATATCGGCTACTTCCTGAAGCTGATGACCGAAAAGAACGCTTCGGACATGTTCTTGACCACCGGCGCGCCGGTGTACATCAAGATCGAGGGCAAGCTGTATCCGCTCGGCAATACCGGCCTGCCGCCGGGCATGGTGAAGAAGATCGCCTACTCGCTGATGGACGAGGGCCAGGTGCCCCAGTTCGAGCGCGAGCTGGAGCTCAACATGGCCATCGCCCTGGCCGATGCCGGGCGTTTCCGCGTCAACGTGTTCAAGCAGCGCGGTGAAGTGGGCATGGTCATCCGCGCCATCCGCAGCCGGATTCCGAGCATCGAAGAGCTCAACCTGCCGCAGGTGCTGAAGGACGTCATCATGACCCCGCGCGGGCTGGTGCTGGTGGTGGGGTCCACCGGCTCCGGCAAGTCCACCTCGCTGGCATCGATGATCGATCACCGCAACAGCACCACCACCGGCCACATCCTCACCATCGAGGACCCGATCGAGTACCTGCACAAGCACAAGATGTCGATCGTCAACCAGCGCGAGGTCGGGCTCGATACCCACACCTTCCACGACGCGCTGAAGAATGCGATGCGTGAAGCACCCGACGTGATCCTGATCGGTGAGATCCTGGATGCGGAAACGATGGAGGCGGCGATCGCCTTCGCCGAAACCGGTCACCTGTGCCTGGCCACCCTGCACTCCAACAACGCCGACCAGACCATCGAGCGCATCCTCAACTTCTTCCCGGAAAGCGCCCACAAGAACGTGCTGATGAACCTGGCGCTGAACCTGCGTGCGGTGGTCAGCCAGCGCCTGGTGAAGAACAAGGAGGGGCGCCGCCTGCCGGCCACCGAAGTACTGATCAACACGCCGATGATCCGCGACCTGCTGCGACGTGGCCAGGTGCACGAGATCAAGGCGGCGATGGAAGCCTCGCTGGAAGAAGGCATGGAGAGCTTCGACCAGTGCCTGTTCCGCCTGGCCAAGGCCGGCACCATCGATCAGGAAGAGGCCCTGCGTGCGGCCGACTCCCGCGATGGCCTGGCGTTGAAGTTCCGCCTGTCCGAAGGCGGCAGCGGCGAGCATGATCCGTACGCGGACTTCTCGGCGGCAGCACCGTCGATCACCCACGGGTTCTGAGCCGCCCGAACGCCGCGCATGGACCCATCGGTAGCGCCGGGCCATGCCCGGCGGAATCCTGAAGGATTAAGGAGCGGTCTCATCCAATGAGACCCCTCGTGCGTAGGTTTCTTCAATGGAAACCATACGCAAGCTGGCCATTCTTGCCGACGCCGCAAAATACGACGCCTCCTGCGCCTCCAGCGGTGCGGGCAAGCGCGATTCGCGCGCCTCCGGCGGCATCGGCAGTACCGAAGGCATGGGCATCTGCCACAGCTACACGCCCGATGGCCGCTGCGTGTCGTTGCTGAAGATCCTGCTGACCAACTTCTGCGTCTACGACTGCGCTTACTGCGTGAACCGGGTGTCCAGCAACGTGCAGCGCGCGCGTTTCAGCGTGGACGAGGTGGTCACCCTCACCCTGGACTTCTACAAGCGCAACTACATCGAGGGCCTGTTCCTTTCCAGCGGCATCATCCGCAATGCGGACTACACGATGGAACGCATGGTGGAGGTGGCTCGACGGCTGCGCGAGGAGCATCGGTACGCCGGCTACATCCACCTGAAGACCATCCCCGAGGCATCGCCAGAGCTTCTGGCCGCTGCGGGTCGTTACGCCGATCGCCTGTCGATCAATGTCGAACTGCCCACCGAGGCGGGCCTGGCCACCCTCGCCCCGGAAAAGACCAGCACATCGATCCGCGGCGCGATGGGGGAGCTGCGCTGGCGCATCGAAGAAGCCAAGGAGGCCCGCAAGGCACCGGCAGTGACCGCGCCGGTTGCCAGCCGCAGCGCGCGCCCTCGCCCGCCCCGCTTCGCACCGGCCGGGCAGAGCACGCAGATGATCGTCGGCGCCGACGGTGCCAGTGACCAGCAGATCCTGACCAGCGCCGACAGCCTTTACGGCAACTACCGCATGCGCCGGGTGTACTACTCCGCCTTCAGCCCGATTCCCGATGCGAGCCGCCAGCTGCCGCTGCAACCGCCGCCGCTGCAGCGCGAGCACCGGCTGTACCAGGCCGACTGGCTGCTGCGCTTCTATGGCTATGGCGTGGAGGAGATCACCGACACCACCCAGGGCGGCATGCTGGACCTGGACATCGACCCGAAGATGGCCTGGGCGATCCGCCATCCCGAGCGCTTCCCGGTGGACCTGAACCGTGCACCGAAGGAGCTGCTGCTGCGGGTGCCCGGGCTGGGCGTGCGCAACGTCAAGCGCGTGCTGATGGCACGCCGCCACGGTCGTCTGCGCGTGGCCGACCTGGCCCGGCTGAAGGCACCGATGAGCAAGCTGCTGCCGTTCGTACAACTGGCCGACCACCATCCCCGCAGCGCGCTGGATGATCCGGCAGCACTGCGCGCGAAGCTGGCCCCACCACCCCGCCAGGGCTCGCTGTTCGATGCCGCGCCCGCTGCCTGAGATGCAACGCTGGTCTTTGCGGGTGGACCCGCCGTGGTCACTGGACGCCTGGCGCAACGCGGCGCGGGAGGCGTTGCTGCGCGGCGTGCGCCCTGAACAGCTGGACTGGCGGGTGGATTCCGAGCCGTCATTGCTGGATGCGCCGGCGGTGCAACAGGCGCCGTTGCCCGACGGTGCCATCGCACCGAACGTGCCGCGCGACTTCGTGGAACTGGCCGCGACCTGCCTGTGCCATCGCGATCCGCAGCGCCTGCCGCTGCTGTACCGCCTGCTGTGGCGCATCGCCCACGGCGAACGCACGGTGCTGTCCAATCCGGCCGATGCCGATGTGCTGCGTTTGATGGCGCTGGCGCAGGCGGTGCGCCGCGATACGCACAAGATGAAGGCCTTCGTGCGCTTCCGCGAGGTGCCCGGCGAGACCGACGCGTTCATCGCCTGGTTCGAGCCCGATCACAACATCGTCGACCGCGTTGCACCGTTCTTCGCCCGCCGTTTCGCCGGCATGCGCTGGGCGATCCTGACGCCCACGCGCAGCGTGCAGTGGGATGGCAGCGCGCTATGGTTCGGCGATGGCGGCACCCGTCAGGATGCCCCCGCCGAAGACGCACGCGAAACGCTGTGGCAGACCTATTACGCCAGCATCTTCAATCCGGCGCGGCTCAACACGCGGATGATGCAGCAGGAAATGCCCACGCGGTACTGGAAGCACCTTCCCGAAGCACAGTTGTTGCCTGGCCTTGTCCGCGATGCAGCCAGCCGCGTGCAGGAGATGCACGATCGGCCGGCACAGGCGCCGCAACGGCGTATTCCAGCGCGGCAGAACGGTGCAGCCGATGCCACTGCCGACGATGGCAGCCTGCAGGCGCTGCGCCAGCAGGCGACCGTCTGCCGGCAGTGTCCGTTGTGGGAGGCATCCACCCAGACCGTGTTCGGCGAAGGTCGTGCCGATGCACGCATCATGCTGGTGGGCGAACAGCCCGGCGATGTCGAGGACCTGAGTGGCCGTCCCTTCGCGGGCCCGGCCGGCAAGCTGCTGGACCGCGCGCTGCAGGAACTGGGCGTCGAACGCAGCACGCTGTACCTGACCAACGCGGTGAAGCATTTCCACCACGAACGGCGCGGCAAGCTTCGCCTGCACAAGCGCCCTGAGAGTCGCCATGTACACGCCTGCCGGCCGTGGCTGCAGGGCGAGATCGCACGGGTGAAACCGCAGGTGATCGTCTGCCTGGGTGCCACCGCAGCGACCGCGTTGTTCGGCAGCGGCTTCAACCTGATGCACGACCGTGGTCGCTGGCACGTGCTGGACGATGGCACCCGTGGTTACGCCACGGTGCATCCGGCCTGGGTGCTGCGGCAGAAGGATGAAGCGCGGCGCGAGGACGCCTACAGGCTGTTCCGCGATGACCTGCGGCAGCTGCTGGTGGCCGATTCCGCGCGCGCCGGAGACCGGTAGCGCCGGGCCATGCCCGGCGAGCACAGCGGCACGTCAGGCGGCGTCGACCTGGTTTTCCGGGCGTGCACCGGTGAATGCGTCCAGCTGCTGGCAGGCGGTCTCGATCCGGCGGAGGATCGGGTACGGCGCCAGATCCAGGCCGAAGCGGTGCGCGTTGTACAGCTGCGGCAGCAGGCAGATGTCAGCCAGACCCGGGCGGTCACCGTGGCAGAACGTGCCTGTCTCCGCGCTGGCGGCCAGCATCGCCTCCATCGCCGCGAAGCCCTCGGCCATCCAGTGCAGCGTCCATTGCGTGCGTGCATCGGCCGGCAACTGCAGATCGCGCTCCAGGTACTGCATCACCCGCAGGTTGTTGATCGGGTGGATGTCGCAGGCCACCAGTTGCGCAAGCGCCCGCACCCGTGCACGGCCCGCGGCATCGGCCGGCAGCAGCGGCACCTGCGGGAAGCGTTCTTCCAGATACTCCAGGATCGCCAGTGACTGGGTCAGCACGTGACCGTCGTGCAGCAGCGTGGGCACGAGCTGCTGCGGGTTGAGCCTGCGGTAGCCGTCATGGTGCTGCTCACCGCCCTCACGCACCAGATGCACCGGTCGTGCTTCGAAGGCCAGGCCTTTCAATGCCAGGCCGATGCGCACGCGGTAGGCGGCGCTGGATCGCCAGTAGGTGTACAGCACGATGCCGTCGTCGACCGGGATCTCCATCGCCGCCTCCATGCTCAGGGCTTGGCCGCCTGTTCGATGCGCTGCTCGATCGCACCGAAGATGCTGTTGCCGGCGGCATCGAGCATTTCGATGCGCACCACGTCGCCGAAGGACATGAACGGCGTACTCGGCTTGCCGTCGCGCAGGGTTTCCACCACGCGCTGTTCGGCGAAGCAGGACGCGCCCTTGCTTGTGTCTTCGTTGGCGATGGTGCCCGAGCCGACGATGGTGCCGGCGCTGAGCGGGCGCGTCTTTGCCGCGTGCGCGACCAGCTGGGCGAAGTTGAACTGCATGTCGATACCGGCTTCCGGCGCGCCGAACCACTTATCGTTGATGTGGGTCAGCAGCGGCAGGTGCACCTTGCTGTCCTGCCAGGCAGCGCCCAGCTCATCGGGGGTGACGAACACCGGCGACAACGCCGATCGCGGCTTGGACTGCAGGAAGCCGAAGCCCTTGGCCAGCTCGCCCGGGATCAGGTTGCGCAGCGAGACGTCGTTGACCAGGCCGATCAGCTGGATGTGGCCGGCGGCCTGCTCCGGGGTGGCCGCCATCGGCACGTCGTCGGTGATCACCACGATCTCTGCTTCCAGGTCGATGCCGTAGTCCTCGCTGACCACCTTGACCGCGTCGCGCGGGCCATAGAAGCCGGCACTGGTGGCCTGGTACATCAGCGGATCGCTGTAGAAGCTCTCCGGCACCTCGGCGCCGCGGGCGCGACGGACGCGCTCGACGTGCGGCAGGTAGGCGCTGCCATCAACGAATTCATAGGCGCGCGGCATCGGCGCGGCCAGGGCCTGCGGGTCCAGGTCGAACACGCCATCGGCGTCACCGGCATTGAGCGAGTCATACAGGGCGTTCAGGCGCGGAGCCAGATGGCTCCAGTCCTCCAGGGCCAACTGCAGGGTGGCGGCGATGCCGGTGGCGCGCACGCCGTGGCGCAGGTCACGCGAGACGACGATCAGGGTGCCGTCGCGGCCGCCTTCCTTCAAGGAACCAAGCTTCATGGTGGGTGTCCGGAGTCGTGGGCAAACAAGTTTCAAGTGTAATCAAATATCCGGTGCAGCCAAGCTGCAGCGCGGCATCGGCCCACCCTACCGTAGTGGGGGTTCGGCAGGGTTGCACCCTGCACCTGCAGAGGCCGGAGCCAAGCCAAAGCAACGGCGGGAGCAACGGCAACAGCCGGCTCTGGGTTTTCTGTGGGTTGGGCGGGGCGGTGTGGGCCTGCAGGACACGCCGTGAACCCATCCATGGGGGCTCGATGGCGCCATCCATGGCGCCAACGGTCCTGCAGGCCCACACCACCCCACCCTCGACAGTTTTCCGGTGACGGTTGGTAGATCCACGCCATGCGTGGATGAATCTCCATCGAAATCGAATATTTCGACAATTCATCGAAGAGCATCCACGCATGGCGTGGATCTACGTGTCGACCAAGGTCGACACCCACCCAGAGCAGGCCATGCAATTCCGACAGATCGCGGAAATCTGTCGAAGGCGGGGTGGGTCCGGTTGCGGGGGCGTGAGCCGCATGGGCCCGAGGCATGCCTCGGGCGGGTTGAGCAGGACGCCCAACCCCGGTCTTGCCGTGTGCGCAGGACAGCGCACACGAGCAAGCGGCGACCGAGCTTACATGGACGTACTTGCAGCGGCCCCCGCAACCGGACCCACCCCGCCATCCCACGGAATGCCCGCTGTTGACGTTGCCGTTGCCTTGGCCTCGGCGGGTGCAGGGCGCAGCCCTGCCGGAAACCCCAACCTGAACAGCCTGTTTTGCGTCAGGTCTCATCCTTCCGCTAGACTATCCGGGTCTGCAGCGGCCGTCCGTTTCCCTCCGGGATCGCCGGCGACAGGGGTCCGCCCCATCGCCCGCCCCCACTCCGACGCCGTTCGTCACGCATTCCAGCCTGCGCTTCGCGTTGGCTGCACCCAATTCTCGCAGCGCGGTTCACGGGAACGCTCCGAGTCAGCCGATCAGTTTGATCTGCCCCCGTCTGTCCGTTCGGACAGGCGTTAACTGTACTTGGAGCAATCTCGATGTCTTTTGAATCCCTGGGCCTTGCGCCCTTCCTGCTGCGTGCGCTCGCCGAGCAGGGCTACGAAACCCCGACCCCGATCCAGCAGCAGGCGATCCCGCTGGTGCTGGCCGGTCGCGACCTGCTGGCCGGCGCGCAGACCGGCACCGGCAAGACCGCCGCGTTCGGCCTGCCGCTGCTGCAGCATCTGGGCACCGCCTCGCAGGAAGTGCGTACCGGCCCGCGCAAGCCGCGCGCGCTGATCCTCGCACCGACCCGCGAGCTGGCCACCCAGGTGCATGACAGCCTGCGCGGTTACAGCAAGTACCTGCGCATCCCCAGCGCCTGCATCTACGGCGGCGTCGGCATGGGCAACCAGCTCGACATCCTGCGTCGCGGCGTGGACCTGCTGGTGGCCTGCCCGGGCCGCCTGATCGACCACCTGGAGCGTCGCAGCATCGACCTGTCCGGCATTGAAGTGCTGGTGCTGGACGAAGCCGACCGCATGCTGGACATGGGCTTCCTGCCCTCGATCAAGCGCATCCTGGCCAAGCTGCCCAAGCAGAACCGCCAGACCCTGCTGTTCTCGGCCACCTTCGAGGACAACATCCGCCAGTTGGCGCTGGAGTTCATGCGCAACCCGGAACAGATCCAGGTGACGCCGAAGAACACCGTGGCCGAGACCATCACCCACAAGGTGCATCCGGTCGATGCCAGCCGCAAGCGCGATCTGCTGCTGCACCTGTTGGCGCAGGACAGCCGCGAGCAGACCCTGGTGTTTGCCCGCACCAAGCACGGCAGCGACAAGCTGGCCGCGTTCCTGGAAAAGTCCGGAATCAAGACCGCGGCGATCCACGGCAACAAGAGCCAGGGCCAGCGCCTGCGTGCGCTGGGCGACTTCAAGGCCGGCCGTGTCACCGTGCTGGTGGCCACCGACATCGCCGCGCGCGGTATCGACATCAACGAGCTGCCGAAGGTGATCAACTTCGATCTGCCGATGGTGGCCGAAGACTACGTGCACCGCATTGGCCGTACCGGCCGCAACGGTGCGACCGGTGAAGCGATTTCGCTGGTGGCGCAGGATGAAGTGAAGCTGCTGCGCGCGATCGTGCGCCTGCTCGGCCGCGACATGGACATCCGCGATGTGCCGGGCTTCGAGCTGCAGACGCCGATCCGCTGGGGCAACAGTGCTCCGGGCAAGGCCGAGGCCGATACCGGCGAGCGCGTGCCGCGCAAGACCCACGCGCGCCGTCCGCACGGCGATGCGCCGCGTCATGCACATGCAGGCCCGAAGAAGGCCGGCGGTGGCCGTCGCGAGGGCGCTGGCAACGGCCAGCAGCGCGCGGGCGCAGGTGCCGGTCAGGGCCAGCGTCGCGGTGGCGGTGCCAATACGGGTGGCGGCCGTGGCCGCGGCCAGGGTGGTGGCGGCGGTCGCGCCAGCTGATCCCAGCTGACAGGGATGGCGTCTCCCGCTGCGCGGGGGCTGCTTATCGAGGGACGACGCTAACGCGTCGTCCCTTTTTTGTTGCTGGCTGCCGGGTGGTTTGAGAGCTGGCGGTTGGTTTTGTGTGGGCGTTGGGGAGCGGGGTCGGCGCAAAACACGCCGTAAACCCATCCATGGGGGCTCGTAGGCGCCATCCATGGCGCCTGCGGTTTTGCGCCGACCCCGCTCCCCAGCGCTTCAGACATTTCCAGCGCCTACTTGTCCCGCCGGGTAGCCGGGAGAAGAAGGATCAAAATCAAAATCAAAATCAAAATCAAAATCAAAATCAAAATCAAATTCAAATTCAAAGACAAAAGCAAAAGCCGGAATTCCAGCTTTTGCTTTTGCTTTTGCCCTTGCCCCCGCCTTGGGTTTGATGCGTCCGCGCCCGCTGGAAACTGTCGAGGGGAGGCCGGGCGGGGTGCGCAGGACCGTTGGCGCCATGGATGGCGCCATCGAGCCCCCACGGACGGGTTTACGGCGTGTCCTGCGCAGCCCGCCCGGCCTCCCCCACACGCATCAATCGAAGCGCGTAATGCCTCAACCCCGCGCTTTCGTCGGATTCACCAGATTCCCGAAGAAGATCGCATTGATCAGCAACCGGTCAGTGCCATGCCAGTACTTGCGATGCGCCGGATCATCGGCAAACAGGATCACGTTGCCCTGCCCCTGCGCCGACACCAGCAGCCACGCACTGCCGGCCACGCGACTGCGGTTGCGCTCGGACAGATACCCGTTCACCCGCGGCGTGTCGTCGATCCGCACCACCGTGGAAAACCCGTTCGCGCTCGGCTGCAGGATGACCGTGTTCTCCTTGTTGATCGCCAGTTGCCGGCGCGGCACGCCGAACGCCAAAGGATGGCTGGGGTCGACGTCGGCACTGAGGATGTTGCCGCTGACACGCTCGATCGCGGCGATATCGCGCTGGTCACCGAAGGCGCGGCGCGCGCTGTCTCCCGCGTCCTCTTCCTTGCCCAGCTTCTCGCCGTCGGCAAGTTTCTGTTCGATCGCCCACTTTGAAGCGCTGCCATAGGTGACCAGTGATCCACCGGCCTGGATCCAGCGCTTCAATGCCGCTACCGCGGTTGCGTCGATGCCGGTGTAGGTGCCGCCGGAGAGCACGATCGTGGTGTAGCGGTCCAGCGATACCTTGCCCAGCTGCTGCGGGTCCAGTTTGCTGGCCGGCAGGCGGAGCTGCTGGTCGAGCAGGAACCAGGCCGAACCGATTTCGGTGGCGGCCACGCCCTCGCCCATCACCAGCGCGACGGCTGGCTTGCGTAGTGCCTTGACGCCATCACTGCCCAGGTCGATGCCATCGCGGCTGCGGCCACTGGACAGCGCATGCACCTGCACGCCGGCTGCCCGCGCTGCGGCGGCGACCGCTTCCTGCAGCGCTGCGCCCTGCAGTGGCTGCCCGGCGACCGGTACCACGATGCTGCCACCAGCAAAGGCCACGTCACCCTGTGCGGTGCTGGCGGTGAACGGCTGGAAGGTGGCACGCGTGGACAAGCCCTTGGCCTGCAGGCCGGCCAGTGCGCGGCCCGCGTTGTAGTCGCGCCAGTCGATCACGTAGGCGAAGCCCGCTTCACCGCCGATCACTCCGCCCTGTACCGCGGGAACCTCGAGCACGCGGGCGCCGCCGTCGATGCGGCTGCGGCTGCCAGCAGAGGCCACGCCGTAGGCCGGGGCGATCGCATAGCTGGTGCTGCCGTAGAACACGTCGCCCTTGATCGGCGGGGTCTCGGCGAAGATCGAATGGACCAGCCGGAACTGCGCCTGCTGCACCGGCACCACGTAGGCGCTGCCTGCTTCGAAACGCTGGCCATCAACGGTGACGGCGCGATCCAACGCATGCACTTCAATCCTGTGCAGCAACAGCAGTTCCAGCAGGCGTCGGGTCAATGCCGGATCATGCGCATCGCCGAACACGAAGCTCTTTACCGGCTGCTGCGCGGCCTGCTTCAGCGCGCTCTGGAAGAACTGCTTCTGCAGATCGAACAGGGCGCTGCGCTCGGTCACCGCACCGCGCACGGTGCCCAAGCCGGTGGCCACCTGGTTGCGGATGGTGAACGGGAACGTCAGCAGTCCATTCACCGATTCCTGCACGCGACCACGCGAGCTGGCCTGTTCGACGGTGACGCCGACCGCGCCGTGGAAGTCGGGATAGGTCGAGCCGTACACGGGCGAGAAATTGTCGAAGTTCTCACCGGTGTAGTACAGCGAACCCAGCGCATCCAGCGCCTGGGCATGGTACTTGGCCAGGGTCTTGTTGAACTCGTACGACGCTGCCGGGATCAACGGACTGTGCATGCTCTTCGGCGATGGCTCGAAGTAGTACGTGCTGTCCTTGCCCATCTCGTGGAAGTCGATCTGCACGTTCGGGTACCACTGGTGGAACTGCGCTACCTTGGGTCGCGAATCCTGCTGGGTCAGCGCCAGCCAATCGCGGTTGAGATCGGTGAAGTAGTGGTTGGTACGGCCCTGCGGGAACGGCTCAACGTGCTCCTTGTCGGCCGGATCGGCCGAGGCCGGATCTGACGCCCAGGCGTTGTGCCAGTTGGCGGCGCGGTCGCGGCCATCGGGATTCTGCGCCGGATCGAACAGCACCACCGCCTGCTGCAGCCACTGCTGCGTTTCCGCGCTGCGGTTGGCCACCAGGTAGTACGCGGTCAGCATCGCCGCTTCGCCGCTGGAGGTCTCGTTGCCGTGCACGCTGTAGCCCAGCCACACCACCACCGGACTGTCACCGGCAGCGCTGCGCGGCTGCGCCGGATCAACCAAGGTCGCGTGCTGCTGGCGGATCTGTTCCAGCCGCGCGTGATTGCCGGCAGCGGTGACCGTGGCAATCAGCAGCGGGCGACCCTCATAGCTGCGGCCGATCTCGCGCACGCTGATCCTGTCCGAGTGCTTGGCCAGCTCCTGGAAGTAAGCCACCAGCTGGTCGTGGCGGGTGTAACGGCTGCCGATCGGATAGCCGAGGAACTGCTCCGGCGTGGGAATGGCGCTATCGAAGGCCGCTGCATCGGTGGTCTTCGGGAAGAAATAGGCACTCTGCGCATGCACCGCAGACGGCAGCGATACGGCGGTGGCGACGGCAAGCAACAGCGGGAAAACAGCACGGCGGTGGAAGGACACGGTGACTCCCCAGAAACATGGCAACACGGCCGGCCACACGGGGTGGCCGGCCGCGGCGGGTGGATCAGAAGCGGTAATCGAAGCCCAGCGTGAAGTAGCGGCCACGCAGGTCGTACTGGCTGAAGTCGTACGGCGCACGGATGCCCGGGAACGAAGCGTCGTACGGCGGCGTCTTGTCACCCAGGTTCTGCACCTTGGCATAGACGGTCAGGTTCTCGATGCCGGTGTAGCCCAGGTACAGATCGAACTGGTTGTAGGCATCGACGCGGCTCTGCACCGCGGCGGCGGCGGTGCTGGCCTTCTGGTCGTAGCCACTGGTGTAGTACCAGGTCACCGCAGCGGTGTAGTCGCTGTACTTCCAGTCCAGGGTGGTGGTGGCCTTGTTCTTCGGCAGGGTGGCGCCAAGGTTGCTGCCGGCATAGTCCACCAACGGGCCACCGACCACGGTCGGGCGCCGGTAGTCGCGCACGTGGGTGTAGGCCGAGGTCACGGTGAAGTCACCGAAGGCGGTGGTCGGGATGCGCTGGCGCAGCTCGACGTCGATGCCCGAAGTCTTCAGCTCGCTCAGGTTCTGGTAGCGGTTGTAGACCGCCTGCAGCTTGCCACGCTCATCGCGCTGCACGGCACCGGCGACGTTGTCGTTGACCAGGGTCTGGGTGTTGTTGGTACCGACCAGGTTGTCCAGCTGGATGCGGTAGTAGTCGACGCTCAGGTTGGTGTTCGCCCACGGCGACAGCACCACGCCGAAGTTCACGCTCTTGGTACGCTCCGGCTTCAGGTCGTTGTTGCCGACGGTGAAGAAGGTCGGGTTCTGCCGCGAGCCCGGCACGTCCGGATCACGCGGGTCGACCACGCTGCCGTAGGCGATGCTGGTGCTGTTGGAGTTCTCCGACAGCGACGGCGCACGGAAGCCCTTCGACGCGGACGCACGCACCAGCAGGAAATCCAGCGGCTGCCAGCGCAGGCCGAGCTTGGGCGAGAACGCGTCGCCGAAATCATCGTAATGATCGGCGCGGGCGGCGGCGGACAGCTCCAGGGTCGATGCCAGCGGCACGTTGACCTCGGCATAAGCGGCGCTGACCTTGCGCTCGCCATGCACTTCGGCAATCGCCGGGCGCACCTGCAGGCCGGCGTCGATCTGCCACGGGTTGTTCGAATCAAGCTTCTCGCGGCGCCATTCGGCACCGGCAGCGAAACCGATGTCACCGGCCCAGGTGTGGCCGAGGCTGCCGGAGATCTTCGCATCAATGCCCTGCAGCACCGACTCGGCCGGACGCAGGGTGGCGATGTTGATCGAATCGCGCACCGACTGCGGCGTCGCCGCCGGGTTCAGCAGGTTGTAGCTGCCGGTCGCCAGCGCATTGGCCAGCGCCCAGCGGTTGGCGAAGCCGCCGGAGACGGTTTCGCGCTCGCTGCTGCGCGCGCCGAACGCGGCCACTTCCCAGTCCCACTTCTCGGTGTTGCCACGCAGCCCGAACACACCGCGATAGGCGGTGGAGCGGTTGGTCTTGATGGTGCCGCCGAGGTCGAAGAAGGTGTATTCGATCGGAATCGCGCGGCCGTACGGGTTGTACGGATTGCCGGCCGGCAGGTTGGACGACACCGGCTCGGCCAGGCCGGTCTGCGCGTTCAGTGCGAAGCGACCGCTTTCCAGGGTGAAGAACGGGCTGCTGCCGAACCAGGCAGCACTCTTGATCTGGCTGTACAGCACTTCGCCGAACGCTTCGACGTTGTCGCCGAGGCGGAAGGTGCCGTTGGCGTAGGCCTGGTAGCGCTTGGTCGAAGGGATCAGGGTGGTGTACGGCGCCTGGTTGTAGCCGCAGGTGTCACCGGCCAGACCGTCGATCGGTGCACTGGCCACGCGGGTGGTGCCGGTGGGGCAGTTGCCGTTGGCATCGAGCATCGGCACGGAGGTGCCATTGACCAGATAGCGTGCGCCCTTGGCCGACCAGCCGTTCCAGCGGCCGCCGGGCTGGTCGCTGTAGATGCCGCTCTTGGTCAGGTTGCGCTCGTCCTGGTCCAGTCGCTCGCGGTTGTAGGCCTGCAGGCTGAAGAGGATGTTGTAGCCGTCCTTGTCGATGTCGCCCAGACCGCCCACGAACTTCAGGTTCTGCTCGTGCAGGCCGCCCTGGTCGGCGCCACCGAAGCTGCCGCCGATCTCGGCGCCTTCGAAGTTCTGCCGGGTGATGATGTTGACCACGCCGGCCACCGCATCGCTGCCGTACACCGCCGATGCACCATCCTTGAGCACTTCAATGCGTTCGACGGCCACCAGCGGCAGCGCGTTGAGATCGACGAAGGTGTCCGACAGGCCGCCGGCCGGGAAGCCGTAGTTGGCCAGGCGACGGCCGTTGAGCAGCACCAGCGTGTTCTTCTGCGAGAGGCCACGCAGACCGATGCCGGCCGAGCCCGACGCCCAACCGTTGTTGGTGGTCTCGTTGCTGGCATTGCCGGTGTTGGCCGAGATCGAGCGCAGCACATCGGCCACGGTGGCCTTGCCGGTCTGTTCCAGCTGCTGGCGGCCGATCACCTGCACAGGGTTGGAGGCTTCGGTATCGGCGCGTTTGATGTTGGAACCGGTGACGCGCACGGCAGCCAGGGTGCTGGCTTCGCCGCTGGCGTCGGCGGTGGTTTCGGCGGCGGCAGACAAAGGCGCGGCCAGAGCGACGGCCAGGGCCGCCACGAGCAGGGTGTGCTGGGGCATGACGATGTGGGGGAGGTAGTGGAAGGACGAGGTAAGTTCCGCAGTAATCCATGCCTGGCCGGGTTGCGGCCAATAACATCTCTTCATACGGATATAAGAGAAACTATCATCTCTTCATCCGGATGAAAAGAAGTTCTTCACGGAAAGGCAACGCGGGACCGGGCTGATCCGGCGCCTGCGGCGTACAATCGCGACATGGAAATCTTCAAAGTCTTCATGCTCGAGGCGGCGCACCGCCTCCCCAACGTGCCGCCGGGGCACAAATGCGCGCGCCTGCACGGCCACTCCTTCCGGGTGGAACTGAAGGTGGAGGGCGAGCCGGGTGCGCAGACCGGCTGGATCATGGATTTCGGCGACGTGAAGGCGGCGTTCCAGCCGATCTACGACCGCCTGGACCATCACTACCTCAATGACATCCCCGGCCTGGAGAACCCGACCAGCGAGAATCTGGCGGTGTGGATCTGGAACGAGCTCAAGCCCAGCCTGCCGGCATTGAGCGAGATCACCGTGCACGAAACCTGCACCTCGGGCTGCCGCTACCGCGGCCCTGCTGCCTGATCAACCCATTGATCTGAAAGGGATCCAGGCACCGGAAACGGCGCCTTCGTATTTTTTGTTGCATTGCCGCATGATCGGCGTATGCTGCATTGCATCAACGCAAATGCACGGCGGATGCGACTGGCAACAGCCACTGGCGCGACGCCCACGCTCATTGCATGGGTCCCTCCCCCCATGCAATCCGGACCCGGCAGATCCCTCCCTCTGCCGGGTCTTTTTTTGCCTGCCGTCTGGGATTCTGGAGCGCGTCTTCGTCCGGCTCTCTGCCAGCTTAAGGGCCCCGCCGGGGCAGGTAGGGGTCTGGGCAAATGTCCCCCGGCGCCGGCCTGCGGCCGCCCCCTCCTCCTTTACTGCGGTGGTCTAATCAACTTGGACACTCGATAGGATCATTTTCGAGCATCGAGGTAGACCCATGGCAAAACAGATCACTCAGGGCATGAGGGACGAGGCGGTTCGCCTTGTCGTTGTAGAGGGGCAG